>NZ_JBDPAC010000004.1:0-143301 GCF_039836695.1 Collinsella aerofaciens | reverse complement strand
AGGTATCGGGTTCCCACATTCATCCGCACATGTGCGGATGAATGTGGGAGGTGTTCGGATAAAGTTGATAATCAAGGGGAGGGACCCAAAAAATTTTTTCAAAAAAGTTGTTGCGCGCCAGACAGACTTCTGTGTATACTAATCCCCGCAGCACACGCGAGCGGAAACAAACGCGAACGTCTGCCTGGGGAGTTAGCTCAGTTTGGTTAGAGCGCCGGCCTGTCACGTCGGAGGTCGCGGGTTCGAGCCCCGTACTTCCCGCCAACGCAATTAAAGCCACGTCTTCGGACGTGGCTTTTTGCGTTTGATGCACTTTGTTTCGATAGAACGATCGCCCTGGTGCATCTTCGCCCAGAATCCCCGCGCCTTCGGGAACGCAAGTAAAATCTAATAAGTATATCTGTCTGAACAACAGCTTTGTTGCGCAACACCTGTTCTACGAGACAGGGGGTTAGGCTATACTAAATTGCACTGTGCGCCGCATCTGATGCATTTCGCTCCAAGCGCGGCACTCAGTGGATATCCGATTTACCATTTGGATGTCCTGGCGGTCATTTAGCGTCTCGACACAAGCTCGGCCCCGGAGCTCGTTCGAGCTGTTCGTATTCCTTGAAAGGGGAAAAATGGACATATCGAGGAAGACTGATTACGCCCTTCGAATGCTGGCGATGCTTGCTGAGGATCCGGAGTGTTTGCTTTCTGTTCGCACCGCTGCCGAAGAGGTCAATGTCCCGTATTCGTTTGCCCGCTCGATTCAGCACGGTTTGGTCCGGGCCGGTATTGTGGAGAGCCTGCGTGGCGTCCACGGTGGCATGCGTCTCAAGGTCAGTCCGGACGACGTCACTATCCGCCAGGTCGTCGAGGCCGTTCAGGGTCCTATGGTTATGAACGATTGCACCGCGCCCGATGGTGACTGTGCGCGCATGGGCGCGTGCTGCTATCATCCCCTGTGGGCCGGAGCTCAGGCGTTGATGCGCGACTACCTCGATTCCGTTTCGCTCGGCGACATCGTCGCTCACCGCCAGTTCCCGGCCGTCGATCCCAAGTTCGCCAACCGCGAAGCGTTTCCCGAGTACGCCACCTGCGCGTGCGCTTACCGGGAGGAATAGCGCCGCATAAGGAGCATAGCCATGATTCAGGACCCCTTTCGTTCGATGATTCGTTCGGAAGGGGTCCTGCGTTATCGCGACCTTCCGTGGCGCCGCACACGCGATCCGTACATCATTTGGCTTTCTGAGGTCATGCTGCAGCAAACACAGGTGCCGCGTGTGGAGGCGCGCATGCCGGTGTGGCTCGATCGTTTTCCGACTGTGCAGGCGCTTGCCCAGGCCGCGCCTTCCGATGTTTTGGACGCTTGGCAGGGCATGGGCTACAACCGACGCGCTCTGGCGCTTCACGGGGCCGCTCAGCGCGTTGTAGAGGACTGGGACGGGGAGTTTCCGCGTGAGACGCGTGACTTGGTCGCTCTGCCTGGTATTGGCCCGGCAACGGCGCAGGGTATCCGTTCGTTTGCGTTTGATCTTCCGGGCGTGTATTTGGAGACCAATGTGCGCACGGTCTTTTTGCATCATTTCTTTCCCGATGTGCCGGCCGTTCCCGATCGCGAACTGGTGCCGCTGATCCAAGCTGCCTGTCCGGCGGTCCCCGGTGCGGCGGCGGACGAGATCGCGCCCTTTGCCGCGCCTCAAGACGATGCCGACACGCCGCGCGCGTGGTATTACGCATTGCTGGATTACGGCGCGTATCTTAAAAAGACACTGCCCAATCCGTCCAGGCGGTCGGCGGGCTATAGTCGTCAGTCCAAGTTTGAGGGCTCGCGCCGCCAAAAGCGCGCGCATATCGTGCGTATGTTGTTGGCAGCGCGCGATGGGCAGCCGGCGGGGATTACGGTTGATGAAGCTGTTGCAGGCGTTAACGAGATGGAGACGGCAGCCGGCCGAGATTCGGTCGAGCGCGAGCTGGTCGCAAGTATTCTTGCCGATCTGGAGCGTGAGGGCTTTTGCCGAGCCGAGGGCGATCGCTGGCTGAGCATCTAGCCTGTGCAAATCTGAAGAACAGGATTGTAAGGTTTAGATTTCCGGCATGAGGGCATCCTAAAGACAAGGTCGCTCAAAGCCTATGGGCGGCACGTGTTGAAGGGAAGTACACCTATGGATTTTGAGAATTCCCAAACCAAGAAGAACCTCGAGACCGCTTTTGCCGGTGAGTCCCAGGCACACACCAAGTATCGCTACTACGCATCTAAGGCCAAGAAGGATGGCTACGTTCAGATTTCGAATATCTTTGCCGAGACGGCGGGCAACGAGTCCGAGCACGCCAAGCTGTGGTTTAAGTATCTGCACGACGGCGCCGTTCCGGGCACTCTGGACAACCTGCGCGACGCCGCCGCGGGCGAGAACTACGAGTGGACCACGATGTACGACGAGTTCGCCAAGACCGCCGAGGAGGAGGGCTTTGCCGAGATCGCCGAGAAGTTCCGTGGTGTCGCCGCCGTCGAGAAGGCCCACGAGGAGCGCTACAACAAACTCGTCGAGCGCATCGAGTCGGGCGAGGTGTTTGAGCGTGAGGGCGTGAAGGTATGGAAGTGCCTGAACTGCGGGCACCTGCACGTTGGTGCCGAGGCGCCTGAGGTGTGCCCGGTGTGTAACCACCCGAAGGCGTACTTTGAGGAGCAGGTGGTGAACTACTAGCGCTTGGCGCTGGCTGCTGCGGAGCGCAGGGCGGGAGGCCTGATCGCCTTCCCTCCCCGCTCACGGCTCCGCAGGGTCGCGTTGAGGGAAGGCAATCCGGCCTCCCGCCCTGCGCTCCGGCGTTGGGTCGTCGCGTGCTCGTTACAGAAAAGCTGATAAGAAGTTTGTGTGCCGCCCCTTATGGGGCGGCACGTTTTTGTGGGGGCCGGTTGGGGCGGTGACGTTGCTTAGAGGGTACACTGGGTAGCGTTGGCTATTCGTTTCCTCTTGTGAGGTGTTGGTTATGGGTAAGAAGTCTCGGGCTCGGGTTGCTGCGGCGGGAACTCGCAAGGATCCTGGTCGTCGGGTTGCCGAGGGTAAAAAGGCCGATCGTGCCGAGAAGGACAAGAAAGTCGGCGCGCATGCTCATCCTGAGTGGGCGCCTCATTTGAATTCGGCTAGTGAGGATTTGACTGCCAAGTTGTTTACTCTGGTCGAGGTAATTTTGGGCGTGGTGCCCCTTGTGGTTATCGGTTTATTCTTGGCTTCGAAGGACGCCACGAGTGTCGATAAACTCACCGAGGTCTTTTCGCAGGACCCCTCGATGGTGGTCTCGTTTATTTCTGCGTGCTTGCAGCCGTTTGTGGCGTACATGCTGTATATGGTCTACCGCAAATACTGCGAGGGTGATGCGGGCTTTGCCGCCGGTAACCTGATCGGTCTTTTGTGCTCCGAGATCCTACTGCTCAATATCCCGGGCGTCATCGGTATGGGCATCTTGCTGTGGCGTGTTTGGCGCAACGTTGCCCCGCACTTCGAGAGCTGGTTGTTTGAGCGTCGCTTTGCGGGCGTGGTGGCCGATATTGCGGGCTCGCTCGTGATTCTAGCCTTGGCGTTTCTGTGCGCCACCGCCGCCCGCGGTCTCGCGGGCATGTAGTCTGTTCTCACCGACCACGGGGCGCAGGGCGGGGAAACCTTCCCCTCTCGCTCACGGCTTCGCAGGGTCGCGCGAGGCAAAGGTTTCCCCGCCCTGCGCCCCGGCGTTGAGTCGTCGCATGCTCGTTACAGAAAAGCTGATAATAAGTTTGTGTGCCGCCCCTTTGGGGCGGCACTTTTTGTGTGGGGTCCCGGTCTCCACAATTTTCGTCAAGCTTTTGGTTAGATTTTGGTCAGTTGGCGTAAGGGTGGAAGGCCAAAAGATTGCTGGCGAAAAAAGCTCAGAGAAAGTGCTGGTAGGGGAGTTGTTGAGCTTTTCGACAGCTTTTGAGCAAAAGAAACTTTGTGGCTATTGCCGGCGATTGCGTTGTCGCGGTCATGGCGGTGCGGGATGCTGGTCGTAAGCGTCGAATGCTCCGATTTTGGAGGCCAGCATGGATCTGTTTCTTGAGACTCCGCAGCAGCAAGCCGAGCGCATGTTGCGTCAGCAGCAACGACTCATGGAGATACAAATGCAAGGGGCGGCAGTCCAGCCCTTTGCGCAAAATGTCGTGCCCGCTGCTGTACCTGCAGCTGTGCCCGGGTGCGAATCGGCACCAGAGGCCTATTCCGTACAGCAAGATTCATATGCGCAGGAGCTCGCGTTCGACAAGTGTCGTGCGCGTCGTCGCCGTGTGGGCCAGCGCTTGCGCACATTGGCGATGATCGTGCTCATCCCGTTAGGGCTTGCGGCCATCTTTCTGGCGTCGTATGCGCTCACCTGCATCCTCAACGGTGCTTCGCCCGGCGAAGTGCTCCAACATCTGTCGGCCCTCGGCCAGCGCCTAGGCGATGTCATAACAACAATCCGCGCCGGCTGGGAGAGTTAGCGTTTGTCACATTAGGACTTCTAGGGTGTAGGGATTATCGCCACGAGCGGAATTCTTGCATCCTGTTGGTCCTGTCGTGCGACTGAATAGTATTATTGAAGATGAATAATAATAGGATTTGTTATGTATAAGCAGGATTTAGAACAGACTCTGTTGGGCATTGACGAAGAGGCAGAGCTGGAAATAGGTCCAAGAGACGACAGGCCGAGCGTTGTATTGGTGGGAGGAGGCGCCTTCATGCTAAACGATGTGACGAATCGTTCGGTTACACATGACATCGATGTGTTTGAGGCAGACAGGTGCCTCCGCGAGATCATAGCTCGATACCCCGAGGTGAATGGTATGGCGGTGGCATATTGTAATCAGATGCCATTCAATTACGAAGATCGTTTGATCCCCTTGGATATTGGGGCGCGTTTTATCAGGTACTTTACGCCATCCTTGGAGGACCTGGCGGTAATGAAGCTCTATGCCTACCGCCCGAACGACATCGTCGATCTTCATAGCCAGGCATTCGTCGACCGACTTGATTGGGGACTGCTCGAACGGCTTATATTCGACGAGGGCGAGGCGCTGGCGTCGTCGCCTTCGGAGCGGAGTTATCAAGAGATGGTCTGCGCATACAGCCAATACAAAAAGGAGGTGCTCGGTTGAATCTGACCTTTGAGGGATTCTTAAAAGGCTATTGCCGAGAGCTATCCGGACAGCAGTCGCTCAGTTTTAGAAAACTGGTTAAGCAGGCGACGACGGTTGCGCCGCGCGTGGCGGAGCCCCTGTTTTTGCTCGCTTTGGCACAGGGTAAAGCCGAATACGTTCTGGGCTTATCCGAGGGTTTGTGGATGGAAGAGGGTTACCGAGGCGTTTTGTCCTTGTACGCCCAAACGGGTAGCCTGGCATCTCTATGCGCCGAGGACAAACTTCCTAATCGTTATGCCAACGTTTGGCGTGCGTATAGAGCGGTGAAGGAAAAGCCGACGGTCGACAGAAGGGTGAACGCCCTGATGAGAAAGAAAACGCTGGGAGCATTGGAGGAATCGGGTGAAACGCGCTATGGCCTCTGCCGTGCTCTGCACCTGAATAAGGGAAACGTTTACGCATACTTAGCCGGTGATGACTCAAAGGTGAGCAGGAAGACAGCGCGCCGTATTATGGAATATGCGGAAGAGAGAAGCACCCAAGAAGGCGCCGGGCGCCCGGTGCGTGTGGCGGGGTAAGATTGATCGCGGTTTTGATTGATGGTCGATTGAGTTTGTTGGGCGAAGTCTATGTCTGCTATTGATATCGTGCTTGTTGTGATCGTCTTGGTGGCGGTGGGGGTTGCTGTGGCTTGTGCCCTGCAGCTCAAGGGCCTTCGCGCCGAGCTGCAGGAGCGTGGCGATGACGGGGCAGAGATGCTGGCTGCGCTCGAGCAGGCCAACAACGCGCTCGACACCCTCAACGTCGCGTTGGCAGAAACCCGCCGCACGGCAAATGCCATCGCGCAGCAGCAGACGACCGATGCGGCCGTAGAGCAGCAGCGTTACCTGACCATCGCGCGTGAGTTCTCGCAGGCTGGCGACCGTATGGATGACCTTCGCCGCGAGACGGCCCAACAGCTCGGTGCCAACCGCGAGGGCATCGAGCACCGCCTGGACAAGGTGCGCGAGACGGTCGATGCCCAGCTGGGCGCCATCCGCAAGGACAACAACGTGCAGCTCGATCAGATGCGCGCGACGGTGGACGAGAAACTCTCCCGTGCGCTCAACGATCGCCTGTCTGCATCGTTTAAGCAGGTGAGCGACCAGCTCGAGGCCGTGTATAAGGGTTTGGGCGATATGCAGTCCATTGCCACCGGCGTGGGCGACCTCAAGCGCGTGCTGGGCAATGTAAAAGCGCGCGGCATTTTGGGCGAGGTACAGCTGGGTGCAATCCTGGCGGACATCCTTACGCCCGACCAGTATCTGGAAAACGTCGCCACCAAGCCCGGCGCCTCGGAGCGCGTTGAGTTTGCCGTCAAGCTGCCGGTGGACGAGGGCGATCCCGTGCTACTGCCGATCGACTCCAAATTCCCGGGCGACGCGTACGAGCATCTGCTCGACGCGCAAGAGTCGGGTGATGCCGAAGCTGTGGCCACCGCGCGCAAGACACTCGATGCTATGGTGAAACGCGAGGCAAAGGACATCTGCGAAAAGTACCTGAGCGTGCCCGCGACCACCAATTTTGGCATTATGTTCGTGCCGTTTGAGGGCCTGTACGCCGAGGTCGTCAGCCGCCCCGGGCTTATCGAGACCCTGGGCCGCGACTATCACGTTAACGTTGCCGGCCCCAGCACCATGGCGGCCATCCTCAACAGCCTGCAGATGAGCTACCAGACGTTTAAGTTGCAAAAACGCACCGATGACGTGCTGCGCGTGCTCTCTGCCGTCAAGGCCGAGCTGCCGCGCTATCAGGCGGCGCTGCGCCGCGCCCAGCAGCAGATTGAGACCGCAGGAAAGACGGTCGAGGGCATCATCACCACGCGTACCAACGTTATGGAGCGCAAGCTCAAGGATATCGACGCGCTGGAAGACGCGCGGGAGGCCGACGAGATCTTGGGACTCACGTCTGCGGAGCTGCTCGCAGACCAAAAAGACGAGGACTAGCTGCATCTGACGGCGGGGCGCCTGCGCAAGCGCGGGACGCGGGCGCTTTTCGCGTCGCACTTGTCTGAAGTGCGCTTTAGTGTGCAACAATGGCGTTTCGCCCTATCAGACGCGAAAGGAAGCCCATGTCTCAGAGAAACACCAGTCCGCTCAAACGCTCCACCGTGCGCCGCACGCTGCAGCGCTTTTGGGACGTCACGCGCACGCGGCCACTGATCGTCTTTCTCTCGGTGTTCTCGTCGGCGGGCTACATCTTTTTGCTCACGTTTGCCAACACCTACGTGATGGCCCTCATCGTCGACCGCGTCCAAGCGGGTCCCGTGGCGGGCGACCAAGTATTCGAGGTCTTTGGCCCCTACATTCTGGCGCTCGTGCTCGTTAACCTAGTGGGCCAGATCCTCTCCAAGCTGCAGGACTACACCGTCTACAAGCTCGAGATTGCGGGCAACTATCACCTGGCGCGCCTGTGCTTTGACACGCTCTCCAATCAATCCATGACATTTCACACCAGCCGCTTTGGCGGATCGCTTGTGAGCCAGACGAGTCGTTTTATGAGTGGCTACACGGGCTTGGTCGACGTGACGGTGTATTCGCTCATTCCCACCATCACCTCGGTTGTCTGCACGGTGGCGGCGCTCGCTCCGGTGGTGCCGACGTTTACCGTGATCCTGGTGGGCATCATGGTCGTCTACATTGCGTTTGTCTGGCTTATGTACAAGCGCATCATGCCGCTTTCGGCCGCGACGTCCGCCGCTCAGAACAAACTGTCGGGCGTGCTGTCCGACGCGGTCACGAATATCCTGGCCGTCAAGACCTGTGGGCGCGAGGACTTTGAGCGCGACCTGTTCGATACCGCCGACCGCGCCGCGCGCGATGCTGAAACGGTTTCGATGCACGCCATGATGCAGCGCAACTTTACGACCTCGGGCCTTATCGTCATCACCATGGCCGTGGTGAGTGTGTTCGTCGCGGGTGGCAACGCGTGGTTTGGCATCTCGGCCGGCGCGCTCGTCATGATCTTTACCTATACGTACAACCTCACCATGCGTCTGAACTACGTGAGCTCCATGATGCAACGCATCAACCGCGCGCTGGGCGATGCGGCCGAGATGACGCGCGTGCTGGACGAGCCGCGCCTGGTAGCGGACGACGAGAACGCTCCCGAGCTCAAGGTGGGCGAGGGTGCGATTGATTTTGAGCACCTGAGCTTTGCATACCGTGACGCCGCGGCGGGCGAGAGCGTGTTCGACGACCTGACGCTCCATGTGGCGGCGGGCCAGCGCGTGGGCCTGGTGGGCAAATCGGGCTCGGGCAAGACGACGCTCACCAAGCTGTTGCTGCGCCTGGACGACGTACAGGGCGGCTGCGTGCTCGTGGACGGCCAGGACGTCTCGCGCTGCACGCAGCAGAGCCTGCGCCGCCAGGTTGCCTACGTGCCGCAGGAGGCGCTACTGTTCCATCGCTCCATTCGCGAGAATATCGCCTACGGTCGCCCCGACGCCACCGACGAGCAGATCCGCGAGGCGGCTCGCTTGGCTAACGCGACCGAGTTTATCGACCGCCCGCCCCGTGGCTTTGACACCATGGTGGGCGAGCGCGGCGTTAAGCTTTCGGGCGGCCAACGCCAGCGCGTGGCCATTGCCCGCGCTATCCTGACCGACGCGCCGATTCTGGTGCTCGACGAGGCGACGTCTGCCCTGGACAGTGAGTCCGAGGCGCTGGTGCAGGAGGCGCTCGAGAACCTGATGCGCGGCCGCACCTCCATTGTGGTGGCACATCGCCTGTCCACCGTGGCGGCGCTCGACCGCATCGTGGTGCTGGCGGACGGCGAGATTGTCGAGGACGGTACGCATGCGCAGCTTGTCGAGGCGGGCGGCGAGTATGCGAGCCTGTGGGGCCGCCAGACCGGCGCATTTTTGGAGGCGTAAAGACCCCATACGTGGGACAATCGTGCCCATAGGTTTGTTATGCCGCCGAGCCGAGGAGTCGATATGCCACGCGAGACCAATGCCGCCAAACGCGAGCGCGCCGTTGAGGTGTGCGAGCGCCTCAACCGTCGCTATGGCCCGGTCGAGTGTTTTTTGGATCACGAGAATCCCTTTAGGCTGCTCATCGCGGTGCTGCTCTCGGCGCAGACGACCGACGCGCAGGTCAACAAGGTGACGCCGAAGCTGTTTGCCCAGTGGCCCACACCCGAGGCCATGGCGGGGGCGAGCGTGGCCGATGTGGCCGATACCATCAAGTCGCTTGGCTTTTATAAGAGTAAGGCCAAGCACGCCGTGGAGGCCGCGCAGATGATTGTCGCCGATTACGGCGGCGAGGTACCGGCCGACATGAAGGAGCTCGTCAAACTGCCGGGCGTGGGGCGCAAAACGGCGAACATCGTGCTCAACGTGGGATTTGGCATTGTCGAGGGCATCGCGGTCGATACACACGTCAACCGCATTGCGCACCGCCTGATGCTGAGTCCCAAGACGCATGCAAAGGAGCCGCTCAAGACCGAGCAGGATTTGCTCAAGATTTTGCCGCACGAGTATTGGGAGTCGGTTAACCATCAGTGGATCACCTTCGGTCGCGAGATCTGCGACGCCCGCAAACCCAAGTGTGACGAGTGCCCGCTGGCAGATTTGTGCCCCAGCGTGCGCGTAGCGGGGTAGGGCGGAACGCATCTTCGTCTGGCGTTTTTTGCGGGGCTGGGTTTGCCCTTGAGCCGGAGTCCTCTCCATGCGCTACCATGACAGACAATGTATTTGACGTACGACCCGCCGAGCTTGCCTCGGCGGGCTTTTGGCGTTGCAATGCCGGAGGAACAGCATGCTCATTCACCGTATAGCCGCGCAGCTCTACACTGCCGAGGCACTGCAGACCGTCGAGGCCGGGCTCGATTCTGGCGAGGACGTGACGCTGGCCGTGTCGCAGTCGGGCCGCACGCTTATGGCCGCCGCCCAGTTTGCGCGTCGTCCGCGCCCCACGGTCTACATCGTGAGTGGCGAGGATGCGGCCGATCGCGCCGCACGTGGTCTGGCCGCCTATGTGGGCCTCGCGCGCGTGTGCCGCTTTCCCGAGCGCAAGGACTACCCTTGGCGCGAGCAGGCGCCCGACGACGCCGTGGTAGCCCAGCGCTGCGAGGCGCTCGGGCGCATCGTGCGCGGCGACAACTGCATCATGGTCGCCTCGGCTCGCGCGCTGCTGCGCTGCGTGCCGCCGGTCGAGAGCCGCTACTGGGAGTCCACTACTTTTGCGGTGGGCGAGGAGATTCCTTTTGACGAGGTGCCGCAGCGTCTGGTGGGCATGGGCTACACCAATGCCGGCGCCGCCGACGCGCCCGGCCTGTTCCGCGTGCACGGCGACACCGTCGAGGTGTTTCCCGCGCAGGAAAAAGCGCCCGTGCGCATTGAGTTCTTTGGCGACGAGATCGACCGCATCCGCCGCATGGTGAGTTCAACGGGCCAGACCATCGGCAACGAGGACAGCATCGAGATCTTCCCCTGCCGTGAGCTGGCGCTTACCGACGAGGCCGTCCACAACATGCATGTGGCGCTTTATCGCGCCAGCCAGGACGACAGCAAACTGGCCGCATTGCTCGAGATGGTGGATGCGCGCATCGTCACGCCCGAGCTCGACCGCTTTTTGCCGGTGATGTACGGCCAGACCGTGAGTCCGCTGTCACACGTGAGTGGCAAGGCGCTCGTGGTACTGTCCGAGCCGCGTTCGCTGTTCGACGACTGCCTGCGTGCCTATGAGGATATCGAGGCCCGTGCCGGCGAGGCGGGGGTTGACCGACTGGATGGCCTGTATGTACGTGCCCAGCAGCTCGATTTTGGTGCCCAGCAGCGCTTGAACTATGTGAGCCTCATCCGTGCCGGCGGTGCGGTGACGGCCGAGCTCAAGATTGAGCAGCCGGCCATCGCGGGCTCGGACAACCGTTTTATGACGCGCATTCAGGAAGTCGTGGGCAAGCGCTACGCCTGCGTGTTTGCCATTCCCGACCGCGGCGCGCGCGAGTCGATGGAGCTCACCTTTGGCGACGAGGGCATTACCTTTGAGGAATCGCTGACCGCGGCGCCCGAAAATGCCGGTGCCATCGGCGACCGCGTGCGCGTGGCAGCGGCGGATTCCGCCGATCGCGCCGCACGCCAGGAGGCCCATGCTTCCATTCGCGAGCGTCGCGCCGACGCGCTCAACGCCCGCTCGCTCGAGGCGGGCGCCGCGCAGGCTGCCGCCGGCGCCGCCGTGCCCACCATCTCGCGCGGGCGCGTGACCTTTGTGGACGCTGCCCTGCCGCAGGGCGTGGTGGTGCCCGACGCCAATTTGGCCGTGTTCTCGATCGCCGACCTCAACGCCCGCATGGATGCCAACCGCGCGCGCAGCCGCCGCAAGGTTGACATTACGCAGATCACCTTCCCGTTTAAGCCGGGCGACTACGTGGTGCACGCCACTCACGGCATCGCGCTCTTTAGCGAGATCGCGCGCCAGGAAGTGGGTGGCAAGGAACGCGACTACTTTTTGCTGGAATACGCCGATGGCGACAAGCTCTACGTGCCGCTGGAGCAGGTTGACCGCATTACGCGCTATGTTGGTCCCGACGGCGATAAACCGCGCTTGACCAGGCTCAACACCGCCGACTGGACGCGGGCTACCAACAAGGCGCGCAAGAATGCCAAAAAGCTGGCGTTTGACCTGGTCGACCTGTATACGCGCCGCTCGTCGATTACCGGTATCGCCTGTCCGCCCGATACGCCCGAGCAGATCGAGATGGAGGAGAGTTTCCCCTACGACGAGACGCGTGACCAGCTGGAGGCTATCGCCGACATCAAGGCCGACATGGAGGCGCCCAAGCCCATGGACCGCCTGCTGTGCGGCGACGTGGGCTTTGGCAAGACCGAGGTCGCCCTGCGCGCGGCCTTTAAGTGCGTGGACTCCGGCCGCCAGGTCATGGTGCTCTGCCCCACGACCATTCTGGCCCAACAGCACTACGAGACATTCTTTGAGCGCTTTGCCCCGTTTGGCCTCGAGGTCGAGGTGCTCAGCCGCTTCCGCACGCCGGCGCAGCAGAAGCGCGCGCTCAAGGCATTTGCCGAGGGCACGATTGACGTGCTTATCGGCACGCACCGCCTGCTTTCGGCCGATGTGAACCCCAAGAACCTGGGCCTAGTGATCATCGACGAGGAGCAGCGCTTTGGCGTGCAGCACAAGGAGCAGCTCAAGAACCTGCGCGAGCAGATTGACGTGCTCACGCTTTCGGCAACGCCTATTCCGCGAACCATGCAGATGGCCACGAGCGGCGTGCGCGACATGAGCCTGATCACCACGCCGCCCACCGGGCGTCGTCCCGTGATCGTGCACGTGGGGGAGTACGACCCCGATGTGGTGAGCGCGGCGATTCGCCTGGAGGTGGGCCGCGGCGGCCAGGTGTACTACGTGTCCAACCGCGTTAAGACCATCGATGACGCCGTGGCGCGCGTGCATGAGGCCGCGCCCGAGGCGCGCGTGGGCGTGGCACACGGCAAGATGAGCCCGCGCGAGGTCGAGGACGTGATGATCGAGTTCGCGACCAAGAAGATTGACGTGCTTATCGCTACGACCATCGTGGAGAGCGGTATCGACAACGCAACGGCCAACACGCTCATCATCGAGGACTCGCAGCGTTTGGGCCTGGCGCAGCTCTACCAGCTCAAGGGCCGTGTGGGCCGCTCTGCCACGCAGGCCTACGCGTACTTTATGTTCCCGGGCGAGCTGCCGCTCACCGAGGAGGCAACGGCGCGCCTGACCGCGCTTTCCGAGTTCCAGGACCTGGGCAGCGGCATGCGTATCGCCATGCGTGACCTGGAGATCCGTGGTGCCGGCTCGCTCATGGGCGCCGAGCAGCACGGCAACCTGTCGAGCGTGGGCTTTGATCTGTTTACGCAGATGCTGGGTCAGGCAGTGGCCGAGGCGCGCGGCGATGATGACGCCGGCGTGGAGGCGGCGAGCGTGGGCATTAATCTGCCGGCCGACTACTTCTTGTCCGAGGAGTACATGCCGGCGGTGGACCAGCGCGTGCTCGTGTACCGCAAGCTCGCTGCGGCTGAGGACCTGGAGAGTATCGACGAGGTGCAGGAGGAGACCGAGGCCGCGCATGGCGAGCTGCCGTTGGCGGGACTCAACCTGTTCAATCGCGCGCGCATCCGCATTCGCGGCGAGCGCCTGGGGCTCGAGAGCGTCACGCTCAGTGGCGGCCGCATCACGTTTTTGGGCGTCGACGTGCCCAAGAAGGTGGCCTTTGAACTAAAGACCCGCTATGGCGCGGTGAACTTCCCCAAGAGTCGCAAGCTGTCGGTGCCCTACAAGGCGGGCGCCGGCGCGGGCAGCGGCCTGGGTCGCGGCCTCGATGCCAACGACGGCACCGGCCCGGTGGCGGCCGCGCTCATGCTGCTGCAGCAGCTGGGTGCCAGCGACGACGACTAACAAGTAGGGGCGTGGCGGGACGGAGCTATCAGCTGCTCTTTGCCCCGCCGCCTCGCAGGTTGATTCTGACCCCATCGAAAGGAAAGCATGTTCGGATACATCTATAAAAAAGATGTCGCCATGATCGCGGTTGTCCTGTGTCTTTGTCTGGGCGTGGGCAGCTTCTTCGATTATCAGATCTCGAGTGCGCTGTTCAACATCGGTAGCATGTACGGTCGCCTTATCGAGGCCGCCGGCGAGCTGCCGTTCGAGCTGACGGCAAGCGTCGCGGGCGTCATGCTCGTGCGCGCGGTGCGTCCCGATTCCAGAGGGAGCAAATGGCTCGCCGTGCTCGGCATCCTCGTCAACGTTGGCCTGGCCGGCTACGAGATCGTCTCGTCCCTGAAAGTCGGCGGCAAACTCATCGCTGTTCAGTTGGTGCTGACGTTTGTGCTGGTCATCGCCGCCAACCTTATCGTCTATCGCCTCACGCGCACGACCGCGCCCGACGAACTCACACGCTGGGCGTTGATGGTGCTTGCCGTGTGGGTCGCTCAGGCCATTATCCTCAACGTGATCGTCAAGCCGCTGTGGTCGCGCCCGCGCATGCGCGTGATCGAGGTCACGCCGGGGCTCAATTTTCAGCCGTGGTGGGTGATCGGCAATCCCGACAAGTGGACCTATATCGCCGCCGGCGTGATCAAGGACGGGTTCAAGTCGTTTGCGAGCGGACACACGGCGCATGCGGCGATCGGCCTTATGCTCGCCGGGCTTCCTGCAGCCGCCTTTAAGGAAAAGCCGTCGCGCCGCCGCGTGGTCTTTTGGACGGCGGCTGTGGTTGCGGCGCTCGTCGCGCTTGGCCGCATCGTGATCGGTGCGCACTTTTTGAGCGACGTGAGCTGCGGCTTTGCCCTGGTACTGGCACTTGAGTGCCTTGCCGCGCGCATTGCCTATCCCAACGGCGTACAATAGCTCCGTTTGAATCATCTGGCCGATACCCGGTAAGAGAGGATTGCCATGCTCGCGTTTAACAACGACTATTCCCACGGCGCACATCCGGCAGTGCTGCAGGCGCTCGTCGATACCAACATGGAGCCGCAGCCCGGCTACGGTACCGATGTACACACCGAGCGTGCCAAGCAGCTTATCCGCGAGGCCTGCCAGGCCCCCGATGCCGACGTGTTTTTTCTGGTGGGCGGCACGCAGGCCAACGCGACGGTGATCGACATGCTGCTCGCGCCGTACGAGGGCGTCGTTGCTGCTGAGACTGGCCACGTTGCCTGCCACGAGGCGGGCGCCATCGAGTTTGGCGGTCACAAGGTGCTCACCATCCCCGGCTACGAGGGCAAGATGCACGCCGAGGACCTCGAGAGCTATATCCAGGTGTTCTACGAAAACGAGAGCTACGAGCACACGGTGTTCCCGGGTGCCGTGTACGTGAGCCTATCGACCGAGTACGGCACGCTGTACTCCAAGGCCGAGCTCGCGGCGATTCACGCAGTGTGCCAGAAGCGCCAGATTCCGCTGTTTGTGGACGGTGCTCGCCTGGCCTATGCGCTGGCGGCCGATGAGTGCGACATTACCCTGCCCGAGCTGGCACAGCTGTGTGACGTGTTCTACATCGGCGGCACCAAGTGCGGCGCTCTGTGCGGCGAGGCCGTGGTGTTTTGCGGCATGCATGCTCCGGCGCATCCCATTCCGCGCATTAAGCAGCACGGTGCGTTACTGGCCAAGGGCCGCCTCACGGGCGTGCAGTTTGAGGCGCTCTTTACCGACGGCCTGTATTTTGAGATTGGGCGCCAGGCGATTGAGACCGCTCAGACGCTGCGTCGCGTGCTGCACGAGCGCGGCTACCGGTTCTTCTTGGAGACGCCGACCAACCAGCAGTTCGTGATTCTGCCCAACGAGGATATGGCCCGCATTCGCGAGCATGCGGCGATCGAGTACTGGGAAAAGTACGACGATACCCACACGGTGGTGCGTTTTTGCACCAGCTGGGCCACGACGCAGGAGGACATCGACGCACTGGCGGCTGTCCTGTAAGTTGACATGATGACGGGGCCGCCTTGCGCTGGGTTTGGCGCAAGGCGGCCTTTGTTTTTGAGGAGGAAGGGTTGTATGACCGAGATGTCCGAGCCGACGATTCGCCTGGCGACGCCCGAAGACGCACCGGCGTTGCTTGCCATCTATGAGCCGTATGTGCGCCAGACGGCGATTACCTGCGAATACGAGGTGCCGAGCGTTGAGGAGTTCGCCGGGCGCATCGAGCGTACGCTCAAGCGCTATCCGTATCTGGTGATGGAGCTGGACGGGCGTCCGGTAGGTTATGCCTATGTGAGTCCGCTCAACAGCCGCGAGGCATACGACTGGTCGGTCGAGACGTCGATCTACCTGGCGCGCGACGTGCGTCACGGCGGGCTGGGCCGCAAGCTGCACGATGCGCTCAAGCAATGCCTGATCGCGATGGGCATCACCAACATGTGCGCCCTCATCGCCGTGCCGCACGACAAGGACGACGAGTACCTGACGCACAACAGCCAGGATTTCCATGCCCATATGGGATATCGCCTGGTGGGTGCCTTTGACCGCTGCGCCCAAAAGTTCGGCCGTTGGTACGACATGTGCTGGATGGAGTTGGTCCTGGCCGAGCGCACACCCAACCAACCCAAACCAACCTGGTTCCCCGACCTCCCCAAACCTACCATTTAGGGACAGGTTTATTTTGGCAGGTTAGCCGATGGGCTCGGTGTATTTGGCGCGGTCGGTGCGTTGGATGCGCTTGGAGACGTGGAGCGGGCGACCGTCGGTGTCGTAGACGTAGTCGGTGATTAGGATCAACGCCTGCCCGCGCTCAACGTTGAGCAAAAACGCCTCGTTTTGCGAGGCGTAGCACACCTCAAAGGTCTTATGCCCCTGTGCCGGCGCGCGATGGAACTCCTGTCGCAGCGTGGCGTAGAGTGAACCGTTAATATCGCGATCGATGAGCGTCTCGAAGCTTGGCGGCAGGTAGGTGGTCTCCAGGCACAGCGGCGCGTCGTCCAGGTAGCGCAGGCGGACAAGTTTGACGAGCTTGCTGCCCACGGCGGCGTCAAAGAACTTAGCTATGCTGCCGGCCGCCTTGGCAAAGCCCGAGTCCACGGTGCGCGTGGTGGGCTTCATGCCCTGGCCTTCGACCTGCTTGGTATAGCTCGAAAACACCAGGTTGTTCTCGTGGAGCGCGGGCGTGTCGGCCACAAAGGCGCCACGCCCGCGCTCGGTGCGCACCAGGCCCTCATCAACGAGCACCTTAAGGGCGTGGCGCACGGTGCTGCGTGACAGCCCCGATTCGTCCATGAGCTCCATCTCGGACGGCAGCTTGTCTCCGCGTGCGTAGGTGCCGGCGGCGATGCGGTCGCGCAGCATGCCCGCCAAGCGTTCGTATTGGCTCAGTTTCTTTTTAGATGAAGCGTTCATACGATCAACCTGTATCTAACTTGTATGCTAACCTAATCAAACATGTATTCAATACAACAACAAAACCGCTGGTATCGAGCTATCGAAAACCTTACCAGCAAAATTTCTAAGATAAATATAGCATACAACTAGTCGACATAACCAAAACATGTATGTAACTTGTATGGCATCGAGAGCATCAAACGAGAAGAAAGGCTGATGCACGATGACTACTCAGGAACAGGTTAAGGATGTCGTCTCCCAGGTTTTGGCTGACAAGGCAGACAAGGGCGGCATCAAGCGCGTCGTGTGGATTGGCGCTGGCGGATCCAACGGCGGCAACTATCCTGCCCAGTACTTTATGGAGCACGAGGCCACGCAGGTCGTGAGCTCCAGCTATACCAGCAACGAGTTCGTGCACGCAACCCCGGCCTACGTCAACGAGAACACCCTGGCCGTGGTCGTGTCCATGCGCGGCACCAAGGAGACCATCGTCGCCGCCCAGGTCGCCAAGGACCACGGCGCCAGTACCATCGCCATCTATGTTGACGAGTCCGGCCTTACCGAGGTCTGCGACTACAAGATCCAGTACGATAGCCTGGCCGTCGATGAGTCCTGCATGGGCCGCACAAACTCCGCCGTCGTGACCATGATCGCCATGGAGCTTACGCAGCAGACCGAGGGCTATGCCGAGTACGAGACCGCTATGGCCGCGTTCGACTTGGTCGACCCCATCTATCGCAAGGCCGTCGAGTACACCCGTCCGCTCGCTGCTAAGTGGGCCGAGCAGAACGCCGACAAGCCCTGCATCAACGTCATGGCCCAGGGCCCGCTCTTTGGTGCCGCCTACGTCTTTAGCATCTGCAACGTGCAGGAGATGCTGCAGATCGACTCCTGCACCATCAACACCTGCGACTTCTTCCATGGCCCCTTCGAGATCCTGGACAAGCGCACCTCGCTGTTCCAGCTCATCAGCGTCGGCCGCAGCCGCTGCAACGACGAGCGCGGCATCCGCTTCGTCAACCAGTACGGTGGCGAGCGCGTCTATCAGCTCGACGCCAAGGAGCTCGGCCTCAACGACATCAAGGACAGCGTGAGCGAGTACTTCAACCACCTGATCTTTGCCCCGATCCTCAACAACGTGTACATGCGTGCGCTCTCTGCCGTAACTCACAAGGACTACATGACGCGCCGCTACATGTGGAAGCTTGAGTATTAGTTACGCGGTTTTACCAAACCGCGTAACGGCTCGACGCTGCAAACCCGCCAGAGGGGCAAATCTGCCTTTCAGCTTCAGCGGCATGACCAGAAGGTCAATGCCGCTTCGCTTCAAGGCACCTTGCTCGCTCTGGCGGGTTTTCGCTGACGCTGCCAAAGCATCGGCGTCGCCTTGGTCCAGATGTGGCACTTGGGGGCGTTCCTTTTCTGCCGGCAGTTGGGGACAGTCCTAGTCGTTGGGGACGTCCCCAATGACTACCCAATGAGTGTGTGGGCGAGCAGATTTTTCCGTTCGGCGATTTGTGTCTTGAAAAATGTATATAACGACTATAACGTAGTATGAAACATATTGGAAACAATACCGAGGAGGCTGCGTTGAAGAAAAGCAATCTGGGCTATGTGCTGGTGCTGATCGCCGCGCTTATGTGGGGCACCATCGGAATCTTTGTTAACGGAATATCGGCCCTGGGTGTTTCGTCTCAGAGCATGGCGGCCTTTCGCCTGTTGTCGGGTGCTGTCTTAATGGCTCCGGTCTTGGCATTTATAGGTTGCCAGGGAGGTGCTCGTGAGGGAAAAGCCTCGGGTCCCATGGCACTGTTCAAGGCAAGTCCTAAAGAGCTTGTTCCCTGCGCGCTTCTTGGCATTATCGGCCTCGCCACCGCTAACACGCTTTATTACGAGTGCATGGGCGAGGTGGGCATGTCCACGGCCTCGGTGCTGCTTTACACCTCGCCGGTGTTTGGCGTCGTGCTCGGCCGCGTGCTTTATCGCGAGGACGTGACCCCCAACAAGCTCGTCGCCATCGTCTTTAACATTGTGGGTTGCGTGCTCGCGGTGACGAGCGGCGACCTGTCCGGTTTCCATTTCTCGGCTTGGGGCGTCGTGTCGGGTGTGATCGCCGGACTTTGCGGTGCGCTACTGGCTGTGTTTAGTCGCATGGCCACCAAGACGCTGCATCCTCTGGCGGTGACGTTTTGGGGCTTTGTCTTTGGCGGATGCTTTATGGCAGTGCTTTCGGCTCCGTGGTCCGATGTGGCCGCGGCAATGTCCCCGCAGCTCATTCTGCTGTTCGCGGGCTTTGGCTTTATTCCGACGGCTCTTGCGTACATCTTCTATATGCAGGGCCTTTCGATGGATCTTGAGACGTCAAAGGTGCCGGTCGTGGCTTCGTTTGAAACCGTGGCGACCGTTTTGGTCGGTATTGGCATCTATGCCGAGCCCGCCGGCGCGATCAAGGTCCTGGGCATTGTGCTGGTGCTCATGTCCATCCTGATCATGAACACCGACTTCTCCAAGCTGCGCAACAGTGAGTTTGTCGGTCATGTCGTTGAGAGCATGACCTTTAAGCCCAACGCGTGGTGGACCGAAAAATCTCAGGACATGGATCTGTTCCGCGAACGCACCGGCATCGCGCTGGAACCCACCGTGCAGGAAAGCCCCTGGTACTTCGTGCGATAGAGGATTGCACGCAGGGTCTGACCTGGGGTTATCCAGCCAGCGCTGGCCTACCCGTCCCCAACGTTTCAAGTGCGTTAAACCCGTCAACGGTCGATTTTCACCCGCGAACGGTCTTTATACTAATTAGCAATATAAGCAACGTATAAGACGTTATAATGACCATAACGAAAAGGAGGAGGCAAGATGAATCAGATCATTCTCGCATCTCATGGCGGCCTGGCCGCAGGCGCCAAAGACACGCTCGAGATGGTTCTCGGCGACGTGTCGAACGTCCACGTCGTGTCGCTTGCTCGTGACGACAAGGAGCCCATCACCAATAAGGTGGACGCCATGATCGCCACGTTCAACACGGACGACACCGTCTATGTGCTGACCGATATGCTCGGCAGCTCGGTCAACAACAACATGGTCGAGCTTTCCAAGAACGGCACGAAGTTCACGGTTGTCAGCGGTTTCAACATTCCGCTGGCACTGACGCTCGCTATGAGCCCCGTCCCCGTCAAGGGCGCCGAGCTCGCGGCCCTCATCAACGAGGCCCGCACCGGCCTGACCAACCCCAACGCACCGGTCGAGGCTGCCGCGGCTCCCGCCAAGAAGGCCAAGGCGCCCCGTCACAGCTCCGGTCCCGCCAAGATCGTCCTCGCACGTCTTGACTACCGTCTGCTGCACGGCCAGGTCGTCTTTACCTGGACCACCAAGGTTCAGGCCGAGCGCATCATCGTCGTCGACAACGCTGCCGCCAACGATGACATCAAGAAGGGCGCTCTTAAGCTGGCCAAGCCCCAGGGCGTTCGCCTGAACGTCTTCACCGTCGAGCGTGCCCTCGCCAAGATGGACAAGCTCAACACCCTCGGCGAGCGCGTCATGTTCGTCTTTGGCAACACTGCCGAGATGCTGCAGTTCTGCCAGGGCTACAAGCTCGACGCCATCAACCTGGGCGCCACCGCCAACCACGACGGTGCTGATCAGGTCGGCGGCAAGGACAGCTCCGTCTTCCTCGACGCCACCCAGAAGGCAGACGTCAACCAGCTGCTCGACATGGGCATTAAGCTCTACGTCCAGCAGACCCCTACGTATCAGAGCGTCGACATCGACGCCAAGCTGTAATCAACCAGGCTTTTGCCTGACTGAAAGGAGAAGGGTATGAATACGTTCATCAGTGCGGTGCTCGTCGGCCTCGTCGGCGTGTTCTGCATGTGGGACTCCCGCCTGCTCGGTCGTCTTAACTTCGAGCAGCCCCTCGTTGGCGCTACGCTCGTCGGTCTGCTGCTGGGCGATGTGCCCACCGGCCTTGCCGTCGGTGCCGCCGTCGAGCTCGTGTCCATGGGCCTGGTGCAGGTCGGCGCCGCCGTTCCGCCCGATATGGTCCTGGGCGGCATCGTGGCCGCTGCCTTTGCGTGCCTGACCGATGCTTCCGCCGAGACCGCCATGACGATCGCCATCCCGGTCGCCGTCCTGGGTCAGCTCCTCGGCATCGTGTTCCGTTCCATCATCGCCGCCCTCACCCATGTGGCAGATAGCGCGATCGATAACGGAAAGTTCAAGACCGCCTACCGTATGCACATCTGCGCCGGCTCCGGTCTGTACGCCGTCATGTACTTCCTGCCGATCTTCCTCGCCGTCTTTGTTGGCACCGACCTGGTTCAGGCCATCGTCAACATGGTTCCCGAGTGGCTGTCCACTGGTCTTAACGTTTCGACCAAGATCATGACCGCCTACGGCTTGGCCCTGCTGCTCACCATGATGATCAAGAAGGGTATGACTCCGTTCCTGTTCATCGGTTTCCTGCTCGCCGCTTACCTCAACCTGTCCGTCATCGCGGTCGCTCTGATCGGTGTGTGCCTGGCTGTCGTCTTCATGGGCTTCAAGTTCAACGGTTCCCATGCAGCCGCCGGTGTCGATTCCGACTACGATCCGCTCGAAGACGACGAAGACTAAGGAGGAACACACTATGGCAACCGCAACCAAGGACGTGTCCCTGAACAAGAAGGTCAGCCAGTTCTTCTGGCGCTCCTGGGCCATCCAGGCCTCTTGGAACTACGAGCGTCAGATGAACATGGGCTTCCTCTACGGCATGGTTCCCACGCTCGATCGCCTCTATCCGGATGAGTCCGACCCCAAGCAGCTCGCTGCTAAGAAAGAGGCTTACCACCGTCACATGGCGTTCTACAACTGCACCCCGCAGACGAGCGCTTTCATTCTGGGCCTCTCCGCCTCCATGGAGGAGGAGTACGCCAAGGATCCCGAGAACTTCGATCCCGATTCGATCAACGCGGTCAAGACCTCCCTCATGGGTCCGCTTTCCGGTATCGGTGACTCCTTCTTCCAGGGCACCATCCGCGTTATCGCCTTTGGCCTGGGCGTTCAGCTGGCTCAGCAGGGCTCCATCATGGGCCCGATCCTGGCCATGCTCATCTCCATCGTCCCCTCTGTGCTGATCACTTGGTTCGCAGCCAAGATGGGCTATCAGGGCGGCCACGAGTACCTGAGCAAGCTTCAGGGCGGCGACCTCATGGAGAAGCTCATGTATGTCTGCGGCATCGTGGGTCTTATGTCCGTGGGCGGCATGATCGCTACGCTGATTGGCGCCACCACCCCGCTGCAGTTCGCTGAGGGCACCGTCGTTATCCAGGACATCCTGGACGGCATGATGCCTCAGATGATTTCCCTTGGCCTCACCGGCCTTATGTACTGGCTCATCAAGAAGAACGTCAACACCGGTTGGCTTCTCGTGATCGCCATCGTGGGCGGCATCGCCCTCTCCGCGGCCGGCATCCTGGCCTAGTCGCGACCAAGCGTCTAACCGCTTTCCCCCGGGGGCCTGCCTGGCATCCCATACCCCAGGCAGGCTTCCATCCCTATACGTGACAATGGGACAGTCCCTTTGTCGCATCCTTAACGGGCCGGCGACTCGGTCCAAATCACGGTAACCCTGCGAGCGCCCGGCAATGTGGTGCCGCAAAAAATCGAAAGGAATGTGTCAGATGTACGAGATCGACCTTAACCTCCCTAAGCAGATCGTCGCTGACGTCCTGTCCAACCACGAGATCCACAGCGTCGCTTTCGTCGGCTGCGGTGCCTCCATGTCCGACCTTTACCCCGCCAAGTACTTCCTGGCCAACAACACGGACAAGCTGAACGTTCAGATCTTCACCGCTAACGAGTTCAACTACGACACGCCTTCCTGGGTCAACGAGCACACCTTCGTGATCACCTGCTCTCTCGGTGGCTCCACGCCCGAGACCGTCGAGGCCAACAAGACCGCCAAGAAGCACAACTGCCCGGTCGTCTCCCTCACCAACAAGGCTGGCTCCGCTCTGACCGTCGACGCCGACCACGTTATCGTTCACGGCTTCCACGCCAACTACGCTGCCAAGTGCGAGAAGCCCGGCTATGCCATCGCTCTTGCTCTCGAGATCCTTCAGCAGACCGAGGGCTATGACCACTACGAGGACATGATCACCGGCCTCACCAACGTCTTCGAGCTCTGCGAGAACGCCGCTCAGCACTGCAAGAAGCTCGCCAAGAAGTTCGCCGAGGACTTCAAGGACGACAAGATGATCTACTTCATGGCTTCCGGTGCCTCCGAGAAGATGGCTTATTCTAACGCCGCCTTCCTGTTCACCGAGATGCAGTGGATCGACGCCGCCGCCTACAACACCGGCGAGTACTTCCACGGCCCGTTCGAGGTTTCCACCGAGGGTAAGCCCTACGTCTTCCTCATGTCCGATGGCGCCACCCGTCCGATGGACGCCCGCGCCCTCACCTTCCTTGAGCGCATGGGCGCCAAGGTCGCTCTGATCGACTCCAAGGACTACGGCCTGGCCGACGCCGTGCCCGCGAGCGTCGTCACCTACTTCAACCCGCTGCTGCACCTCGCCGTTATGCGCGAGTACGGCAACCAGATCGCCGAGGCCCGTCAGCACCCGCTGACCATGCGTCGCTACATGTGGAAGCTTTCCTACTAATCACAAGTAAGTAGACCTTACGGGTTGATTGAGAGGGGATGGGGTTTGCGCCCCATCCCCTTTTTTGCTTTGGGGAGGGCGTGTCTGTCGCGTCGCAAAGCCCCAGATAAAACCTACCAAAATAAACCTGTCCCTTTTTGGCAGGTGGGAGGAGATGCGTATGATCAAGGCAGTGCTGTTTGACATGGACGGCGTGCTGGTCGATACCGAGTGGTTCTACAACCGCCGCCGCGTGGCGTTTATGGAGGAGAAGGGGTTCCACTTTGACGAGATCCCCGATCTTTCGGGGTCTAACGAGCCGGCCATTTGGGAGGCGCTGGTGCCCGACGATGTTGAGCTGCGCGAGCGTCTGCGCGTGGAGTACAAGCAGGTCTACAGCCCGGATCACCCCGTTCCGTATGCCGAGCTGCTCAACGAGCAGACGGAGCCGGTGATGCGCGAGCTGCACGAGCGTGGCGTGAAGTGTGCCATCGCGAGCTCGTCCTATCGCGAGCTGATCGACGAGCTGGTGGATATCGCCGGCATCGCCGACGTGCTGGATTACACCATCAGCGGCCACGAGTGCAGCGCGTTTAAGCCCGATCCCGAGATCTACCTGCGCGCCATGGAGGCGCTGGGGGTGGAACCTGCCGAGTGCCTGGTTATCGAGGACTCGCCTTTGGGTATCGAGGCCGGCAAACGCTCCGGCGCCCGCGTCCTGGCGCTGCGTCCGCACGAGGGCGTCAACCTCGATCAATCGCGAGCCGATGCCGTTATCGATAATCTGACCGACATTCTGGCCGCTTTGTAGTGTCAATCCGCCGCGAGAAGCACGGGTTCACGCGTCTTTTGCTGCGGATTGGCTTAATTTGTCATCTATTTTGATCCGTTTGGCTTCGATTCGGACTAAGTGAGTAGACTTTTTGGCGCAGGCCGAGCACAATGCATATCTTCCTTTGTAAAACCGCAGGTCACAGAGTTGGCGGTTTTGGGTGTGCTCGGCAGATCGTAAAAAGTCTACTCACTTGTAATTTGGGCCTTTGGTCGTGGGGGTTGTTGGTCCCGCTTTGGTTGTCGAGGGAGGGTGAATTGAAGCGCCCCCGTACACTCCATGCTACAATCGCGGGCATGCCCCACAACTACATCTGCCTTCGAAAGGAGCCTGCGTGGCGAACGCCATCGATCAGCTCACGGACCGAGTGCTCGTGCTCGGCCGCCTTACCATCGTCCGCCGCGCCATTACTGCCGTGGCGGTCGCCATTTCCGCCGTTCTCCAGACATTCCTGATCCAGGCGTTCATTCGGCCCGCCGACCTGCTTCCGAGCGGTCTTACCGGCGTCGCGGTCCTGCTCGATCGCGTTACCTCGCTGGGCGGCGTTCACATCGACATCTCTCTCGGTATGCTCGCGCTCAACATTCCCGTGGCGCTCCTATGCTGGAGCGGCATTAGCAAGCGCTTCGTCATCTTCTCGATGATGCAGGTCGTGCTCTCGTCGCTGTTCCTCAACGTCTTTCACTTCGCGCCGTTTTTGGGCGACAAGATTATGCTCATCATTTTTGGCGGCGTGGTCTCGGGTCTGGGCGCTGCCATCGCGCTTAAGTCCGGCGCATCCTCCGGCGGCACCGACTTTATCGCGCTGTGGGTTTCCAACCACACGGGCAAGACCATCTGGGGCGTCATCTTTGGTTTTAACTGCTTTATCCTGGCGATCTTTGGTTTTATGTTTGGCTGGGACAAGGCGGCGTATTCCATCGTGTTCCAGTTTATTTCGACTAAGACCATCGACAGCTTCTATCGTCGCTACGACCGCGTGACGCTGCAGATCACGACGCGCAAGGCAGACGAGGTCATGACCGCCTATGTTGACCATTTTCAGCACGGCATTAGCTGCGCCGAGGTCATCGGCGGATACAGCCGCGAAAAGATGTACCTGCTGCATGCCGTTGTCTCGACCTACGAGAGTCAGGACATTATCAAGCTGGTGTGCGACATTGATCCCGGCGCCGTGATCAACGTGTTCCACACGCTCAACTTTGTGGGCGGCTGGTGGGGTGGTCATGTCGACGAGCCCATGCCCACGGCCGTACCCGATCCCGACAAGCCCGCACGTATGGCCAGCAGGCGGGCGCACCTCTGCGAGCAGGACAGCCTGCAGCAGGATGACGGGAAGTAGGGTTTTGGCATTTTGCCGGCCAAGCGTAGTCCATCCGAATGAGCCCCTCGAAAGCCTCGTTGCTTTCGAGGGGCTCTCGTTTGCCCAGATAAAACCTACCAAAATGAAGCTGTCGCTTTTTGGTAGGGAGGGTGTATCGTTTTATCAATATGAGGTAACATGAAACTAGACGTTATATACGTATTAGTTATTTCAATATTTCGATAAGAGTGATTAGATATGCCTGCGCCCAAAAATGCACCGCTTTACCAGCAGATTTACGACGAAATCAAGGATGCGATCGAGAAAGGTGTTTATGCACCCAAGGAGCGTATTCCGTCCGAGCTTGAGCTAGCCGAGCAGTACGACGTGAGCCGCATTACGGTGCGCCGCGCCGTCGAGGAGCTGTGCTCCGATGGCTACCTGGTTAAGCAGCAGGGCCGTGGCACCTTTGTCTCCACGCCGCACATCAATCGCCAGTTTCACGCCTCGACGTTGCAGACGTTTACCGCGCTGTGTGCCGGCAATGGCATGAAGGCCGGTGCGCACGTGATCGATCGCCAGATTGTCCCGGCGCGCCAAAACGAGATGGAGTTCTTTGGCCTGCAGAAGGATGCGCTGCTGCTGCATATCAAGCGCGTGCGTACGGCCGACGGCGAGCCCATCTTTGAGGAGAACATCTTTGTGCCGTTTGATGCCTACCGCGAGCTGTTGACGGCCGATCTTGAGGACAAGTCGATTTTTGCCGAGGTCGAGCGTGTTGGCGGAATCCCGATTGTCTCGGTTGGCTACCGCACGGTCGAGGCCGTTCGTGCCAATACCGAGCAGGCGGCCGAGTTGGGCATTGCTCCGCACGATCCGCTGCTCAACCTGCGTGCCAGCTTTACCGGTCCCAATGGAGAGCCGGTCCTGATGGGTAAGCAGTACTACGTGGGATCGCGCTACGTTATGGTCATGTAAGTTACGCGGTTTTACCAAACCGCGTAACGGCTTGACGCTGCGCCTTTGGTTCCGCCGTTCTAACGAACGGCGGACCGGTCGACGCTGCAAACGCCCCTAAGCGGCAATCTGACGTTCAATCGTCGGTCGCGTACAAAAGTACGCTTCCCTCCTCTTTCACGTCACCTTGCTCGCCTAGGGGCGTTTTCGCTGACTTATGCTCAACCTACGATAATTCCGCGTTTGTCAAGAGATTAGCCGTTGGGGGCGTTCTTAAACGACTAGTCTGGGCGGCGGCCGTGTGCTGCTGTCTGCGTGGCGGCGTATAATCGGCGGCAGATGACTTGAACGTTAGGAAACCATGACCGATAGCATGCAGCAGATGGCGCTCGACACGCTCGGCGCCTATTTTGGCTACACCTCGTTTCGCCCGGGACAGGACCGCATGGTCGATGCGATCCTTGCCGGTCGTGATGCGCTGGGTGTTATGCCCACGGGCGCCGGCAAGTCCATTTGCTACCAGGTGCCCGCGCTCATGCTGCCCGGCATCACCTTTGTGGTGAGTCCGCTGCTGTCGCTTATGGAGGACCAGACCCGTGCGTTGCTCGCGGCGGGTGCGCGACCCAGCTATCTCAACTCCAGCCTTACTCCGGCCCAGCAAAACACTGTGCTCAAGCGGGCGCGCGAGGGCCGCTACCAGCTTATGTACGTGGCGCCCGAGCGCTTGCTCGAGCCGCGTTTTTTGGCCTTTGCGCAGGAGGCCGCGGCGGACGGCGGCATTGGCGTGCCGCTCGTGGCCATTGATGAGGCCCACTGCGTGAGCCAATGGGGTCAGGATTTTCGCCCCGCCTACCTGCAGATTCGCGAGTTCATCGACTCACTGCCGCAGCGCCCCATCGTGGCGGCCTTTACCGCTACGGCAACCGAGCGCGTGCGCGCGGACATTCAGCAGATGCTCGGCCTGCAAAATCCCGCGACGGTGGTGACGGGCTTCGATCGCAAGAACCTCTACTTTGGCTGCGAGGAGATGGGCGACAAAGCCAAGGCAGCGTGGGTGCGCGACTATGTGATCGCGCATTCGGGCGAGAGCGGCATCGTGTATTGCTCGACCCGCAAGACGGTCGATGCGCTGGCAGGCGAGCTTGCCGAGGCGCTGGGCCCCAGCGGCATTCGCGTTGGCCGCTACCATGCCGGCATGGGCAACGACGCCCGCCGCCAAAGCCAGCGCGCCTTTATCGATGACGATATCCAGGTGATGGTTGCCACCAACGCCTTTGGCATGGGCATCGACAAGCCCAACGTGCGCTACGTGATTCACAACAACGTGCCCGAGAGCATCGAGGCCTACTACCAGGAGGCGGGCCGCGCTGGCCGCGATGGCGATCCGGCCAGCTGCTACCTGTTGTGGAACGGCAACGATTTTCGCATGCGCCGCTTTCTGATCGACCGCGGCGATGCTGCCGATGAGGCGCTTGACGACGAGCAGCGCGCGTGGGCGCTCCAGAATCGATATCGTCTGCTCAGCCAGATGGAGGGCTACTGCAATACCACCGGTTGCCTGCGCGAATACATGCTGCGCTACTTTGGCGACGAGGCCGCGGCCGAGCATACTGCCGCGGCTGGTGCGGGCGGCACCGCTATGGACGAGGCCGACGGCTGCGGCAACTGCAGCAATTGCCTCACGCAGTTCGAGGTCGAGGACGTCACCGATATGGCCCGCGCCGCCGTGCGCTATGTGGCCACGCGACCCATGCGCTTTGGCAAGTCGCTCATCGCCGACGTGCTCCACGGCGGCAACACCGAGCGCATTCGCCAGATGCATCTGGACGAGGACCGCGGCTACGGTGAGCTGTCAAGCGAATCGGTCGGGCGCATCAAGGACATCATCGGCCAGCTGTGCGGCCGCGGTTACCTGGCCACCTCGCAGGGGCAGTACCCGGTCGTGGGGCTGGGCCCGCGCGCCGCCGAGGTCGAGGACGAAGCGTTCGCCTTTACCGTTAAGCGTCGCGCGTCCAAGCGCAAGGCCTCGGCTCGCGCCCGCCGTGCGGTGGATCTGCTGCGCGAGGAGGCCGAGCTGGATCAGCGCCCGCGCGTGGGTGACGATGCCGAGCTGTTCGAGCGCCTGCGTGCCCTGCGCAAGGAGATTTCGACCGAGCTGGAGATGGCGCCGTACATGGTCTTCTCCGACAAGGCTCTGCGCGGCCTGTGCCGCCTACGCCCGCAGACGCGCGACGAGCTTATCCAGGTCAACGGCATCGGCGAGAAAAAGGCCGATGCCTTTGGCGAGCAGTTTATGGCGGCGATTGAAGAGTTTGAGTTCGAGCATGCACGGAATGGAGCATAACGATGACATCCGACGATAAAACCGAGCGCACTGAGGTGTCCGCCGTGCCGCTGTACCAGCAGGTTATGGACGACCTAAAGGGCGAGATTGCGCGCGGCGTGTACGCATCCGGCTCGCGCATTCCTTCCGAGATGGAGCTCGCGAAGTCTTACGGCGTGGGGCGCGTCACCGTGCGCCGCGCCGTCGAGGAACTGTCGCGCGCGGGGTATCTCAACCGCCAGCAGGGGAGGGGCACGTTTGTGTGTGCGCCCAAGCTCAAGCGCAAGATTGTCCAGAAGGGCGACGTTCAGAGCTTTTCCGAGGGCTGCGCTGCCAACGACATGGTGGCCGGAGCGCGCCTGGTGTCGCGCACGGTGGTTGCGGCGACGCGCGAGGACGCGGCGTTTTTTGGGGTGGAACCCGGCTGCGAGCTCATCGTTGTCGAGCGCGTGCGTACGGCAGATGGCGTGCCCGTCATGCTCGAGAACAACGCCTTTGTGCTGGCCGATCATCCCTATCTGCAGACGCTTGCCGACAAGGACCTCACGGACAATTCCATCTTTGCGCTCGTTGCCGAGCATTCGGGCCGTGCGCCGCTCAAGTCCGACCCCTGCACCGTGGAGATTGCGCTTGCCGATGCTCAGGCGGCCCCGCTGCTGGAGGTGCCAGTCGGCGAGCCGCTGTTTTATATGGAGGCGTACTTTACGGATGCGGACGGGCGGCCCTTGCTGCTCGGACGCCAAAAGATCGTGGGCTCGCGCTACGTGTTCGACATCTAACGTCCACAGATAGAACAATATAGAACAAGTTTGGTGAAATGACTTCACGGGCGTCGTCGTGCGTGCTATAAATAGGACAACATAGAACGACTGCAGGTACGAGCTGCAGTCGTTCAAAACCGCCACACAAGAAGGGGCATCACCATGAACGCACACGATCTGATTCAGGAAATCATCGAGCGCAAGGGCAAGATCGAGAATGTCTTTTGGATCGCCTGCGGCGGTTCGATGATCGACCTGATGCCGGCCAACGAGCTGCTCAAGCGCGAGGCAACCACGTTTACCTCGACGGTCTACACGGCACGCGAGTTTTGCCTGATGGCTCCCAAGAGTCTTGGCGAGAAGTCACTCGTCATCGCCTGCAGCCACAGCGGCAACACGCAGGAGGTCGTCGACGGTTGCGAGATGGCGCTGGCCGCCGGCGCCGAGGTCGTGGCCATGACCGACTGCGAGGGCTCCAAGATCGATAACGGCAAGTGGACCACCTGGGTCTATCCGTGGGGCGAGGGCGTGCCGCAGGCCGAGGTACCGCAGGGTATCGGCGCTCTGATCGCCGCCGAACTGCTCGACCAGCAGGAGGGTTACGAGGCGCTTGCCGACATGTACGCCGGCCTCAAGCAGATGGATGCGCTGTTGCCCGCCGCCCGCGAGAAGGTCAACGCCGAGCTGGGCGATCGCTTTGCCGAGCTCTGCCAGCAGCACAAGTTCTTCTATATCCTGGGATCCGGCCCCAACTTTAGCCAGACCTACGCCATGGCCATCTGCTCGCTCATGGAGATGCAGTGGCAGCACTGCTGCTACATCCACTCCGGCGAGTACTTCCACGGCCCGTTCGAGGCCACCGAGCCCGGCGTGTTTTACTTTGTACAGCTCGGATCGGGCGAGTGCCGCCCCATGGAGGAGCGCGCGCTGGCGTTCCTCAACACGCACACCGATACGGTCATGGTGCTCGATGCGCTCGAGTACGGCGTGGGCGAGGTGCCCACCAGCGTGCGTTCGTTCCTGGAGCCGATCTTCTTCTATGCGATGAGCTGCGAGCTGCGTGCCGCTCGCGGCAAGGTGTTCGACCACAGCCCCGAGGTTCGTCGCTACATGGGCATCGAGCAGTACTAGGTACCGGGAATTATCTTTTTTGACGGGGTCTGCGCTGCGCGCGGGCCCCGTTTTGCGTTGTGGCGGCCGGATTCGTGTCTGCGCGAAAACGAAGGTGAATACTTTTCCGCGAAGTGAACGACCTGTTTTGAGCCCCTGAAGCATCCACACTTTTTGGCGGCAAAACCGCAGGAAAAACTCGACGAAACCGCAGGAAACAGCGCCTGAAAAATGTCGATGCTTCGGGGGTCCAATTTTGCTCGTTCACTTCGCGGAAAAACATTCACCTTCGATTCGCAAGGGCACTGCGCGAGTCAAAAAAAGCGGGCTACGCCGGGGATTGCCGGCGCGGCCCGCTTAGTATCGCGCTTAGATTCGTAAAGTTGCGGCAGCCAGCGGTCTACTTGCCGACAACGCCTTCGGCGTCCCACCAGTCGAGCTGGGCGATGTTGTCGCGGATGTGCTGGCAGCTCTTGTGGAAGCCCTCGAGCTCGTACTCGGACAGGTCGAGCGTGTAGACCTCCTCGACGCCCTCGGCACCGATCACGCACGGCAGGGATGTGAAGATGCCCTCCTCGCCATACTGGCCGGTCATAAGCGTAGAGGCCGAAAGCACGGCGTGCTCGTTATGCAGCACGGCGGCGCAGACGCGCGCGGCGGAGTTGGCGACGGCGTACTCGGTGCACTGCTTGCCCTGGTAGGTCACATAGCCGCCCTTACGCGCGAGCTCCTCGACTTCCATGTGGTCGAAGGCGTACTTGTCGGGGTTCTCGGCCTGAAGCTCGGTGAGGCTCTTGCCGGCGATGGTTGCGGCCTTAAAGGCGGCCAGTTGGCTAAAGCCGTGCTCGCCGATCATGTAGGCGTCGATGGACTTGGGGCTCACGCCGACCTTCTTGGAAATCTCGGTGCGCAGGCGGGCGGAGTCCAGGCCGCAGCCCGAGCCGATAATCTTCTTGGGATCGTAGCCGGTCAGGTGCCACAGCTCGGTGCACACGACGTCGCAGGGGTTGGAGATGCTCACGAAGATGCCGTCAAAGCCGGCGTCGACGATGCGCTTGGCAAAGGTGCGGGTGGCGTCGGTGGTAAAGAACAGCTCGCCGTCGCGGTTGCCGGCGGCCAGTGCGACCTTGCCGGCGGCGTTGACGATGACGTCGCAGCAGGCCAACTCCTCGTAGTGATCGTAGCAGTTGACGATCTTGGTGTTGTACGGGACAAACGAAAGGGAGTCGCGCAGGTCCTGGACCTCGGACGTCACCTTGGCCTCGTTGATATCGCACAGGTACAGCTCATCGGCAATGCCCTGCATGAGCAGGCTGTTGGCGACATGTGCTCCTACGTGGCCCTGGCCGACCACACCGATCTTACGCGTCTGGTACATATATGTATCCTTCCGGCCGAGTTTTTCGCGTCGAACCATTGTAGCGTCCTGCTACCACTTTGCTAGGCTAAAGCGTCGCAGATTTTTGGGACATGCCTTAATCTCTACTTTTGGAGTGATTTGGCCGCTGACGGCATCGCTGGGCGATGTGCTCGCGCGGATGGGGCCGCTCGTTGTACCATAGCTGCAACTGACTCGTAAGGAGCATCCATGCCCATTCGTATTCCCGACGCCCTTCCTGCCGCTGCGCAGCTCGAGAGCGAGAACATTTTTGTCATGACCGAGTACCGCGCGCTGCACCAGGACATCCGTCCGCTGCGCGTGCTCATCCTCAACCTCATGCCCACCAAGATCGCCACCGAGACGCAGATCATGCGCAAGCTCTCCAACACGCCGCTGCAGGTGGAGGTGGACCTGCTGCGCACCAAGACGCACGAGGCCACGCACGTAAGCGCCGGCCACCTGGAGACGTTCTACCGCACGTTCGACGACATCCGCGACATCCACTATGACGGCCTGATCATCACGGGCGCGCCGGTGGAGCAGATGCCGTTCGAAGAGGTCGACTACTGGCCCGAGCTCTGCCAGATCATGGATTGGTCCACCACGCATGTGCACTCTACGCTGCACATTTGTTGGGGCGCACAGGCCGGCCTGTACCATCATTACGGTATCCAGAAGCACGACCTGCCGGCAAAGGCGAGCGGCGTGTTCGAGCATTATCTGGTGAAGCCGCAAAGCCCGCTGGTCCGCGGCTTCGACGACCGTTTCTATGCCGTGCATTCGCGCAACACCGATGTGCGCCGCGAGGACGTGGAGGCCGAGCCGCAGCTCGAGGTCGTGGCCGTGTCCGACGAGGTGGGCCTGTACATCGTCAAGTCGACCGACAGCCGCCGCTTCTTTGTCTTTGGCCATCCCGAGTACGATACCGACACGCTGCGTCTGGAGTACGAGCGCGACGTGAAGCGCGGGCTCAACCCCCAGGTGCCGGCGCATTACTTCCCAGGTGACGACCCCACCGCCGAGCCGCGCAACGTCTGGCGCAGCCAGGCTCAGCTGCTCTACACCAACTGGCTCAACTACTACGTCTACCAGACCACGCCCTACGACCTAGCCCGCGCCGGCGAGGAGCACTAGGCTACGGCTGCTGCTGTGCCGGCGGCGTGACGAGCGTGGATATCCGGACGGACGAGCGTGGATTTTCGGACATTTACAAATCGAGCGTGGATAATCTCCCACTTTTGGCTTGAAACTAGGCTCAAAACGGGAGATTATCCACGCTCATTTTTTAGGCATGTAGATGCCGATGGCTCGGCTAAGCGACGGTGCGTGCAGAGGCAAAGTCGCATTTGGCGTAGTCTTGAATCTCGACGGGTTTTTCTTTCTGATAATCCGATGGACTAAGGCCTCAAAATGTGGAGACAGGGACCTCTCGACAACCGCCCTACCTGCAGATATAAGACATCAGCCTAAAACGTCCAAAACCGTCAAGCATTTGGTCAGCGCCTGGACGGTATTTGGTCAGACTTCGCATGAAACCGTCTGGTACGTTTGCGCCGTTCCAAGATTTGGGAGGCGACATGGGAAACATGACGGCGAATCAAAGGCTTGCAAGTCACATTAAAGCATGCGAACAGCAGATGAGCTGCGTGTACGCGCGCACGGCGGCGGAGGCAAAGCAGATTGAGCGGCGGGCGGAGGCGGGAAGTCTCGAAGCGGTCATGCCGGGGCTGTATGCGCGTCCGGAATACTGGTCCGAGCTCAAGTTTCGGCAGCGTTATCTGCATCGGGTGCGGGCGCTTGCGCAAAAGCACCCCGACTGGACATTTTGCTCCTATACGGCGGCTGTTATCTATGGCCTTTCGGTTTCGCATGCCAATTTGACGCACATCCATATCGCCGCGATGCCAGCCCAATCGACGACGCCGGGCTCTCAGGTCATTCGTCATCGCTATGCTCGTCAAACACGGGCCACCCAGATGGATATCGCCGTAACCGATATCGATCAAACGATTACGGATTGCTTGGTCGATGCATCGTTTGTCGAGGGACTGATCATCGCGGACTCGGCGCTCCATGAGCAACTTTTGTCGAAGGAGCATCTCGTTGAGACTGTCGACAAGCTTGGTCTGAATCGTCGCGGCGTTGTGACGGCGCGCAGGGTTGCACGATGTGCCGATGGGCTGTCGGAAAGTGGCGGCGAGTCCAAGGCGCGTGCCCTGATGATCGAGCGCGGTTGGCAGACGCCGGAGCTGCAAGTTGAGCTGTTCGACCCGGTTGAGCCGGGACGACCGTATCGCGTCGACTACTTGTGGCGCGTGGGCGACCGGCTGATTATCGGGGAGTTCGACGGATTCGTTAAAAGCGAGAAGGCGGCGGAGGAGGGCAAGCTCGCGAAGGCGCAGTTCGATGAGCGTCAGCGCGAGTCGAGACTTTCGCTGCTTGATAACTGCAAGATTGTGCGCTTGTGCTGGGATGATCTAAGGGATCCGACAAAGCTCGATCGCAAGCTCAAGGTCGCCGGCGTGCCGCGTGCGTGCTGAGGCAGTTGCAGGGCGTTTGGCTGGACAAGCGTGGAAAATCGGACGGCCGAGCGTGGATTTTCGGACGCTTGTTGAATGAGTGTGGATAATCTCCCGTTTTTGGCTCGTAAGGGGGCTCAAAGTGGGAGATTTTCCACGCTCATCTTGCGGGTGCGATACAGCGGCGGCTAGGCGCTGACGATGTTGGGCAGTGGCAGGTCGTGGGCGTCGGTGGGAACGTGGTCGACACGCTGCTCGTCAAAGGCGATGCCGATGATTTGGCATGCGGGCGAGAGCATGGGCAGGTAGCGGTCGTAGCAGCCTCCGCCGTAGCCCAGGCGCGCACCGGTTCGGTCGAAAGCCACGAGCGGCACCACAACCATGTCGAGAGCCTTGGCGGGCACGATGGGGAAGTGGTCGCTGTCGACGTCCGTGGCTGCGAAGGCCCGCGTAGGGTGGGCGATAAACGGGGCCTCGGACGCATTGCCGGCAGAGACTGCCCGCATGCACATGCGCTGGCCACAAGCCATGGCGTCTGTTGCCGAGAGCATGCACGGATAGGCTACGCGCCAGCCCCGCGCGACGGCCGCGGCGGCAAACGCGGCGGGGTCGACCTCGGAACCCATGGCGGCATAGACGGCAACGGTGCGTTGGCCCGTAGTGTCGCTGGACTCCATCAGCTCAACAAGCCGTGCGCATACAACAGCAGACTTCGCTGCCCGAACATCCAGATCAATAGCATCGCGCCGAGCAATCACCGCCCGCCGCAACTCAGCCTTATCCATCCCAGCCTCATCTCCCAAACCTACCAAAAAGGGACAGGTTTATTTTGGCAGGTTTTATCTGGGCAAACGCGACGGACTTACCCAAAACCACCACAAAGGTGCCTGTCCCCTTTGTGGTGGTTTGGCTCTACGCGTAAACGCTATAACGCCGCGGCGATTGCTTCAGCTACAAACTTATTGAGTGACTCGCCCTTTTTAGCGGCTGCCAACGCGGCCTGTTTATGGAGTTCAGAGCCTGTCCTTACATTAAACGAGCCCTTGAAAGCCCGCTCGGGCTCCTTGCCCTTTTCCGCGCAAAACTCAAGATAGTCGTCAACGGCGTCGTGGAAGCACTGCTCCACCTCTTCGACTGTAGAGCCCTCGAACACAATTGCGTCCCTAATGCCTGCGACCATGCCCGTTAATACATGCTGCTCGGCATCGAACTCGACCGGGGCAAAGTAGCCCTTGTAAGCTAAAACGTTACTCATGGCAGCCTCCGACATCCTGTAGAAAACGAACAATGTTTCGAATGGTGCCCGCCGTCAACTCATCAGATGGGTGGGGCGCATGCATCACGAACATCCTGCCGTCCGATGGCCTGTAAAAGCGAATGCGCGATCCGGATGTCTTGCCCTTGCTGTCCATCTCAAAGCCATATGACGTCATAACTTTAAGAAAGTCGGCAAATCTATACGTCGAAGGGCAACTGAGCAGTTGAGCAATAAGTTTATCGACCCGGGTCATCTCGGCCTCACATTCTGCAACTACATTCTAGTTGCAATCTGACGCTGATGCAAGCAACCCTACTATAGAACATATGTACGTATAGAACAAGCGTTCGTACCACCACAAAGGTGCCTGTCCCCTTTGTGGTGGTTTTGCTTAGCTGTGGCTAGGCCAGCAGGTCGACGACGGTAAAGCCGGAGTTGCTCTTGGCGACGACGTCGCGGCCGCCAAAGACGCAGGTGGGCGACGCGGCTGCGATGCGCGTCACGTCGGCGCCGAGCGAGCGCAGCTCAGCGGGTGTGGCCGCGAGCATCTGGGCGCGACGCTCCTCGCGCGCGTGCGGATCGAGCCCAGCCAGGTAGGTCGTATTGCGGCGCTTGGTGAGCGCGTACGGCTTCACGGGCGCGTCCATGCCGCTCACGCAGCTCACGATAAAGCCCTCGAAGGCGGCCTCGTCGGGCTCAAAGCTGCCGAGCCATGCGCCTGCGCGCGCCACGCGCTCAATCGAGGGGTCGACCGCCGGGTCGCGGTAGGTGTAGAACGCAGTCTGGCGCTCGCCGGCCGCGCGGAATCCGCAGCCGTACGCACCGCCCTTCACGCGGATCTCGTTCCACAGGTAGTCGTAGGAGAGCGCGTTGGCGGCAACCGCCCAAGCGCCCGTCACGTCGATGCCCAGGCGACGCGGATCGCACGCGCGCGCCGCAAAGCAGATGTCGCTGGGGATGACGAAAGCCTCGTGACGGTCGCGCGGCGCCGGCACCACGAGCGTGCCGCTGCCAGCACCGTCGCCCGCGCCAAGCCCCAGGTCGCCTGCGGCATCCCAGTACGCATCGAAGTCCTCGTCGCTGCCGGTAAAGCTCGCCATGCAGCCATCGGCCACAAAGATGCGGTCTGCCAGAGCGGCAAGCTTGGCGCGCAAGTCGTCCAGTCGCTCGTCAAAGTGCTCGAGCAGATCGCGCAGGAACAGATAGAAGTCCACGCCCGAAAGCTGCTCGCGTACCACGGCCGAAGGCGAGCTGTAGCTCATCGCGCGACCCAGCGCCGCCGAGTGACCGTTGTTGATAAATCCCTGCTCAAGCCCAATGCGAATCTGCGTGAGCACGTCGCGCACGCGGTCGGCGTCAGCATCGAGCAAAAGCGTGCTCGACCACACCTCGCGCGGCAGGCTCGCCAGCGCGTCGATCTTCTCGGACAGGGCGCCGGCGCTCACCAGCAGGTAGGGGCGCACGCCGTCCACGTCGGGCTGCGTCATGACCTCGGTCGTAAAGCTCAAAAAGCCCAGCTTGCCGGCGAGCAGGTTGTCGAGTTCCTCGGCCGAATGCTCGCGCGTGGGCAGCTGCTTGAGCAGGCGGCAGAGCAGCGTCACGTAGGGCAGGTCCTCAAATGCGACGCAGCTCAGGTCGAAGTACTGCATGGCGTAGGCCAGGCGGTTGGTGGGAATGTCGTGGCGCAGGCAGGGGATGGGCGCAGTCGTGTCCACAACGAGCGGAGGCTCGGGGCGCGCCGCGCCAATGTCGGACACGCGCAGACGCGGTAGCGTGGCCTTGTCCTCGGCCTCCTGCGCGGCACGCAGCGCGGCCGTGCGCTCGACCACGTCCGCCAGCTCGGCATCGGTCATGGCGTCGCGCTTGGCAGCCAGCTCGGCAGCTTCGGCGCCCTCCGCACCCTCGGCAGCGTCTATCGGAACCAGCTCGACCAGAGCCATGTGGTCGTTTTCCAGCACGAGCTCGCGCAGCAGGTCCTCAAAATAGTTGCCGTCCAGCTCGCCACGCAGCTCCTCGTACACCGGGCCGTACTTGAGCGCCAGCGTCGCGGCGTCGTCATCGTAGAGCCAAGTGCTCAACGCGTCGCACGCAATGGCCACGCCGTCGGCGATACCGTAGTCGCGCTGGCGCAGGTCGTATTCGTTGCTGCTGATGATGGCTTCCAGACGCTCGCGCGGAACGCCGTGCTCGCACAGGTCGCGGCAGGCGTCCTGGAACACGCGGCGCAGCTCGCGCGCCACGCCGGGCTGCGCGTTTTGCAGCATGATGAGCTCGTAGGGCTGCAGGCTCTCGGCCGCGGTGTAGCTCACCACGTTGCCGCCCAGACCTGCCGCCAGAATGGCCTTCTTAACCGGCGCTTCGTTGGAGCCCAGCAGCGCCTCGAACAGGATATCCGCCGCGATCGTGCGCTTGCGGTCGAGCGCGCTGCCCAGCACAAGGCCCAGGCCCACCAAGGCGTTTTCGGGCGTGGTGGCCATCTCGATACGCTTGTACTCGCAGGTCACAGGCGCCTGCACGCCCAGCGGATTGGGCGCCAGCGTGGACGGGTCCTCGCCGGCGGCAACGGCAGCGTCCATGCGGCGGCTCGCGGCACTCGGCTGCGACAGATAGCGCTCGTCCAAAAAGGCCAGCGCGCGGTCCACGTCCAGGTCGCCGTAGAGCGTGATGTAGGAGTTGGAAGGATTGTAGTGGCGCGCGTGCGTGTCCAGGAACTGCTCGTAGGTGAGCGCAGGGATTGCGCGCGGGTCGCCGCCGCTCTCGTGCGCATAGGCGGTGTCGGGGTAGAGCGCGGCGTTGACGGCGTCGTCCAGCACACTCATGGGGTCGGACAGCGCACCCTTCATCTCGTTGAACACCACGCCGTTATAGCGCAGCGTGCCCTCGCGCAGGCTCGCGGAGCCGCCGTCGCCCTCGCCCTCGACGCTCTCCGGCAGGTCCAGCTCGTAGTGCCAGCCCTCCTGCTCAAAAATGGTGGGCTTGGTATAGATGGCCGGGTTGAACACCGCGTCCAGGTACACGTCCATCAGGTTGTACAGATCCTGCTCGTTGGTGGTGGCAACGGGGTAGATGGTCTTGTCGGGGTAGGTCATGGCGTTGAGAAACGTCTGCATGGAGCTCTTGATCAGATCGACAAACGGCTCCTTGACGGGGAACTTAGCCGATCCGCACAGCACCGAGTGCTCAAGAATATGGAACACGCCGGTGGAATCGGCCGGCGGCGTCTTAAAGCCAATGGCAAAGGCCTTGTTTTCGTCGTCGCACGCCAGGTACAGCAGGCGAGCGCCCGAGGCAGTGTGTCGCAGCACGTAAGCGTCCGAGTCGAGCTCGGGCACGGTCTCGCGGCGCTCGACGGCAAAGCCGTGGCAGGTAGTGCCGGGCACCAGCAGTGCAGCGGCTGCGGCGCGCGGGTCGGTTGAGGTGGTGGGCATATGCAGTCTCCTTTGACGCCCCAGCGGGGGCGAATCGAGTCGAATCCACGAGAGTATACCCATATGGGGCCGCGACCCTGCGGCGAACTGGAGACGATGCCAGCGGATTGGGTAAAGGCCCCGCGTGCCCGCCGCGCGAGCGTGGAAACTTGGACGCCTATCGAATGAGAGTGGATTTTCGGACGGAATCAGCCTCAAAACGCCCAAATACCGTCCAAATATCCACCCTCATTTCCCGACCGTCCAAAATCCACACTCATCCGCCGCCCGCACATCTCTCATTCGTCACGAATACGAGAGATAACAGAAAGACGAGAGATAAATATGAGAGATAACTGAGCAGCAAAGAGACAAGCAATCATGGTATTATCTCAATACCGATTGTTCTACCAGCAAAAACATGTTTATATGAAACAGATGGCAGACATCTTATCTGTTATCTCTCACTCATTTCTAATATGAGAGATAACAGAAAGATGAGAGATAATTACGAGAGATAACTGAGAGACGAAGGAAATCCATTCGCGGCATTCTTCGCAGAACCGAGCGAAAGGACGTGCAGATGAACGAAAACGAACTGACCGGTCTGCTCGAGTCTTTAAGGCGCATGGGCTCGGACGATCTTAACGTCGAGGTCAAGGAGAGCGCCACAACGCTTTCCCGCGACGTATGGGAAACGGTCAGCGCTTTCGCAAACACCGCCGGCGGCATCATCGTACTCGGAGTGAGTGAGCGCGCGGGTTTTGTCCCAGTTGCAAACTTTGAGACCGAGAAAGTGCTCAACCAATTCGTGGCGGGCATGGGCGATGCCGGCGGTCGAGGAAAGCTGGCCAATCCGCCTAAATACACGATCGAGCGAGTGGAGCTTCAGGACGTCATCGTTCTCGTCATTACGATTGAGGAGCTCGATCCGTCGAGCAAGCCCTGCTATGTCATAGAGCGGGGCGCCCAGGGCGGCAGCTACAAGCGCATCGATGACAAAGATGTGCCGCTTTCATCGACCGAGGTGCTCGCATTGGCGTCATACGGTCGAGCGACTCCGAGCGATCGCGACGCGGTGGCGGGTGCGGGCGCGGACAATCTCGACGAGACGCTGGTCGACCGTACGATAGATCGGGCTTTCTCGTTGACGCCCCGGGCAATGCGCGGCGCGCCGGACAAACAAACGAAGCTGGAGCGCCTAAATATCCTTGATTCCCAGGGCAATGTCACCAAGGCTGGACTCCTAGTTGTGGGCACCTACCCTCAGCAGTTCTATCCCAAGCTCTTCATTGACGTGGCTGTCCATGCGGGAACTCAGAAGGGCATGGCGGGGTCGCTGAGATTCATGGACCGCACAATCTGTGAGGGAACGTTGGGCGAGATGATCTCGGATGCCGTCGCAGCCGTCGCCAAGAATTTGCGGCGAACCTCGACCGTCCAAGGTGTCTCGCGTGTCGACTCGCTTGAGATTCCCGAGGAGGTTCTGCGCGAGGCAATCGCCAACGCCGTAATCCATCGAGAATACGGGGATCGGTTCTGTGGACAATCGATTGCCGTCGACGTCTTTGACGATCGTGTCGAGGTGACGAATCCTGGCGGCCTTTACGGGGGAAAGACTCGCGAGAACTTGTTTGACGGCAGCTCCCGATGCCGTAACGCGACGCTCGTGAAACTCATGTCGATTGTCCCGCTGCCGGATGGCGCAGGTTCGCCGGCTGAGGGCAATGGCTCGGGCATCCCGATGATGATCGATGCCATGCGCGCGCATGGTCTGGCCGAGCCCCTGTTCTGCCCGGGGTTCGATCGGTTCAAGGTCGTACTTTACCGTTCAAAGATCGAGCCGGTCGATCATGGCGGGGGCTTAATTGTGGCGGCACTCAAACACTACGGCGAGCTGGGGACGCGTGAGCTGGCAGAACGCACGGGGCTTACAATTTCCCAGGTTAGGTCGCGCGTCAACGCGCTCATTGCTCAAGGCGAGCTTGAGCCCACGGCGCCGGCGACGAGCCGCAACCGCAAGTATCGACTGTCAGAGCGCGTGGAATAAATGCGTTAGTGGACGAGGCGACCCAATAATCGACCCTCAATTGGCGTCCACTAAGGTAAAGCGGTTGTTGCTCAGTCGACGGTGATGCTAAAGACTCGGCTTACGCCGGCATGGCCCCGAACCCGTCCATCAAGAACAGCCTAAGAACCAGCTTGATGACATTTCCCGGTTTGACTTCTGCCGCGTCAAAGACGTGGCGCTCGGCGAGCTCGCTGCAGTATGCATAGATGTCGCGGATAAGGTCCGCGCCCGAGAGCGTAAACATGTAGCCTGCGTCCGAAAGCGTATTGGGCGCGGCGGGCAATTTGGTCATGCGACAAAAGGTCAACAGGTCGGGCGCCATAGCGTCCTGGTAGCCAAGATGGCTGCCGTCTTCTTGTGCGACGAGTTCCAGCTGGCGTACTCGATTCAGCGCCGCTGCCAGCACAAAGCTCGGTGTGGGAGCATTGACGTCCTCCGTGCTCGCCACGAGTCTGCCTGCTGCCTGCGTGACAAGCCAAGCGACCTCGCGCTGGCAACGCACGGCCTTGCGCGTAACCGGCTTGATGGACGAAGAAGAAACGCTTCCCTTAGGCGGATTCGAAACAGCCACAAGAACCTCCCATGAACGACCCGGCCCAACAAGCCCGGATGAAACACGTGCTACATCAGTATACAGGGAAGTGGGATGGAAAAAACGGAGTCGACAGCGTGAACTGCCGGCTCCTGATTGCTTGCCTTAGAGGCTGTACACTTCGACCATAGCTTCGCCAATGCGATGGGGCACGCCGGTGACGAGTGCGTTGCCCATGCAGAAGGCTCGATGGCCGTCAGTCATGCCCGTATCGGTCCAGCCTTTCGGGAATCCCTGAAGCTGATCGAGCTCGTCGGGAACAAGACGGCGGAAACGGCCATCGGGACATTCGATGACGTGCTTGAAGCGGCTCGCTCCCGTGCCGCCTTCTCCTGTGAGGATGGTGCGGCTCGGCTTGTCGGTGGCATCCGGGAAGCTCATGGCTCCTTCGGAATACGTGTACGTAAAGCCTGTCTTTTTGTTAGTGCGCTCTTCGCGCTTGCTGCCCTTAAGGTAGCGCCAGTCGGGAAGCTTTTCGTCGGAGATGTAGAACTGCTCCGGGACATAAGCCTCGTCGACAAGCACGTCGCCAAGCACGTGGCGCTCACCGTGATAGTCCTCGGCAAAGTCGCAGGTCAGAACATGACAGCCCTGCATGACGCCAGCATTCTTGAATTGAGAGGTCTTTTGGCCGACGCCAAAACGAGTTGAGTTCTCGTAGGGGTCGGGTAAAACATCGAGCTCGGACATCTCGTCGGGATAGATGGCGGGGAAGGCTTTAGCCATGACGCCGTTGTGCATGCGATCAACGAGATCAACCTTGCCAGCGTCCTTTTCGCAGAAGATATAAACACGCTTGCGACGCTGGGGAAAACCATATTCCGCGGAGTTGACCACGCGCCATTCGACCGTGTAATCGAGGTCGGCAAGGCAGCTTAGGATGATGGCGAAGTCGCGACCGCGCTGAGACGCGGGCGACTTGAGCAGACGATCGACATTCTCAAAGAGACCGAAGCGCGGCTTCTTCATCTCGAGGAAGTGGTAGATGTCCCACCAAAGGACACCCTTCTTGCCCTCGATGCCATGTGCCTGGTTAAGCGGGCGAGCGACGGAGTAATCCTGGCAAGGGAAGCCGCCGACAACCATCTGGACGTCGGGGATTTCAACCTCTCCGGCTTCAGCCTGTTCCAGGACTTTATTGATATCTTCGTTGACTACGGAATCCTCGCCAAAGCGGTCCATATAGCAGCGTGCCGCGAACTGACGAGCCTTGGTTCCGGGCGGTTCCCACTGATTGGCCCAAATGGTGCGAAAGGGTCCGGCGGGCTTCATGTAGAAATCTGGATAACGAGGGTCAGCATAGCCTTCGAGGCCCAAACGAAATCCGCCGACGCCAGCAAAAAGCTCGGCGATTTTGACCTCTGACATACTCACTCCCCCAAATCGCTGCAAATGCAAAGATCAAGGGTACAGAAATCGGGTTGCAAATGGAAGATCCCTTAGGGGATCTTCACGGTATAACCCGAATTTACAGTAGCATACGTATTAGATCATGTCTTATTTCGAGAGGATTTGCCATGTCCAAGAAGCACCTCGATTTCAAGCGCATGCTTGACGATACTGATTTTTCTGACCCCTCTAGCATCGAGCGGTATGCTGCCAATCTCGACGGGATGACGTTTCGCGACATTCTGGAGCTTGGCATTGCGCCGGAGGGGGAGAGCGCGCCTAAGGACTTTGGATCCAAGAAGTACAAGGGCGGTATGGGAACCCTGATCGAGGAGCGTTACTTTGGCTACAAGGCCAACAGCGACGACCGGCCGGACTTTCCCGAGGCGGGTGTCGAGCTCAAGGCAACGTGTTTTGACGTACTTAAAGACGGTCGTAAATCTGCCGGTGAACGTCTTGTCTTGACGATGATTCCCTACGACCGTCCCGTTTCGCTCGACTACGACAGCTCGCATCTCAAGACCAAGCTCAGCAATATCCTGCTGATTTATTACGGCCGTGACCGCTCCATCGACAAATACGACCAGCGCATTGAGCGTGCAGTCATGGTTCGTCTGCCCGAAGAGGATATGAAGATCATTCGCGCCGACTACGAGAAAATCATTTCGTACATTCAGGATGGTCGCGCAGACGAGCTGTCGGAGGGCATGACCACCTACTTGGGCGCCTGCACAAAGGGCGCAACCGAAGCGACAATGTGGGTCGACCAGTACTACGAGTACTTCAATACCGATACGGGCGAGATCGAACGCCGTCGCGCGAAGCGTCGCGCCTTTTCTCTCAAACGCTCGTACATGGACTATGTGCTTCACGCCTATGTTCTCGGTGCCCCGCGTATCGGCGAGAGCATCGTTCGAGGCGACGACGAGTCCATTGATTTCGAAAGCTACGTAACTGGACTGATCGAGCAACACTATGGCGAAACTGATCGCCAGATTGCGGAGCAGTACGGCTTGGAATACACAGGAAACAAGGCGCAATGGACGACACTCGTTTATCGCATGCTCGGCATAAAAAACAATGCTGCCGAGGAGTTCGTTAAGGCTGGGATTAACGTCCGCGCTTGTCGCGTTAATAAGAGGGGGCACATCGAGCAAGCAATGTCCTTCCCTCCGTTTGAGTTTAAGCAGCTAATCAATGAGGATTGGGAAACGTCTTCCTTCCGTGCGCGCCTTGAGACCAGTCGTTTCTTCTTTGTCGTGTTCCGTGAGGACCACGAGGGGGAGTGGCGCCTTGACCGCTGCCTATTCTGGGCAATGCCGGCAAACGAAATCGAAGGCCCCGCAAAGGCTTGTTGGGATGAGACACGAAAGGTCATTCGCGAGGGCGTTGAGCTCAATCCGTATCGGGATGCAAGCGGAAAGCTCAAAGTGACCAACAACCTGCCCGGTATGGCAGACAACCCGATCGTTCACGTCCGCCCGCATACCTCAAAAGCTGCGTACAGATTCGCCGACGGAACCGAAATCGGCGATATTGCGAGGAACGCCTACGAGTTGCCCGACGGACGTTGGATGACCAGGCAATCGTTCTGGTTTAACAAGGGCTATTTGGAGCATATTTTGGGACTGTAACAAGACCGTCTTCACATGCTGGTGCGCCCCGGACGCTGTCACGGCTGTGGTATCGATGTCGTGTATGACGATGCGGACACCTAATTGTCTGTCGGGTGCTTCTGCCTTTGGGCGATACCTTGCCGCCAGGAGCGCTCGCCGGTACCTAAGATATCTTACAGGTAGATCCCCTCGCACAGGGGCTTGTGGAACTGGGTGTGGTGGTCGCGTGCCCAGGTAAAAAGTGCCTGGTCAAAGTTGCCCTGTCTGGCGTGGATGCCAAAGACGCCGGCGACTTCCACGCGCACGAACTCCAGCGCGGGCAGCTTGTTGATAGCCGTGAGCGCAAACGGCGACATGGGCTCCTCGAACAGGTAATGGCTGCCTTGCAGCGCGCCACAGGCGGTGCAGGTGCTGGCGAGCGATACGGTTTTGGTGGTGCGCGACGTTACGGGCTTGTAGCCGCAGCGCTCGCGCAGGTAGTCGCGGATCTCGGCCGGCACGCAGCCCAGCGCGGGAACGATGGCTATGGCGTTGGCGCGGGCGGTGTCGATCGCGATGTGGCCCGCGTCGTCCATGGCGGGCGCAGCGCCGGGCGCGGCCTTGCTGCCCGAGTCCTCGGCCAACCGATACGGAATGCCAAAGGCCGCGACCGTCGTCTGCTCGTGGCACTTCCAACATTCGCGCTTGCCAAGCACCAGATAGATGTAGGGCGCGCTGGGGTCGGAACGATCCACGCCGGGCAGCCACGCGGCAAAGGGCTCGGGGTTGACGCCATCGGGCACGTACCAGATCTTCTTGACCCGGTCCCACTTGGCGCCCAGGGCCTTGGCCTGGTCTTTGTGCGAAAAGGGAACATCGAGCTCGGTGCGCATGGCGGCTCCTTTGTGCGGCTTGCGGTGCATGTGCTCCAAGGATACCCCAGCGGCGGACGTCCGATGCATGCCGACGGAATTGCTGATGTTCTTGCTGTTGGCCGCGGCTGTTTGCGAACGCGACGGTGCCGTTGGGGCATTGCTATAAGTCAGCAAATGAGCAATTTGGCCGTCCAAGCAGTCGCAAAGCAAAATGGAAGTCCCGCGCCGTCAAGCAGTTTTGCCACTGCTGCACTACATAACCACAGTTAAACGCGGCAATTCGCTCTTGTACAGTCTTAACCGTGATCACACGTCATTAGTAGCTCAGAGGTTAGGGCGGTGACTGAATGGCTCGGTACAAAGGCGAGAATAGGGCATGGGAAGGAGCCGCTCGGCTGCTCGCAAATCCGGCGCGCGGACGTGAAGGTGTGCGAGACCCCCTAAGCACGTGGCCGAGATTGGCGGGTGGAGCCTGCGCCAAGTCCAGAAGTGGTGCGCGGACGGGACGCTCCCCGCGATGATGATCGGCGGCACCTGGGCGATCAGCGGGCAGAAAATCTGCGACATGCTCGGCATTGAGGACTAGCGATGCCTATGGAAGCATTCAAGGAAAATGACACCGGTGGCCGTATACTTGGCGGCGGGGCCACCGGCGGCGAGTGGACAGGCCGGGGGCCTGTCGTGGCTGCATCTTACAGCTCGGTCACGGGGAGCGCCGCCTCGCAGCTCGATTGCGGGGTGAGCCAGCATGAACGATAAGGAGAAGGCCGACTTGGCGTTCCTCTCTATGGAGCCGCCCAAGAACTACGAGACTTGGAAGAACATCGGCATCAGCTACGAGGCCGCTGGAGGCGACCACGACACGTTCCTTAGCTGGTGCTCCCACGACCCCGAGAAGTACGACGAGGCCGTTACCCGCAAGCTCTTCGAGCATGTGGACGAGGGCGGTAGGATCACGGCGGGCACGCTCTTCTGGCATGCGGCGAACGCAGGCTGAAAGAGCACGGGCGACCATACAAGCGGAGCGCTTTGCACGGCCTCCGGCGGCCAGGACCTCTCCGGATTGCCGTACTTGGAGCAGGCGATCAAGCAAATCGAGGCCAAGGCGTTTTACCTGCACTTCTGCTGTTTACGGGAAGCAAACAGCCGTTCGGTGACGTTTTCAAGCTCAGGTCTCCAATCCCTCTGATTGCTGCTAATCTATAAAGTTAGCGAGTTGAATTCTTTTCGAGTTTGTGACGCTCGCATACGGTCATTCTAGGACGCCGAAGGGGTGATTGCGATGAGCGTTGATAGTTCCACGGAGGATAAGGCTCAGAGCGCCTCCATTGGTGCTGTGGATTTGTTTTGCGGGGTCGGGGGCCTGACCTACGGTTTACGCACCGCTGGCATCGATGTGGTGGCTGGGTTTGACCTCGATTCCTCTTGCCAGTACGCCTACGATGCGAACAACGGCAAGGACAAGTTCATCTGCAAGAACATCGCCGAGGTCACCGGGGAGGAAGTCAAGGAGCTCCTGAAGGACTTTGACATCAAAGTCTTGGTAGGGTGCGCTCCTTGCCAGCCCTTCTCGAAGCACCGCAAGGACAAGAAGCATCGCGAGAAGCACAAGGACTGGGGGTTGCTTGCGCAGTTTGGGAGGCTTGTACGTGAAGTGCAGCCAGATTACGTGTCCATGGAGAACGTGCCCGAGCTCGAGAAGGAGAGCATCTTCTCTGGTTTCTTGAACACGCTTAAGGAGTCCGGATACTCGGTGGAATACAGCGTCGTAAAGGCTGAGGAGTACGGTGTGCCCCAGCATCGGCGGCGATTGATTCTGCTAGCTTCTAGAAATGGGTCCATCAGCTTGATTGACCCTACGAATGATAACGCTCATACTGTTACGGTTCGGCAGGCAATAGGTGCGCTGCCTGCCGTGAGCGCTGGCGGCTCTTGCAGGGGGGACTCTCTGCAAACGGCGTCGGCGCTATCAGAACTAAACTTGAAGCGCATTAAGGCTTCGACGCCTAATGGCACGTGGCGAGATTGGCCTGAGGATCTGAGGCTTGATTGTCATAAAAAGGCTGCTGGCCAAACGTACCCTGCGGTCTACGGGAGGATGGCTTGGGACGAGACGTCCCCAACTATAACTACGCAGTTCTATATGTACGGTACGGGCCGGTTTGGGCATCCAGAGCAAAATCGAGCCCTAACCTTGCGTGAGGGTGCCGTCTTGCAGAGCTTCCCGCAGGATTACAAGTTCATTAGGCCTGGCGAGAAGATCAGCAAGAAAGCTGTGGCACGGCATATTGGAAACGCCGTGCCACCAAAGCTCGGCGAAGCGGTTGGCAAAAGCATAATTGCCGCTTGCGTACACTAGCCCTCTTCTGATTCGGTCATACCGCGCCGATATTCACCGGCGTTGAGGTAGGTCGAAACATCCTTGCGGAGCTGCATCAAAAATGAGTCAACATGATTGACTAGCTCCGCAAGCTCCGATGTTGTCACCTGATTGCTTGCTTCTGCAAACGAAATTGATCCATGAGCTAGGTCATTCCGTCGATTCTTGATGTCTTTAAGCTCGCTCTTAATCTCATCCCTCTTGCAGTTCGCTATATCATCATGAATCGATATTCCGTGGTCATCAAAGAGCTTGAGGATTTTGTCTGCATCTAGATTTCCACCGGCGATGGTGTTCCGAACGCTGAATTGAAGTACGTTATTTTTAACAGCATGATCAAGCAACCTCTTGCTTATGGACTCGGCAGTACTATTGCTGGCTTTTGGGTCGCTCAACCCGTTATACATTTGGGTATGGTGCCAAATCGATTGAAGCTTTTCGGAAACCTCAGCGTAGCCGCAACCCTCGTCCTTTACTCTGTCGTAAATCGCCTGCATGAGATTAGTGACTGAGTACTCAATGATGTTGTAGATCATAAGCTTGACGTTGGAGCGGATGACACTGGAAACGAGGGTCACATCTGGTGTCGATGAGGGCAGGCCACTGGGATTTGCCTTTTCAGCGATTTCGTACGCTCCTCGCATTACAGCATTGTAGCGCACGCCCTCTGCACCTTGGTCAAGCGAATCGAGCAGGGTCGCGAGCGTAATCATGCTCTTGGTCTCACCAAGGCGGTCGTTGTAGACCTCTTCGTACCCCAAGTTAAAGTCATTGGAATCCATAAGGTTTACCGCTCCGCCTTCAGCTTGTTGGCAACGAAATCAATGCGAGCTTTCAACTTGGCCTTTACGTTTGCCGAGTCTGACCGCACAAGGGTCTGGAACTCTTCGCAATCAATCCAAGACATGTCTTTGCGCGAAAGGTCCTTGTCCTCCGACAACGCCACGGCAACGCCGACCGCAATAGCTTCGAAACGCGCATGAGGAGTCGTTTTTCCTGTCGGTGTCTTTTTGAAACCCCTGTCTCCCAAGCACTTCTCAACGTATTCCAACATTTCTTTGAAGCGAGCGACGAGTTCATTGCGCTTGTCAGGTGACTCGGCAAGCTCGATGTTCATGCGATTCGTGTATTCATCCAGGTAACTAGCAACGCGGTCTTTGTAACCCTCGAAATCTGGGTAGCCGTCTGCATAGGCGAAGAAACGAGTGACAAGTTCCATGTCATCGTAGTGTTTGCGCGCCGTCTCGCTTAACGGGGCAAGTTTTATAAAGAGCGGATCTTTGGAGAGCTCGCTTACTAGTTTTGTAAAATCGCCGCCCATGGAGCCACGGCGAATTTCTTGCGATTTGAGCTGCTTGCCCGATGAATTGATACGACGAAAAATCTCCTGTCGGACGTCAAAGGTGGTCCCTTCCTCAAGGTAAACCACTCGAAAGCTCGCGTTATCGAATCTTCTTTGTACTTCTATGGGAAGTTCTGAATAGGTCTTTCCGTTGACAGATGTAAGGATGTCTAGATTGCACAAGGTTAAATCGCCTCTGGCAAAGTTCACCAAGGCGTTCATCCTTTGCGCTCCATCAACGATTTCCGTTCTGCCATCTTCAGCATCGGCAAAGAACATGTAGGGAATGGGCAGGCCAATTAGCACAGACTCAATAAAGTAGCTGCAGTCAACGTCCGTCCAGACGAAGTTCCGTTGATAGTCAAGCGGAATGTAGAATGCATCAGCATTGAACTTATTGATGAGGTATTCCGCAACGTATTCGCGAGTGCTGAATCGCACATCCTTTTTCTTGTCGCGAATCTGTTCGGAAATCTCGATCGTCTCACTTTGTTGATCAGTCAATCGCCTTCACCTCAATCTATAGCAGGACGAAGCCAACTTAGGTCTGACTGGCTGTGGGATGTGAAGCCCTCTCCCATAACCAATGCTGCACTCTAATGATACCAGCAGATGCCTGGCATTAGAGTCGTGCCCCTCTGCCACTTTGTGACGCCCGTCTAGGCTGCTCGTATCGAGTAACTGGGCGGGCGCCTTGTTGTGCCTGCCGCGATTTGAAAGCAGGATACATGGACGGTGAGACTCATGGCGACGAGGCGGCGAAGGTCGAGCTCGCGGAAGGGCAAGAGGACGCGAGGTCGGCAGAGGTGGCGGACGCCCTTCGCTCGGGGATCGAAGCGGTGGAGGGCGCAGCAGCCGACGAGCGCGTGGAGTACTGAGCTCAGGCTCGCTGGGGCGCGGAGCGTCAAGGCCGCGCGTGCCCTTCTCGACGAACACGGGGGCGACGTGGGCGCGCTCAAGGAGGCGGAGCCCTGACTCTTCTCGGTCTCCCCGCGTCCGCTGGGACCACGGGGCTGCCAAACGCGGGAGCCGCTGTTTGTGTCGACGACAAGCTGAACATTGTGGCGCGACCAAATTGAGCACTTTGGCAAACACGCCGCGTTAACCTATCCCACCGCCTTGCCGAGTATGAGCGTCGCCTCCATACGGTGACTCGCGCCGGTGAACTCGACCAGGCGGCCGTGGTGGACGATGCGGTCGATCATCGCCGCCGCCATCTTGTCGTCCCCCAGGACCGTGCCCCACTTGCTGAACTCAATGTTTGTGGTGATGACCAGGCTGTGCCTCTCGTAGCAGTCCGACACCCCCTGGAACAGCAGCCTCGCGCTGTCGAGGTCCAGCGGCACGTAGCCGAACTCGTCCAGGATGACCAGGTCGTTTCTGGCGATGTCCCTCATCGCCGCCTCCAGCGAGTGCTCGCGCGCCGCCTTTTGGGATACATTTGGGATACAGCGCTATATACAAGAAACCGGTCTACCGCATTTCCGCAGGTAGACCGGTTGAACAATTGGTGGGCGTTAGAAGATTTGAACTTCTGACCTCTTCCGTGTCAGGGAAGCGCTCTCCCCCTGAGCTAAACGCCCGATCAAGGGTGCGCAAGTGCGCAAGGGATAATATAACGGAGCCTGAACTCGGTGGCAAGAACATTTTTAAAAATCGCTTACATTGTGGAATTCGAGGGCTTTGTCATATCCATTTCAAAAGAGTCTGCTGCCGCGATTTGGCTGTCGCATAATGCAGGGCCATTGCGGTATCGAGCTATAGAAAGACGCCTGCGGAATTGTCCTACCGATAAGCGGACAAGCCACCGGCTGGTGCCTTCGCCGTGGTAAGGTAAGCCGAATTGTTTCCAGGCTGTTTCGGGGGAGTGGAATGAGCAAAGAGTGTGTCGAGCAGGTCGAAGGCGCAGGGGCTTCGGTGCCGATGACCGATATATCGAACATTGATGTGCCCGAGGGCACCGACGAGCTCAGCCGTAGCACCCGCCGCGCCTGGCGCGACCGCCTTAACGATGCGTCGTCGCGCAAGATGATCACGGGCGTCTTGGCTACGCTGGTGGGCGGTTCGTTTTGGGGCTTCTCGGGCACCAGCGCGAGCTTTCTGTTCGATACCTACCACGTCGACACCTTGTGGCTTATGAGCGTGCGTCAGATTCTCGCCGGTCTACTCTTTATGGCCGTGGTTGTTACGCGCGACCGCGAGCGCCTGATTAAGCTCTGGACCACACCCGCCGATCGCAAGCAGCTGCTGCTCTTTACCGCCTTTGGCCTGCTGTTCAACCAGTTTTGCTATCTTTCGGCCGTGCGCCTGACGAACGCCGGAACCGCGACGGTGCTCCAGTGCCTGCAGCTCGTTATCATCATGGGCTACACCTGCGTGATCGATCGCCGCATGCCGCGTACTCGCGAAGTCATCGGCATTGGCCTGGCTCTGGGTGGAACCTTTTTAATCGCCACCGGCGGCGACCCCACCAGCCTGAATATTTCGCCGCTTGGCCTGGCAGCAGGTCTTATGTGTGCGGTCAGCGCCGCGTGTATGGCGGTGATTCCCGCCAAGATCCTGCCCGAATACGGCAGCCCCATCGTCACGGGTTCGGCAATGCTCACGGCGGGCGTGGTCTCGTGCGTCTTCGTGCAGCCCTGGGCGCATATGCCGGCGCTCGACGCTGCCGGCGTCGAGGCGCTCGCGGTGTTCGTGGTTATCGGCTCGTTTTTTGCTTACATGCTCTATATGCAGGGCGTTAAGGACATCGGCTCGGTACGTGCGAGCCTCATCGGAACTGTGGAGCCGGTTTCGGCGACCATCACCAGCGCCGTTATGCTGGGTACGGTGTTTTTGCCGACCGACCTTATCGGCTTTGCCATGATCATCGTGATGATGTTCCTCACGGTGTAGCTAGCGCCGCCGCCAAGACAGAAAAGGTGTTGTGCCGCATTTTCGCCAATTGACGTCCGTGTCTGGAGTTTAGCTGTCGATGCTCAAAATGCCATAAACTAGTAACGTTATGGACTTTTTCATTGCGACTCAATTGCGAGGATTTCTTTATGGCTGGTAATCACTTTAAGGGCAGCGATAGCGGCCGTCCTGCAGTTCCGCCGCGTCCGAACGGGGCTGGTAAGGCCGGCACGCCGGGCGGCGCTGGACAGGGCGGTTCCGGTAAGCGTGTGTCCCCGGGCGAGACGGCGATGTTTACCGCTCTGTACGAGCAGTCTCAAAAGGCAAAAAAGACCGGCCGTGCAAAAGGGAATGTCTTTGCGGGCGGTGCAACCTCCGCGTCGCAGCCGAGCGGGGCTCCTTCGGTGCCTGCGAACAACGCAGGTGCTGCCAACGCCGCGAATGCTGCCGGCAACGTTAATGCCGGCAAGGCCGCCAACAATACTCCTTCTGCCGGTGGCGCGGGGCTTGCGGGTAACCTTGGCACGATTTACACCGGCGCCTCCGAGACTGGCACGTTCGCCCGCCTGGATGATAGCGGTGCCGAGTTTGCGGGCTCGGGTTCCAAGGAAGATTATTACGATTTTGGCTTGAACTACGGTAGCGACGCTTCGTCGAGTTCGACCTCTGACGGTCTGGTCCGTCATCGCCATCGCAAGGGCGAGCGCAAAAAGCGTCACACCGGCGCCATTATTGCCGCTGTAGTCGCGGTGCTTCTCGTTGCGCTTGGCGCAAGCGGCTTTATGCTGCTTAACTCGGCAAAGACCGTAAAGAGCGAAGCGAAGGAGGCTGTCGAGATCGTCGGTGGCCTTAAGGACAAGGTCACGTCGGGCGATTTTTCGACGCTGCCTGACGACGCGAAGAAGATCGATGAACTCTGCGACAGCATGAAGGCGGAGACTTCGAGCCCGCTGTGGACGGCGGCTTCGTTTATCCCGGTGTATGGCAGTGACATCAACGCAGCCCGCACCATGATTGATGCCCTGTCCGATGTCTCGAGCAACGCGCTGGTTCCCATGGCCGACAACCTTTCGCAGGCCACGCCCGGCAAGCTGTTCCAGGACGGCATGATTAACGTGTCCGCGCTGCAGGCGGTCGCCGATTCGCTTTCCAGCAGCTCGAAGGTGTTCAAGAGCGCCAACGAGAAGGTCCAGGGCATTGGCGATACTCATATTTCCCAGGTGACCGAGCTGGTCGATAAGGCCAAGGACGGCTTTGCCACCCTCAACGGCGCGGTTGACGCGGCGGAGAAGGTCGCCCCCGTCCTTCCCCAGATGCTCGGCGCCAACGGCCAGACGCGCAACTACCTTGTGTACGCCATGAACAACGTCGAGATTCGTGCCTGCGGCGGCTTTGGCGGTTCGCAGGGCCTGATTTCGGTCACCGACGGCCAGATGTCGATTGGCGAGTTTGTTCCCCGCATTGGACTCAGCGAGGATGAGGCAGTCGAGAGCGTCGACGAAGAGGATGAGGCGCTGTTCGGCAACCACAGCAACCTGTACAACTCGGGCAATACCTATTCGCCTGATTGGCCCCGCAACTCGCAGCGTGTCGCCGCGCTGTGGAAGTCCCAGTATGGACAGGACGTTGATGGCGTCATCGGTATCGACCCGGTGTTCCTGCAGTATCTGCTGGGCCTGGTCGGTAATGTCTCGCTGCCCGACGGAACGGTTGTCGACGGCACCAACGCCGCAAAGGTCCTCATGCACGATGTGTACTGGAACTATCCGGTCGAGGAGTCTGACGGCATCTTTGCATCCGTCGCCAGCGCTGCCTTCGACAAGATCCTTGGCGGTATCGGCGATGTCGATGTTGCGAAGCTTGTCGGCGCCGTTGAGCGCGGTGCCGAAGAGGGCCGCCTGATTGCGTGGATGAGAAACGATGATGAGCAGAATGCCATCAAAGAGACGGGCATTGACGCTTCGCTGCCCGATCCGGATGACCCGAGTGCCGATCCTGTTGCCGGCGTTTACTTTAACAACCTGAGCTTCTCCAAGCTCGACTGGTACCTGAACGCCGATACGCAGATTGGCCAGGGCATCAAGAACGGTGACGGCACGTGCTCCTATCGCATCACCGTTACCCTGACGAACATCATGACGCAGGAGGAGGCTGGCAAGCTGCCCGACTACGTTGCGGCGAGCGCACCCGATGCCGCGCGTGACGACGAGCGTCTGAATGTCTCGTTGTTTGCCCCGACGGGCGGCAACATTACTGATCTGACCGTCGAGGGCACCCAGTTTGGTCTTGGCGCCGCTACGTGGCATGGAATCCCCTTCTATTCGGGCACCGTTGACCTGCATGCTGGCGAGACGACGATCACGTATACGCTGACCACGTCGGCCGAGGCGGGGGACAAGCCGCTTACGCTGCGTCAGACTCCTACATGCCAGGCGGCTCGCGACAGCGCGTCGGCGTAGGGTTTTTCTGGTAGCGCAGATAATCGAGTACCATTTTGGGGCGGACAGGCAATCTGTTCGCCCCTATTTTGTAAGGAGAGCGCATGAAGTACTTTGGCACCGACGGCTTTCGCGGTGAGGCCAACGTTGGGCTGACGGTAGAGCACGCTTATAAGATTGGCCGTTTTGTGGGCTGGTATTACGGTGCCAACCGCGAGCGCAAGGCACGCGTGATCGTGGGCAAGGACACGCGTCGCTCGAGTTATATGTTTGAGGCGGCGCTGGTGAGCGGCCTGGTCGCGAGCGGTGCGGACGCCTATATGCTGCACGTGATCCCCACGCCGGGCGTAGCGCATCAGACCGTGGAAGGCTGCTTCGATTGCGGCATCATGATCAGCGCGAGCCACAACCCGTTTTGCGATAACGGCATTAAGCTCGTCAACAGCGACGGCTTTAAGATGGACGAGGACGTACTGGAGCTCATCGAGGACTATATCGATGGCAAGAGCGAGGTGCCGCTGGCCACGGGCAACCACATCGGCGCCACGGTGGACTACATGCAGGGTCGCAACCGCTACATTGCTTCGCTCATTGCAAGTGCGAACTTTTCGCTGCAGGGCGTCAAGATCGGTATCGACTGCGCCAACGGCTCGGCTTCCTCGGTGGCCAAGCCGGTGTTTGACGCGCTCGGTGCCGACGTGCGCGTGATCAACGCCGCGCCCGACGGCTTTAACATCAATGTCGACTGCGGCTCTACGCATATGGAGCGCCTGCAGCGCCACGTGGTGGAGCAGGGTCTGGATGTGGGCTTTGCCTACGACGGCGATGCCGACCGCTGCCTGGCCGTGGACGAGCGCGGCCGCGTGGTCGACGGCGACCAGATCCTGTACGTGTGCGGCGTGTACCTGAACAAGCACGGACGTCTCTCGGGCGGTACCGTGGTACCGACGATCGCCAGCAACTTTGGCCTGATCAAGTCGCTGGAGCTTGCCGGACTGAGCGCCGTGACCAGCGGCGTGGGCGACCGTCACGTGTATGCCAAGATGCGCGAGGGCGGCTACAGCCTGGGCGGCGAGCAGACGGGCCATACGATCTTTGGCGATATCGAGCGCACGGGCGACGGCATTATGACCTCGCTGCGTGTGATGGAAGTGATTCGTGCCGAGCGCGAGACGCTCTCGCAGCTCACGGCTCCGTGCAAGCTGCTGCCGCAGGCGCAGGTGGCCGTGCACGTGGCGGACAAGGACGCCGCGCTCGAGAACATGGGCGTGCAGAACGCCATCGCCGAGGCCGAGGCTGCGCTGGCAGGCGAGGGCCGCGTGCTCGTGCGCAAGAGCGGAACCGAGTCGGTTATCCGCGTGCTGGCCGAGGCGCCCGACCAAGCATCCGCCGATGCCGCCATGAAGCGCATCGGCAACGCGCTGGAAGCTCTGTAAGGTAGTCATTGGGGACGTTCTTAAACGACTAGGTGGAAAGGGGACGCTGCGGATTGGTTCCGCGGCGTCCCCTTTGCGTTGGCGTGTCGGTTATGCCTTACAGCTCGTAGAGCGTGGTGAACTTGTCCTGCAGGTAGCTGCAGTAGTAGCGGGCATCGAACGCCATGCCGCACGCGCCCTTGATGAGCTCCGGCGCGTCCTTGGCGCGGCCCCACTGCCAAATGTGCTCGCCCAGCCAGGCACGGACGGGCGCCAGATCGCCGCTCGCGCAGGCACCGGTAAGGTCGATGCCGTCGCGGCACATGGCCGGCACGAACATGGCGTCGTAGGCGCTGCCCAGCGCATAGGTGGGGAAGTAACCAAACGAGCCACCGCTCCAGTGTGTATCCTGCAGGCACCCGTGCGTGTCGTCAGGAACGGGAATGCCCAGGTACTCGTTCATAAAGCGATTCCAAAGTGCGGGGATGTCCTTGGCCGTGGCCTCGCCGGCAAACAGCATGCGCTCGATCTCGTAGCGCACCATAACGTGCAGCGGATAGGTGAGCTCGTCGGCCTCGGTGCGGATCAACGACGGCTGCGCGATGTTCACGGCACGGTAGAGCGTGTCCTCGTCGACGCCGCCGTAGACCTCGGGTGCGTGTCGGCGCAGCACCTCGAGCAGCGGTCCCATAAAGGCGCGGCTGCGACCCACGGTGTTCTCAAAGAAGCGGCTCTGGCTCTCGTGGATGCCCATGGAGGTACCACCCTCAAGACAGGTGCGCGCATAGACAGGATTGACGCCCAACTCGTACATGGCGTGTCCTGCCTCGTGGATGATGCTGAAGACGTTGGAGATGCAGTCGTTCTCGTAGATGTGCGTCGCGATGCGCGCATCACCCACGGCAAAGCCCTCGCTAAACGGGTGCTCGGTAAAGGCGAGCGTGGTGTCGTCCAGGTTCAGGCCGACAAGCTTCATCAGATCGAAGCTCATGGCACGCTGGGCAGCCTCGGGCACGCGGGCATGCAAAAAGTCGGCAGCGGGCTGCTGGCCGCGCTCGCCGATGGCGTGCACGAGCGGCACGACCGTGGCCTTGACCTCCTCGCAAAACGCGTCGAAGCTCTTGGCGGAAAGGCCGCGCTCGTACTGGTCGAGCCAAACATCGTAGGGGTCGCGCTTGGGATCCATGAGCTCTGCCTGATGCTTAAGTTGGGCGACGATTCTATCCACATAGGGCTCAAAGCTCGCCCAGTCGTTGGCCGTCTTGGCTTTGTGCCACACGGCGTCGGCCTCGCAGGTGAGCCTGGTCCAGGCCTCGGCCTCCTCGGTAGGAATAACGCTTGCCTCGCGTTGATCGCGGCCGAGCACGCGGATCTCGTCAAGCAGCTGCGGGTCGTCGATCTTGCCGCCGGCGACGGTCTCGCGTGCCAGCGAGTGCACGAGTTCGACAGACTTTTCGCTGGTCAGGAGCTTATGGTGCTCGCCGGCAAGGGTGCCCATGGCGTCGGCACGGGCGGCGGCACCGTTGGCGGGAGCAATAGTCGCGCCGTCAAACTCGGCAATCTTGAGCAGGTACTCGCGAGTCCACAGCTTGCCCTCGAGCTTGCGGAATTTTTTGACGGCCTTGTCGACTTTAGCGGCCTTGACGCCCTTGGCGGACTTTGCCACGGCGGCCTTGGCCTTCTTATCGAGTTTCTTTCCCATACCGTATCCTTAATCTCGCAGGCCGAGCGCCGCAGGCGGGTGCGCGGCCAGTTTGCACAGCCACCTGCCTTGTACCCAGCGCGAACAAAACGGAACGCGGCGATACGACCACACAATGTGGTATCCTATAGCCCGATGCGTTGACGGAGAGGGTTTTGCCCGCCGCGTCGCCGGCAAGAGAGGGAAGGTCATGGGCTGCAAGCCTTCCTGCGGTGGCAAGGGCCAAGCGTTCACTCCCGAGCAGCGACCTCAACGGGCACGCGGCCAGTGGCAGCAAAGTCCCAGTAGGGAAGCCGTGAGCCTCGCGACAAGAGGCACAGAGTGGGCGCGGCGGGCCAGACATCCGCCGGGTCAAACAAGGTGGTACCGCGGAATTCAACCGTCCTTGGGCAATGTACATGCCCGAGGGCGGTTTTTTTGTTACCGAACCGGGCCGCGCATCCGCAACATCGGGCGGCGTCAGCCGTCCCGGAGCGCGGATGTGCGAGAGACGAAAGGGAAGACATGAGTCTGATTGATGATCTGGTCAAACTCGAGGAAGAGGCCAAGGAGCTCGTCGCAGGCGCTGACGACGCCGCCAAGCTCGAGGCCGCGCGCGTTGAGCTGCTCGGCCGCAAGGGCCGTATCACCGGCCTGATGCGCATGATGGGCAAGCTCGCTCCCGAGGATCGTCCCATGATGGGCAAACGCGCCAACGAGATGCGCCAGCTGATCGAGGGCATGCTCGACGAGCGCACCACCGAGATGAAGGCCGCCGCCCTCAAGCACGCACTCGAGCACGAGGCCGTCGACATCACGCTGCCGGGCATCCGTCCGCAGATCGGTCACCAGCACCTGATCAAGCAGATCATCGAGGAGGCCGAGGACATCTTCTGCGGCATCGGCTACACCGTCGAGTCCGGCCCCATGGTCGATACCTCCTACTACAACTTCACCGCGCTCAACGCGCCCATGGATCACCCGAGCCGCTCGGCTCGCGACACGTTCTATGTGGTCGACAACAACCCCGGCAGCGTCGCGCATCCCGAGGCTCACGCTCACGGCGAGTCCGACGTGCTGCTGCGCACCCAGACCTCGGGCGTGCAGATCCACACCATGGAGTCGCAGAAGCCTCCCATCTACATGATCTGCCCGGGCACCGTCTACCGTCCCGACACGGCCGACGCCTGCCACCTGCCGCAGTTCAACCAGATCGAGGGCCTGGTCGTCGACGAGGGTATCACCTTTGGCGATCTTAAGGGCACGCTCGACTACTTTGTTAAGTGCATGTTTGGCGAGGATCGCAAGACGCGCTATCGCCCGCACTTCTTCCCCTTCACCGAGCCTTCCTGCGAGGTGGACGTGAGCTGCCACGTGTGCGGCGGCAAGGGCTGCAACTTCTGCAAGCACAGCGGCTGGATCGAGATCCTGGGCTGCGGCATGGTCGACCCCAACGTCCTGATCAACTGCGGCATCGACCCCGAGAAGTACACCGGCTTCGCCTTTGGTATTGGCGCCGAGCGCGTCGCGGCACTGCGCTACGATCTGCCCGACCTGCGCACGTTGATGACTGGTGACATGAGGTTCTTGAACCAGTTCTAAAACGCTTTCTTCTTAGTTGCAGTTTCCGGCTCAAAGCCGCATTTATGAAAGGAGACCAGTTAGATGCGCGTTTCTTACGACTGGCTCAAGACCATGATCGATATTCCGGAGGATCCTAAGACCCTTTCGGACGAATACATCCGTACCGGCACTGAGGTCGAGGCGATCGACACCGTGGGCGAGTCCTTCGACCATGTGGTGACCGCCAAGGTGCTCACCAAGACCCCGCACCCCGATAGCGACCACATGTATGTGTGCTCGGTCGACGTGGGCGACAAGAATCTCGACGCCGACGGCAACCCCGCCCCGCTGCAGATCGTTTGCGGCGCGCAGAACTTTGAGGCTGGCGACCACATCGTCACGGCAATGATCGGCGCTGTGCTTCCCGGCGACGTCAAGATCAAGAAGAGCAAGCTTCGCGGCGTCGTGTCCATGGGCATGAACTGCTCTGCGCGCGAGCTCGGCCTGGGCGGCGACCACTCCGGCATCATGATCCTGCCCGAGGATACGCCCTGCGGCATGCCGTTTGCCGAGTACGTGGGCTCGAGCGACACCGTGCTCGACTGCGAGATCACGCCCAACCGCCCCGACTGCCTGTCCATGATCGGCATGGCCCGCGAAACCGGTGCCATCTTCGACCGCGATTTCCACGTTGAGCTGCCCGCCATCAAGGTCGAGACCGGCCGCGCGACCGACGACGAGCTTTCGGTCGAGATTGCCGACGAGGGCCTGTGCGACCGCTACGTCGCCCGCATCGTGCGCAACGTGAAGGTCGGCCCCTCGCCCGACTGGATGGTCAAGCGCCTCAACGCCCTGGGCGTGCGCCCACACAACAACATCGTCGACATCACCAACTACGTGATGATGCTCACCGGTCAGCCGCTGCACGCCTTTGACCTGGACACCTTTGCCGAGCGCGATGGCCATCGCCGCGTGGTGGTTCGCGCCGCCCAGCAGGATGAGAAGTTCACGACCCTCGACGGCGAGGAGCGCACGCTCGACGCCGGCATGGGCCTCATCACCGACGGCGAGCGTCCCGTGGCGCTGGCCGGTGTCATGGGCGGCATGGATTCCGAGATCGAGGACGATACCGTCGATGTGATGGTCGAGAGCGCCTGCTTCAACGCCGGTCGCACCTCGCACACCAGCCGCGATCTGTCGCTGATCTCCGACGCCTCCATTCGCTTTGAGCGCCAGGTCGATGAGACCGGCTGCGTGGATGTCGCCAACGTTACCTGCGCGCTCATCGAGGAGATCGCCGGCGGCGAGGTTGCTCCCGGCTATGTCGACGTGTTCCCCGCGCCCAAGACCATCGACAGTATTAAGTTGCGTCTGGCCCGCGTGCATGCCATCTGCGGCGCCGACATCGAGCCTGATTTTATCGAGCGCTCGCTCACCCGCCTGGGCTGCACCGTCGAGCGCGACGGCGAGGACTTTATGGTCACTCCGCCGAGCTTCCGTCCCGACCTGCCGCGCGAGATCGACCTGATCGAGGAGGTCCTGCGCCTGTGGGGCATGGGCCGTGTGACGGCGACCATCCCAGCCGCCAAGAACCACATCGGCGGTCTGACCCGCGAGCAGAAGCTCACCCGCAAGGTCGGCGAGATCCTGCGCGCCTGCGGCCTCAACGAGACCACGACCTTTGGCTTTGCCGCCCCGGGCGACCTGGAGAAGATCGGCATGTCCACCGAGGGCCGCGGTTGCCCCGTGGTGCTCATGAACCCGCTGGTGGCCGAGCAGACCGAGATGCGCCGCTCGCTGCTGCCGGGCCTGCTGCAGTCCGTGGCCTACAACGAGGCCCACGGTACGCCCAACGTGCACCTGTACGAGGTCGGCAGCCTGTTTCATGGTCGCGAGAACGCCAGCCTGCCCAAGGAGACCAAGTCCGTGGCGGGTGTGCTCTCGGGCCAGTGGAGCGAGCAGTCCTGGAGCATGAAGTACCGCAAGCTGCGCTTCTTCTTTGGCAAGGGCATCGTCGAGGAGCTGCTTGCCCAGCTGCGCATCGAGAAGGTTCGCTTCCGTCCCGTCGAGGGCGAGGGCTACGCTTTCTTGCAGCCGGGTCGTGCGGCCGAGGTCCTGTCCGGCGGCACCGTGCTGGGCTGGGTCGGCGAGATTCACCCCAAGGCGCGCGAGGCGATGGGCATCGACGAGGTCGTCGTTGCCTTTGAGCTCGATCTGGACAAGCTGATCAAGGGCGCCCGCAACCAGGAGAACTACCGCGAGTTCTCGCAGTACCCGGCTGTTGAGCATGACCTGGCTATCGTGGTCGACAACTCCGTGACTTGCGAGGATCTTGAGCGCCGTATTACCAGCGCCGGCGGCAAGCTGCTCGAGGGCGTGCGCCTGTTCGATGTCTACCGTGATCCGGTCCGCGTGGGTGTGGGCAAGAAATCCATGGCCTTTGCGCTTACGTATCGCTCCGACGACCACACGCTCACCAGCGAAGAGGTCGAGAAAGCGCACCAGAAGATCGTCACCAAGGTGTGCAAGGGCGTAAACGGCGAGGTCCGCGGCTAGGGCTTGCTCTGGGGGCGTAGGGCCTGATGGCGGTTGCTGTGGGCTCTGCGTGACCGCGGTGTTCGGAATAAGGCACCGTTGAGCCTGCATATATGACACGCGCATTACATAACGGCGTGCTGCTTTGTCGGCAGCGCGCCGTTTTGCTATGATAGCCCGCGGCGTGTTACGAATCTGACAAAGCGTAACACTGACAAGGTGATTTAAGCGGCGTTGCAATTCTGTGCGCCGACAACCGGGAGGCGTACATGCACATTCCAGATAATTATCTGTCCCCGCAGACCGATGCCGTCATGGCGGTGGCAATGGTGCCCGTTTGGGTCCACTGCATCAAGAAGGTGCGCGCCACGCTCGATCGCGAGCACATGGCTTTCCTGGGCATCTGCGCCGCGTTCTCCTTCCTGCTCATGATGTTCAACGTGCCGCTGCCCGGCGGCACCACAGGCCACGCCGTCGGCGGTGCCCTCATTGCGCTGCTGCTGGGCCCCGAGGCCGCGGCCATTGCGGTTTCGGTCGCGCTGGCGCTGCAGGCGCTGCTGTTTGGCGACGGCGGCATCCTGTCCTTTGGCGCCAACTGCTTTAACATGGCTTTTGTGCTGCCGTTTGTTGCCGCCATGGTATTCCGCGCGCTCAACAGCCGCCTGCACGACAAGAGCTGGGGCACCTCGGTTTCGGCCATCGTAAGCGGCTGGGTCGGCCTGTGCCTGGCGGCCCTGTGCGCGGCAATCGAGTTTGGTATTCAGCCGATGCTCTTCACCAACGCCTCGGGTGCTCCGCTGTACTGCCCCTTCCCGCTGTCCGTGGCCATTCCGGCCATGTTGATCCCGCATATGCTGGTTGCCGGCGTGGTCGAGGGCGTGGCGACGGCCGCCATCTACGGCTTTATCAAGAAGACTGCGCCGGGCATTATCGTCGGTCCCGAAGCCGCCGATGGCCAGCTTGCCGCCGAGGGCGCTGCTGCCAAGAAGACGTCGCTGATCCCCACGCTTATCCTGGTCGCCGTGCTTGTCGTGGCTACGCCGCTCGGCTTGCTTGCCACCGGTGACGCCTGGGGTGAGTGGGACGCCGAGGGCGCCGCGACCGCCGTTCAGGAGGCTGGTGACGACAGCCTGCAGGCTTCGGTCGGCCTTGATACCCCGACCTTTGCCGACGCTCTGCCTACGGGTGATTACCTGCAGGCCTATTCCGAGGAGCAGGGCCTTGGCTTTGCCGGTCAGGCTGCCATGTATATCCTGTCCGGCGTGATTGGCGTGGCGGTGCTCACCATCGCATTCCGCCTGATCTCGCTGACGGTTAAGGAAAGCGGTGCTCATGGCAATAGCCGAGCTGCCTAGCTGGCTTGCGGCCGAGGAGCGATATGAGCCCGTGGGGGCTCGGCATCGTGTGATGCAAAAGAATGTCCTGCACCTGGCGAGCCTGCTTGAGCGGGTTCATCTGGGTGGAGGCGCGCACGAGGGCGGGTCGATGGTCGACCGCGCCCTTTCTTGCGTTTCGGCTCCGGTGCGCCTGGTGGGGATGTTCGTTTGCGTCCTGTGCGTGTGTCTGACGCAGAGCCCGCTGTACCTGATGCTGATGGCGGCTATCGCGCTGGTGCTGGTCGCGGTGCGCCCCGCGCGCGGGTTGCGCGCGACCTTTGTGCCGGCGCTTGGCGCCGCGGGGCTCGCCGTGGTTTTGGCGCTGCCTGCCCTGCTGCTGGGCGCTTCCGCTACGGGCGCCATGCTCACAATTGCGCTTAAGACGTTCATTAACGTGTCGCTCGTGCTGGGCGTTTCGTGGACGCTCACCTGGAGCCGCATGTCGGCGGCGCTCAAGATGCTGCATCTACCCGACGAGGTCATCTTTACGTTTGATATGGCGCTCAAGCACATTGAGGTGCTGGGTCGCACGGCGCACAATCTGTGCGAATCGGTCATGCTGCGCAGCGTTGGCCGTGCGCCTGAGGGATTTTCGCGTACCGATTCGATCGCGGGTATCATGGGCATGACCTTTATCAAGGCGATGGAATGCAGCCGCGCGATGGACGAGGCCATGCTGTGCCGCGGTTTTGCGGGTGCGTATCCGGCGCCCGCGCGCGCCGGGTTTGGCTGGCGCGATGCGGTCTATGCGGCCGGCGTGGCGCTGCTGGCGGTGTTGTGCGCCGTGCTGTAGGCGCTGCTGGTTCCGGCTGGGGATGCAAATAGGGAAGGGCGACGTTTTGACGACCGATATGAATAGTGCGGCGGGCACGAACGGTGCGGGCGGCGCCGAGGGCGCGCCGCTTATTGAGTTGCGCGACGTGGTGTTCTCCTATGCGGGACATACGGTTGTCGATGGCGTGTCGCTGCAGGTCGATCGTGGTGAACTCGTTGCCCTGCTCGGTCCCAACGGCTGCGGTAAGACGACGATTATGCGTCTTATTAACGGCCTTGAACTCGCGGACGCAGGGGCATACCTGTTTGACGGGTGTATGGTCGATGCGGCATATCTCAAGGATTCCGCGACGGCCCAGCGGTTCCATCAGCGCGTGGGCTTTGTGTTCCAGAATGCCGACGCCCAGCTGTTCTGCGCTACGGTGGGCGAGGAAGTTGCTTTTGGTCCCGCGCAGATGGGGTTGCCGGCAGACGAGCTCGAGCGCCGCGTGCGCGATGCCATGGGGCTGTTCCAGGTTGCCGACCTTGCCGACGCCTCTCCCTATCAGCTTTCGGGTGGGCAAAAGAAGCGTGTGGCGCTGGCGGCAGTCGTATCGATGAACCCCGATATCTTGGTTCTCGACGAACCTACTAATGGGCTCGACGAGGATTCATGCGACATCGTGGTCAACTTCTTGCTGGCCTACGTCGCGGCGGGTAAGACGGTCTTGATGAGCACACATCACCAGGATTTGGTGCGACGCCTGGGCGCCCGCGCCATCTATATCGATCGATATCACCATGTGGTCGAGGCGCCTTCGCCGTCGTATGGAACCGAAAGCGGTGCTACGGACTAGTTGCTGCGTAGAGCGTGCGTAGCCGCTCGCGCGGCTTTGCCGTGATGGTATAGTTATCCAGGTTTTTATGGGGGTGGCTATGCCAAGCTGGAACATTCATATCGCTCAGACGGAGCGTTTGCTGGAGCGCACCGGTGCGCTTGCCAAGAGCGTGCGCGACCGCAATGCCTTTTTGTTTGGCTGCGTGGTTCCGGATATCTTCGTGGGCTATATGGTCCCTGGCATCGCCGATCCCATCCCGTATCGCATTACGCACTTTGCCAAGCCTGAGCCCATCCCTAAGCCTCGTGAGCATGAATTCTGGGATACCTATGTGGCACCGTTGCTTAAAAGTTCGCCCACCGGTGCGCCGGCCGCGGCGACCTCGATTATCGAGGAGCGCGAGCGACTGAATCGCGTGCACTATCCCCAGCGCTACAAGGATGCCGAGCCGGTTGTCGGTCCCGGCGCTCGTGAGTTCTCGCTTGCGTCCGAGGACGTGGCTCAGTCGTTGCTCGATTTGACACTGGGCGTCTGGTCGCATCTGGTGGCCGATACCGTATGGAATACGCGCGTGAATCAGTACCTGGAGGCGCACGACGGCAGGCCGTGTGAGGAGTTCCGCATTAAAAAGCAAGGCGACTTTGACTGGTTTGGCAAGACACTGGGCATTGTTTCGATTCCGCGTGCGACCGATCGCCTGTATACCGCTGCGACGCGTTTTGGGCAGTATCCCATCCATAAGGAGTATGTGCTCAAGACCATCGGCGTTATGCACGAGATCGTGCGCGAAAACCCCGGCGAGCCCGACCATCCGCCATACCGCCTGCTGACCGAGAAATTCTTCGACGCAACGTTTACCGAGGTCATCGAGCTGACCGAGGCGGGTTTTGCCGCCCGTGTCGAATCGCCCGATGTGCCTGCGCTGCCCCTGATTGCTAGCTGCTAGCTGGCCGGCCCGGCAGTGAATAGCTCAACCCAATCGACAAGTAGCTCTTGCCGTAAGGTATCTTCGGCAATGCGCTCCTGTTTGGTCTTTGGGATGTGGGGAAGCCCGGCCTTTTTATGGATGAGCTCGGCTATGTGGTCGAAGCTCTTCTTCTCCTTGATCTGGTCATAGGTAATTTGGATGACGTCGTAGCCCATGCTTGTGAGTGCGGTGGCGCGCTCGGCATCGGAGAGGCTCGCGGCTTCGCTGTCGTGGGCAGAGCGGCCTTGGCATTCCAGAATGACGCCCATGCTGTCGGTGGCGCTTTCGATGAGGATATCGGCGTAGCAGCAGGTTTTGTCATACAGCGAACGTGCGGCTTCACTGAGCGGGATGCGCGCGTTGTTGGCGATCTCGATGCCCTGGCCGCCCTCGTCTCGGGGGAGCGAGATAAGCATGGAGGTCTGTACTTCGAAGGGCGAGGCGGCCTGCCCCGTCATGTGCTCGGCCGCCCAGCGCAGTTGTTTGACGCCGCGCAGGCCTGCGGCTTGCTTGGCGAACGCGGCGATATCCGTTGCGGTAAGAAGCGGCGTGCGCTTCCACAAGTTGGTGTCATTGCCCTTGGTGTCGTTAACTCGCTCCCAGCCGCAGTTGGGTGGGATGAACTTAAGCGAAATAGCTTCATCGAGTTGTTGTTGCGTTCGCTCGCAGGGCTTAAACACTGCAAAGGAGCCGCACATCTCGTAGCACGCCATGAGTAACTGGTTGCGTGAGACCTGCGTGGCAAGGCTGAGCAGCGTGAACTCCGGTGAAGTGACATCAAACCCATGTTCAGTCTGCCTAAACGACCCCGGAGGTGGCTCCTGGGTCAGGAGGTGCGACTTGAACAAGCTACGTGATCCGGATTGTGCCCGAGTGAATACAAGCCTGTGAAGCGGTGCGTGAAGCAGATCTTTTACAACTGCATGACTTCCGAGGCCGCAACATCTGCGATCCATATTGCCAAGGCTAATGGCGGGGTAAAGGCCTAATACCTGCGGCGGGATACGGTGATAGTAAAAAGCGGATTGACCGCATAGCGTCAGGTCCATAATGCCCTCCTGGCCGAAATCATCTCTTTGAAGCGAGTGATGCCAGCGTCAATCCGGAAGTATGCGGCAAAATCTGAACCCTATGAGCAGACCTGGCTTTTGAGGCTAGTTTATCAGGCATTTTGTTGTGAAAAAACAGGGTGTGCTCGGAGGTTCCAGAATTTGCCGCATACTTCCGAAAACCAGGTCGATTTGGACTTTGCTAAAACGATTTATCAGCCCTGCGTGAGGTGTGGTCTTGCCGCCGGGTGAACACTTCTAGCGCCTGAGCTATATTTTTTGGGCCTCGAAGGGTGGTTTTCGCGCTTTTGGTAAAGAAATGAGTGCGTGTTTTGCCGTGCGCCGGCATTGACGCAAAGAAAAGGGTCCGAAAGGCGAAGCCTTCCGGACCCTTTGCAATGCAAATCTGCTTGCAAGTGCGATTTAGCGCACCTGAGCGACGTAAGCGACGTTGGTCGAGGAGACCTTGTCCTCGAGCTGGACGCTCATACGGGGATCGCCGGCGGTAGCGACGGTCAAATCGCCAGTCTTGACGTAGCCGAGTTCCTTAGCGGTCTCGATCGCCTTGACGATCGTGCCGTTGATGGTGCCCTGGGTAATCTCGGCCTGGTGCGGGATAACGCCCCAGTACATGATCATCTGCTGGACGGCCCACTCGTGGCGGGAGAACGCGCAGATCGGCATGTTGGGACGGAAGTGCGAGATCAGGCGGGCAGTACGACCAGTGGTCGTCGGCACGGTGATGCACTTGGCGCCAACGGTGGTGGCCATGTTCACAGCGGACATACCCACAACGTTGTTGACGACGCGGGTGCCGTGAGCGTCAGCCGGAACCTCGAGCGGAGCGTGAGCCGGGAGGTACTTCTCGGTCTCGAGAGCGATGCTGGCCTGCATCTTGACGGCCTCGACCGGGTACTTACCGGCAGCGGACTCGCCAGAGAGCATGACGGCGTCGGTGCCGTCGTAGATGGCGTTAGCGACGTCAGCAACCTCGGCGCGCGTCGGGCGCGGGTTCTGCTGCATGGAGTCGAGCATCTGCGTAGCGGTGATAACGGGCTTGTAGGCCGCGTTGCACTTGGCGATGATCTCCTTCTGGATGTGGGGAACGAGCTCGGGCTTGATCTCGATGCCCAGGTCGCCACGGGCGACCATGATGCCGTCGGAAGCCTCGAGGATCTCGTCGAAGTTCTCGACGCCCAGGGCGCACTCGATCTTCGGGAAGATCGTCACGTGCTCGCCACCGTTCTCGCGGCAAAGCTTGCGGATGCCGCGGACGGACTCGCCGTCACGGATGAAGGAAGCAGCGATGTAGTCGATGTTCTCGGTCAGGCCAAAGAGGATGTCCTGACGATCGCGCTCGGTGATAGCGGGCAGCGAGATGTTGACGTTGGGCATGTTGACGCCCTTGCGCTCGCCGATCAGGCCGTCGTTCTTAACGACGCAGGTCATGTCCTGGCCGTCGACGGACTCGACCTCGAGGGCAACCAGACCGTCATCGATCAGGATAAGGGAGCCCTTCTCGACCTCGGAGGGCAGAGCCAAGTAGTCGAGGGAGATGTGCTCAGCGGTGCCGTGGAAATCCTCGGACGTGGGCTGAGCGGTGACGACGATCTTATCGCCGGTCTTGACGGCAACCTTCTTGCCATCGACCAGAAGGCCGGTGCGGACCTCGGGGCCCTTGGTGTCGAGCAGGATGCCGACGGGCAGACCGAGCTCCTTGGAAATACGACGGACGCGCTCGATGCGACCGTGGTGCTCGTCGTAGGATCCGTGCGAGAAGTTAAAACGGGCGACGTTCATGCCCGCCTTGATCATCTCACGGATGGTCTCGTCGCTATCGCAGGCGGGACCCATGGTGCATACAATCTTGGTGCGCTTGTACATTCAGACCTCCATCTGACATCGTCTTGCGCTGATAGATAAACCATAAGAAATAAAACTGAGATGATTATAACGAAATGCCGACCGAATACCCCAAAAAATCGACCGTATGCCGAATTAGAAGTTCATTTTTTGCGGTAAAAACGGTATATGAAAAATCTTTACCAACCGCTCTGACCGCTGCTATCTGGGCGATATTTCAGTTTGACGATGCGCCGAAGAAAAAACGTTTTATCAATGTTGAGCATCACACGGTCTGCATCGTTGCACTCGAGCCGTGTTTCCAATTGGAATGTTTTGGCTAGACGCGCCGCTTTGGGGTACCATAGCTCCACTATCAACTGCCGCTCAGCACGGCAGCCTTGATGAGCCCTTGCCCTTCTCCTGGGAATTATGATCGGGCATCAATCTGCTGAGTGGCCCGAATCCCAGGAGGGGACTCTATATGCAAAAGGAATACCTGTCCGCCGCGGCGGAGGTACTCAGCGACCAAGGTGTCGATGAGAACCTCGGCCTGAGCAACGACGAGGCGTCGTCGCGCCTCGCCAAGACAGGCCCTAACAAGCTCGAGGAAGCCGAGAAGACACCGTTGTGGAAGCGCTTCTTTGAGCAGATGGCCGATCCCATGGTCATCATGCTGATCGTTGCCGCCGTCATCAGTGCACTCACGGGCATGGTCAAGGGCGAGGCGGACTTTGCCGACGTCGCCATCATCATGTTCGTCGTTATCGTCAACTCGGTGCTGGGCGTGGTTCAGGAGGCCAAGAGCGAGGAGGCTCTCGAGGCCCTGCAGGAGATGAGCGCGGCGCAGTCCAAGGTGCTGCGCGACGGCAAGCTCGTGCACCTGCCGAGCGCCGAGCTCGTGCCCGGTGACGTGATCATGCTCGAGGCGGGCGACTCCGTCCCGGCCGACTGCCGCGTGCTCGAGAGCGCCACGATGAAGATCGAAGAGGCTGCACTCACCGGCGAGTCCGTGCCCGTCGAGAAGCATGCCAACGTGATTGAGCTCGCCGCTGGCACCGACGACGTGCCGCTCGGCGACCGCAAGAACATGTGCTACATGGGTTCCACCGTGGTATACGGCCGCGGCCGCGCCGTCGTGGTCGGCACCGGCATGAACACCGAGATGGGTAAGATCGCCGGCGCCCTGGCCGAGGCCAAGGAAGAGCTCACGCCGCTGCAGGTGAAGCTTGCCGAGCTCAGCCGCATCCTCACCATCATGGTTATCGTCATCTGCGTCGTCATCTTTGGTGTCGACATCATCCGCCACGGCGTGGGCAACGTTCTCACCGATCCGACCGCGCTGCTCGACACCTTTATGGTCGCTGTCTCGCTCGCCGTCGCCGCCATCCCTGAGGGCCTGGTTGCCGTCGTGACCATCGTGCTGTCGCTTGGCGTGACCAAGATGGCCAAGCGTCAGGCAATCATCCGCAAGCTCTCTGCCGTCGAGACCCTTGGCTGCACGCAGACCATCTGCTCCGACAAGACCGGTACCCTTACCCAAAACAAGATGACCGTCGTCAAGCACGAGCTCGCCGCGCCTAAGGAGAAGTTCCTGGCCGGTATGGCTCTGTGCTCCGATGCCCAGTGGGACGAGGAGCTGGGCGAGGCCGTGGGCGAGCCGACTGAGTGCGCGCTCGTCAACGACGCCGGCAAGGCGGGGCTCACCGGCCTGACCGCCGAGCACCCGCGTGTGGGCGAGGCCCCGTTCGACTCCGGCCGCAAGATGATGTCCGTGGTCGTCGAGACCCTGGATGGCGAGTATGAGCAGTACACCAAGGGCGCGCCCGACGTGGTGATCGGCCTGTGCACCCATATCTACGACGGCGACAAGGTCGTTCCGCTGACCGAGGAGCGTCGTGCCGAGCTCGTGGCCGCCAACAAGGCCATGGCCGACGAGGCCCTGCGCGTACTGGCGCTGGCAAGTCGCACCTACACCGAGGTCCCGGACGACTGCAGCCCCGCTGCGCTCGAGCACGACCTGGTCTTCTGCGGCCTGTCTGGCATGATTGACCCGGTTCGCCCCGAGGTCGCCGACGCCATCCGCGAGGCGCACGACGCCGGTATCCGCACCGTCATGATCACGGGCGACCACATCGACACCGCCGTGGCCATCGCCAAGCAGCTGGGCATCGTCACCGATCGCAGCCAGGCCATCACCGGTGCCGACCTCGATCGCATGAGCGACGAGGAACTCGACGCGCACATCGAGGACTACGGCGTGTATGCCCGCGTCCAGCCCGAGCATAAGACACGCATCGTCGAGGCTTGGAAGTCGCGCGACCAGATCGTGGCCATGACGGGCGACGGCGTCAACGACGCCCCGTCCATCAAGCGCGCCGACATCGGCGTTGGCATGGGCATCACCGGTACCGATGTCACCAAGAACGTCGCCGACATGGTGCTTGCCGACGACAATTTCGCCACCATCATCGGTGCCTGCGAAGAGGGCCGTCGCATCTACGACAACATCCGCAAGGTCATTCAGTTCCTGCTTTCGGCCAACCTCGCCGAGGTCTTCTCGGTATTCATCGCCACGCTCATCGGCTTTACCATCTTCCAGCCGGTGCAGCTGCTGTGGGTGAACCTGGTCACCGATTGCTTCCCCGCGCTCGCGCTGGGCATGGAGGACGCCGAGGGCGACATCATGAAGCGCAAGCCGCGCAACGCCAAGGACGGTGTCTTTGCCGGACATATGGGTCTGGACTGCGTGGTCCAGGGCCTAATCATCACCGTGCTGGTGCTGGCGAGCTTCTTTGTGGGCGTGTACTTTGACATGGGCTACATCCACATCGCCGATATGATCGCCGGCAATGCCGACGAGGAAGGCGTGATGATGGCGTTCATCACGCTCAACATGGTCGAGATTTTCCACTGCTTCAATATGCGCAGCCGTCGTGCGTCGCTGTTCACCATGAAGAAGCAGAACAAGTGGCTGTGGGCTTCCGCCGCGCTGGCACTGGTGCTGACGGTGATCGTGACCGTGCAGCCGACGCTTGCCGAGATGTTCTTTGGCCCCGTGACGCTTGAGCTCAAGGGCGTTCTTGCCGCGCTGGGCCTGGCCTTCCTGATCATCCCGCTGATGGAGATCTACAAGGCGATCATGCGCGCTGTGGAGAAAGAGTAACGTACCTGTCCGGGCCCGCCCCACGCCCTTTCTCCCTCACTGGTCCTCGCGCTTCGCGCTGCGGGATCGTTCGGGAGAAAGGGCTTCCGGGGCGGGCCCTGCGGTATCCTTGCTGGCTTTTCTCCCGCGCGGATGATAAAGGGCTGAGGGAAAGTTTGTGAGCTGGTCGGGCTTTGCCCGGCCAGCTCTTTTTGATTTAAAATACCTGCTCAGTTGTGATTTATGGTGCTGGGAGGCGCTTGTGGGCAAGGCTAAGGCTAAGGCGAAGAAAAAGACGACGGGGGCGCGGGCTAAGCGCGATCGTCGTCGGAAGCTTGCGACCGAGGCTCCCGCGTCTGCCGAGGAGTTGCTGGCAAGCGTGCCGGGACTTGACGCGCTGCAGGATGTCCCGGCGTTTGATGACCTGCCGGTCGATGGGGCTCAGCGGGCGGCATTTGACGACTTTTGCGCACATGCTGAGGAGCCCGAGCAGATGCAGCTTGGCGCCGTGGTGCGCTTAGATCGCGGGTTTCCGCTGGTGGTGACGGCCGACGATACCTTTCGTGCCGAGCATGCCGTGGGGTTTGCCAAGTCGCGCGGCGAGGACGAGGTGCTGCTGCCCGCCGTGGGCGACCGTGTGGCGGTGCGCCGCGCTCCCGGGCACGATATGGGCGTGATTGAGTGCGTTCTGCCGCGCCGTACGAGCTTTGAGCGTTGGCGCGGCCGTGCCCGCGGAGAGCGTCAGGTGCTCTGCTCCAACGTGGATAGCGTGCTAATCGTGCAGGCGCTCGGTGCCGGTGAGGTGCTGCTCGACCGCGTGGCGCGCTCGCTGGTGTTGGCGCTCGACTGCGATGCCGAGCCGGTGGTGGTGCTCACCAAAGCTGATCGCTGCGATGCCGAGGAGCTCGAGCGCGATCTGGACCGCGTGCGCCGCCTGGTGGGTCCGGACGTGCGCGTGATCGTGACGTCCTCTGCCGAGGGCCGCGGCCTGGACGAGGTCCGTATCTGCGTGCCTGCCGGGAGCTGCGCCATGATTCTGGGCGAGTCGGGTGCCGGCAAGTCGACGCTGCTCAATGCACTGCTGGGCCACGATACGTTGGCGACCGGCGGTGTGCGCGAACGCGACGACCAGGGCCGTCACACAACTGTCGCGCGCGTGATGGTGGCGCTGCCGGGCGACGCCGGCGTGATCGCCGATGCCCCGGGCCTGCGCAGCCTACCGCTCGTGGGTCACGAGCGGGGTCTGGCGCGCGCCTTCCCCGAGATTGTCGAGGCATCGCGCGCGTGCCGGTTTGGCGATTGCACGCATACCCATGAGCCGGGTTGTGCCGTTCGCGAGGCCGAGGACGCCGGGCAGATCGACAGTCTGCGTTTGGAAACGTTCCAAAACCTGGCGTCATCCATGCGCGTGAGTGCTCAAATGCTCGATCCCGATGTCCATCTGTAATTGATTTTTCCTATGACAGCCGTCTCCCAACTGTTCGGGAGACGGCTTTTTTGCTGCGGAAAAGCCTCGAAACATGCAGTTTGCTGACGTGCTGGCCAAAACCTTGCCACGAGCTTGACGGGCTGGTCAGCTTTTGGTCAGCGATTGGTTTGACATCGAAAACCAAGATCGCGATTGCGCCGCTTTGCGCTCTGACCGCCCAGACAATGGTGGTACGGGCATTCGCCCGGCACTGCCATGAGAGGAGCGGCCGTGAACAAGAGCAAGCGCATCGCCATCAGTCTGGTCGCGGGCGTGCTCGCTGCTCTGCTCTGCATGGTTTACGGCTCGTCGATCCGCTCGCAAGCCGAACAGGTCCAGGCTGAGACCTTGGCCAAGTACGGTGGCGATCGCGTCGAGGTATGCGTCGCGGCGCGCGATATCGATGTGGGCGAGACCCTCGATGAGACCAATGTCATAACCCAGGAATGGCTGACGAGTCTGCTGCCGCGTGACGCGGCGACCGAGCTGCGCCAGGTGCGCGGCGACGTGACGACTTCGCGTATTCCCAAAAACGCCGTGATCTGCAATGTCTACACCAAGGCCGAGAGCCACAAGCTCGAGGTGCCTAAGGGCAAGGTCGCCGTTTCGGTGGCGGTCGATGCCGAGCACTCGGTCGGCGGTGCCACGGGCGTGGGCAGCTATGTGGACGTGTACGTGCAAAAAGATGGCGTAATCGATCGACTGTGCGGCGCGCACGTGATCGATACCAGTGAGAATTCCGGTGCCACGCGCGAGGGCAAGATCGAATGGGTGACGCTGGCGGCTGACCCCGAAGACGTCAAGGAACTGCTGGGGGCATCGGGCAAGGGAACGGTCAGCTTGACGATTCCCGCCACGGCGCGCGGCAAAAAGAGCGGAGGCGACGAGTGATGAAGGCGATCTGGCTTGCGTGCTGCGCGTGCGGCGATTACGGGCTGTTGCAGCAGGAAGTCGAGGGCCGTGATGCGGGTGCACAGGTGCTTCGCGTGGGTGACCTGGACGGGCTGGTTTCCATGGCGCGGGCGTTTCCGTCGCGCCGCGGGGCTGCCATCATCGCGGCGTCTCTGTTTGATATCGAAGATGTGCGCAAGACTGTTGCGCGCCTGACGGCCGAAGGCCGCGTGAGTCGCGTGGTCGTGTTGATAGAAGTGCTCGATCCGTCGGATATCGAGGGACTGTTTCGCGCGGGGGCGACCGAGGTCATCGCTGCGCACAGTATATGCGGCAACGGGCGCGCGGGCGAGGGAGCGGTTGATTCCGATCGGCGCATGACGATTGAGCCCGATGCTTTTGTTGATAGGGAACCCGGGGCGCCTCGCGCTACAAGAGGCCCGCGTGTTGATGATTATGGAAAAGCGGAAGCCGAGCATGGTCGGCGCCCCCGGAACCCCCTTGTATACGATGACGCTGGAGGGCCGGCACAGCATGCTGGCGACTCCCCGGCTGTAGATATGGGATACGTGCACGGCGTGAATCTGGCGGATGAACTCGACGAAGTTGAGGGCTTTGCCGGGTGCGGCGAGTTGTCGCTGATGCAGCATGAGCAGATTGCACAGAACGAGCCTGCCTTGCAGACCGAACAAGCCGCCATGCCGGCTTGGACGCAGCGTGTGGTTGCGGCGGGGGAGACGGGGACGCTGTCGCCGACGCCCGCCCCGCCGCCTCCGATGCCGCCGGCAGACGCTGCCGCTCCGCAGCATCGAGCTCCGGTCATCTGCGCCATTTCGGGTTCGGGCGGTTGCGGCAAGTCGACGATCGTTGCCACCATGGCACACACATCGTCGCTGTTGGGCTTGCGTGCCGCCGTGCTCGACCTGGACCTGATGTTTGGAAACCTTTACGACTTGTTAGGCGTCGATGCTCCGCGCGATATGGCGGCACTTATCGAGCCGTCGGCGGCGGGCGCGCTCACCGAGCCGGATATCGTAGCCGCATCGATGCGCGTGGCGCCGGGCGTTACGCTCTGGGGTCCCGTTGCGGCGCCCGAGCAAGCCGAGCTCATGGCACGTCCGGTGGAGCTGCTGTTTGATGTCCTGCGTCGCGAATCCGACGTGGTCTTTATCGATACCTCGGTCTTTTGGGGCGATGCCGTGGCGGCTGCGGTGGCGGCGAGCGACCGTTGCCTGGTCGTTGGCGATGCGGCGGTGTCGTCCGCGACATCGGCGTCGCGCGTCATTGAACTGGCAAGTCGAGTAGGTGTGCCGCGCACGCGCATGAGCGCCGTGTTCAACCGGTTCGGTGCGCGCGGGGCAGACGAGGACGTCGCCATGCGCTTTGAGATTGCCTGTGCGTTGAGCTCCAAGATTCGTATCGCCGATGGCGGGCAGGATCTCGCCGCGCTCATGGCGTTTGGGCGCGCCGACGAGGCAGTGGGCCAGACGAGCGCTTTTGCGACCAGCGTGCGCGAGGCCACGCGCGAGATGCTCGTGGAACTGGGGTGCGCCGTCGGCCCTTGGAGCGATATAGTCGCCGACCGTGCAACGCGTACCGAACGCCCGCGTATCCGCCTTCCCTGGTCGCGCGAGGGTGATCAGCGATGAGCCTGCAAACGAGGATTAAGGCTGCCGGCGCTGCAGCGGCGGCAGCGCCTGTAGATGCGGGGCGTCGCCGCGCGGTGAAACGACGCACCAAGCGCGCCGTGATGGACCGCATGGGTTACGACGAAGTGGCGCGTATCAGCGCCTATATCGACCCGGCACTTGCCCGCTCGGAATTGCGTCCTGCGGTGGAGGCGGCGCTCAATGTTGAGGAGCCGACCGATCTCGCGACGCCCGAGCGCGAGACTATCATCGACGAGATTTTGGATGACGTGGTGGGCTTGGGGCCGTTGCAGCCGCTCATCGAGGACGACACCGTTACCGAAATCATGATCAACGGCTGCCGCTCGGCTTTCTTTGAACGCGGCGGCGTCTTGTACCCCATCGAGCATGCGTTTGAGGATGATGAGCAGATCCGGGTGCTTATCGACCGCATCATCTCGCCACTTGGCCGCCGTATCGACGAGCGCAGCCCCATCGTCAACGCCCGCCTCAAAACGGGCTATCGCGTCAACGCGGTGATTCCGCCTGTGGCGATTGACGGACCGATTCTCACCATCCGAAAGTTCTCGGACCGTATCTGCTCGCTGGACGAGCTTGTGGGGCTGGGGTCGCTGCCGCTTTGGTATGCGCAGCTGCTGTCGTGCGCTGTGTCGCTGCGACAGGACCTGGCGGTTGCGGGAGGCACGGGATCTGGTAAGACCACTCTGCTCAACGCGTTGTCATGCGAGATCTCCACCGGCGAGCGCATCGTGACGATCGAGGACTCTGCCGAGCTCAAGTTTGCGCATCATCCGCACGTGGTGCGCCTAGAGGCGCGCGAGGCTTCAATTGAGGGCGAGGGCGCGGTGACGATCCGCGACCTGGTGACCAATGCCCTGCGCATGCGCCCCGACCGCATCGTGGTGGGCGAGGTGCGCGGTGCCGAGTGCTGCGACATGTTGCAGGCCATGAACACGGGCCACGACGGGTCGCTCACCACGCTTCATGCGGGTTCCGAGCAGGAGACCGTGGTGCGTCTGACGTTGCTTGCACGTTATGGCATCGATCTGCCGAGCGAGCTCATCGAGGAGCAGATTGCCATGGCGCTCGACGGCATCGTGATGTCCGAGCGCCACGCCGATGGCAGGCGTTTCGTCTCCTCGTATTCGGGGGTGCGTCGCGCCGCGTCGGGCGGCGTAGAGCTCGAGCGCTATGTGACTTTCGATGCCGCCGAGCGCACCTGGACACTTGACCGCGAGCCACCGTTTATCGCAGAAGGCCTGCGGTCGGGGACGCTCACACAAGAGGAGGTGGACGAATGGAGGTCGCTGTGCCCCTCGTCGTAGGGGGTTTGGCAGGGTTTTCTGTTGCGACGGCGTGCGGGGCGGAACCTCGTGTGCCGCAGGTACCGCCGGCGGAGCTGGCGCGTCAGGCGCTCGAGACGGTGGCAGAGAAGCTGCCGCGTGAGCTGGTGGAAAACGATCTGCTGAAAAAGATCGCCCGTTCGTGGGCATCGCTGGCTCCGGCGCGTCGCCTTGGCCTCGCGATCGAGGATGCTTCGGGGCGTTTGGCGTTTCTGCTGCTATCGAGCGGTGTCTGCTGCGTATTGCTAACGATGGTGTCGTTATCGCCCCTCGGATTTGCCTTGGGACTTGTTGCTCCGTTTGCCGTTGGCGCCGCTCGGGATGGCTTTGAGAGCCGGCGCGAGCAACACGATGCAGAAGAGGCCATGCCCGAGGCGTTTACCGCACTTTCCATGTCGCTTGCCTCGGGACATTCGCTGGCCCAGGGCATGCGCTTTGTGGGCGCTCATGCGCAAGAACCGGTGCATACCGAGTTTTTGCGGGTGGCGGCGGCAATCGATTGCGGCATCTCGGCGACCGACGCGCTCGATGACTTGCTCGTGCGCATCGACGCCCCTGGCCTTTCGCTTGTGACCTTGGCGCTTAAGGTGTCTCAGCGCACCGGTGCTCCGCTTGCCGACTTACTGTCCGAGGCGTCGAGCATGGTGGGGGAGCGCATTGAGCTCAAGCGCCGCCTGGATGTTAAGACGTCGCAGGCTCGCATGTCTGCGCATATGGTCGCGGCGATGCCGACGGGCATGTGCGCGGTGTTGGCGCTGCTTTCGGCAGATTTTCGTCGCGGTCTTGCGACGCCTGCCGGCGCGGGCACTGTGGTGCTGAGTCTTGCCCTCAACGCCGTTGCCCTGGTGGTTATCCGGCGCATTATGCGGGTGGAGCTATGAGCGCCCCGGTTGCAGTTGCGGCTTGCCTGTGCGCTCTGAGTGTATTTGTCGCGACGGGTTTGGATCGGGCGGATGCACGCAAGATCGCAGAGGCCTGCAAGCGCGAGGCGGTGCTGGTCGCTGCCGCGGGTCGCTCGGTGGTCGATGCTCTGGCCGCGCGAATGAAGGGCGCGGTTGGAGCGGGCGGCCCGGCGCGAGTATCGCTCGGCGAAGTGTCCGAGATGATCGATGTTGTGCGCTTGGGTCTTTCGGCCGGTCTTTCGTTTGATGCGGCGCTTGAGATTTTCTGCGCCAACCGCCGGTCAGTGCTGGCTCTTCGACTTGAGCGGGCCTGCATGGCGTGGCAGGTGGGCGTGGGCACGCGTGAGGACGAGTTGTTGGCCGCCGCGCACGACCTGGACGTGCGAGCGCTCGAGACCTTTGCCATTACGGTGGGACAGGCGCTCGCCCTGGGTGCTCCACTTGTCGAGACGCTGGCCGCTCAAAGTCGCGAGATCCGTGCGGCTCATCGCGCCGCGGTCGAGCGCGAGATTGAGCGTGCGCCCGTCAAGCTGCTGATTCCCACCGGCACGCTCATCTTGCCGGCGTTGCTTCTGTCCATATTGGGCCCGCTGCTGGGAGCAGGCGGGATGATGTAGGGAGGAATACATGAACACGATGGTCGAAGTTGCTGACAAGGCTTGGAACTGGGCTTTTTGCCGGGCGATCCGCGCTCGCCAGCATGCCAAGGAGCTGTTGCGGGAGGAGAGCGCGCAGGGTACCACCGAGTACGCCATTTTGGTGGGCGTGCTTGTGGTGATCGCGATTATTGCCATCGTTGCATTTAAAGGCAAGGTCCAAGATCTATGGAACGCTATCAGCGAGGGCATCAACAGCCTGTAGAGGGCGAGCGCCCCATCGGGGTGCTGCTGGTGTTTGCTTGCCTGACCGTGGCGATAGCGGCGGTGCTTTGGGGGCTTAACGCCGCGCGGCAGCAGCGTCCTGGGGCCGCCTTCGATTCGGACTCAGATTCGGCGGTGGCGTCTCAAAAAGATGAGATGCGAGATGCGGACGATTCGGATGTCGCTGTCACGGCGCAAACCTTTCTGCGGACGCTCGACAAGCGGTCTGGCACTGCGACGGATTCGCCTGAGGACAACGCGATTGCGGTCCGGCTTGCATGGTCCGAGGACCGACCGATGACCGAGGCAGCGGCGGATATGTTACGCGCCTACCGCGAGGTGCCAACGGCCCAGCTCGCCCTGAGCGGCTATCTCGATATTAAGGGCAACGTATGGGGCGCCATCGTGCGCGATGGGCGCGGCTGGGTCGATATGGTGACGGTTGCCGCGGATGCTGGCGATGCTTCGTGTCGTCTGCGCGCCGTGCGTCTGGTCCCGCAAACAATAAGCGCAAAGGAGGGATTGTGAAATGCATGGCGTTCTGCGTGAGGAATCTGCCCAGGCGACGGTCGAATACGCCATCGTCACGGTGGCGCTGTTATCGATCGTGCTGGCGATTGTGGGGCTTTGGCGTGCTGGCACCGATGGACGCTTGGCGGCGCTGGTTGAGCGGGCGGCATCCCATGGCGTTGCCTCGACGTCGGTTATCGACGCCGCTGCGGGCGCTAAGGACATCGCGTTGTATTGATATCGCGCGCGAGGACCGGGCGCAGTCTACGGTCGAGGCCGCTTTTTTGCTGCCGACGTTTCTGACGCTCATCCTTCTCGCACTGCAACCGGTGTGCCTGCTTTATACGCGCGCGGTCATGGAGTCTGCCGCCGCCGAGACCGCGCGGCTCATGACCACGACGACGGCGGAGGACGACGATCTTAAGGAGTTCACCCGCCGCCGGCTTGCCGCAGTGCCCAACGTTTCGATCTTTCATGCCGGCGGGCCGTTGTCGTGGGATATCGAGCTTGGCCGGGCCGGTGCGGGTGGCGTCTCGTCCGTGTCCGTTTCCGGCGAGGTCAAGCCGTTGCCTGTGATCGGTGCGTTTGCGCAGGCTATGGGTGGTACCGCCGAGGGCGGCTACGTTGAGCTCAAGGTCGATGTCTCGTATCAATCGCGTCCCGAATGGCTGGAGGGAGATTATGATTCGTGGATTGCTGCATGGGATTAAGCGTTTCTGGTCTAGATGCGTTTTGACGCGCCGTCCGAGCTGCCATCGCAAACGAGGCGGCTTTATGGGCCGCGCCGGTATCGACCTGTTTATCGAAGACGGTGCCTACACCACGCTTTCTTCTGCCGTGGTCATCCTAGTGGTGCTCACGTTGTTGTTTTCGTCGACCGCGGCGATATGGAGCATGTCGCGTGCCGGGGATACCCAGGTGGCGGCCGATAGCGGCGCGTTGGCGGGTGCCAACGTGGTGTCGTCCTATCACACGGCTGCCACGGTGGTTGATGCGAGCATCTTGAGTCTGGGGCTAGCGGGGTTTGCCACAATCGGGACGGGCCTGGTTGCCATTCTCATCCCAGGTGCCGAACCAGTTGCCGGCAATATGGTCGACACCGGGATTGAGATCATTAAAACGCGCAACAAGTTTGCCAAAAGCGCATCGGAAGGCTTGCAGAAAACCGAGACGGCTCTGCCGTATCTGATTGCCGCGCGTGCCACGCAGGCGGTGTCGGCGCAGGATACCGACGGCGTGACCTATACCGGTACGGCGCTTGCCGTGCCCAGGACATCCGAGTCGGATTTTGTTGCGCTCGAAGGATCAGAAATCTCGACCGATGCCATTAAAGATGCGTCGGAAGATCTGGAGCGCGCGGCCGAGGAGCTACAAAAAGCATCGGAGGAGACGGCGAAGGCCAAAGAGCGCGCCTGGCTAGCGGATTGTGGCGGGTCGGACAAGGGCTCGGTCAGCAGCTGTTCTTGCATGTGGGAGCGTGCGAAAAGCCTAGCGGATCTCTCTGGTGCTCAAAATCCACATTACGCTTCGAGCGTTACGTGGGAGCCGCAAGTGGCGCTCGATCGCGCGAAGGCCTACTATCGCCAGCGCCTGGCAAATGAGAAACCGCTTGGCGAGGGTCCGGAAAAACAGGCAGATTCTGCTGCACGAAAGGTGTTCTTCGCTTATGCGAGTGAAGAAGTCGAGCGGGCATATATAACTGAAAAGGACGGCAAAGTTTCCGCCCGCATCCCTTTCCTTCCGCGAAATCCAGATGAGGCGAGGACGACTGAACTCTATACCGATGCACGTTGGCCCACGAGTGAAGTAGATAAAGTTACCTATTTGCATTATGGGACTGACTGTCCAAATTACAAAAAAGGAAAGCCGGGTGGGCTGGCATCCGTCGCAGATTTTGACGGTCACGAAACGTGTAGCGAATGCCATTTCGGTGTGTCGTCTTTAGGGTACGTTGCGATTGCAACGACTTCTGTCGAAAGGGGCTTCGAGTACCACTTCGATAAGTTCAAAGAGGCTCTGGAAGACTACGTCGAATGCCGCAACAAAGAACTCGAACTTGAGCGTCAGACCGAGGATGAGGCCGACCGTGCGGGCAATGCGTTTGACCAGGCCATTAAAGCGCTTTCCGGCGAGCGCCCGCGTATCGCCCCACCTGGTCGCAACGGCGTGGTCGCCTTTGCAGTTTCGGGTGACATTACCAGCCCCGATCAACTTAACTCCTCGTTTAACGCGGCAGTCAGGCTTGGCGATCGCGGTGCTATCTCTGCCGCGGTGCTGGCGCCCGATGAGGCGACGGCGCAAAACAACGTGCTTTCGCGATTTTTCTCGACATTGAAGGAACGCTCGGGCGGCGTTGCCGGCGTGCTCGACGGCGTCATGGATGTTTGGGGACGGCTACTCGTGGGATACGGTGATATCCAAGGCTCAGCCGACGAACTTATGGACGAGATGATTAAAGGCCTAGGAGGGGGCAGCGGCGCGTTGGACTCCATCGCATCGTGGCTCGGCGATACCGTTTCGGCGTCCGTGGCGGCGCTGGGTTTGGAACCGTGCGACTTGCGCCTGCGAAAGCCAGTGCTGACCGATTCCGCCAACGTCATTAAGAGTCCGGGGTCTGACATTGCTGGTTTCTCTCAAGCGCAAGACAAGCTGCGAGGTATTCCGTTGGGCGTGACCGATCCCAAGGCGCTTTGCGAGGCATTGGAATATCAAGTCGAACGCACCATTAGCGGTACGGTGCTCACGCTTGCGGAGATTCCTCTGCCCGGCGGCGGCTCCATCCCACTCACCGTCGATGTCGCCACGCTGGTTGGCGCTCTGGGCGGTGGGTCGTAATGAGTATCCGCATACGGCTGCGTGAGGAGCGCGCCCAAGCGACGGTGGAGATGGCAGTGGTTACGCCCGTTTTACTGGTGCTGGCGCTCATCGTGTACAACGTCATGATCTTTGCCAGCGCTGTCGCGCGCTTCGACCGCGTGGTGCCCGACATCGTGCTGGCGCACGCTGTGGCGCCGGGCGGGGAGGGTGACGAGAGCTCTGCCGATGCCTCGGCGACGGTTCAGACTCAAATTCTGAATGCCATGGAAGGCTATGACTTGCAGATCGAAGTGTCGAGCGAGCAAGGCGCGGAGGCATCGGATGGTGGCCTGCTCTCCCTATCCGGTACGTTTAGGACCTACACCTGCACCATGCACTATGAGCCGTGGCCGACTTCTCTCAGCATCGCTGGCGTTCCGCTGGGGGCGCCGACAACGTTGTCGCACGAGCGTGCGGTGACGGTCGATCCATGGCGTCCGGGGGTGGTCATGTGACCGCGGTCTCGTCCTACATCGCCTACGCGCGGGCACTCAATAGGCTGGGTTGGACGCCGGCCGAGTTTGTGGTGGCGGAGTCGTTTGTCGTGCGTTTGCGCGGCATGCTGGGACGGCATCCGGTTGCCGCCAACGGCCTGCCGCTCGTCATGGCGTTTCCACGCTGCTCTTCGGTCCATACGTGTTTTATGGCCTATCCCATCGACATCGCCTTCATCGATCGCGATGGCAATATCCTCGCGCGCTACGAAAACGTCCGTCCTTGGCACATGTGTTCCTGTCCCGGCGCCTGGGCCGTACTAGAGCGTCCTTCAATCATTGTTTCGACCCCTGCTCTCCAACGCGTGCCGGCTTAAGAATTGGCGACAGTGGACTTTCGTCATACGAAATTGGGTAAGATGGAGGAGAAGATGCATGGATGTTGAGATCCATCCCAACGCTAAAAAGCACCTGACGGAAAAGCAGGTGCTTAGCGCTTGGTTTGCGGTTACTGAGTGCATTCGTCGCGAGTCGAAGGACGAGCCGCCGAGATGGCTTGCGATTGGATGGCTCCCAGACGGACGAAGCGTGGAGCTTGTCGCGGTCGAGCTTGTCCGTGGGTGGCTTATCATTCATGCCTTGTCTCCAGTCCAGAAGAAATTTTGGCAGGAGATTGAACGAGCTCGGCAAAGGGGTCGATGATGGGCAAGACGTATACGGCCGCTAATGGTCAGGTTGTAACGGATGAAATGATTGACGCGTGGTGCGAGTCGTACGAGCGCGGAGAGTTTCCGGATGGCGAACACACCGTTGGTGGGATCGTGCGTGGACGGCCCCCGCTCTCAGGTGAGGGGACGGCAACGCTGTCGGTCAAGATTCCTCTGGGAATGAAGGAGGCCATTCGTCGACGGGCGGCTGCCGAGGGGATGACGCCAAGTGAGTTTGCCCGTGCGGCTCTGAGTGAAAAACTTCTTGCTGCCGGCTGATGCCTCTGACGTGCCGATTTATAGAACCGAGGCTGTGCTCAAAAACTTTTTTAAAATTCTCGGTTGACCGGAACGCGTCCTTGGTTATACTAATCAAGCCTTGAAACAAGGCACACCTCAAATGGCTGGGTAGCTCAGTTGGTAGAGCAGAGGACTGAAAATCCTCGTGTCAGGGGTTCGATTCCCTTCCCCGCCACCTTGAATTGACTAGGACCTCTGTAAAGGGGTCCTTTTCTTTTATGCAGCCCCCACATGGAATCGAACCCCGTGAGGGCGCGGAGCTGAGTAAACGCGTAAGCGTTTGCCAGCGCAGCTCGCAAGGCGCGTAAGCGCCGCAGCGGTCCGTCCGCGCAGCGCGCGGACGCGATTCCCTTCCCCGCCACCTTGAATTGACTAGGACCTCTGCAAAGGGGTCCTTTTCTTTTATCGAGGGCTCTGCGGAAATTGCGTCCCGGAATTTGGCTTCAGAGTGGGATGCGTTTTCCGCTTTGATGTCGCTTGGGAAAGCGCGACCCGGAATCCGGCGTCAGAATGGGACGTGCTTTCCTTTTGCGGCCTTTGGCGGAAACTGCGTCCCAGATCTCGCGCTCAGAACGGGATGCATTTTCCGATTGAGGCCTCGAACGGAAAATGCATCCCAGTCTTTTGCGAAAAACGGGATGCGCTTTCCGGCGCTTACTTCCGACGTGCGTGCACATCTCGGGCCCGCCCGCTCAGACATTCCTCCCGCTTTTGCGCCACTTTACAGACCGTTCGGTCGTCTGTCCGCACGCGCGGGTATACTCAAAACGATACTTTTCCTATGCAATACGATGCAGGTTCGGCCTGCACGATCCGAAGGGGGCAGTGATGGAGAGGATACTCGGCGTTAATCTCTCTGGCTGGTTTATTCCCGAGCCTTGGGTGACCCCGTCGCTATACGCGGCGACCGGTGCATCCAACGCGGCCGAGCTGCAGGAGGCCATGGGCACCGCCGCCTATAACGAGCGCATGCGCCGTCATTACGAGACGTTTGTGAGCGAGGACGATTTCCGTCGCATGGCGCAGATCGGCCTCAACGCCGTGCGCCTGCCGGTGCCTTGGTATGCCTTTGGCTCACAGGAGTCCGATGCCTCCTACATCTCGGTTGTCGATTACATCGACCGCGCGATTGAGTGGGCTGCCAAGTACAACATTCGCGTGCTGCTTGATCTGGCAACTGTGCCCGGTGGCCAGGGCGATTCCAACGATTCGCCCGCCACGCCGGAGGCTGTCGCCGAGTGGCATTCGTCCACCAACGGCCGTCATGTCGCGCTCGACGTGCTCGAGCGCCTGGCCGATCGCTACGGCGAGGCCGAGAGCCTGCTGGGCATTGAGCTGCTGGACACGCCGCAGATGAGCGTCCGCAAGAGCCTCTTCACCATGACGGATGGCATTCCGGCGCACTACCTGCGCAACTTCTATCGCGACGCCTACGAGCTCGTCCGTTCGTATATGCCCGAGGATAAGATCGTCGTCTTCTCGTCGTCGGGGCATCCCAACGAGTGGAAGCATTTTATGCGCGGCGCCAAGTACAAGAACGTCTACATGGACCTTCACCTGTACCATTACCGTGACGAGCATGCGCTCGATATCACGAGCCCCCGCGGGCTGACGACGGCGATTTCGCGCAACAAGCGCGAGCTCAAAGAAGCGATTTCGACTGGGTTCCCCGTGCTGGTGGGCGAATGGTCGGGCGCGGCGATCTTTGCCAACTCGTCGGTTACGCCCGAGGGCCGCAATGCCTACGAGCGCGTGTTTATCGCCAATCAGCTGGCTTCGTTTGCGCCGGCTGCCGGTTGGTTCTTCCAAACGTGGAAGACCGAGAAGCGCATTGCAGCATGGGACGCCCGCGCGGCGCTCGGTACGCTCGAGCGCGGCATGATTGAATAGGTTGATATGACGCAAAACAGCGCCCATACGGGCAAACTCTATGTGGTCGGCACGCCCATCGGCAACCTGGGCGACCTGTCCCCGCGCGTTGGCGAGGCGTTTGCCGCCGCCGATGCCATCTGCTGCGAAGACACGCGTGTGACGTCAAAGCTGCTGATGCACCTGGGCATTTCCAAGCCGCTTGTCCGTTGCGACGAGAATGTGATCGCCAGCCGCGCCGCCGGCCTAGTCGACCGTCTGCTGGCGGGGGAGACCCTCGCCTTTGCCTCGGACGCCGGCATGCCGAGCGTGTCCGATCCCGGCCAGGCGCTAGTTGAGGCGGCGCGTGAGGCCGATGTGCCCGTCGAAGTTATTCCCGGGCCCTCCGCTTGCGTCACGGCGCTCGTTTCGTCCGGCATTCCCTGTGAGCATTTTTTCTTTGAGGGCTTTTTGGGCCGAAAGCACGGCGACCGCGTGCGTCGTTTGCAGCGCCTTGCCGTGGTTCCCGGCGCACTCATCTTCTACGAGTCTCCACATCGCATCGTGGCGACGCTCGAGGCCGTGGCAGAGGTTTTTCCCCAGCGTGAGGTTGCCGTCTGCCGCGAGCTCACCAAGCTGCACGAGGAAGTCTTGCGCGGGCCCGCTGCCCAGCTTGCTGAGGAGCTGCGTGCTCGCGGCGAGGTAAAGGGCGAGATTGCGCTGGTCATCGCGCCGCCGAGCGAGGATGAGGAGGCCGGTATCGTGCCGGTTGGCGCCGCGGCAGCGGATTCCGACGAGGCCCTGCGCGAGGATATCCGCGCCGCGCTCGAGGAGGGGGAGCCCGCGTCTGCGGTGGCCAAGCGCCTGTCTCAGAAGTATTCGCGCCGCAAGCGCGATGTCTATGCCATGGTGCTCGATATGCAATAGATGGAGGATATCCAGCCCTTGCGCTAGAATCATCCTCTGTATGCAACGTTTTTCTGGAGGACAAACCCCATGGATCAAAGCAAGCCTTCGTTCTTTATCACGACGCCCATCTACTACGTCAACGCCGATCCGCACCTGGGCACGGCTTATTCCACCATCATCGCCGACGTTCAGGCTCGCTATCGCCGCTCCGCCGGCTATAACGTCAAGTTCCTGACCGGCATGGACGAGCACGGCGAGAAGGTCGCCGAGGCCGCAGCCAAGCACAACATGACGCCTCAGGAGTGGACCGACAGCCAGGCTCCGCACTTCAAGGAGCTTTGGAACAAGCTCGAGATCTCCAACGACGACTTCATCCGCACCACCGAGCCGCGCCAGCATCATGCCGTGCAGTACCTGTGGGAGCGCATGAAGGAGTCCGGTTACCTGTATAAGGGCAGCTACGACGGCTGGTATTGCGTGCCTGATGAGACCTACTTCACCGATACGCAGGTCCAGAAGGGCGACGAGGAGTACGACAGCGTCGGCCAGCACCTGTGCCCCGACTGCCACCGTCCGCTTGAGCGCGTGCAGGAGGAGTCCTACTTCTTTAAGCTTTCCGCCTTCCAGGACAAGCTGCTCAAGCTCTATGACGAGCACCCCGACTTTGTCGAGCCTGCGTTCCGCATGAACGAGGTTCGCAGCTTTGTCGAGGGCGGCCTTAACGACCTATCCGTGAGCCGTACGAGCTTTGACTGGGGCATTCAGGTCCCGTTTGACGAGGGCCACGTGACGTATGTGTGGTTCGATGCACTGCTCAACTATATGACGGCCGTCGGCTACGGTGTCGACACCGACGAGGCGCGTGCCGAGCTGGCCTATCGCTGGCCCGCGCAGTTCCACATCGTGGGCAAGGACATCATCCGCTTCCACTGCGTCATTTGGCCCGCCATGCTCATGGCCATCGGCGAGGCCCTGCCCGAGCACGTTTTTGCCCACGGCTTCCTGACCGTGCGCAATGCCGAGACCGGCAAGGCTGAGAAGATGTCCAAGAGCCGCGGCAACGCCATCGCTCCGCAGGACGTTATCGACATGTTGGGCGTCGAGGGCTATCGCTACTACTTCATGACCGACGTCGTCCCCGGTACCGACGGCGCCATCAGCTTCGATCGCATGGAGCAGGTCTACAACGCCGACCTGGCCAACAGCTGGGGCAACCTCATCTCGCGTTCGCTCAACATGAGCGCAAAGTACTTTGATGGTTGCGCGCCCGCCAAGCCCGCGTCGTTCGATGCGTTCGACAACCCGCTGGCAAAGATCGCCGATGGCCTGGTCGAGCGCTACATGGCCAAGATGGACGTGCTCGATTACGGCGGAGCCAAGGATGAGGTCATGGAGCTCATCCATGCTGCCAACCACTACATCGAGGACTCCGAGCCCTGGGCACTTGCCAAGGACGAGGCCAAGGCTGACGAGCTGGCGTTTGTGATCTACAACCTGCTCGAGGCCATCCGCATTGCCGCTCACCTGCTGATGCCGCTCATGCCCCAGACTTCTGTCGAGGCCCTGCGCCGCCTGTCCTGTGAGGGCGAGGCCGCGAGCGACGACCTCAAGGGCATTTGCGCTTGGGGCCTGCTTGCCGGTGGTCAGCCCGTTGAGAAGGGTGAGCCGCTGTTCCCGCGTCTGGGCTAAGACGCCGCGCCATATCGGCAATTTGCTGTTTAGATGTAAGGGCATGGCCGCAACGGTCCATGCCCTTTTGTTTCAAGACGCCGCCATCATGCTAAGGAGGCAACTATGACAACTTCGCCTTTGGCAAACCCCACGGCAACAAGGGAGCTGCTGGAGGAGTTTGGCCTTGCGACCAAGCATCGCCTGGGCCAGAACTTTCTGATCGACAACCATGTGATTGAGCGTATCTGCGAGCTTGCCGAGCTTGCAGGTGACGAGCGCGTACTCGAGGTGGGTCCGGGTTGCGGTACTTTGACGCTTGCACTGCTGCAGGAAGCGGCGTGCGTCACGTCGATCGAGGCCGACCCCGAGCTCGAGCCGGTGCTCGACGCCCACGCCGCCGACTATGCCAACTTCCGCTTTATCATGGGCGACGCGCTCAAAGTGACGCCGGAGCAGATTGAGCAGGCCGCCGGTGGTGAACCCACGGTGTTTGTCGCGAATCTGCCCTATAACGTGGCAGCGACGATCATCCTTCAGTTCTTCCAGATGATGCCCGCGCTTAAGCGTGCTGTCGTCATGGTGCAAAAGGAAGTTGCAGATCGTATTGCCGCAACGCCGGGCAACAAGACCTATGGCGGCTACACGACAAAGCTCGGCCTGTATGCGCAGGTTACGGGTCGCTTTGAGGTGCCGCCGCGTTGCTTTATGCCGGCGCCGCACGTGGACTCGGCCGTCGTGCGTATCGACCGTGTTGACGGCGTGGTGCCCGAAGGACTCGACCGCGAGTTTGTGGCCCGCGTGATTGATGCTGCATTTGCTCAGCGTCGCAAGACCATTCGCAACTCCATGAGCGCCAACGGCTTTGCCAAGGACGTGCTCGATGCCGCCTTTGAGGCTTGCGGTATCGCATCCACCACGCGCGCCGAAACGCTTGATGTTGCCGACTTTGTCCGCCTGGCCCAGGAGCTAATCCATGACGCTTAATGCCGAACGCGTGACGTTTACCAAGAAAAAGAAGACGGTTGCTTGTCCCGTGCCCTTGGCGCCGCTTGCCGACACGCATGCGCATCTGCTTTCGTTTTGGGGCAAAGAAGTGCCCGAGACGCTCGTGCGCGCCAAAGCTGCGGGCGTCGACCTGTTGGTGACGATGTTCGACCCCATCGCTGACAAACGCAGCGTGGCGGACTATAGCGACTGGCTGGTGCGCGAGATTCTTCCGATGCAGGATATCCCGCAGATCAAGTATCTTGCCGGCGTGCATCCGTATGGCGCGCCGGACTATACCGACGACGTTCATGCACAGGTCGTTGCGGCACTTGATGACCCCTTATGCGCCGGTATTGGCGAAATCGGCCTGGACTACCACATGGACTATGACGACGATATCGCGCCGGCACCCCATAACGTGCAGATTGATTGCATGGCGCGCCAGCTCGAGCTTGCCGTGCGCCGCAATGTGCCGGTGGAGCTGCACCTGCGTCACGAGGACTCGGATGGGGAGCGCACCTCGCACGTTGATGCGTACAACGTGCTTCGTGAGGTGGGCGTGCCCCAGGCCGGTTGTGTGCTGCACTGTTTTGGCGAGGACCGCGCCACGATGGAGCGCTTTGTGGAGCTGGGCTGCTATATCGCCTATGGTGGTGCGGCTACCTTTAAGCGCAACGACGACGTGCGCGAGGCATTTGCGGCAACCCCACTCGATCGAATTTTGTTCGAGACGGATTGCCCGTATATGGCTCCAGAGCCCATCCGCGGTCTTGAATGCGAGCCCGCAATGATCTCCATTACGGCAAACACGCTGGTCAACGACCGTGTCGATCGTACCGGCGAGGATGCTGAGGCAATCGCGCGAGCAGCTTGGGAAAATGCCTGTAAACTTTTTCAAAAATAGTTCTTGCGTTCGCGATGGCGCTCCGTTATTCTAATTCCTGCACGCGGGCGTGGCGGAATTGGCAGACGCGTACGGTTCAGGTCCGTATGGGGGCAACCCCATGAAGGTTCAAGTCCTTTCGCCCGCACCATTAAATGAAAGAGCTCCCAGCAATGGGAGCTTTTTTGTTATGGGCCCATCACAGGGACTTGAACCTGTGAAGGAGCGAGCGTAAAGAAAACGCGGAGCGTTTTTAGCGAGCTGGCGAGGACGCCGGCAGGCGGCCGAAGCCGGTGCGGATCCGCGAAGCGGATACGCGGACGTCCTTTCGCCCGCACCATTAAATGAAAGAGCTCCCAGCAATGGGAGCTTTTTTGTTATGTACGATCTCCTTGTGCGGGTATCCTAGTGCCAACGTATGCCTATCAGAGGAGAGACCATGCTGTTGTCCGGTATCATCGCCGCCCTTACCAGCCTTTTGATTCCCATCATCATTTTGTTGTTACTGCTTCCCAACGCCTGCTATGTCGTTGAACAACAGCATGCCGTGATCATCGAGCGTCTGGGCAAGTTTAACCGCATCGTCAACGCGGGCTTCCACATGAAGGTGCCCGTGATCGACCGCAAGGCCGCCACGGTGAGTCTGCGCACCATGAAAAACGGTTTTGGCATCGACGTTAAGACCCAGGACAACGTGACCATCGGCCTTGAGGTCTCTGCTCAGTACCACGTGAGCTATGACATGGGCGCCGGCCCGGCAGATTCGGGTATCTACAAGAGCTACTACATGCTGCAGGAGCCCGTCGACCAGATGCGTGACTTCATCACCGACGCCCTGCGCTCTTCGATCCCCGTCTACACACTCGATGAGGTCTTTGCCAAGAAGGATGACATCGCCAAGGATGTCAACGCTACCGTTTCCGAGCAGATGGCCGCCTACGGCTTCACCCTCGTGTCGACGCTCATCACCAAAATCGCACTGCCGACCGAGGTCGAGAACTCCATGAACGACATCAACGCCGCCCAGCGCAAGCGCGCTGCGGCACAGGAGCTCGCCGAGGCAGACCGTATCAAGCGCGTCACCGAGGCGACCGCCGAGGCCGAGGCTATGGAAAAGGCGGGCGAGGGCATCGCCAACCAGCGCAAGGCCATCGCGCTGGGCATCAAAGATTCACTCGAGATCATCCAGGAGACGGGCGTCGGCAACGACGAGGCCAACCAGCTGTTCATGTTTACGCAGTGGTCCGAGATGATGACGGAGTTCGCTCGCACGGGTAAAACTTCGACGGTCGTACTGCCGAGCGATTTCTCGCAGTCGGCCTCGATGTTCGAGCAGATGCTGACCGCCGGCAAAGTTCAAAACGGTTCGAAGGAGTAGGCGCGCGTGAAATACACCGTCGTTTGCGTCGGTAAGCTCAAGGAGCGCTTTTGGAAGGACGCGTGCGCTGAGTACACCAAGCGCTTAGGTGCCTATGCCAAGGTGGATATCCGCGAGGTGGCCGATATCGACCCGGCTAAGGCGGGCGGCGTGGATGCCGCGCGCGACAAGGAGGGGGCGGCAATTCTTGCTGCATTGCCGTCTCGGGCGCATGTGATCCTGCTGGCTATCGAGGGCAAGGAGCGTTCGAGTGAGGAGCTCTCGGCGCGGCTCGACGATCTTATGCTGCGAGGCAGCAGCGACATTGCCTTTGTAATCGGCGGTTCGGACGGCGTGAGTGATGAGGTGCGCGCCCGCGCCGACGAGATGCTCAGCTTTGGACGCATTACCTTGCCGCATAACCTGGCGCGTGTGGTGCTGCTAGAGCAGATTTACCGTGCCTGCAAGATCAGCCGTGGCGAGCCGTATCACAAATAGGTCGGCAATACGAAACAATGGCGTGGGACAATACCTTTCGTTTTGAGGAATGTGTCTGAAAGGACTATGAGATATGAAGATTGGATTTGTCGGTTTTGGCAATATGGCGAGCGCTATGGCCGATGGCTGGATCGCTGCCGGTGTAGCTGCGAGCGACATGTGCGCCTGCGCGGGTCGCTACGACGCACTGGTTGAGCGCTGCGAGGCGCGCGGCATGGTCGCCTGCCACGATGCCGCCGAGGTTGTCGCCGCATCCGATATCGTGGTCGCTGCGGTCAAACCGTACATGATCGAGAAGGTATTCGCCCCGCTCAAGGATGCTCTTGCCAAAAAGGTCGTTCTGTCGGTTGCCTGGACCTGGGACAGTGCCAAGTGGGAGCAGGTCCTGCCGGGCGTCGCGCATATCTCGACGGTGCCCAACACACCGGTTTCGGTGGGCGAGGGCGTCATCGCTTGCGAGAAGGCTTCCACGCTTAGTGATGAGCAGAGCGCCGTGGTGCTTGATCTGCTTGGCAAACTCGGTGCGGTGGTCGAGCTCGATACGAGTCTGCTGTTTGTGGGAGGCACGGTGGGTGGTTGCGCTCCGGCATTTGTCGCCATGGCAATCGAGGCCCTGGGCGATGCGGCGGTCAAGCACGGTATCCCGCGTGCCGATGCCTATCGCATTGTGAGCCAGATGGTGCTAGGTACGGCAAAGCTGCAGCTTGCAACTGGCCAGCATCCTGCGGCGATGAAGGATGCCGTATGCTCGCCCGGTGGTGCCACCATCAAGGGCGTCGTTGCGCTCGAGGACGCCGGCATGCGCAGCGCCCTGGTCAAGGCAATCGACGCAACTCTCCAGTAAAACCGACCAAAAAAAGGACGGGTTTATTTTTGGCAGGTATTTTCTGCGGTTTTGTCCTTTTAGCGAAAAGCGCCCCGCAACTGGCTCAATTCCAGTTGCGGGGCGCTTGCGTTTGCCCAGATAAAACAGACCAAAATAAACCTGTCCCTTTTTGGCAGGTTAGTCCCAGAAGCTGTCTTCCTCATCCTCGGACTTGGGTCCGCGGTCGACGTACATCTTATGGGTACGCTTCTCCATTACAAAGGCAAGAATCGCAAATAACAGGATGCCGCCAGCGAAAAGGATGGCAAAACCGGTGCGGGTGCCAAACAAAAAGGAAAAAACTGCGTCCATTGGGTGCCTTCTTGCGTAGTTGAGTTGGGTCGTAAACGCTCATAAGTATATACTTGCCCATACATGTACAAGGTTGCAACCTAAATGGAATGTATATCGCCGGAGGATCTAATGCTTGATATCAAGTTTGTTCGCGAGAACCCCGATGCCATCGATGTCGCCATGGCTAACCGCCAGACGTCTTGGGATCGCGAGAAGTTCTTTGAGCTCGACGACGAGCGTCGTGCCGTCATCACCGAGGTCGAGGAGCTCCAGGCTACGCGCAATGCCGAGTCCAAGAAGATCGGCGCCCTGATGAAGGAGGGCAAGAAGGACGAGGCCGAGGCCGCCAAGGAGGCCGTGCGCGCCGTCAACGAGAAGATTGACGGTCTGGCCGAGCGTCGTACCGCCCTCGAGCAGGAGCAGTACGACTTCATGGCTCACCTGCCCAACATTCCTTGCGATGCCACGCCGTACGGCAAGGACGAGGACGAGAACATTGAGCGCCGTCGTTGGGGCACCCCGCGCGAGTTCGACTTCGACTTTAAGCCGCACTGGGATCTGGGCACCGATCTGGACATCCTCGACTTCGAGCGCGGCAACAAGCTCTCCGGCAGCCGCTTCACCGTTCTCGGTGGTGCCGGCGCCCGCCTGGAGCGCGCCCTCATCAACTTTTTCCTCGATACGCACACCAGCCGTGGTTTTAAGGAGTGGTGGCCGCCCATCGTCGTCAAGCGTCAGACCATGTTCGGCACGGGTCAGCTGCCCAAGTTCGAGGACGACGCCTACCACGTCTCGGGCGACAACTTCCTGATCCCCACCGCCGAGGTCGTGCTCACCAACCTGCACGCCGGCGAGGTCCTCGACGCCGACACCCTGCCGCGCCGCTACACCGCCTTCACCCCCTGCTTCCGCGAGGAGGCCGGTTCCGCCGGTCGCGACACCCGCGGCATCATCCGTCAGCACGAATTCGACAAGGTCGAGATGGTCAAGTTCGCTAAGCCGGAGGAGTCCGACGAGGAGCTCGAGAGCATGACCGCCGAGGCCGAGTACCTGCTGCAGCAGCTGGGCCTTCCGTATCGCGTGATTAGCCTGTGCACCGGCGACTTGGGCTTCTCTGCCCGTCAGACCTACGACGTCGAGGTCTGGCTGCCGAGCTACAACGCCTACAAGGAGATCAGCTCCTGCTCCAACTGCGGTGACTTCCAGGCTCGCCGCGCCAACATCAAGTATCGCGACCCTGAGAACTTTAAGGGTTCGCGCTACCTGCACACGCTCAACGGTTCCGGCCTGCCGGCCGGCCGCACCATGGCCGCCATTCTGGAGAACTACCAGAACGCCGACGGTACCATCACGATCCCCGAGGTTCTGCGTCCTTACATGGGCGGTCTCGAGAAGATCGAGCCGGTCGCGTAACTTGGCTGCATAGGGGATATGCAAGGGCGCTCCTTCGGGGGCGCCCTATTTCGTGCGCAGGTCCATACCATGCCGTACGGACAGCTCAATAGAAAACACACGAACAACTGTTCTGTATACAGCCATCTACCTGCTATGCTTTTGCTAAATAAGAGCGAGAGAAAGGGGACGCGATGGAGCTGTTTGATGATCGGGTGGTTTTGTTTGAGAGCGACGAGGGCGGGGAGTACCTGCTTGTAACGTCTGAGCCGTCTGGCATGGGTGGCCTGGTGGTTCGACAGACGAGCGAGGGACCGTTGACGCAATGGTGCTACGAGGAGTCGCCGCATGTGGTCGAGACCTTTGTGACGCACGAGGGGCTTGTGGCCCTGGAGCATTTCTATGGGGTCCGGACATCTAACCAGGTTGCGCGCATGCTGAGCATCTCGTTTGCCGATTATGACTGTGCCCAGCGGGTGAGATCGCTCCTGAGGGAACTTGATGCTAAGTTTGACGTGATCGAAAAGCCAATCGATCGTACGGGGAACGGCGGTATATGCGGAGCAGCATGACAAAACTGCGTTCCACAAAAAAGTTTGAGATTGTGCTTGACTCCAATAAGCTAAAGTGGTTTTATATGTCTTGCGCTGCGGCGTTACCTCAGCTGGATAGAGGGTCTGACTACGAATCAGAACGTCATAGGTTCGAATCCTATACGCCGCACCAATCGAACTTAAAGCCTCCGGCAACGGGGGCTTTTCTTTTATGGCAACACCGCATGGATTCGAACCTCAGTCGAGGCGCGGGCGTAAAGAAAACGCGGAGCGTTTTTAGCCCGCGGGCGAGCACGCCGGCAGGCGGGCGAAGCCGGTGCGGATCCGCGCAGCGGATGCGCGGAATCCTATACGCCGCACCAATTGAACTTGAAGCCTCCGGCAACGGGGGCTTTTCTTTTACGTCGGCACTGCATGGATTCGAACCTCGGCCGAGGCGCGGGCGTCTTAATCATCACTTCGTAAAAATTTTCCAAATTGTCGCTTGACCCATCGAGGGGTCACGTGCATAATAATCCGTGCGTTGCGGCGTTACCTCAGCTGGATAGAGGGTCTGACTACGAATCAGAACGTCATAGGTTCGAATCCTATACGCCGCACCAACTGAGTTTTAAGCCTCCGGCAACGGGGGCTTTTCCTTTACGGGGGCATTGCGGAGATTCGAACCTCGTTCGAGGCGCGAGCGTCAAGAAAACGCGGAGCGTTTTTAGCGAGCGGGCGAGTCCGCCGGCAGGCGGGCGAAGCCGGTGCGGATCCGCGCAGCGGATGCGCGGAATCCTATACGCCGCACCAATTGAATTTTAAAGCCTCCGGTAACGGAGGCTTTTCTTATATCGCGATGCGTCGAAGATCGCATCAAGTGGTCAAAATGAGTAAAAATCAAATTCAATAACTTTTTTCGAAAAATGCTTGACCTTTATTCAGTCGATGTGCATAATAATCAACAAGTCGCGGCGTTACCTCAGCTGGATAGAGGGTCTGACTACGAATCAGAACGTCATAGGTTCGAATCCTATACGCCGCACCATTTGAGATTAAAGCTCCCGGCAACGGGGGCTTTTCTTTTATGTCGCCGCTGCATGGATTCGAACCTCGGTCGAGGCGCGAGCGTGAAGCGGACGATTTCCTGTCGACTCGTGTAAGATTCCGAGTAGATGTCGCGACTTTTTCGCGACCACTCCTTCTTCAAGCGACCGATCAGGGTGATACTTCGTGGCAGAGCGTCCGACATACAAGCTCAGGTTTCTCGATACCAAGAAGCGCTTTCCGGCGATGCCCGAGCAGCCTGCGGGACGCTCATATGGCGTGGTCTGGAAACTCTTTGGCGAGGATCAGCTTGAATCTTGTTATGTCGTCGAATTCGTTGGCAAAAGTCATGTGTCGCTTTTGGGCTACGTAAGCGTTTCGGGTGAGGTGTACAAGGTGGACCGCCCCGTCAGCGAGGCTCCGCTGCCCAACGATCCCGACATGGAACTGGTCCTTGACGAGTCGGATTCCAGTATTGGTGAGATTATGGTAAGGGAAGCCAACGGTGCAATGCGCGCGTGTGCGCAAACTGCCGGCTCTCCCGAAGGCCCCATGCGCGAGCAGTCCGACCACGAGACATGGAATTCGACCCGCGCCCTTCCTTACGGCGAGTTCATGGCCTCGATGTTCTTGCGCTACGTGATATTTGCCAACTCCGAAAGCGCTATTGTGAACACGGCGGACGCCGGCGGACTCGACGAGGGTATGCAAAACGTTGTCGACAAGATCAAGCTCGTAAAGTTGCCCGAGCCGGTCGAGGTGTTTTTGGGCTTTAACACGGCACCGCTCCCCGATGCTATCGAGACGCTGCTCTACCGCGTTGACCATGCCGAGAATCCGAGCGGTATCGAGCGCTATGCCGCCGCCCTTATGAGCGAAATTGACTTGCCCCGCCTGCGCACCATCGCTGCCAAGTCCGAAATGAGCCTGGCTCGCATTGATCGCTCAAAGATTTTCTATCTCAATTTTGATCGTAGCCTGTTGGACCAGGACGAGATTGACATGCTGCTTGCCATCGAGTGCCGTCTCAACCGCCTCTCCGGCATCCTTGAGCGCATCGGGGCCGGATTGGTCCCTGCGGCATCCTCGCCGAGCCTTGAGGGCTGCGCGCTCTTTGATGCGTGGCATATCGCCAAGACGACCAACGATGTTCCCCGACTGCTCGATACGGCTTCGAGCGATAACCCGTGGGGCAAGTCGGGTACGGTGGCTTGCCAGCCGGGCGGCGAGTGGGACGTGCGCACCCGTTTTGCGCGAATCGTTGAGGCGCTTAACGTGGTCACACGGCTCGACTATACCTATCGGGCAAACGTTGCCGAGGGGATTATGCTCGTTCGGTTTGGGCGGTCTGTCGTTGATGCCATGCCGCAACGTGAATACGACGCTCAGGATGACGCCTGGCGCGAGCTGGACGAGGACATGCGCGCGATCTGGGCCGCGGAGCACGATGCGCGCGTGGCACTTACGCTTGCGGCAGCGTGTTTTGCCGCGGGCACCTGCATCACGCGCTGCTATGTGCAGATTGCTGCTCCCGACAGTGAGCAGGGCGAGCGCGTTGTCGCAACGTATTTCTTTGGGCGCGCGGCCTATCTGGCCGATTGCGTGCCTGTCGCCAAGGATCTTGAGAGCATGGACATGGACGATATGCCGTGCAAGCGTGTGCTTGAGGCGTATGAGTCAACCGCTCCGGAGACGATTGAGCCTGCGGAGGTTCATGCTCGTCCGCGTGATGACCATCGCACACTGCCGCCGGCGCTGCGCGATCTGCTGCTTGCCGATACGGCTGACGAGTTGGAGGTCATGGAAGAGGACGACGACCCATACGTGGCCCGTGTTGTTGAATTGCGCGAGCAGGCAAAAGTCGACCGTACAGGTGCTTTTGAAGGCTTTTCTCGTCTTGTCGAGGAGTTGGAGGCTAAGTGCGCCGTCGCCGAGCTTTTGGCGACAGGTCCGGTTCAAACGCAGTTTTGCGATAACCAGCTGGTGCGCATGGTGCTACCGGTGTTGGAAGAAGACCGCTCTGTGCGAATCCTTCGTGCGCCCGATGCACTGTACTTTGCCCAGCACGAGATCTGCAGCTTTTACGCCGAGCAAGAGGACTTTGAACGAGCACTGCCCGAGGTGCGCCATCTTTACGATCTGGCACGCTCGTCCATGCAATCGCACTTTGCGCTCATCAACGTGCTTGCGCGTCTGGAGCGCTTTGACGAGATTATCGAGGTGGCGCGCCACGGCCTACGTATTGCCAGCGATCGTTCTGCAATCGGCTACCTGTTCTATCGCTTGGCGTTTGCCTATTGGAATTGCGATCAGCTCGACCTAGCGCTGGCTTGTTACCGTCTGGTGCCGCGCGGTGAGGAATCGGGCAGTAGTGCGCTGGAAGAAATGCAGGGCCTTATGAATGAGATGGGCGTCAGCGAGCCTCCGACGTTCGAGGAGGCGGTCGAGACCATCCGCAAGGCTGGACTCGAGCTGCCGCCAGTGTCCGCCGTGACGAATCAGCTGGCAGATGCCGCTGTGCAACTGGTCGACAACGGCTTCTTTTTCCTGGCACGCGGTTGCATCTTCCAAATGTGGCGCACCATGGGCAACGACGAGCTCGGCTCCCTCAACCGCTCGCTGGGGTAGGCGAAGCCTCCAAGGAGGAAAGGATGCTAGGCAATTAGAAAATTTCCTCTTGCCCATCCTTGGCTGTTTGGTTACTATAGAACGGCTGTTACGGAGAGCTGACCGAGAGGCCGAAGGTGCTCGCCTGCTAAGCGAGTATGCCCCAAAAGGGCATCTGGGGTTCGAATCCCCAGCTCTCCGCCAGTTTAACTTTAAAGAAGGGTCCCATCGGGGGCCCTTTTTTATTATCGAGAAAGGGCGCTGGGGATTCGAACCCTCAAAAAAAGGAGGCATCCTTTCGGACACCTCCTTTCAGCGAGTGTATTGTTCTTCGATCTTACATCTCGGGCGCCTTGGCTACGGTCTCGCTCTCGGCTGTGAGCGGGCGGTTGTCGATGCGGCGGCCCAAGCGATCGAGCTTCACGAGCAGCCATTCAATGGGATTCGGCCCTGCACCTTCCTCGTCGGCAACTAGGTCCATGACGGCGATCTTGGTGCCGTCCTGCTTGAGCGTAACGCTGCCCACCTTGTCGCCCACATGCACCGTGCCCGAAAGATCGTCGTAGCTAACCTTTTCGGTCACCTCGCCAGCAAGGGAAAACACGGTCGCTTGCGCCGTGGGGTCGGCGAGCGTGGCGTCGATCGTCTTGTCCGTCCAATCTGTCTGGCTAATGCGTGCCATAAGCGGGTTGCCGTTGGCGGTCTTTTCCTGCGTGTTGGCGATTGCGACCGTCACCTTGTGACCGTAGTACCAATTGGCAAGGGTGGCGGTATCGGTAAAGCGCTGATCGGTGGTGGTGGAGTTCAAAATAACGGTGTAGATCTCGTCGCCGTCGCGGTTGTAGGCGCTCGTAAAGCAATAGCCCGCGTCGTCGGTGGTGCCGGTCTTGCCACCGATGTTGCCATCTTGACCCAGCAAATAGTTATGCGTGTCCATGGAATGCGAATGGTCGGTGCCGTCGGCGCCCGTGACCTCGATCCAGGAATCCTCGCTCGCTACGACCTCGCGGATCGTGTCGTTTTTCATGGCCTCCTGCATCATCAGCGCTACGTCGTGTGCGGTTGAGTGCATATTGCCAGCCCACTCATCAAAGTCCAGACCATGCGGGTTTTCAAAAAGCGTACCGGTGCAGCCGAGCTTCTTAGCGCGCTCGTTCATGGCCTTCACAAATGTGGCCTCGGCGTCTTTGGTCTTAGGGTCGATCTTCTTGCCCACATATTCGGCGAGAACGATGGCGGCGTCGTTGCCCGAGGGAATCATCAGGCCGCGCAGTGCCTGCTCCACGGTAAGCTCGTCGCCTTCGAGCAAGCCAGCGGTCGAATTACCCACGGTGGCTGCGGCGTTGCTCACCGTGACCTTCTCGTCCATCTTGCAATTCTCGACGGTTAGGATTGCGGTCATGACCTTGGTGATCGAGGCAATCTTGACCTGCTCATCGGCGCCGCGGGCATAGTAGACGGTACCGTCTTTGCCCATGACGAGGGCATTGGTCGCATCGATATCGGGCAGGTTTTCGGCCGTGATGCCGCGCGCATCGGCGGTTTTGCCGCAAACATTGTCGGTCGTGAGCACTTGGGCGCCGGCGACGGTGGGCGCGCCAGCGGCAAGGGCGATAGCGCAGACAAAGCCGGCGGCAAGCTGGGCTGAGCGCTTTGCAAAAGAGGTGAGGGACTTCACGGATTTCGCTTTCGACGGGATGGTCTCTTCTGGAACTAGAGTATATCGTTTGCCGGCGTCGGCGATCATCGCGTGCGTGCGTGGCCCACATCCGCGCTCGAACGGGCACAAGGGTGCTTAAGGCCGACTTAATCACCCACGCTTGTTGTGTGTGGCGTGCGTCGCCTCGGGCATAATGGAGCGCGAGAGGAGCACGCATGAACGAGCGCATACTGGTAGTTGATGACGAGAAGGCCATCGCCGACTTGGTTGGTATCTACCTTACAAAAGAGGGCTTTGATGTCCAGATTGCCTATAGCGGGGCCGATGCTGCCAAGGCAATCTTGGAGCAGGAGTTCGATCTGGCGCTGCTGGATGTCATGCTGCCCGATATCGATGGATTTGAGCTGCTGCGTACGATCCGTTCCAGCCATACCTACCCTGTGATTATGCTGACGGCGCGCGATGCCCAGCAAGACAAGATCGAGGGCCTTTCGCTTGGCGCGGACGATTACGTGGTCAAGCCGTTCCGCCCGCTGGAGCTCATCGCGCGTGTGCACGCTCAGCTTCGCCGCTACACCAGCTACGGTAGCCGTGCGCAGGCGGCCGAGTCGCCGACCATTCAGCTCGACGGCTTGGAGATCAACCGCGATGCTCGTTCCGTGACGGTGGACGGTTCACCGGTACGCCTCACGCCCACCGAGTATTCAATCTTGCTGTATCTGGTCGAGCATCGCGGCAGCGTGGTGGCCGTGGAGGACCTGTTCCGCGCAGTGTGGAACGAGGACTTTATGCCCGGCTCCAACAATACGGTGATGGTACACATTCGCCACCTGCGCGAAAAGATCGGCGATGACGCACAAAAGCCGCGCTTTATCAAAAACGTCTGGGGCGTCGGCTACATCATCGAATAACGCTTTTCGCTTGTGAGGATCTTGATATGACAAAAGACGATAGGCAAGCGTTCGAGGTGCCCGATCGGCTCTTTGAATACGTGAGGTCGGTCGTCGACAACCGCGCGCTTGCAACGGTGCTGCTCTTTTTGCTGAGCCTGCTGCTGATTGGCATCGACAACATCGTCGGAATCTTGGCGGTGCTGCTTGTCGGCTTTTTGCTGATCGATCGATTTGAGATCGTGTGCCGCTGCGTGGTGATTGGCGGCGCCGCGTGGGCCATGACGTTGGCGATTGGCGCCATGGCGCTCGGCGGCATCGAAGGGCCGGTGCTGTTCGATGCCGGCTTTGTATTCAACATGCTTGGCTTTGTGCTGGCGCTTGCCGCGTGCGTGCTGTTCTTGTGTGGCCGCGCCCTGTACTACCAGGGCTACGAGCAGGGCGAGCAGCATGCCGATTGTGTGCTGGCCGCTCGTATTCAAGATCGCCTGATCGATCACCCCGACACCTGGGATAACATCGACGGCGACTTCTTGGAGGTCGAGGGCGCCCTTAACCGCGTGCGTGACCGTGAGCGCAAGGTGCAGCAAGCTCTGCGTGACGAGTCGCATCGCAAGGACGATTTGGTCACGTACTTGGCACATGACCTACGCACCCCGCTTGCCAGTGTGGTGGGCTATCTTTCGCTGCTGCAAGAGGCTCCCGAGCTGCCGGTTGAGCAACGTGCGCACTTTACGGGCGTGGCGCTCGACAAGGCGCACCGGCTCGATACGCTCATCGAAGAGTTCTTCGATATCACGCGCTTTGACTTCCACGATATCGTGCTCACGCGCGGCTATGTTGATCTGGGGTTGCTGCTGGCTCAGGTGACTGACGAGTTCTATCCCATCCTCAACGAGCAGCATAAGGAAGTCCAAGTTGATATTCGCGAGGACCTGACGGTGCTCGTGGATGGCGACAAAATGGCTCGCGTGTTCAACAACATCATGAAAAACGCTATTGCCTATAGCTATGAGGGCTCGACCATCACGATCGAGGCCAGACGCCGGGACGGCGGTGGCGTGCGCGTGCGCTTTATCAATCAGGGCGATCCCATCCCTGAGGCAAAGCTCAAGGTGATCTTTGAGAAGTTCTATCGCCTGGATGCGGCGCGTGCGACCAATCGCGGCGGCGCTGGACTGGGGCTTGCCATCGCCAAGGAGATCGTATGCGCGCACGGCGGTACCGTTGCATGTGAATCGACGCCCGAACACACGATATTCACCATCGAGCTGCCCGCCGCATAGCCAGTGTGCCCTTACAAACACTTGACAATGCGCTCACGTGCATATGAGCCGCGATTCCTACTATCGATACTGCTGAATTGATATCGATGTGGAGGTATGCGGTATGACGGCTGCTGCGGCTGTGGAGCCCACGGAGCTTGAAGAACTCATGAAAGCGCAGGCCGAGGCCGCGCGCGAGCGCGAGGTTGGGGATGCGACTCGCCCCACGGCAGAGGATCTTGCCGCCTCGCCGACGCGTATCGATGTCGAGGGCCTCGACCTGTTCTATGGCGACCACCATGCGCTCAAGGACGTGAATATCAAGATCCGCGACAAGCAGATCACCTCGTTTATCGGGCCTTCGGGCTGCGGAAAGTCCACGTTGCTGCGCTGCTTTAACCGCATGAACGACGGCATCAAGGATTGCCGCATCGAGGGCAAGATTGCGCTCGATGGTCAAGATATCCTGGGCGACTACGACATCTGCCGCCTTCGCCAGCGCGTGGGCATGGTGTTTCAGCGCCCCAACCCGTTTCCCATGAGCATCTACGACAACGTCGCCTACGGTCCTCGCGGCATGGGAGTGCGCGACCGCGTCGTGCTCGACGAGCTGGTCGAGGATTCCATTCGTCGCGCTGCGCTATGGGACGAGGTCAAGGACAAGCTCAACGAGTCGGGCCTGGGTCTTTCGGGCGGCCAGCAGCAGCGTCTGTGCATCGCCCGTGCGCTGGCCGTGCAGCCCGACATTCTGCTGATGGACGAACCGACCTCGGCGCTCGACCCCGTATCGACGCTGGTGGTGGAGCAGCTGGCCTGCGAGCTCAAGGAGACCTGCACGCTCGTGGTCGTGACGCACAACATGCAGCAGGCCGCGCGTATTTCCGATTCGGTCGCGTTCTTTTTGCTGGGTGAGCTGGTGGAGCACGCGCCCACCGCGCAACTCTTCAAGAATCCGACTGATCCGCGCACGGCGGATTATTTGACGGGCCGTTTTGGCTGATACCATCTAGTGCAGGCACCTTTAGGGTTAAGATGCGGTCATGCCGGCCGCAAAGGGGTTCAACATGATCTATTACGTCGAGGACGATGACAACATCAGGGATTTGACGGTCTATGCGCTGCGCAAGCAGGGAATCGAGGCCGAGGGCTTTTCGTGCGACGGCGAGTTTAAGGCCGCCGTGGCGCGACGGGTACCCGATGCTGTCCTGCTCGACATCATGCTGCCCGATACCGATGGCTTGGCGATTATGCGTCGCCTGCGTGCCGATCGCCTGACGGCGACGGTGCCCATTATGATGCTCACCGCCAAGGACACCGAGCTCGACAAGGTGATGGCGCTCGATGGCGGTGCCGACGATTACCTGACTAAGCCGTTTTCGCTCATGGAGCTCGCCAGCCGCTGCCGCGCACTGCTGCGTCGCGGCGGCATGGTCAAGCAGGCGAGCGATGTGCTCAGCGTGGGCGACATCGTGCTCTCGCCCAGCCATCGCGAGGTGACCGTTGCCGGCGAGCCGCTTAAGCTCACCCTGCGCGAGTTCGACCTTCTCGAGTACCTCATGCGCAAGCCCGGCGTGGTCTTTACCCGCGAGTCGTTGCTGCAGAGCGTGTGGGGTTGGGACTTCGACGGCGGTTCGCGCACCGTTGACGTGCACGTGCAGACGCTTCGCCAAAAACTGGGCGAGCATGCCAGCGCCATCGAGACCGTGCGCGGCGTGGGCTACCGCTTGGCCGAGCCTTCTGCCGGTGATGGTGCCGAAGGTGACGACACCGCGGCCACCGCATCGGAGGAGTAACCCGTGGTCTTTACCCCCCAGGGAAAACATACGCTGTCGCACCGCGTTTTTGTGACGATCTTTGTCTGTGCCATGGCGGTTATCGTGGCGTTTACGGTGCTGGGTGCGTTCTTTGTGCAAAACACCTTGGCGGATGCCACGAGTGCCAATCTGGCGCAGGAAACCGAGCTCATTGCTGCCGCCCTCGACGAGCAGCAGGAGCCCATCCCGTTCTTGCGTAGCCTCGATCGCGAGGACTTGCGCATCACGCTGATTAACAAGGATGGATCGGTTGCCTACGACAACGAGGCGTCGCCTTCCACACTGCCCAACCATGGCGATCGCCCCGAGGTCATCGAGGCCTTTAAGAGTGGTTTGGGTTCCGCGGAGCGCGCAAGCTCTACGCTCGACGAGATTATGCTGTATCGCGCCGTCGCCCTTGATAACGGCCAGGTTGTCCGCTTGGCGCAGGCCCAGCCTGGCGTTGCGGCGATTTTGCTGTCGATGGTGGCGCCGATGCTGCTTATCGCGGCAGCGGGTGCGGTACTCTCGTTTTTTATGGCGCGCCGCGAGTCCCGTGCCATCATCGCGCCGTTGCAAGAGGTGGATTTGGACCACCCACGCCGTAGCTATGAGCACGCCTATGCCGAGATGGTTCCCATGCTTGAGCGTATCGAGTCGCAGCGCCAGGAGCTCAAGCGCCAAATGGCGGTGCTGGCGGACAACGACCGTATGCGCCGCGAGTTCACGGCGAATATCACCCATGAGCTCAAGACGCCGCTTACGGCGATTTCGGGCTATGCCGAGCTCATCGCAAACGGTATGGTCGAGGGCGAGGACGACCTGCGCAACTTTGGCGGTCGCATCTATCGTGAGGCGGGCCGTTTGGCGGCGCTTGTCAACGATATCCTTACGCTGTCTAACTTGGACGAGGCCGAGCGTGCAGCTGAGGGCGAGGCGGTGCCCATTGGGTCCACGGAGCCTATTGAGCTCTCGCGTGCCATCTACGCGGTCGAGCAGCGTCTTGAACAGGTCGCCCGTCAGGCGAATGTGACGATAAGTCATGAGACCAAGCCTGTGGTCATCGAGGGCGTGTCGCGCTTGATTGACGAGCTCATCTATAATCTGGCAAGCAACGCCATCCGCTACAATCGACCCGGCGGTACGGTTACGCTGCAGTGCGGCACCAACGACGAAGGCCATCCGTTCCTTGCGGTCGCCGACACGGGAATCGGTATCGCGCCTGAAGAACAGGGCAAGGTATTTGAGCGGTTCTATCGCGTGGACAAGAGTAGGTCCAAGGCACGCGGCGGAACCGGTCTGGGGCTTGCCATTGTCAAGCATGCGGCCCTGTATCATCACGCCACGCTCGATCTGTCGAGCGAGTTGGGCGTGGGAACCACCATTACGGTGACGTTTCCCATACGGCAGGACGAGCCATTCGCATAGCGATACAACATAGATATTGATGCAGACGCCGCATTTGACTTTCGGGTGCGGCGTTGTTGTGCAATTTTACGATTGCTTCCGACATTTTTACAGGAGAGCCTGTTTCTTATGTATAGAGTTTGGTCTCGGTAAAAAGATGCGATAACATACGGACAGTTTTGTCAATCCGAACTGGGGAAATGAAAGGCAAGCTGCATGACCCTTCTCGAACTGTTCCAGCTGCTGAAGAAGCACCTTCAGCTGGTCATCACCCTTCCGGTGGTCTGCGCGATCGCCATGGGCATCGTGTCCTTCGTTGCGATGGACAACACCTATACCGCGACGACGAGCATGTACATTCTCGCCAAGACCGACGATAGCGGTCAGATGAGCTACAACGATCTCTCGGCGAGTCAGATGCTTTCCAACGATATCGCCACGCTGCTGGATAGCGATAGCGTTAAGAGCGGCGCAGCCAATGAACTGGGCCTCACCGATCTGGATGACTACAAGGTGTCTGTTTCCTCCGAGACCACCACGCGTGTCATTACGCTTTCGGTTACCGGCACCGATGCCAAGGAGACGGCTAAGGTCGCAAAGGCCATGGCCAGCTCGGTGAGTACGGTCGCTCAGAACGTCGGCGCTGCCCAGAGCATCAACGTTATCGACGAGGCTAAGACCCCCGAAGCCCCCAGCGGCCCCAAGCGCACGCTGTATATTGCCGTCGCGTTCCTCGCCGGTATCTTTATCGCAGTCGCCTATGTCGTTTTGGCAGACATGCTCAATACCCGCATCCGCGGTGCCGAAGAGGCAGAAGAGCTCCTGGGCATTCCCGTTGTTGGCCGAATTCCGGCTATGAAAGGTGGTAAATAGGCATGGCTAAGGCAAAGAACACCGACAAGCTCGTTGTACAGAATGCCGCCAAGACCCTTCTGGCCAACATCCGCTTTGCGAGCGTGGACGACCCCATCCGCACCATCACCGTTACCTCCTCGATTCCCAACGAGGGCAAGTCTACGGTTTCCATTAACCTTGCTCAGGCAATCGCCACGAGCGGCAAGTCCGTGCTTCTGGTCGAGGCCGATATGCGCCGCAGGTCCCTTTCCGATATGCTCGGCGTTCGTTCGCGCGGCGGACTCTATGCGGTCCTTTCCGAGCAGATCTCCATTGACCAGGCAATTGTCGAGACGGGTCAGAAGAACTTCTACTTCCTCGATGCCGAGCCGCATATTCCCAATCCTGCCGACATCATCGTCTCTCACCGCTTTGCCAAGCTGGTAAAGGCGCTGTCCGCCAAGTTCCAGTACGTCATCTTTGATGCTCCCCCGGTCGGCACCTTCATCGATGCTGCCGAGATTGCCAGCCTGACCGACGGCACGCTGTTCGTGGTGCGTGAGGATTTCACCAAGCGCGAGGAGGCGCTCAACGCCATCGGTCAGCTTAAAAAGTCCGAGAAGGTCAAGCTCATCGGTACCGTTATGAACTACTGCGAGACCGAGACCAGCGAGTACTACTACTCCTACTACACCAAGGACGGTAAGAAGGTGAAGAAGGGCTCCGACGATCAGGGGACTTCCAAAAAGGGCATCTTCACCAACCGAGCAAACGTTTAGTTGATTAAGGCTGACCTATGCGTGACATTCATTGCCATATCTTGCCGGGTGTAGACGACGGCGCCGCCGATCTCGATGAGAGCTTGGCGATGCTCGAGGCTGCCAAGCGGGCTGGTGTAACCAGAATTGTTTGCACTCCTCACTGCCGTGATCCCTATTTTGATTACGACAAGATGTGGGATGCCTTTGAGCTGCTGCGCGATAACGCTGACGGTTTTCCGCTCCAGATGGGCTTCGAGGTCAACCATCGAAAGCTCGTTGAGCTTGGTATCGATGCCGCGGAGCACTTGCATTTCGATGGGACCAACGAGTTTCTGCTCGAGCTTTCGACGCATGCCGATGCGTATGCGTTTAGAGAGTACGAGAACACGATTTACGATTTGCAGTGCCGTGGCTACCAGGTGATCATCGCTCATCCTGAGCGCTATCGTGCGGTTCAAAAGGATGTAAGCGTGGCGGAGCGCCTGGTCGATATGGGCTGCAAGCTGCAGGCTTCGGCGGACTTTATTGCCGGCGGTCGCTTTGGTCGCGAGAAAAAGCCGGCACAGCGCCTGTTCGATCAGAACCTGTACAGCTTCATCGCGAGCGATGCCCATAACGTGGGTCATTACGATTGCCTGGCGAAGGCTCGCGCGAAGTTTAGCGTGCGCGGAGCTCATTTTCGCTAAAATCTGTCCCTAACGTTCGCATTGAATGAAAGGGCAGCCATGGATATCCAACTTAAGACGGGATGCTTTGATGACGCGGCGTTGGTGCGCCGCGTCATTTTTATGGACGAGCAGGGCTACGAGAATGAGTTCGACGCTATCGACGAGGATCCGAACTGCATTCATGTGACGCTCTATGTAGACGGCGAGCTTGCCGGTTGCTCGCGCGTGTTTCCCGAAGAGCTTGAGCGCGCGGCTGACGCAGAGGCTCCGGTGTCGCCGGCGTGCGACTTGGACGAAGGTGTCGCGGCGGGGGAGACCTACATTATGGGGCGCGTGGCCGTGCTGCCGAGCATGCGCCGTCGCGGTTTGGCGAGCAAGATTGTCGAGGCCAGTGATACGTGCGCGCGTGATGCCGGCGCCAAGCTCATTAAGCTGCATGCTCAGGAATATGTGCTGCCGCTCTATGCCAAGGCGGGCTACACGCAGATTGCCCCGGTGGACTACGAAGACGAGGGCCAGCCTCATGCCTGGATGGCCAAGCGCGTAGATGGCAGATAGGGACGTTCCTTTCCTGCCGGCAGTTTGGGACACTCCTTGGCAATTGGCGCATCAGAGCGCTCGGACATACAGTTTTTCGATTCCGTATGTATATATGCGCGTTAATGGGTTATAAAATCTAAGTCTGAACATAGCAGGTCTGCGATGCGGCTCGGGCGACCGAGCCGTTTTTGCGGACAGGGGTAGCGCGAAAGGACTGCACATGCGTCAATTTAAGACCGAGAGCAAAAAACTGCTCGACCTCATGATCAACTCCATCTACACCAATAAAGAAATCTTCCTGCGCGAGCTTATCTCTAACGCGAGCGACGCCGTCGACAAGCTCAACTTTAAGAGCCTGCAGGACCCGAGCGTCAAGATCGACCAGGGCGACCTGGCCATTCGCGTCTCCTTTGATAAAGACGCCCGCACCATTACCATCTCGGATAACGGCATTGGCATGACCGCCGAGGAGCTCGAGCGCAATCTGGGCACCATCGCCCATTCCGGCTCCGAGGAGTTTAAGACCGAGAACGCCGAGCAGCAGGGTTCGGATGTCGACATCATCGGCCAGTTTGGCGTGGGCTTCTACTCGGCTTTTATGGTCGCCAGCCATGTGAAGGTCGTCAGCCGCGCCTACGGCGCGGATGTCGCCCATGTGTGGGAATCCGACGGTCTTGAGGGCTACACCATCGAGGACGGCGAGCGTGCCGAGCACGGTACCGATGTCATCCTGACGCTGCGCGAGAACGAGAAGCTCGATGCCGACGGCGAGGCCGAGACCTACGATCGCTTCCTGACCGAGTGGGGCCTCAAGAGCCTAATTCAGCAGTACAGTAACTATGTGCGTTACCCGATCCAGATGATGGTGTCCAAGAGCCGCCAGAAGCCCAAGCCCGAGGATGCTGGTGACGACTACAAGCCCGAGTACGAGGACTATCAGGAGCTCGAGACCGTCAACTCCATGACGCCGATCTGGAAGAAGCGCAGCTCCGATGTTGAGCAGAAGGACTATGACGAGTTCTACAAGTCTACGTTCCACGACTTTGACGATCCTGCGCGCACCATCAGCTTCCACGCCGAGGGCACGCTCGAGTACGACGCCCTGCTGTTTGTGCCGGGCCGCGCGCCGTTCGATCTGTACAGTAAGGACTACGAGAAGGGCCTGGCGCTCTACAGCTCCAACGTCCTGATCATGGAGAAGTGCGACGACCTGCTGCCCGACTACTATAACTTTGTCCGCGGCGTCGTGGATTCTGCCGACGTGTCGCTTAACATCTCGCGCGAGACGCTGCAGCAGAACCGTCAGCTCAAGGCCATTGCCAAGCGTGTGGAAAAGAAGATCACCGCTGACCTTGAGGATATGCGTGACAACGACCGCGAGGCCTACGAGAAGTTCTTTGAGAACTTTGGCCGCGGCCTTAAGTACGGCATCTACTCGAGCTATGGCATGAAGGCCGATGAGCTCGCCGACCTGTTGCTGTTCTGGTCTGCCAAGGAACAGAAGATGATTACACTGGCCGAGTATGCCAAGGGCATGCCCGAGGATCAGAAGGCCATCTACTACGCCGCCGGCGATTCGCGCGAGCGCTTGGCCAAGATGCCCGTGGTAAAGGGCGTGCTCGACCGCGGCTATGACGTGCTGCTTCTGACGCAGGACGTGGATGAGTTTACCTTCCAGGCCATGCGTGAGTACGTTGCCGCCGATATGCCCAAGATCTACGAGGACGATGCTGCCCGCGAGGCTGCCGAGAAGGCTGTGGCCGACGGTGCCGAGCCCGAGGTCGAGGACCGTCATCTGGAGCTCAAGAACGTCGCGACCGGTGATCTTGACCTGGCGACCGAGGATGAGAAGAAGGAGGCCGAGGACGCCACCAAGGAGAACGAGGACCTCTTTAGCGCTATGAAAGAGGCACTCGGTGACAAGGTCGAGAAAGTTGCCGTCTCCGCGCGCCTGACCGATGCCCCCGCTTGCATCACCACCGAGGGTCCGCTTTCGCTTGAGATGGAGAAGGTACTCCAGAAGGGACCCGAGGGCGCGCCCGACGGCATGCCCAAGAGCCAGCGCGTGCTCGAGCTCAACGCCAAGCACCCGGTCTTTGACAAGCTTGTCGCTGCCCAGAAGGCAGGCGACGCCGACAAGATCAAGCAGTACTCTGGTCTGCTCTACGATCAGGCCCTGCTGGTCGAGGGTATCCTCCCCGAGGACCCCGTTGCCTTCGCGGCGGCTGTTTGCAACTTGATGTAGTTCGGGGATACGGCACCGTAACTAGATTAGAACGAGAGTGGATAATCTCCCGCTTTTGGCTCGAATGCGGGCTTGAAGTGGGAGATTTTCCACTCTCGTTTCCTTTTGTACGGAGTAGTCGTTGGGGACGTTCTTAAATGACTATTTGAATTGCTAATTTGTGCGGGTTGTGGTTTTGTGACCTGCAGAAATTTAGGATACTGTACATCTGTACGTTAACTCATCTTCGTAGTATATTGCTACCCGCAAAACTCAGTACCATTGTGCCGCGAGGCACTAAAGCGCTTACGTACAATGGTTATCGATAGTACGATTCGATTCAACGACAGGATGGATGGTCCAAGCGTGAGTCTCGGCAGCAAACTATCCAATGCAAAGGTCTCCTTTGCGATATTTAAGCGCGACATTAAGCGACTGCTTGTGAACCCCGTCGCCTTGGTGGTTACCCTTGGCGTGTGCGTTATTCCCTCGCTGTATGCCTGGTACAACATCGTGGCCAACTGGGATCCGTACGGAAACACCCAGGGCATCAAGATTGCCATCGCCAACAACGATCGGGGCACCCAAAACGACCTGGTGGGCGAGCTCAACGCGGGCGATCAGGTCGTCGATCAGCTCAAGGAGAACGATCAGCTGGGCTGGACGTTCGTCGACTCGACGGCCGATGCCAAGGAGGGCGTCGAGAGCGGCGAGTACTATGCCGCTATCGTGATTCCCAAGAACTTCTCGGATAACCTGGTTTCGATGCTCGACGGCAACTACCATCAGCCCAAGCTCACGTACTACGTCAATGAGAAGAAGAGCGCCATTGCGCCCAAGGTTACCGATACCGGTGCAAACACCATCGAGGAGCAGATCAACTCGGAATTTGTCTCTACGGTAGGCAAGACTGTTGCCGGTATCGCCAAGGATGCCGGTGTCGATTTAAAGGACAAGGCAACCCAGACTCATGACTCGCTGGCAAGTTCGGTGTCCGAGGCGTCCGACACCTTGGGCGAGGTGCGCGATTCGATTGGCGATATGAATGCCGCCATCGATAAGACGAGTGGCGCTATCGCCTCGGCTGATGCGGCACTTGCCGGCTTGCAAGGCCAGGCACCGTCGCTGACGCAGGCGATCTCCCAGGGCAACGATCTGCTGAGCGAAGCTCGCACCACGGCGGGCAACTCCATCACCTCGCTCTCCAAGGCGCTCTCGGAAGGCAGCCTTGCGCTCACCAAGACGTCGGCCTCTGCGAACGCTGCCATCGGCAAGCTGACGGGCGCGGTCACATCTACGACCACCCGTATCGACAACTCGCTCGAGTCTCTTCAAGCGACGATCGACCACAATAAGGCCGTTATCGGGCACTTGGAGATTCTCGCCAATGACACGTCGACAGGTTCCGAGGAAATTGACGCGCGCATTGTATCGACCATCGATTTGCTTCGAGAGCAGAATGAAAAGCTTCAGAGCATCAAGGACGGTCTGTCCGCGCAGTCGAGCGCCATGGCGAATGACGCAGCGGCTGTTTCGGGTGCCAGTGACGCTATCAATAACGCAATTCATACCGGTGCGACCAACCTTGGCCAAGCCCAGACGGACTTGGGCCAAAACGCGCTGCCGAAGGCCTCGAGCGCGCTCGACTCTTTTGCTGCCGTTTCGGGCGACCTGACCGGTATCGTCTCGGGTATGACACCTACACTTGCAAATGCGCGCGGCACGTTGGCGCAGCTTAGCGCTACGCTCGGCCAGGCCAAGACCACGCTGTCCCAGACCGATTCCTCGCTTGCCAAGGTCCAGGACAAGCTTGCAACCGCCGCCAATGACATCGCGGCGCTGCAGACCTCCGAGTCCATGGGCGAGCTGGCCGATCTGATGGGCGTCGATGTCAATGACGTGGCAGATTTCATGGCGTCTCCGGTTGAGTTGACGTCCAAGTCAATCTATCCGGTCAAGAGCTTTGGCTCGGGCATCGCTCCCTTCTACACCAATCTGGCGCTTTGGGTGGGCGGCTATGTGCTCATCGCCATTTACAAGCTCGAGGTCGACCGTGAAGGTGTTGGCAGCTTTACGGCGCGCCAAGGCTACTTTGGCCGCTGGTTGCTCATGGTGATCCTGGGCGCATTGCAGGCCATCATCGTTACGGTGGGTGATCTGGTTATTGGCGTACAGTGCGTCAACCCGTTGCTGTTCGTGCTGGGCGGCATCGCCATCTCGTTCACCTACGTCAATATCATCTATGCGCTGTCCACCACGTTTAAGCATATCGGCAAGGCTATCGGCGTCATTCTCGTCATCGTGCAGATCCCGGGTTCGTCGGGCATGTACCCCATCGAGATGATGCCCGGCTTCTTCCAGTGGCTGCACCCGCTGCTGCCCTTTACCTACGGCATCAATCTGCTGCGCGAGACGGTCGGCGGTATGTATTCGTTCAACTACCTGTTTAACCTGTGCATTCTGGGCGTGTTCTTGATCGTGGCGCTCTTTATCGGCCTGCAGCTGCGTCCGCTGCTGCTCAACCTTAACCTGCTCTTTGATAAACAGCTTTCCACGACCGGTATGATGATTTGCGAGTCCAACGACCTGCCGCGCCAGCGCTACTCGCTGCGCACGGCCATGCGTGTCATGCTCGATTCCGATTCGTACCGTCGCGAACTGCTCGATCATGCGGTCGCCTTTGAACATCGCTACCCGTACTACATCAAGGGCGGTTTTGCCGCCGTGGTAGGCGTCCAGGTCCTGCTCTTTGTACTTTCGACGGTGCTCGATATCGACAATAACGGCAAGATCATCCTGCTTGTTATCTGGATCATTTCGGTCATCGCCATCTGTGGCTGGCTCATCAACATCGAGTACATCCGTGCGAGCCTCAATACCCAGATGCGTATCTCGGCGCTTTCGGACGAGGACCTTCGCCGCGAGATGCGCGAGCACACGGCTGCCATCCCTGCCGCCCGTCGCATGTTTGGTCTCAACGCCAGCGAGCGGGGCACCAAGGACAGCGAACAGCCCACGAGCCGTCTGCCGCATATCGGTGCGCATCGTAAGGCTCAAGATGTCGACAACGTTGACAACGTAAGCGGAAATGACGGGGATACCACCCCGCTTGGCAAGCACTCTAAAGGAGGTGAGGCATAAATGAAAAACATCCTGCACCTGTTTAAGCGCGATGTCCAAAACGTGTCTCACTCCGTGATCGGTATGGTCGTCGTGATGGGCCTGATCATCGTGCCATGCCTGTACGCGTGGTTTAACATCGCCGGAAGCTGGGATCCCTACGGCAATACCGGCAACCTTAAAATTGCAGTGGTCAACACTGACGAGGGCTACGAGAGCGATCTGATTCCCGTCGAGGTCAATGTGGGCGAAAACGTGACCGCCACCCTACGTGGCAACGAGAGCTTCGATTGGGTTGTGCTTAACGATCGCGAAAAGGCTATCGAGGGCGTTAAGTCGGGCGCGTACTATGCTGCCGTCGTTATTCCCAAAACGTTTAGCGCTGACATGATGACGCTTTTCTCGACCGACGTGAAACACGCCGATATCGAGTTTTACGAGAACCAGAAGGCCAACGCCATCGCGCAGATCGTGACCGAGAAGGGTTCGAGCGCCGTTCAGAACCAGGTTAACGAATCTTTTACCGAGACCATTACGAGCATCGGTCTTAAGACGGTGTCCAGCCTGCTCGATTACATGAGCACCGACCAGGTCAGCAACTTTATCGCCAACCTGTCCTCGACGCTTGGCGATTCGATTGAGGACCTGCGAGACGTTCAGGCAAATGCTTCGTCGCTGGCGGGCATTTTGAGCTCCACGTCCGATTCGCTGACGTCGGCGAGCGGCATGCTCAAGCAGACCGGTGCCGTCGATGAGTCGACAAAGCAGCTCATGGAACATGCCAAAAGCGGCATCGATGATTCCAAAGAAGCGCTTAAGGCGGCAAACGATGCCATCGATGCCGCAATCGATGGAAGTGCGGGTTCGTTCGACAATGTGTCTGCCGAGCTCGCGAAGGCGTTCGACACCGCAAACCAGCATGTCGACCTTACGGTGTCCCAGCTCAACGATGCCGCGGCGGCGCTCAATACGCGCGCCAAGGATATCGATGAGATGGCCGATCAGCTCCGCAGCCTTGCCGACCAGGTGAGCGATGAGAATTTGAAGGGCGGCCTCAAGTCCGCCGCGACGTCGCTGGACAGAATCGCCGTTGAGTACCGCAACAATGCCGAGGATCTGGCGGCCACCGCGAAGTCTCTCTCCGATAGCATGGCCGAGGTCAACAACTCGCGTGCCGAGGTCGATCAGGCCATCGCCGATGCCAAGGCCGGTATCGCGGGTGCCAAATCCGATTACGATTCCACGTTCTCGGTTAAGGCCAAGGAGCTCAAGAAGACCGTCTCGGGGGTTCTGGATTCACTGAATGGTATTTCGGGCGATCTGGATAGTGCCGTAGACGACCTGACCGACGCATCCGGTTCGCTGGCAAAGGGCCTCTCTAAGGCTGCAAAGCTGGTCAACAAGGCTTCCGATCAGCTGGGCGAGGCGTCGGACAAGATCAGCGCGTTTAAGGACGAGCTCGACGGCGCCTTGATGTCGGATGACCTCGCTACGATCAAGACGATGATTGGCAACGACCCCGAGGGCCTTGCCGTGTCGCTTTCCGGCCCCGTCGCGCTCGACCGCAAGCCGGTCTATCCGATTCGCAATTACGGTTCGGCCATGGCGCCGTTCTACACGATTCTGTCGCTCTGGGTCGGCTCGATCGTACTGGCGGCCATGATGAAGGTCTCGGTTGACGATGAGCTCATCAACGAGCTCATCCCCGTGCGCCTGCACGAGATCTACCTGGGTCGTTACCTGTTCTTTGGCGGTTTGGCCCTGCTACAGGCGACGCTCGTGTGCGCGGGCGACATCCTGTTCTTTGGCATTCAGTGCGACAACCCGCTGCAGTTTGTGTTGGCGGGCTGGGTCGCGAGTCTCGTGTTCTCCAATATCGTCTACACGCTTACGGTGTCGTTTGGCGATATCGGCAAGGCGCTCGCTGTCGTGCTGTTGGTCATGCAGGTCGGTGGTTCGGGCGGCACATTCCCCATCGAGATGACCGGCCCTGTGTTCCAGGCGATCTATCCGTTCTTGCCGTTCACCCATGGCATCAACGCCATGCATGCTGCCATGGCCGGCGCCTACCATATGGAGTACTGGGTTGAGTTGGGCATTCTGGCGAGCTATCTGATTCCGTCGCTGGCCCTGGGCGTCGTCTTCCGTCGCCCGGTTATCAAAGCCAACGACTGGATCATCGAAAAGCTGGAGAGTACTAAATTAATCTAGCGCAACAGCGTGGCGTTACCGGAACATCGAGGTGTACTCTGCCGATGCTTTAGCGCAGTGAATTGCGTGTGCCGCTTGGTTGTTGATACAGTAGCGGGGCGTACCGGGGGTCCGGTGCGCCCTGTTTGTATTTGACCATGAGGCGGCACGCAGCCATACGCGTGCGGACACCACGCCCAGATTGAGTGTGAGGACGTTCCATGGCCCAATACGCTGCCAACGAAATCGAAAACTTGCCCGACAGCCCTGTGGCCCGCGAAGACTTGGGTGCCGGCGGCGCCTCTCGCGGTGCCGGCGCACGCTCGCCGCTGTTCTGGAAGGTCTTGCTGCTTTCGATAGCGGTCATCTGGGGCTATTCCTTCACCACCATGAAGGATGCGCTCGATACCATTCCGGTGTTCGAGCTGCTCTACGTTCGCTTCCTTCCGGCTTCGCTGGTTATGTTCGTCATCTTCCACAAACGCATCATCGCTCATTTCAATGCCCGCAACCTAATCGTCGGGCTTGGCATGGGCGCGCTCATGTGGGGTGCCTACGGTTTGCAGACGATTGGCCTGGCACAGACCACGGCAGGCAAGAGTGCATTTTTGACGGGTACCTATTGCATCCTCGTGCCGTTTGCGAGCTACGTCCTAAGCGGCGAAAAGCTTACCCGTTACAACTTGGGCGCCGCGTTGCTGTGCCTGGCGGGCATTGGTCTGGTGGCGCTCGATAGCGTCGAGTTCAATGTCGGCGATGTCATCACACTGGGCGGTGCGGTCTTCTTTGCCATCCAGATGGCGGTGACCGCCAAGTATGGCCGCAAGATGGACATCAACGTCATCACGTTTTGGATGTTTGTGGGCAACGGCGTGCTGAGCCTGATCTCGTCGCTGTTATTCGAGACCCAAGCGCCGCTGTCCGTGTGGACGCCGAGCTTTATCGGTGTGATGGCGTTTCTATCGGTGGGCTGTACGTGTGTGGCTCTGCTCATCCAAAACGTCGGCCTGGCGCATGTCCCGGCCTCAACGGGCTCGCTGCTCCTTTCGATGGAGTCGCCTTCGGGTGTGCTGTTCTCGGTGCTGCTGATGGGGGAGGCGCTCACCTCGCGCCTGCTCGCCGGCTTCGCGCTCATCTTTCTTTCGATTATCTTGAGCGAGACGCATTTCGATTTTTTGCGTCGAAAGCCGCGTCCGCAATTGTAAACAATTTGTTGCGCCGCCTCCCGGGGCGGCATTTTTTATGCGTCGCCCTTAAAGTAGTACCTTGCACTTTACGCTATCAAAGTGCTTGCTGCAAAAACGTTACTGGAGGGCATCTATGGCACCAGCTCTGTCCGATTTTCAACCGCAATCAGCGCCCAAGGCCACCGCGGCGGCGCAGGCCGCTATCGGTGACGGTCTTGTTGCAGAGGCTCAGGCTTTTGCAGGCGAGCTCGCTGCGTGGCGACACGATTTACACCAGATGCCCGAGCTGGGTAATAGCCTCCCGCAGACCTCTGCGTATATCCAAGCGCGCCTGACCGAGATGGACATTCCATTTGCCACGCTCGTCGACGGCTCCTGTGTCGTGGGCCTTGTCGGTGCCGGTGCCACCGCGGCCCAAGGCAATGGCGTCTGCACGGACGAACAGGCCGGAACGGTCGTTATGTTGCGTGGCGACATGGACGCCCTGCCCGTTGTCGAGGAATCCGGCGAGCCCTTTGCATCCACCAATGGCTGCATGCATGCTTGCGGTCACGATATGCACGCGACGGCCCTGCTTGGTGCGGCGCGCCTGCTCAAGGCCCGCGAGGCCGAGCTTGTGGAGGCCAACGCTACCGTCAAGTTGCTGTTCCAGCCGGGCGAGGAGACCTTTGAGGGAGCACGCGCTGCCATCGCCGACGGCTTGCTCGAGAACCCGCGCCCTCAGGCGGCCTTTGCCATGCATGTCAACAGCCAGTCGCCGCTTGGCCTGGTGCTCTACGGCAGCCCGGCGCTCTCGGGTGTGTACGGTTTCCGCATCACGCTCCAGGGCAAGGGCGGCCACGGTTCCAGCCCCGAGATCTGCATCGACCCCATCACGGCCGGCGTCCACGTGCACCTGGCGCTCCAGGAGCTTATCTCCCGCGAGGTGCCGGCGGCCAAGGAAGTCGCACTTACCGTTGGTAAGTTCGCCGGCGGCTTGGCGGCCAACGTCATCCCCGACACCTGCGTGCTCGAGGGAACGCTGCGCGGCTTTGATGTTGAGCTCATGGCTCACCTAAAGACCCGCATCGCGGAGGTCGTTAACGGCGTTGCTACGACCTATCGTACGCCGGCGACCATCGAGACGCTTTCGGATGTTCCGCCGCTTGTACTCGACAGCGATATGACTCAGGCGTCGCTTGGCTACGTGGGCGCAGTGCTGCCCAAGACGGCTTTCTTGCCGCTTTTCCATGCCATGGCGAGTGAGGACTTCGCGCTTATCTCGAGCAAGATCCCAAGTGCGTACTTTACCGTGGGCGCGGCCGTAACCGACACGGACGAACACTTTGCCCAGCACCATCCCAAGGCACGTTTTAACGATGCCGAGCTGCCGCTCGGTGCCGCGGCCTATACCGCCGTCGCTTTGGGCTATATCGCCGACCACCGGTAGCACCCAACCTTGCCTTTCAAGCCTGCGGGCATGGCCGTAAGGCCTATGCCCTTGTCTTTCAAGGCAATCTTGGGCACTACCGGCGCCCGGCGCAGGCTATTCGTTTGTCTAAAAGGAGCAGTATGCCCCAGCAGCGTAAGTTCTTCCCCGGCTGGCTCGTGGTGGCCTCCGGCTTCGTGATCATGGCCACGTGTTACACGATTTTCGTCAACTGCATGAGCCTGTTCCAGCCGCTGATCGTCAGCAACCTGGGTATTTCCCTTGCGCAGTACAACGTCTCCAATGCCATCTCCACCGTGGTGAGTGTCGTGGGTTCGCTCGTTATCGGTCATGTTGCCGATAAGGTGAGTGGCCGCGTATTGGGCTCGCTTACCGTTATCGCTACCTCGGCGGTGCTTGCCGGCATGAGCTTTGTCGGTGAGCTGTGGCAGGTCTACGTGCTCTTTTCTGTTCGCTCCGTTCTGTCCGTGGCTGCCCTGGAAGCCGAATGGATGCTCGTACCATCATTCGGTTTCCAAGGCGGCCACGGGCCTACGAAATGATCCGTTTTCCTCCGTCCCCAACAGATCACGTGATTCGAAGGGGACGGAGGAAAGCGGATCACAAACAGCGGCGGCGCGTCTGGCCGAACGAGTCCCCATACCCTCGTTCGGTCAGACGCGCCGCCGCGGTTTGTGTTTGTGCCGTATAATGTCTACTACCTATGACGCGATACAAAAGAAAGGTGTTTGCCCATGCAGGCACAGAAGGCGGAGGGAACCCGCGACCTTATCGGCGCCGAGATGCGCGCCTGGCAAAAGATGCAGCAGATTGCGGCCGGCGTGTTCGAGCCGTTTGGTTTTAAGCCCATCGAGACGCCCGCGATCGAGCAGGTGGACGTGTTTGTCCACGGTATCGGCCAGTCGACCGACGTCGTGCGCAAGGAAATGTTCCGCGTGTTCAGCGGTGCCAACCTTGAGCGCGTCTTTACCGAGGGTACCGATACCAAGCTCAAGCCCAAGCAGCGCCTGGCGCTTCGCCCCGAGGGCACGGCCGGTGTGGTGCGCGCCGTTGTGGAGAACAACCTGGTGCCCCAGGGCTCCACGCCGTTTAAGGCTTACTACGCCGAGGCTATGTTCCGCGGCGAGCGTCCCCAGAAGGGCCGCCTGCGCCAGTTCCACCAGGTGGGCATCGAGTGGCTCGGCGCTCCCGATCCGGCGGCAGACGCCGAGTGCATCATCATGCTCATGGAGTTCTACAAGCGCCTGGGCTTCGATCTGTCCAAGCTCCGTCTGCTTATTAACTCGATGGGCGATGCGCAGTGCCGTCCGGCATACCGCGAGCAGGTCAAGCAGTTTATCCTCGACCACGCCGACGAGATGTGCGACGAGTGCCGCGAGCGCGCCGAGCTCAACCCACTGCGCGCCTTCGATTGCAAGAACGACCATTGCCGCGAGATCATGGCCGACGCCCCGCTGATGGGCGACAACCTGTGCGACGAGTGCCGCGAGCACTACGAGCAGGTCAAGCGCTATTTGGACGCCGCCGGTATCGAGTATGTCGAGGATCCCACTCTGGTGCGTGGCCTGGACTACTACACCCGTACTGTCTTTGAGGTCGAGGCTCCCGGCGCCGGTGTCGGCTCCATCGGTGGCGGCGGTCGCTATGACGGCTTGGTCGAGCTCGAGGGTGGCAAGCCCACGGCCGGTGTCGGCTTCGCTGTCGGTTTTGAGCGCGCCCTGCTGGCCCTGCAGGCCTTTGGCAGCGACCTGGGCGCCGAGGAGGTCCCGTGCGTCTACGTCGCCAACGCCGGCAAGGAGCTGCGCCAGAACGTCTTTGCCATTACGCAGCAGCTTCGCGCCGCAGGTATCGTGACCGAGGCAGACTATCAGGGCCGTTCGCTCAAGGCCCAGTTTAAGCAGGCCGACAAGGTGGGCGCCAAGCTCATTTTGGTCTTGGGTGGCGACGAGCTTGCCGCCGGCAAGGTCAAGGTGCGCGACATGCAGAGTCACGACGAGGTTCTCGTCGATTTGGCCAACGTGGTCGAGGCGGTTCGCGAGCGCCTGTAGCGCATGTTTTTTGAGCTGCGGGCCTTCTAACGTGCCCTGCTCATGGAGAGCGATTGTTACGGGGGTGTTTCGCATTTGTGCGGAATGCCCCCGTTTGCATATGCCGTTCACCGAGAAATACGACCATTTGGGGCAAAAAGCCTTGCAATGCAGAAAATACTTTTGTGTGGTAAAGCGCAATCAGCTTCGAAAGTTTTTGCCGAGTGCCTATAATAAATACCGCATGTTACGTGCATAGAAGGAGGAATGGGAGGAAACGTGGCTGAGAACCTAAGCAACCAGTCTGTACCCGAAGCCGCGGCGCGTGTCGCTGCCGTGGTCAACCGCCTCGTTAACCGAATCGGCTCGAATGCCGAGTCCAGGGAGCGTCTCGCCGAGATCGAGATCCCCGAGGAGCTGCGCGATAATCTGGCGCTGTTCCTGCGCCTGGAGCGCCGCGTGCTTAGCGAGTATGATCCCGAGATCGCGGACCTGTTCGACAAGATTTTGACAGCCGAGATTGTGGCCAATGCTGGCAACCCCGGTAGCCGCGCTGCCGACGAGTCCGTTGACGAGCAGGGCGTGCCCACTGCCGACGAGCCCACCGCCGTGGCGTTTCGCGAAGTCGTCGATCTGATCGACAGCCTGCCGCTCGATAAGCAACAGGTCATCGTTCGCGCCTTTACGAGCTTCTTCCATCTGGCAAACCTGTCGGAGGAGAACTACCGTGTGGCGCAGCTGCGCGAGCGCGAGGCCGGCGCATCGACCGATACCGAGGTCGATCCCGCTAACGAACTCACCGTCGCCTATCACCAGTTGGTAAACGAGATGGGTGTCGAGGGTGCCAACGAGCTGCTCGGCAAGCTTGAGTTCCACCCTGTCTTTACCGCACATCCCACCGAGGCCCGTCGCAAGGCCGTCGAGGGCAAGATTCGCCGTATCTCCAACCTGCTGGAGGAGCGTCCGCGTCTGGGCGGCTCCGACCTGGTGGAGAACGAGCGCCATATGCTGCAGGAGATCGACGCCCTGGTACGCACGAGCCCCATCGCGTTGAAGAAGCCCACGCCGGTCGAGGAAGCCGATACCATCATCGACATCTTCGATAACACGCTGTTCGACGTTATCCCCGTCATCTATCGTCGTTTTGACGACTGGGTGCTGGGTGATAAGGCCGGTACCGTGCCGCCGCTGTGCCCGGCATTCTTCCATCCCGGCAGCTGGATCGGCTCCGACCGTGACGGCAACCCCAACGTCACCGCCAAGGTGAGCCGCGAGGTCGCTGCTAAGTACTTTACGCACATGGTGCTCAAGCTCGAGGACAAGTGCCGCCGCATCGGCCGCAACCTCACGCTCGAGGCCACCTACAGCAAGCCGTCTGCCGAGCTCATCAACCTGTGGAACCATCAGGTCGAGATGAGCACCCAATACACCGCACGTGCCGAGCTGATCTCCGAGCACGAGCCGCATCGCGCCGTCATGCTCGTCATGGCCGACCGTCTGAACGCCACCGTGCGTCGCATCACCGACACCATGTACCACAGCGCCGATGAGTTCTTGGATGACCTGCGCGTCGTCCAGCGCTCGCTGGCCGCCTGCGGTGCCGTCCGTGCTGCCTACGGCCCGGTCCAGACCATCATCTGGCAGGTCGAGTCCTTCGGCTTCCATATGGTCGAGATGGAGTTCCGTCAGCACTCCGTGGTGCATGCCCGCGCTCTCAAGGATATCCACGAGAACGGTATCCACGGCGACCTGCAGCCCATGACGCGCGAGGTCATCGACACCTTCCGTGCCATCGGCTCCATCCAAAAGCGCTACGGCAAGAAGATGGCGCACCGCTATATCATCTCGTTCACAAAGAGCGCCCAGCATGTGGCCGACGTCTTTGAGCTTGCCCACCTGTCCTTTGCACACGAGGAGGATGTCCCCGAGCTCGACGTGATCCCGCTGTTCGAGCAGCTCGAGGACCTCGAGGGCTGCGTTGACGTGCTCGACCAGATGCTTACGCTGCCCGTGGTGCAAAAGCGCCTTGCCCAGACCAACCGCCGCATGGAGGTTATGCTGGGCTATTCCGACTCTTCCAAGGATGCCGGTCCTACCACGGCCATGCTCGCGCTGCACTCCGCGCAGGAGCGCATCGCCAAGTGGGCAGAGAAGAACGATATCGACCTGGTGCTCATGCACGGTCGCGGCGGTGCCGTGGGCCGTGGCGGCGGCCCGGCCAACAAGGCCGTGCTGGCGCAGCCCAAGGGTTCGGTCAACTGCTTCTTTAAGCTTACCGAGCAGGGCGAAGTCATCTTTGCCCGTTACGGCAACCGCACGCTGGCTCAGCGCCATGTTGAGTCCGTTGCCGCCGCAACGCTTTTGCAGTCGGCCCCGAGTGTCGAGAAGACCAACACCGAGACCACGCAGAAGTTCTGGGATATGGCCGAGAAGCTCAACACTGCAAGCCACGAACGCTATCTGGACCTGCTGAACACCGAGGACTTTACACCGTGGTTCTCGACCGTGACGCCGCTGACCGAGGTCGGTCTGCTGCCGATCGGCTCGCGTCCCGCCAAGCGCGGCTTGGGTGCCAAGTCGCTCGACGACCTGCGTACCATCCCGTGGATCTTCAGCTGGAGCCAGGCGCGCATTAACCTGGCCGCTTGGTACGGTCTGGGCACCGCCTGCGAGCAGCTTGGCGATCTTGACCAGCTCAAGGCTGCCTACCAGGAGTGGCCGTTCTTCCGCACCTTTATCGACAACATCGAGATGTCGATCGCCAAGACCGACCAGCGCATCGCCAAGATGTATCTGCACCTGGGCGACCGCGATGATTTGTCCGAGAAGGTCTTCACCGAGATGCAGCTCACGCGTAAGTGGGTCCTTGCCATCGTCGGTGATGAGTGGCCGCTGCAGCGTCGTCGCGTGCTCGGCTGCGCCGTTCGCGTGCGTAACCCCTACGTCGACGCTCTGTCCATCGCCCAGGTCCGCGCCCTTCGCGAGGTGCGCATGAATCAGGACGAGATGGCCGAGGAGAAGAAGGCCGAGTACATGAGCCTGATTCTTTCGACTGTGACCGGCGTCTCGGCAGGATTGCAGAACACGGGGTAATCGATAGCCCTGTAGTCGTCCGGGCCCGCCATTAGTTTACTTTTAGGCACGTCCTCGGACATGCAAGAAGCCCTCGCTGTGCACTTCGTGCGGCGAGGGCTTCTTGCGTCCTGCGGAGTGTGCCTAAAAGTAAACTAATGGCGGGCCCTGCGATGTCCGGTCTTCGGCGGATTACTGCTGGGGGGATAATGGCGCGCTCCGCGCGTTTTGGATGGGGTCTATCCCGGTGGCGCATTTGGCGCTTCTCGCCTTACAACTGTAGCGGCTGCGGTTCCGTTTGGGGTCGCGGCCGTTTTGTTGTGGGTCAAATATGAACGTTGTGTTAATGAGTCGGTGGACGGTGGTGTTTTTCGGTGAGCGGCGTATCCTTCCAACGGTTTATCTAGTGTGTCAGTTGAAAGGAAGAGGGCGCTCGTCATTGTTTGAATGTGAACTGCCGTTTGACCACAAGACGTTGCATCTGGAGCTCGAGGATAAGAACTTCGCGGGTGTGATGGAAGGTCATCAAAACGAGTTTAAGACTACAAAATCGCAGGAAGAGCTGGTGGAGGAGTCGCTTGCCAACCCTTATGGCTCGCCTTCGCTCGAGGAGCTTTGTGCTGGCAAGAAGGATATTGTCATCATTAGCTCCGACCATACGCGTCCCGTTCCCTCGCGTGTGACGATGCCTATTCTGCTGCATCACATCCATTCCGCTGCGCCCGAGGCTCGCGTGCGTATTTTGGTTGCTACGGGTATGCACCGTCCGTCGACGCACGAGGAGCTCGTCAATAAGTATGGCGAGGAGATCGTTGCCAACGAGGAAATCGTTATGCACGTCGCGACTGACGACAGCATGATGAAAAAGATCGGCACCCTGCCTTCTGGCGGCGAGTGCATCATCAACAAGATTGCTGCCGATTGCGATCTGCTGCTTGCCGAGGGCTTTATTGAGCCGCACTTCTTTGCCGGTTTCTCTGGTAGCCGCAAGTCCGTCCTGCCTGGCATTGCCAGCTACAAGACCATCATGTACAACCACAACGGCCAGTTCGTGAACGATTCTCATTCGCGCGCCGGCAACCTGTGCCATAACCACGTGAGCGAGGACATGTTTGCCGCTGCCGAGATGGCTCACCTTGCCTTTGTGCTGAACGTGGTGCTCAACGGCAAGCATGAGGTCATTGGTTCCTTTGCCGGCGACATCCACAAGGCACACGAGGCTGGCTGCGAGTTTGTGAAGAGCCTTGCCGGCGTTGAGCCCGTCGAGTGCGAGATTGCCATCACCACCAACGGCGGCTACCCGCTCGACCAGAACATCTACCAGGCTGTGAAGGGCATGTGCGCTGCCGAGGCCACGCTTCCCGAGGGCGGCGTGATCATCGACGTCGCCGGTTGCGCCGATGGTCACGGCGGCGAGGGCTTCTATCACAACATCGCCGACAACGATCCGGCAGAGTTTGAGCGCGCCTGCATCGACCGTCCTAAGGACGAGACCCTGCCCGACCAGTGGACGAGCCAGATTTTCGCCCGCATCCTGGCGCATCACCCTGTGATTATGGTCACCGACCTGTGTGATCACCAGATGCTCAAGGATATGCACATGACGCCGGTCAACACTATCGAGGAGGCGCTCAAGCTCGCCTTTGAGATGAAGGGTGCCGATGCCAAGGTGGCCGTCATTCCTGATGGCCTGGGCGTTGTCGTCGCTCAGCACTAGTACGCGGCCTAAACGAATCGTTTATAACCGACAAGAAAGATAAGGTTTTATGCTTACCAAACTCCTCTGCGAATTCGGCGCAACGGCCCTCATGATCATCTTTGGCGTGGGCGTACACTGCGATACCGTGCTCAAGGGCACCAAGTATCAGGGCTCTGGTCATATGTTTGCCATCACCACTTGGTCTTTTGGCATCTCGGTCGCCCTGTTTATCTTTGGCGGCGCCGTGTGCATGAACCCCGCCATGGTGCTTGCCCAGTGCATCGTCGGCCTGGTGCCGTGGAGCAGCTGCATCCCCTTCATGGTTGCCGATATGCTCGGCGGCTTTGCGGGTGCCGTGATCGCGTGGTTGATGTATGCCGATGAGTTCAAGGCTTCCGATGGTGTCATCGATCCCATTGCCCAGCGCAACATCTTCTCGACCAACCCCACCACCGAGGGCACGAACTATGCCCGTAACTTCTTCTGCGAGGCTATCTGCACCTTTGTGTTCATCAGCGCCATCCTTGCTGCCGCTAGCCGCGCCGGCGAGAACGTTTTGATGCTCGCTATCTGCGTCGGTCTGATCGTTTGGGCTGTTGGCATGGGCATGGGCGGCATCACCGGCTTCGCCATGAACCAGGCTCGTGACCTTGGTCCTCGCATGGCCTATCAGGTGCTGCCGATTAAGAACAAGGCTGACAACAACTGGAAGTACGGCCTGCTTGTTCCTGGCATCGCTCCGTTTGTCGGTGCCGCTCTGGCCGCGCTGTTTGTGCACGGTTTCTTGGGCATGTTCTAGTCTGAGGCTACATAGTTGTCCGCTGGCCGCATGGGGTAACTTCCCAGCGCGTCCTCGGACATGCAAAAAGGCTCGCTGCGCACTTCGTGCGGCGAGCCTTTTTGCGTCCTGCGGAATGCGCTGGGAAGTTACCCCATGCGGCCAGCTGCGGGATCTTAGTCGCGTCGGAACAGGCAACCCAACATATATCTGAAATTGGGTGTGAGGGGCGCTTTGCTGTTGGGGCGTTGAGATGAGGGCGACACTTTGGGAAGCGACGACGCCTTGGGAGGGGGCGTCTATCTGAAGAGGGGCTTTATGGCCGAGAGATAGTCTTTGGCTACGTCCTCTTTTGGGGCTTGGAAGTTGTGCCAGGCCCACCATTGGACCATTCCTACGAAGCTTGAGGCTATGTGGTGGAGGAGGAAGCTGCGGTCCATGGTGCCGGCGGGGCCTGCGGGGTCGGCGGGGACGGTTTCGGCTGCGCGCGACATGATGGTCTTGCGGAGACAGTCGGCGAAGACGCGCGAGCCGGCGCCGGCTACGAGGGCTCGAACGCCCTGGTGGCGCTCCCAGAGGTTGTTAAGGATATGCTCGACCTGCACGAGTGGGTCGTCGAGCGGTGTGCCATCGTCGTCGAGGACGTGGGTGCAGATGTCGCTCACGAGCTCGGACAGTAGGTCGTCCTTGCTCTTAAAGAGACCGTAGAATGTCGCACGGCCTACGTGAGCGCGCGCGATGATGTCGCCGACGGTAATCTTGCCGTAGTCCTCTTCGCGTAGCAGCTCGGAGAACGCCGCAACGATGGCAGCGCGGCTTTTTTCTTTGCGGGCATCCATGGCTATGCATCCACGTGAACGAGCAGACAGCGGAGCGTGCCGGAGCAACCCTCGTAGGGGCGCTTGCCGGCGCCGTAGCCGACGGCTTCGATGTGGTAGCGTGAGGGCAGTTGGTCGGACGTACGCAGCGCGGTGACGATGGCGGCGCCCGTGGGCGTCACGAGCTCGCCAGCGACTGGTGCAGGCATGAGGGCGATATTGCCCGCCTGGCACAGGTTGACGACAGCGGGGACGGGAATGGGCATAAGGCCGTGGGCACAGTGGATGGTTCCGTGGCCCTCGGAGAGCGACTCGACCACGATATCCTCAATACCCAGGTCGTCGAGGCAGATGGCGACAGAGCAGACGTCGACGATGGAGTCGACGGCGCCCACCTCGTGAAACAGGACGGTGTCGGGCGTTTTGCCGTGAGCCTTTGCCTCGGCATCAGCGAGTGCGGAAAAAATGGCGAGGGCACGACGCTTGGCACCATCGCTTAGCTGCGAGCCATCGATGATGGCGGTGACGTCCGCCAAAGAACGGTGGTGATGGTGATGGGCGTGATGATGGTCCTCATGGCCATGACCGTTGCCCTCATGGCCATGCTCGTGGCAGTGCTCGTGTTCGTGCTCGCCATGATCATGATGGTGGTGCTCGTGCGTGTGCTCGGCAGCTGCTTCGTTGCCGTAGAGCCAGGCCATATCGTGATCGTGGTTCTCGAGCTCCTCTGCAAGCTGGACATCGAAATCGCAGGCGTCGATGCCGTGCTTGTTTACGCGCGTCACGGCGATCGAAAAGCCGTCGATCGGCAGCGTGGCGAGCTGTTCGCGCAGGTGTTCCTCGCTGGCGCCCAGGTCGAGCAGGGCCGCGACGGTCATGTCGCCGCTGATGCCCGAGGTGCCGTCGATGATAAGCGTATGCTGATGGTTGGACATGGAATGCTCCTTAACGGGCGCGGGATGTGCCGGCGCTCAGATGATTGATAAGACTTGCCTGGTAGGCGGCACCAAAGCCGTTGTCGATATTGACGACCGAAACGCCGCTGGCGCAGGAGTTGAGCATGGCGAGCAGTGCAGCTACGCCACCAAAACTTGCGCCGTAGCCAACGCTGGTGGGAACGGCGATGACCGGACAGCTCACCAGACCGCCGATAACGCTCGCCAGCGCGCCCTCCATGCCGGCGATGGCGATGACCACCTGCGCCTGGGCAAGTTCCTCGGCATGCGCGAGCAGGCGGTGCAGGCCGGCGACACCTACGTCGTAGAGGCGGTCGACCTCGTTGCCATAGAACTCGGCCGTCAACGCGGCTTCTTCGGCGACGGGTAAGTCGCTCGTGCCGGCGCAGGCGACGACGATGCGTCCGTTGCCGGTGGGGGAGGGCTTGCCGCCCACGAGGGCGAGCTGTGCGTCCGGGACATATCCCAGGTCGATGCCGTTGTCGAGGAGCTCCGAGGTACGGGCTGCTTTTTCGGCATCCAGGCGCGTGACCAGGATGCGCTCCTGGCCGGCATCGCGCAGCGCTTCGATAATGGCGGCAATTTGCTCGGCGGTTTTACCGGCACCGTAGACAACCTCGCCGGCTCCCTGGCGCACTCCGCGCGAAAGATCGAGCTGTGCAAAACCCAGATCGGCGGTTGGCGCCGTTTGGATGCGCGTGAGGGCGACTGCCGGGGTGACTGCTCCGCCGGCAACATCGCTCAGCAATTGCTCAAGATCTTGCTTATCCATATATGTTCCCTTCGACGGCGCAAAGTCTAGCACTCAAAGGGTATGTTTCCGAACACTAAGACAAAATTGTTCGGAAACTATAGGACAGACTGATTCAATTGTTAGACGGATCGGCTAGTCACGCAGGATGATGTCCATGGCGAGCATCAGGTTGCGCTCGTCGATGGCAAACGGGGCGGCTTCGCGCGTCTTGGGCTTGGCGCAAAACGCGATGCCCGTGCCCGCAGCCTGAATCATGGGGATGTCGTTGGCGCCGTCGCCGATTGCCACGGTATGGGCCATGTCGACACCGCACTCAACTGCCCAGTCCAGCAGCTGGATGAGCTTGGACTCCTTGGTCACAATGTCTGCCGCCAGCTTGCCCGTGAGCTTGCCGTCTACGACCTCCAAGCGGTTGGCCAGGCAAAAATCGATGCCCGCGGCAGCCACGATCTTGTCGGCGACCTCGTGGAAGCCGCCACTCACGACGCCGACCTTCCAGCCCTTGCTGTGCGCCGAGCGCACAAGCTCCAGCGCACCGGGGGTAAATGTCACGCGCTCAAAGGTGCGCTTGAACACGCTCTCGTCCAGGCCGGCGAGCAGCCCCACACGCTCCTCGAGCGCCTGCTTAAAGTCGAGCTCGCCGCGCATGGCGCGCTCGGTGATCTGCGCTACCTGCTTGCCCACGCCGGCTTCCTCGCCCAACAGGTCGATGACCTCCTGGTTGATGAGCGTAGAGTCGATATCCATAACGATGAGGCGTGCAGTCATGGCAGGCCTTTCCTAGTGCAGTTGTATTGGGGCACATTGTCGCACGCGGCGCGCCTGGGCGACGGCCAGGCCGCGTCAATTGTTTCGTCTCCGTCAAGTCTTTGGGCAAGAGTTACTTTTTCGCGGTACATCGACGTGGGTGCGATAAGATAGAACGCCATGTCCGGCTGCGCGGTTTACGCAGGCTGGGCAAATCTGTACGACGCCGCCCGGAACGACACGGGGCGGCACAGATCCATAAAGGAGGATCACTGGTATGAGCCAGACCCGTCCCATCGATGAGCATTCCATGCACACCCGTACCTGCGGCGAGCTTCGCTTCGAGAACGTGGGCGAAGAGGTCACCCTCACCGGTTGGGTGAGCCGTCGCCGCGACCACGGCGGCCTTATCTTCTGCGACCTTCGCGACCGCGAGGGCATCACGCAGCTCACCTTCGACCCCGAGCACTCCGATGGCGATGCCTTTAAGATCGCCGAGACCATGCGTCCCGAGTGGCCCATCAAGATCCACGGCGTCGTGCGCGCCCGTGGCGAGGAGACCACCAACACCAAGCTCGCGACCGGCGAGATCGAGGTCCTGACCGACCACGCCGAGGTGCTCAACAGGTCCGTCACCCCGCCGTTCCAGATCGAGGACGGCATCGAGACCAGCGAGGACACCCGCCTGCGCTACCGCTATCTGGACCTCCGCCGTCCCGAGATGATGGCCAACCTCAAGCTGCGCTCCGACTTCACCTTTGCCATTCGCGAGGCGCTGCACAACCGTGAGTTCATGGAGGTCGAGACGCCCTCCCTGTTTAAGTCCACGCCCGAGGGCGCCCGCGACTTCATCGTTCCCAGCCGCATCCAGCCGGGCAACTTCTACGCCCTGCCGCAGTCCCCGCAGCTCCTGAAGCAGCTGCTCATGGTCGGTGGCGTCGAGCGCTACTACCAGGTTGCCAAGTGCTTCCGCGACGAGGACCTGCGTGCCGACCGTCAGCCCGAGTTCACTCAGGTCGATATCGAGATGTCCTTCGTGGACCAGAACGATGTCATGAGCGCGCTCGAGGAGGTCCTGGCCGATGCCTTCGGCCGCATGGGTGTCGAGATGCCCACGCCGCTGCGTCGCATGGACTACTGGGAGGCCATGGACACCTATGGCTCCGACAAGCCCGATACCCGCTATGGCATGCACCTGGGCGACCTGACCGACATCTTCGCCAACTCCAAGTTCAAGGTCTTTGCGACTGCCGCAAACGAGGAGGGCTCTGTCGTCAAGGCCATCAACGCCAAGGGCGCCGGCGCCTGGGCACGTGCCAAGATCGATAAGCTTGCCGGCGTGGCCTCCACGTTTGGCGCCAAGGGCCTGGCCTGGATCGCATTCCGCGAGGACGGCTCCATCAACAGCCCCATCGTCAAGTTCTTCTCGGACGAGGAGATGGCGGCTCTGCGCGAGCGCATGGACGTCGAGCCCGGCGACCTTGTGATGTTCGCCGCCGGCCCGCGCCTGCTCTCCGACGAGATCCTGGGCGGCATGCGTTCTCACATGGCCAACGCACTCGAGATCAAGCGCGAGGGCCACGACTTCCTGTGGGTCGTCAACTTCCCGCTGTTCCACTGGGATGAGGACCGCAAGGCCTATGCCGCCGAGCACCAGCCCTTCACCCTGCCGACCGAGACCGACATCGCCAAGATCGAGGCCGACCCGTTGGCAGCCGGTTCTTGCACCTACGACTTTGTCATGGACGGCTTTGAGGCCGGCGGCGGCGGTATGCGTATCCACAACGCCGAGATGCAGATGTCCATGCTCAAGCTCCTGGGCTTTACCGAGGAGCGTGCCGAGTCTCAGTTCGGCTTCCTCATGGAGGCCCTCAAGTTTGGTGCGCCCCCGATGGGCGGTTTCGCTCTGGGCCTGGACCGCGTGTGCATGCTGCTCACCGGTTCCGACTCCATCCGCGACGTCATGGCGTTCCCCAAGACGGCCAGCGGCTCCGACCTTATGTCGGGCGCTCCGGGTGCCGTTAGCGGCGCCCAGCTCAAGGACGTCAGTCTGCGCCTGATGTAGGGAAGCGGCTACATATTGCCTGTAACGAGGGAAGGACACGTGCCTTCCCTCGTTTTTTATGCGCCGAGATTGTGAGGGTATATAGGGTGACCGGGCGTCGCGGAAAGTGCGTCCCGGAATCTGCGTCCAGAAGGGGTCGCGCTTTCCCAAAGGGGGTCCTCTGGGAAAGTGCGACCCAGAATTCGGCAAAATAATGGGGCATAGTTTCCGGTTGAGCTGTCTAACGGAAACTGTGCCCCAGAATGAGCGCTCAAAACGGGGCAGACTTTCCGCAACAACTGTCTGGCGGAAAGCCCGGCCCAGTTTCTTATAGCGAGTCTCTCTGAACGAGCTGCATGTGCATGACGGTGGTGGTTGGCTCGGCACCCTTGATCATGTCGAGCGCAACGTTGGCGGCCATGTGGCCTTCTTCGCGCAGGGGCTGGCGGACGGTCGTGAGCGCGGGGACGCAGCGCGTCGCAATCTCGTGATCGTCGAAGCCGACGACAGAAACGTCCGCCGGAACGGATAGGCCTGCCTCGTTGAGTGCGGTGATGACGCCAGCCGCGATACGGTCCGATCCGCAGAGCACGCCATCGAAAGCGATCTCGCGCGCGAGAATCTGGTGCATGGCCTGATAGCCGTCTCCGCTGTTCCAGCCGGTATAGATAACGTTTGCGTCTGGGAGGTCTTCGCCCAAGACGGCGCGGTAGCCGCGCAGGCGGTCGGCAACAGCGGGGTTGTCTTGCGGTCCCAACACGGCGACGATATCTTTGCGCCCGCGATCCTTTATGGCGAGTGCCGCAAAGCGTCCGCCCTCTTCGTCGTCAGAGTAGACTGTCGAGAACACATCGCGATAGGGGTGGCCCTCGAGCTGGCCGCACAACACGGTGGGTACGCCCAGCTCGCACAGTACCTCGAGCAGCTCGCTGCCCTTGTAGGGGGAGACGTCGATCACGGCGTCGAACGAGCGGCGCTCAAAGTGCTCGCGTGCGCGGTTGCGCTCATGCGTAGAAGACGCCTGCAAGATAACGGGCAGATAGGACGACTCCGACAGTTCCTCAGTAATGCCGCTCAAAAACTCGCTATAAGTGGGGTCGCTGAAGAGTTCACTTAGGGGCTCGGTCACGAGCACGGCGATGATTTCCGTGCGCCCGACAGCGAGCGCTCGGCCACGAGCGTTGGGGACAAAATTGACTTCCTTGGCCGCCGCGCGGACGCGCCTTTTGGTTTCCTCGCTAATGCGGGGCGAATCGTTGAGAGCGCGCGATGCCGTGGAGCGCGACACGCCGGCAGCTGCGGCAACCTCGGCAAGCGTAGGTGCGGTGCGAACTGGTTGTGTCATGGCGTCTCCTGGAAAATGCGGTCGATGTTGTCGCTGATACGGGCTGGTGCGGATACAGCTTACTATAGTGCGCCTGAACAGCGTTCATGATATCCGGTGACCGGTGTCGTTTTGCAACCAAGCCGCAATCGAATACGTCTCGTATGGGTGAGATATCAGCGGGCGTGGCGGTTGCCTACGAGCTTGAGAACGATGTCTTGCGCTGAGTTTCGATACTCAGGGTGACATAAGTGTCGCGGTTGTACAACCGGTTGCACCGTTAACCCGGCCAAATCGACCGTTCAGCGGACAACCGGTTGCACAGTTTTTTGCATCGCCCGTAAGATAAGGACAACCGGTTGCACAAGAATCACTACGATGATGAAGGAGCATCACCATGGACGCCATTAACGATTGGGAAAACCAAGCGCTCACCCACAGGAACCGCCTGGCACCCCATGCGTACTTTATGGGTTACGAGACCGCCGATCTCGCTGCAACGTACAGCCGCGAGCTGTCGCGCGGGTTTGTCCAGCTGTCCGGCTCGTGGCAGTTCCGCCTCTTTGAGGGCCCCGCTGCCGTCTCCAACGAGGAACTCTCCACGTACAAGCCCGAGTGGGATCACGTGGAGGTTCCGCACCTGTGGCAGGTGGACGGCTATGGCAACCTTGCCTACACCGACGAGGGTTTCCCGTTCCCGGTTGATCAGCCGTTCGTTCCCTCCGACGACCCCACGGGCGTCTACCAGCGCATCGTCAACCTTCCCGCCGTTCCTGCCGGCGCTCGCGAGATCATTCGCTTCGACGGCATCGAGAGCTATGGCGAGCTGTACGTCAACGGTCAGTTTATCGGCATGACCAAGGGTTCGCGCCTGTCTGCCGAGTTCGACGTGACCGACGCGCTTGTCGAGGGCGACAACCTGTTTGCGGTCAAGGTCCTGCAGTACAGCGATGGCAGCTATATCGAGGACCAGGATATGTGGTGGGCCTCGGGCATCTTCCGCGATGTGTACCTTATGCAGCGTCCCGCCGCGCACCTGGTCGACTTTAGGTTCCGCACGCACCGCGAGGGCGATACCGCTCTGATTACGCTCGATACGGTTGCCGAGGGCTCTTCCCGCGTTGTGTTTACGCTCAGCGATGGCGAGAACGTGGTGGCTACGGGCGAGTGCGTCGACGGCCATGCCGAGTGCGGCGTGACCGATGCCCACTTCTGGAATCCCGAGGACCCCTTCCTCTACGACCTTACGTTTGAGGTCTACGACGGTGACCAGGTCAGCGAGTACGTCCCGCATCGCCAGGGTCTTGCCGAGGTGACGGTCGAGGGCAATCATATCTACCTCAACGGCACTTACTTTAAGATGCATGGCGTCAACCGCCACGATCACGACGATCACAAGGGCCGCGCCGTGGGCCTCGATCGCATGCGCCGCGACCTGGAGCTCATGAAGCAGCACAACATCAACGCGGTGCGCACGTCCCACTACGCCAACGACCCGCGCTTTTACGAGCTGTGCGACGAGTATGGCATCATGCTGGTCGCCGAGACCGATATGGAGAGCCACGGCTTCGAGAATATCGGCAATATCGCCCTGGTCACCGACGACCCGGCATGGGAGCCGGCCTACGTCGACCGTATTGAGCGCCTGGTGATGCAGGAGCGCAACCACGCGTGCATCATCATGTGGTCGCTGGGCAACGAGAGCGGCTATGGCTGCAACATCCGCGCGATGTACGCCAAGGCTCACGAGCTCGATGGTCGTCCGGTCCACTACGAGGAGGACCGCAACGCCGATACCGTCGACGTCATTTCCACGATGTACTCCCGTGTGTCGCAGATGAACGACTTTGGTGAGCATCCGTTCCCCAAGCCGCGCATCAACTGCGAGTATGGCCACTCCATGGGTAATGGCCCCGGAGGTCTGTCCGAGTACCAGGAGGTCTTCGATCGCTGGGATTGCATCCAAGGCCAGTTTATCTGGGAATGGTGCGACCACGGTCTGGCTGCTGTGACCGAGGACGGCATTGCCTACGATATGTATGGCGGCGACAACGGCGATTACCCCAACAACAGCAACTTCTGCATCGATGGCATGGTGTTCCCCTGGCAGCAGCCGAGCCCGGGCCTTACCGAGTACGGCCAGGTCATCTGCCCGGTTCGCATGGCTTATGACGCCGAGGCGGGCGAGCTGACTGTCACCAACAAGCGCTGGTTTACCACCCTCGAGGATGTTTGCCTGTCGGCGGAGACCCTGGTGGACGGCGACGTAGTGCGCCGCAAGACGCTCGTGCCCGGTGCGGTTGCCCCCGGTGAGTCCGTCCAGCTTCCGCTGGTGATTCGCGAGGCCGCAGTGGGCGAGACCCTGCTGACCGTGCACGCCTACACTATGGCTGCTCACGTCTGGTGCGAGCCGATGTTCCAACTGGGCGCAAGCCAGTTTGCCATCGCAAACCATCCGGCGCCGGCAATTGTCGCCCCCGTGCGCCCCGAGCTTACGGTCGAGGAGACCGAGCAGGAGATTCGCATTCACTCCCTCAACGGCGAGCTGACCTTCAGCAAGGTAAACGGCACCGTGAGCAAGTGGAAGGCATCCGGCCGTGACGTCATGGCCTCTGGTCCCCAGGTTGGTTTTTGGCATCCGCTCGTCGATAACCACGCTCAGGAGTACGACTCCCTGTGGAAGGATAACTTCATCGATGTAATGCAGACGTCCACCCGCAAGGTTTCTTGGAAGCAGGACGGCAATGCGGTCGTCGTTACCGTGAGCCAGCGTATCGCTCCTCCCGTCCGCGCGTTCGGCATGCGCGTCGAGCTCGTCTATACCGTGCTTCCGAGTGGCCGCGTCGACCTCAAGGTTTCCGGCGAGCCCTACGGCGACTATTCGGACATTATCCCGCGCATCGGCATCTCCTTCGAGGTTCCCGGTTGTGATCGTGCCGTCGAGTGGTATGGCCACGGCCCGGGCGAGAACTATCCGGACTCGCTGCGCGCCAACCCGGTCGGTCATTACCGCACTACGGTCGACGACATGTTCACGCCCTACGTTATGCCCCAGGACTGCGCCAACCGCGAGGGTACCCGCTGGGTCGCCCTGCGCTCCAGCCACGGTGACGGTCTGGTCGTGACGCGTCCGAGCGACGCCGCTTCCAATCCGTTCTCGTTCTCCGCATGGCCCTATAGCTGCGAGGCTATCGATAACGCCAAGCATGTCTACGATCTTGTCCCGGGCGAAACGGTTACGGTCAACATCAACGACCAGCTGCTCGGCCTTGGCTCGAACTCTTGGGGTTCCGAGGTGCTCGATTCCTATCGCACCCGTTTTGAGAGCTTCAGCTTTGAGGTGTCCCTGCGACCGCTGACGTCTGCCGATCTGGCTCAGGCGCTGGCACCCATTAAGGAGGCATAAGTCATGCATATCTTTAACTCGCGTGCCGATTTCGACGCCCAGATGAAGTCCGTCAAGAAGTGGATGCGTACCGGTCAGGCACTCGACGGCGTTTCTGAACTGCAGCACGATGTGGCGTACTCTATCGGCGACTCGCTGGTGTATTGGTGGGTGAACGCCCACGAGGCGGCTACTGCCGATCTGGTCGGTCACCGTCGCTACCATGCCGTGCTCGCCCCGCTCGACGGCAATCTGACCGTTGAGGTGGCTTCCAAGGCCGATCTTACCTGTACGCGCGCCTACAGCGATATCGATGATCGCGAGCGCTTTGAGGGTACGGGGGAGACCGTGACGATTCCCGCCGGCGGCGTTGCCGTCGTCGAAATTGACGAGGCCTACCGTGTCGTGGCCGATGCCGCGGATCCCCGCGTCGTGGTACTGCACGTGACAGTCGAAGGTTATTCCTTCCCCAACAAGTAGTATTCGTCCGCCTGGACGTTTGCTTCGCGCCGTTAAGGGGGATGGCTTTGTTGACTCCCTTTTCCCCATTCCCCTTAGCAGGTGCGCCGTCCGTGTTTGCACTTGCAGCTCGGACGGTTTTAGATGACATTTAACAGATGATTGGGAGGGCTTATGAGCTCTGAAAAACGAGGAACGATTGGTTCGTTCGCTCTGCTGGGCATGACGGTCGCCGCCGTGTTCGGTATCAAGAACATCATCAACAACAACGCGGCCATCGGCTTGGCAGCTGCGCCGTCGTTCTTCTTCGCCACGCTTTTGTACTTTGTCCCCTATACCCTGGTTACCGCCGAGTTCGTCGGCCTCAACAAGGACTCCGAGTCTGGCGTGTACGCATGGGTTAAGACCTCGATGGGTGGTCGCTGGGCGTTCCTGACGGCATTTAGCTACTGGTTTGTTAACCTGTTCTTCTTTGCGTCCGTCCTGCCCAACGTCATCATCTACGCGAGCTACGTGTTCTTTGGTGCCAACGCCGAGCTTTCGCAGCTGTGGATCACCATTATCGAGATCGTCGTCTTTGCTATCGCCACGTGGGTTTCGACCAAGGGCGCTAAGTGGATCGGCTCCATTTCCTCCTTCGGTTCGACCGCGGCTCTCGGCCTGACCGCCGTGTTCATCCTGCTGTCCCTGGCTGCTGCCTTTGGCGGCGTTGAGTTCGCTACGGCTCCTACTCCCGCTAACATGGCTCCCGACATGAGCAACTTCGCAACTGCGTGGGGCTTCTTCGGTACGCTTGCCTGGATCATCCAGGGCGTTGGCGGCGCTGAGTCTGTCGGCGTGTTCCTTAACGACCTTAAGGGTGGCGTCAAGGCCTTCGTGCGCACCGTCGTTATCGCCGGCCTGACCATCGGCCTTCTGTATGCAGGCGCTTCGCTGCTGGTTAACCTGTTCATCCCCGAGGGCGGCGTTGCCATCTCCACCGGTATCTTCGACGTATTCGGCGCTGTCTTTGCCCACTTTGGCATTCCCATGGAAGTGTCTACGCGCGCCATCGGCTTGATCCTTCTCGCCGCCACGCTGGGCTCCCTCATGATGTGGACCTCCGCTCCCATCAAGGTGTTCTTCACCGAGATCCCCAAGGGCGTCTTTGGTAGCAAGATCGTCGAGCTCAACGAGCATGGCATTCCTGCCCGCGCTGCTTGGCTGCAGTTCGCCATCGTCGTCCCCATCCTGATCATTCCGGCCCTGGGCTCCGGTAACCTCGACGACCTGCTCATGATCGTCACCAACATGACGGCTGCCACCGCTCTGCTCCCGCCGCTGCTGATCCTGCTTGCCTACTTTATGTTGCGCAAGAACTTCGACGCTGCTCCCCGTGGCTTCCGCATGGGTTCGCGCACCTTTGGCCTGGTCATTGCTGCATTCCTGCTTGTGGTCTTCTGCTTCGTGCTTATCTGCGGCACCATTCCGCTCGATCAGCCTCTGTGGCTGACGCTGGTCTACAACGTCGGCGGCGTGGTTGTCTTCCTGGGCCTTGCCGTGATGTGGTACAACCGCTACATCAACCGCCTGCGCGAGACCGATCCCGAGGCCGCCGAGAACGAGCTTCGCCCTTCCGTCCTCGATATGATGGAGTAGCGGCTAGGATTAATCTACGGCTGTGGAATAAATCGATTCCCTTTCCTAAGGAGGGGCCTTACGAGGCCCCTCCTTTTGTGTTTTGGGGCATGGTCTTGGCCCCCGTGGTCAAAAAATGCCAAATATGAGTACTGTTGCAAAAGAAGTGCCATATTTTTCGGCCTGCTCTGAGCGAAAATGGGCTCAAAATCGATTTATCTAACTCCCTTTAAAGGGCGTTTGACGGCTTTCAACCTCTTCGAATCGCGCAAATTAGGCAATTTGCTCTCGATTTTGCTGCTACTAAATTGGTGACAGTACTCATATTTGCCACTTTTTGACCACGAGGTGTTCAGAGGAGCTCTCGAGAAGCATCTAACGGTACAATAGCTACCACGTGGCTGGGTTTTGCCGGCCGAATGTGCGATGCCGCGGGAGGGGACATGGTCGAGTTTACAAAGACGATTAAAGATCCGTTGGGACTACATGCCCGCCCGGTTGCGCTGCTCTATGACATCATTGCCAAGCATCGTAGCGACGTGTCAGTCAGCATCGGCGATCGCCACACGGATGGCCGCGATGTCATGGGACTCATGGCTCTCTACGGCGAGTGCGGCGAGGACATCATCTTCCGCGTTTCGGGCGTAGACGAGGCTTCCTGCGTCACGTCGATCAGAAATCTCTCGCTTTAAGCATGACAGGGCGTGGTAAAGGATGGTCCTTTGCGGCGCCTTTGTTTCGTATAGGAAACTTTTTCGAAATCTGAATGCGGACCCTTTCCAAAAAGTTAACCACGTGTTAGTTTACTATAGCGAACATAGGCGTGGTTAACTTTTACCGTGTCGATGTTAAGGACGAACTGACGTTAGGAGCCACTCATGTCTTGCGGACCGCAGATGCCGGCCATGCCGCTTTCGATGGTAAAAGCGGGCGAAACCGTGCGCGTGTCCCGTGTAAAGGGCAATGAGGACATGAAACACCACCTCAAGGACCTTGGCTTTGTCGAGGGCAACGAAATCCACGTGGTGAGCTCGAGTGGCGCCAATATCATCGTCACGGTGCTGGGCGCACGCTTTGGCATCGATTCCAAGGTTGCCATGCACATCATGACCGTCGGTTAGTCGACGGTATTTCTGTACGCACTGAAAGGGGGACAAGTAAATGAAGACGTTGGGTGACGTTAAGGTGGGCGAGAGCTCCACCATCGTCAAGCTTCACGGTGAGGGCGCGCTTCGCCGCCACCTTATGGACTTGGGGCTCATCAAGGGCACTTCGTTCAAGGTCGTGAAGGTTGCACCGCTCGGTGATCCGGTCGAGATCAACGTGCGCGGCTACGAACTTTCCATCCGCAAGGAGGAGGCGGCCGTCGTCGAGGTCCAGTAAGGGCTCACGACGTATATTTCTGCAGATAAAGTTAGGTTTTTCTAACTTAATGCAGCATCTTTGAAGCACATTATCCAGCCCGCGCGGAGAAAGCAGCGCAGGCACACAAGGAAGAAGGATTGAATGGCGGATTCTCAGATCCATGTCGCGTTGGCGGGTAACCCCAACTGCGGCAAGACCACGCTTTTCAACCTGATCACCGGCGCCAACGGCTACGTTGGCAACTGGCCCGGCGTCACGGTTGAGAAAAAGGAGGCCAAGCTCCTAAGCGACAAGAACGTTACCATCACGGACCTCCCTGGCATCTACTCGCTTTCCCCCTACAGCCCCGAGGAGCAATGCTCGCGCGATTACCTCATGAGCGGCGAGCCCGATGTTGTCGTCCAGGTTGTCGATGCCACCAACCTCGAGCGTAACCTGTATCTGGCGCTTCAGGTTATCGAGACCGGCCTGCCCGTGGTCGTTGCCCTCAACATGGCCGACTTGGTCGAGAAGAACGGCGACAAGATCGACACGGACAAGCTCTCCAAAAAGCTCGGCTGCCCGGTTATGATGATCTCGGCCCTTAAGAACAAGGGCATCAAGGAGCTGTTCGAGCAGGTCAAGAAGTCCGCTGCTTCCAAGGGCCAGGTGCCGGAGCACAAGTTCGACTCCTCCATCGAGGACGTTCTGGGCCACATCGAGAATAACCTGCCTGCAAGCGTTCCCGCCAACAAGCGCCGCTACTATGCCGTCAAGCTGTTCGAGCGCGATGCGGACGCCTGCAAGCTCATCAACCTCACCAAGGAGAAGGCTGCTCGCGTGGAGCAGCTGGTCGCCCAGTGCGAGCAGGACTGCGACGACGACGCCGAGTCCATCATCACCGGCGAGCGTTACGGCGTGATTGCCCACATCATTGACGAGTGCCTCACCAAGGCTCCGGCAAAGATGAACACCTCCGAGAAGATCGACCGCGTGGTTACCAACCGTATCCTGGGCCTGCCGATCTTTGTGGTCATCATGTTCTGCGTGTACTACATCGCCGTTTCTACCTTGGGCGGCACGGTGACCGACTTCACTAACGACCAGCTCTTCGGTACCGACGGTTGGTATGTGCTCGGCCAGGGTCGCGACGCCTACGACGCGGCCGTCGAGGCTGCGGGTGACAATGCCGACTCGGTCGACCCGGCACAGTACGGCCCCTATGTCCCGGGTATCACCACCGTGGTGCACGACGCCCTTGTGGCGGGCGGCACCGAGGACGGTGGCCTGGTCGATTCGCTGGTCTGCGACGGCATCGTCGGCGGCCTGGGCGCCATCTTCGGCTTCGTCCCGCAGATGTTCCTGCTGTTCGTCATGCTGTCCTTCCTGGAGGACTGCGGCTATATGGCCCGCGTCGCCTTCATCATGGACCGCGTGTTCCGCCGCTTTGGCCTGTCCGGTAAGTCCTTTATCCCCATGCTCGTGTCCTCGGGCTGCGGCGTCCCCGGCGTCATGGCCACCAAGACCATCGAGAACGAGAAGGACCGCCGCATGACGGTCATGACCACCACGTTCATTCCCTGTGGCGCCAAGCTGCCGATCATCGCCCTGCTCATGGGCTCCATCATCGGCGATTCTTCCACCACTGCCGCGTGGATCAGCCCGCTCTTCTACTTCTTGGGCGTCTTTGCCGTCATCGCCTCGGGCCTCATGCTCAAGAAGACCAAGCTCTTCGCCGGTCGCCCGACGCCGTTTGTTATGGAGCTTCCTGCCTACCACTTCCCGGCGATCCGCTCTTGGGCGCTGCACGTGTGGGAGCGCTGCTGGGCCTTTATCAAGAAGGCCGGCACGGTCATCTTCGCCTCTACCGTCGTGGTATGGTTCCTCTCCAACTTTGGTAGCTACAACGGCGCCTTTGGCTTCCTGCCTGCGATGGACGGCATCCCCGAGGAGTTCATGGACTACTCCGTGCTTGCCATGCTCGGCAACCTGATCGCCTGGATCTTCGCCCCGCTCGGCTTTAGCACCTGGCAGGCAACAGCACTGTCCGTCTCGGGTCTTGTCGCCAAGGAGAACGTCGTCGCCACCGCCGGCTCGCTGCTGTCCGTTGCCGATGCCGCCGAGACCGATCCGAGCCTGTGGACCGCGTTCGCCGGCATGTTCCCGACCATGGGCGCTTGCGTTGCCTTTGGCGCTTTCAACCTGCTGTGCGCTCCGTGCTTTGCCGCTATGGGTACCATCCGCAACCAGATGGACTCCGGCAAGTGGACCGCGATTGCCCTCGGCTACGAGTGCGCCTTTGCTTGGGTGATCGGCCTGTTCATCAACCAGTTCTACAACCTGCTTGTTCTTGGACAGTTTGGTATCTGGACGGTTGTGGCCATTGTGCTGCTGGTTGCGATGCTCTTCCAGATCTTCCGCCCCATGCCCAAACATGCATGGACCGACGAGGACGAGACCAACACTGCTTCCGCCGCAGTTTCCGCCTAGTTCCGAATAAGGATTAGCCCCTTTTCATGAGCCCGGGTGTCCCAGCGACCCCGGGCTTTTTGTGCATGGGAGACAGATTGCTTTGCCCCAGAAGTTAAGATGTGGCGTTTCCGCAGATAAAACCGACCAAAATAAACCTGTCCCTTTTTGGTAGGTGGAGAATGGGGTAAAGTAAGTGATGGTTAACTAGAGGAGGCTTGCTATGGCACCTATCGATATTGTTGTACTGGCTGTTATCGGTATTGCGTTTGTTGCCGTGTGCGTGCGCATCTACCGCAAGGGCACCTGCGCCGACTGCGCTCAGGGTGGCGTTTGCACGGGGCATTGCTCCAACAAAAAGACGTGCGCTGCACTTAAGGGCGTAGACAAAATCGCCGAAGACTTGGGTCGCGGTATCAAATAAGGTCCGGACATCCAAGCGCTCCGCGGGCATCCGTTCGCGGGGCGCTTTGTGCATTTGAGGGAGAGCACGGCGAGTCGAAGAGTATTTTTGGGGTATCGTTAACTGGACTATTAATTGGCAACTTATCTATAACGGAGTAACCGCATGAGCGCTCGCGTAACCATGAAGGACATAGCCGCCGAGCTTGGCGTTTCCATCAATACCGTGCACAAGGCCCTGACGGGAAAGGCCGGCGTGAGCGAATCCGTGCGCACCAAGGTGAACATTAAGGCCGAGGCCATGGGCTATCACCGCAACACAAGTGCCTCAAGCCTGCGCCGCAAGGATATCAATCTGGTGTTTTGCCTGCCCCGCGCATCGCGCGAGGGAGCGTACTTTTTCCGTTACCTGTGGGAAGGCTGCAATCGCTTTGAACAGGAGGTCATCGACCGGGGCA
>NZ_JBDPAC010000048.1:0-1819 GCF_039836695.1 Collinsella aerofaciens | reverse complement strand
CCTGCGGGGGTCCAGGGGGAGGCGGCGCCGGAGCGCTCCCTCTGGGCGGGAGCCGGGGGATGGAAAAGCCCGCCGGGCTGGGGCGGGCTTCAAGTGAGTCGGATACTATCAGTGGTCTCCGTAATGCGTCTTACACGAGACGATCTCTATGCCTCTGTCGGTAATTCTGTAGACAAGACGATTCGCTCTGTCTATCCGGCGTGACCAAAGCCCTGAGAACTCGCCCCTCAACGGTTCGGGCTTCCCGATTCCAACCGAAAGGCCGTTTCGGTCAATATCTAGAATCAGGGCGTTGATGCGCTTGAGTGTCTTTCTGTCTTGGCTTTGCCACCAAAGGTAGTCATTCCACGCCTCTGGCGACCAAACCTTATTCATCGGCATCGATCAATCCCCTTTCCAAGCCTCCGCCTGAGTCGAGTTCCGAGACCGAACGGCGCAGATGGTCTAGGTTCTCAGTCGAATAGAAGGGATCGATTGCGACGTCGAAGGGAATCCTCCTTTCCCTGCACATCTTTTTGGCAAAAATGGTAAATGCGGTAGTGACTGACAATCCAAGCTCCTTGCAAACGGACTCAAGGTCGCGCTTGGTAGATTCCTCTATTCGGATATTTATGTTTGAGGTCGACATAAGCTGTATCTCCTTCAATGCTAATACACTGTATATACCACGCTTTGCATTGTATATACAGTGTATCACTTGCTAGAACGGGATATCTTCGTCGTACAGGTCCACGGCGGGCGGGACGGCGGCTGATGCCGGTGTGGGCGCGGGAGTGGAAACGGGGGCTGCAGCGGGGGCTGCGGCGCCCTGACGCTGGCTCATGAACTCGATCTCGTCCACGATGACCTCCAGCTTGGATCGGCGCTGCCCGTCCTTCTCCCACGAGCTGTAGCGCAGCTTGCCCTCGATCGCGACTTTGTTGCCCTTGGCGAGGAAGCGGCTCACGGCCTCGGCGCGGGTGCCGAACATGGTGCAGTCCACGAAGTTCGGGTAGTCCTCCCACTCGCCGGTCTGCGGGTTGCGGCGGCGGTCGTTCACGGCGACGCCGAAGGAGAGCACCTGCGTGCCTCCTGCGGCGACGCGCAGCTCGGGGTCGCGGGTGAGGTTGCCGGTGATGTTGACTCGGTTGATGCTCATGATGATATGCCTTTCGTCGCATGTTGGTGAAGTTGGTGGGTCGGGGCGAGTCGCCGCCCCGACCATTGGAAATATTATCTAGAACCTAGTGAACCATCGGTCGTAGTCCTCCCCCTCCCAGACGATGTAAGAACCCTCCTTGATGACCGGGCGGAGTGCATCGAGGAAAACGTCCTCGTCGCCGGTCTTGGAGTCATAGGAAAGACCGATAATATCCCCCTCATCGTTATAGTCGATCCCGAAACCAAGCTCCTCCAGAACCTTAGGGAGGCTGTCGCAAACCTCGTCGTAGTTCCAGAGCATCCACGAGAACCATTTGTCTGGACTGCTCGCGCACGACTTGGAATCAGCGGGCTTAGGCGTCGGAGTGCCGCCGAACTTCCCTCCACCCTTCAAGTCGTCGCGGCTGTTGAGATCGCAGACGATTTTGTAACCGCGATCGAAGTCCTCCTTCTTGATGGTGAAATCCGAGTAGACGATCTGAACGTAGTAGCCCATCTGGCTTCTCCTAACCGCACGGCGTCGGCACCGCCCCTTGCGAGTGCCCCTGACTGCCCGCCGCGCGTCGCTTTGGCTCTTGCGAAAGCCGCCGCGGGCGGCCGTTGCCCGTCAGGGGTCTGCACGGCAACCTCCACCAGGCCCCGCGCCCCGCGCGGGGGCTTGTGCGGGGTTCCGTGCGGG
>NZ_JBDPAC010000047.1:0-2160 GCF_039836695.1 Collinsella aerofaciens | reverse complement strand
TGACCGGTGGACGGCACCGAGCCGTACGCTTGAACTGAGAAGGGGGGAGGCCTCGCGGCCTCCCCCTTTTTTGCGTTAAAGGCGGCATTCACTAAGCAATTAAATCAATCCAATCATCCACCGCTGAATATAGACGTTCACCGTTCTTTGGTCGGTTCTTTGTTCTCAATGGACTAATATTTGCTTTAGCGCACTGCTGCGCTTGTCCTGTTTTACACGGGTCGTTTTATTGATTGTGACGGAAGGACTCACATGGCAGATGTTCATGAGCTGCTTGATACTTGGATTGCCAATGTCAAGGACGAGGAGCTCCTCGCTGAGCTTAACACGATGAAGGAGCAGGGTGATGAGGACGCCATCACCGACGCTTTCTTCCAGGATCTCGCCTTCGGTACTGCCGGCCTTCGCGGCACTATCGGTGCGGGCACTAACCGTATGAATATCTATACGGTCGGTCGTGCGACCCAGGGATTTGCTGACTACCTCAATGCGACCTTCGAGCATCCGACGGTCGCCATCGCTCGTGATAGCCGCAATAAAGGTGAGCTGTTCGTCAAGACGACGGCTGCCATTCTTGCAGCAAACGGCGTGACTGCCCTCGTGTATCCCAAGATTTCTCCTGTGCCGACGCTCTCCTGGGCCGTCCGCGACCTTAAGTGCTCCGGTGGCATTTGCATGACCGCTAGTCATAATCCGGCGCCTTATAACGGCTATAAGGCCTATGGCCCCGACGGCTGCCAGATTACTAGCGAGGCCGCCGATGCAATTTCTAAGGCTATCGCCGAGACCGATACGTTCACCGGCGTGAAGTCCATGGACTTCGATGAGGCTCTTGAGCAGGGTCTGGTCAAATGGATCGACGACTCGTGCCTCGAGCGTTATTACGACGCCGTTCTCGCCCGCGGCGTGACTAACCTTTCTACCGAGGAGATCGCTGGCGCTCCGCTTAAGCTCGTCTACACTCCGCTCAACGGCACCGGCCTCATTCCCGTCACGACGGTGCTCGAGCGCGCTGGCATCACCGATGTCACGGTTGTTCCCGAGCAGAAGGAGCCTAACGGCGATTTCCCGACCTGCCCGTATCCTAACCCCGAGATCCGTCAGGCCATGCAGAAGGGCATCGATCTCTGCGAGCAGGTTCACCCTGATTTGCTGCTTGCAACCGATCCCGACGCCGACCGTGTTGGCGTTGCCGTTAAGAATGGCGATGACTATCTGCTGCTGACCGGCAATGAGATGGGCGTTCTGCTGCTCGACTATATCTGCAAGACCCGTGCTGCCCGCGGTGAGGACCTTACTAAGAAGGTTGCCGTTACTACTATCGTTTCTTCTGCCATGGTTGACGCTCTGGCCGACGAGTACGGTTTTGAGCTCCGCCGCTGCCTGACGGGCTTCAAGTACATCGGCGACATCATTACTTCTCTTTCCGATGCTGGCGAGGTCGAACGCTTTATCTTCGGTTTTGAGGAGAGCTACGGCTATCTGGCCGGCGACCACGTGCGCGACAAGGACGCCGTCAGCACTTCGCTTCTGATTTGCCAGATGGCGCAGTATTATAAGCTCCAGGGCAAGAACCTTGCCGATGCGATGCACGAGTTGTACGAGAAGTATGGCTACTATCACAACAAGACGATTTCGCTAAGCTATCCGGGCGCTGAGGGTGCGGCAAAGATGGCCGGCATCATGGCTGGTCTGCGCGAGAACCCGCCCGCGGAGCTCGCCGGTTCCAAGATTGAGGCCGTCGTGGATTACAACACCTGCGTGAACGGCCTGCCGAAGGCTAACGTAATTGAGTTCGATCTTGAGGGCGGCAACAAGGGTATTGTTCGTCCTTCCGGCACCGAGCCCAAGATTAAGCTGTACATCTTCGCTAAGGGCGCGGATGCCGCCGAGGCAGATGCAGCACTTGACGCGATTGAGGAGTCCGGTCGCAAGCTGCTGGCCTAAGGCTTTGAAAGCCTATTTCTATAGATAAACAGAGGAGGGGATCTCGGAAACGAGGTCCCCTCTTTATTACTGGCAAATACAGCTGAGAATCCCAAACTGTGTAGGAAATGTGTACGACCAGATTCCCGCCCCCGGGGCCCCTCCGGTCTGGCAATATATCTCCTTGCCGCGCGGCCCGGTCGGACCGGATCAGCCGCAAAGCGTGCACCTTGA
>NZ_JBDPAC010000046.1:0-2212 GCF_039836695.1 Collinsella aerofaciens | reverse complement strand
GGAGCGGACAACGGGGCTCGAACCCGCGACCCCAACCTTGGCAAGGTTGTGCTCTACCAACTGAGCCATGTCCGCTTACGAGGATTAATCTTACGTGATGCCCGCATCCTATGCAAGAACTTTTTTTGAAAAGTTTTGCGACGCTCTCGCGAGGGCATCAGTCGTCACGAAAGGCGCGGACAAACGCAGGCTCGCAGCGAGATGCCCCTACATCTCACCGAGCATGATCCAGGCAGAGCTGTCCTGCGCGAGCCTGCCGTCTGCAAGCGGTGATGAGGTGAGCAGGACCCTGCCCGCCGGCAGCTCCACGGGTGCTGCACCGAAGTTCGTCACACACGCCCAGCCGTTATCGCGGCGATAGGCGATGACGCCGCCCTCAGCGCCCTCGGCACCATCCGCAAGACCGGTGCGCCCGTCAAGATCGAGCCACGCAAGATCGTTGGCGCACCCGCGCAGCTTGCGCCGCAGCCAGAGGGCGTCACGATAGAGCGCAAGCATCGATGTCGGGTCCACTTCTTCCCTATCGGCAGCATAATCGGAAAACCATGCAGGCTGCGGCAGATGGGGCGCCGCATCGGCGTCTGCCGGCGAAAATCCAAACGATCCGCCATGCGCGGGATCGTCCGCCGCCACCCACGGCAGGGGCACACGACAGCCGTCGCGCCCCTTCTCACGCTTCGGTCCGTGCGTATTGGTCGCAGTAGGGTCTTCGAGTGCAGCCCACGGGATATCAGCCACCTCAAAAAGGCCGAGCTCCTCACCCTGATACACGTATGCCGAGCCCGGAAGCGCCAGTTCAAGCAAAAGGGCCGCCCGCGCGCGGCGCTCGCCGAGTTCACGGTCCTCGTCATAAGACGACCCGTCGCGCAAGAGCCAGTCGAGCGCAATCTGGTGGTAGCGCGTCGCCTTGATTTGCGGCAGGGCATAGCGTGTCGCCACGCGCGGCACGTCGTGGTTGGAGAGTACCCAGGTCGAGGCGGAATCGGATTCGACGGCTGCCTTCAAGCCCTTCTCGATTGCAGTGTGCATGTCATCATAGGTCCAAGTGGCCTTGGCAAACTCAAAGTTGAATGTCTGGCCAAGCTCGCTGGGACGCGCGTAGAGATACTGGCGCTCGGGCAGCACCCACGCCTCGGCAACGGCACTGCGCGGCGGATTATAGCGGTCGAACACGCGGCGCCACTCGCGATAGATCTCGTGGACCTCATTGCGGTCCCACAGCGGATGGGTGCCGTCGTCAACCATGTCATCGCCCTCGGCGAGATGCCACCGGTCGAGGTCATCGCGGTCGAGATCCTTGGCGAGACCCTGCGCCACATCAATGCGAAAGCCGTCGACGCCTCGATCGCTCCAAAACGCCAGGACGTCGCAAAAGAGCGCGTGAACCTCAGGGCATGACCAGTCAAAGTCCGGCTGCTCGGGCGTAAACATGTGCAGATACCACTGACCGTCCGCAACACGCGTCCATGCGGGGCCACCAAAGTTGGCATTCCAATTGGTGGGAGGCAGCTCGCCATGCTCGCCGCGACCATCGCGGAAGATATAACGGGCGCGCTCGGGCGATCCGGGGCCGGCGGCAAGAGCGGCTTTGAACCAGGGGTGCTGGTTGGATGAATGGTTGGGCACGATGTCGACGATGACCTTGATGCCGTGCGCGTGAGCCGCAGTGATCATGTCATCGAAGTCGTCAAGCGAGCCGAGACGTGGGTCGACATCGCAGTAGTCCGCCACATCATAGCCGCCATCGACAAGAGGCGATGGGTAAAACGGGCTCAGCCAGATGGCCTCGATACCCAGCCGCTCAAGATAGTCCATCTTCTGGGTAATGCCCGCGATATCGCCCAGACCCGAACCAGTCGAATCCTTAAACGAGCGCGGGTAGATCTGATAGATCGCGGCGTCGGACATCCATGAGCGCGAAGAAGACTTTTCTGTAGCCATGGGGCGTATCTCCCTTGCAACGAGGTTATGCGAGATGCCCACGATGATACGCCCAAAGCGCACATTCGCAGCAAACAACGCCACAGCCACGCCCCAAAACGCTCGCTCCCTCTCGGGTTCGAGCCCATGCGATGGATACAAAAAAGCCCGGCTACCGTGGTAGTCGGGCTGTTGCGTTTGGAGCGGACAACGGGGCTCGAACCCGCGACCCCAACCTTGGCAAGGTTGTGCTCTACCAACTGAGCCATGTCCGCATATCTAAAACAAAGCG
>NZ_JBDPAC010000045.1:1101-2288 GCF_039836695.1 Collinsella aerofaciens | reverse complement strand
TCACTCCCCGGCTTCACTGCTTGTACATGAATACTTGTTGCTCCCATAAGTTAACATTTTTGTGACAATCGATAACAGCCGGTGACAGCCGGCTGACAGGGGGTTAAGGGGGCTTGTCCCCTTACACACGCACCCTTTAGGGTGCTAGTGTGCTATCACCATACTGCATAGGTGCGAAGTTAGCAAATGTTCTGTAAATGCACAAATAAAGGGGAAAACATTTGGATTTGCGACAATAAAGTACTACCTTTGTTGCTGACCAAACGGTAGCCGACCGATACGGGAGAGTTACCAAAATACAAGCCGCTGGAGTTAATTGACGGACATCCGACATCTCCAGCGGCTTTATTTTTGCCTATCTGCTTCGTCTAGGCATACCAGTACCTCTACTAAAAATGTACTTCAAAGATACTTATTTTCTACCGACTTGATAGTTTTTACCCCATATTCTTGGACATTTTTCCCCCATGAGGTTATCTTTGTAGGGTGAAAGAGAAACCCATAAACGGGGATAGATTGAATGCTGGGAAGCATAAACAATCGGGGTAAGGTTAGCGAACCTTGCCTTTCATCCCCCATTATAACTTTACATAGAGGAACTTTATCTATCCCCCCCCGCCCCCAAAGGGGGAGCGACCAAACGGCAGCTTCACTCAATGGAGTGTTACAGTTCATCAAAACCAAGTGATAACTGTCGTTTCTCTGCTTCTTCTTTCTTTTGGGCAGCTAAAGTCTTTTTCCGAACGTATGTTTTAGCAAATGTCACTCGGTCACCATTGAATACTATCAGAGGATTAATAAACCAAAGATTATCGGCTGGTCCTCGGGCTATGATTTCAGCTTTTACAAGTTCTGCAAGTCCTTTATAAACGGCTTTGTCTGTTTTGTATTTGGTATATTCTAGGCATTTTTTTCTATTGAAGATGATTAAATCATTTTTGGGTTTCATGCAGGTCATAAAGTAACCAAAAACCCGAATAGCTGCTTGTGATAGGTCAAAGAATGCAGCAAAGTTAGAAAGATACAATTTAGTGAATTGTTCTTCATCTACTTCTATTTGACGGATAAACGAAGTCTTAAACACTTCTCCAGTTTCAGTGTCGGCTAAAGCTACTACGGCTCTCTTATCGCCACCACTATTACTCTTATACTTTTTAACAACATGATTTTCAATACCTTCTATAGCT
>NZ_JBDPAC010000045.1:0-1091 GCF_039836695.1 Collinsella aerofaciens | reverse complement strand
ATAAAAGGATTTTCTTCGTTCTTTTGAAAATCGGTTAACTTAACTGCTTTTTTATTTTCCATTTTGATGTGTTTTTGGGAAATATTATTCTCCACAAAGTAAACTATTATTTTCCATAAAAACAATATTAAGGGAAATATTATTTTCCTGTTTAGTATTATATTAGGAAATCAGTATTTTCTAGATTGGAAAATGAGAATTTCCAATATGGAAAATGCCCTATATTGTGTATCAAGTACTTAACTTATTCTATTTCTTCTATTCTTAATATACCCCCAAAACAGCACAAAATCAGTCACTTAAAAATCATCGGTCGGGGAGCGCCCAGCGGCAAGGGGCGGGACCACCCGTCCCGACGAGCGCCACACCATAAACTTTTTTTAGAATAAGCACACAACCGTTTTCCGAACCCTGCAAAATTTCTTCCGAATCCGAACGACGTAACACTCCATTGAGAGAGGCTGCCGTTTGGTCGCTCCCCCTTTGGGGGCGGGGGGGGGTTACATACCCATACCGAAACCTCTGCTTCTGGTGATTTGCTTGAGTAGGTCTTTCCCCTCTTCCATAGCTTTTGATATGTTTGGGAAATGATGCCTTAAAGCCTCCAGTTGTTCGGAATTGAACAAGTCTTTCATCTTACCAAGTTCTTTTTTCAATTCCTTGGTTTCGGTCTTTAGTTCTTGGTTCTCCGTCCTTAATCGGTTACTGGTTGTCCTTGCGTTGTCCATTTGTTGTCTATAATACTCCTTGTCGTTCTCGGCTTTGAATACCTTTGTGCCGTTTCGCTCTTTTTCAAGTATAGCCTTTCCCAGTCTATCGGATAGCTGTTCATTTTCCCCCTCTAAAGCCTTTACTTTGGCTTTTAAGGCATCCTTTTCCCTATCGTTGACTGTTTTTCCAATCAAGCCGTAAAACTTCTCTGAAGCCTTAGAAATGAGTTTTTGGACGTTCTTCTTTGTTTCAATGGAACGTAGTTCTTTCTGAAGCTGAAGAAGCTGGTTTTGCACGTCCTTGTGCTTGTCTAACGCACTGGATATATCGTTGGATAGTTCCTGAAGCTGTTCTTTCGCACATTCGGTCTTGTACTGCAT
>NZ_JBDPAC010000044.1:0-2830 GCF_039836695.1 Collinsella aerofaciens | reverse complement strand
GCGCCTTTAGACGCGAGCCCGGGGCCCGTGGGTTATACCCTAAGAGCAAACCACCCTTTTTAAGGGTGGTTCTGATTGCCCTTGTATGTTCAGATTGTTTACATACCGTTTAGGCTGATTTCTCTACCGCTTACAGGTATTTCGCGCTAAACTTCTAAACAGAAGAGTAAAACATTTAGTAAACGGAACAAAACGAAACACACGTCTGTTTACTGAACATGTGATTAGGGGAGGACGTACATGGACAAGATTAAGCTCGGCTTTGTGCCCACGCGCCGCAGTATTTTTAGCGCGCCGGACGCAATCAAGTATCGCGGTCTGACGGCTGATCGCCTGCGCGAGATTGGCGTCGACATCGTGGATATCGATGACATCAATGACGAGGGCCTGCTGTTCGACGACAGCCATATCGAGCCTATCGTCAATAAGTTCCGCGCCGAGGGCGTCGATGGCATCATGCTGTGCCATGCCAACTTTGGCACCGAGTACGTTTGCGCTCGCCTTGCCCGCGAGCTCAGCCTGCCCGTGCTACTGTGGGGCCCGCGCGACGAGCGCCCCGAGCCCGACGGCACCCGTCTGCGCGATAGTCAGTGCGGCCTGTTCGCCACCGGCAAGGTGCTGCGCCGCTTCCAGGTGCCCTTTACCTACATGACCAACTGTCGTCTGACCGACCCCGAGTTCGAGCGCGGCGTTTGGGACTTTTTGGCCGTGTGCAACGTGGTCAAGACCTTCAAGCACACCCGCATCCTGCAGATGGCCACCCGTCCGTTCGACTTCTGGTCGACCATGTGCAACGAGGGCGAGTTGCTCGAGAAGTTCAACATCCAGCTTTCGCCCATTCCCATGACCGAGCTTGTCCAGGCCGTGCGCGACGCCCAGGCCGACGAGCAGGCCATGGCCGCCATGCTTGCCCACATCAACGACAGCTTTGAGATCTGCATCCCCGAGGACAAGGTTCCCGCGGTCGCCGGTCTTGCCATCGCCATGAAGCGCCTGGTCGAGAAGTACGGCTGCAACGCCGGTGCCATTCAGTGCTGGAACGCTCTGCAGGACGAGCTGGGCATTATGCCCTGCGCCGCCAACGCCATCCTCAACGAGATGGGCATCCCCATCGTATGCGAAACCGATATCCACGGCGCCATCACCGCACTGATGGTGGAGGCCGCCGACCTGGGCCGTCACCGTGGCATGTTCGCCGACTGGACCGTGCGCCATCCCGACAACGAGAACGGCGAGCTGCTGCAGCACTGCGGTCCCTGGCCCTGCAGCTGCGCGGCCGTCAAGCCCAAGCTCACCTACCCGCTGGCTTTCGATCACCCCGGCGCGCTGACGGCCGAGGCCAAGCACGGCGACCTCACCCTTGCCCGCTTTGACGGCGACAACGGCGAGTACTCGCTGCTGCTGGGCAACGCCCGCGGCATCGACGGCCCGGCCGGCATGGGCACCTATCTGTGGGTTGAGGTCGAGAACCTCAAGCGCCTCGAGGCCAAGATCGTCGAGGGTCCCTATATCCACCACTGCGTCGCTATCCACGCCAACGTGGTGCCGGTGCTCTACGAGGCGTGCAAGTACATCGGCATCGCCCCCGATTTATATGACCCCATCGAAGAAGACGTTAAAGCCTACCTGCGAGGAGAGTAGAAATGGCAACTATCGAAGAGCTTGAGTCCCTGCGCTGGGACCTTCGCCGCGATTGCGTCGATATCATCATGGCTGGCGCCGGCGGCCACATCGGCGGTGACATGTCGGTGATCGACGCCCTCATGACCCTCTACGCCAACCATCTGAACATTTCGCCCGAGACCGTCGACGATCCCAACCGCGACCGCTTCGTGCTCTCTAAAGGTCACGCCATGGAGGCCTACTACGCGGTGCTCTGCCACGAGGGCTATCTTGACCTCGACGACGTCAAGGCCCGCTTCTCCAAGTTCGGCAGCCCCTACATCGGCCACCCCAACAACAAGCTCAAGGGCATCGAGATGAACTCGGGCTCGCTGGGCCACGGCCTGCCCGTGGCCGTGGGCATGGCGCTCGCCGGCAAGATGGACGGCCGCGACTACCGCGTCTACACCATCATGGGCGACGGCGAACTTGCCGAGGGCTCGGTCTGGGAGGGCGCCATGAGCGGCGGCAACTACCAGCTCGATAACCTGTGCGCGCTCGTGGACCGCAACCGCTTGCAGATCAGCGGCAGCACCGAGGACGTTATGAAGCAGGATTCGCAGGAGGAGCGCTGGGCTGCCTTTGGGTGGAACGTGCTGTCCATTCCGGGCAACGACGTCCAGGCTATTGACGCTGCGCTGACGCTTGCCGCCGAGACCTGCGGCAAGCCCACGGTCATCATCCTCAACACGGTGAAGGGCTACGGCTCGCCCGTCATGGAGGACAAGGCCAGCTGGCATCATCACCTGCCCAACGATGAGGAATATGCCCAAATCATCGCCGATTTCGCTGCCCATAAGGAGGCCATCAATGGCTAACAAGATCGCCAATCGCAAGGTTATCTGCGACACGCTGCTCGAGGCCGCGAAGACCGATAAAGATATCGTCGTCCTGTGCTCCGACTCCCGCGGCTCTGCATCGCTCACGCCGTTCTTCGATCAGTATCCCCAGCAGTCCGTTGAGGTCGGCATCGCCGAGCAGGACCTGGTGGGTATCGCTGCCGGCATGGCTTCGTGCGGCAAGAAAGCCTGGGCTGCCTCGCCGGCGTCCTTTGTGACCACGCGCTCGTATGAGCAGTGCAAAGTCGACGTCTCGTACTCCAACACCAACGTCAAGCTCATCGGCATTTCGGGAGGCGTGTCCTACGGCGCCTTGGGCATGAGCCACC
>NZ_JBDPAC010000043.1:1898-3330 GCF_039836695.1 Collinsella aerofaciens | reverse complement strand
GAAGCGAGTGGCGAACGGCTGAGTAACACGTGGAGAACCTGCCCCCTCCCCCGGGATAGCCGCCCGAAAGGACGGGTAATACCGGATACCCCGGGGTGCCGCATGGCACCCCGGCTAAAGCCCCGACGGGAGGGGATGGCTCCGCGGCCCATCAGGTAGACGGCGGGGTGACGGCCCACCGTGCCGACAACGGGTAGCCGGGTTGAGAGACCGACCGGCCAGATTGGGACTGAGACACGGCCCAGACTCCTACGGGAGGCAGCAGTGGGGAATCTTGCGCAATGGGGGGAACCCTGACGCAGCGACGCCGCGTGCGGGACGGAGGCCTTCGGGTCGTAAACCGCTTTCAGCAGGGAAGAGTCAAGACTGTACCTGCAGAAGAAGCCCCGGCTAACTACGTGCCAGCAGCCGCGGTAATACGTAGGGGGCGAGCGTTATCCGGATTCATTGGGCGTAAAGCGCGCGTAGGCGGCCCGGCAGGCCGGGGGTCGAAGCGGGGGGCTCAACCCCCCGAAGCCCCCGGAACCTCCGCGGCTTGGGTCCGGTAGGGGAGGGTGGAACACCCGGTGTAGCGGTGGAATGCGCAGATATCGGGTGGAACACCGGTGGCGAAGGCGGCCCTCTGGGCCGAGACCGACGCTGAGGCGCGAAAGCTGGGGGAGCGAACAGGATTAGATACCCTGGTAGTCCCAGCCGTAAACGATGGACGCTAGGTGTGGGGGGACGATCCCCCCGTGCCGCAGCCAACGCATTAAGCGTCCCGCCTGGGGAGTACGGCCGCAAGGCTAAAACTCAAAGGAATTGACGGGGGCCCGCACAAGCAGCGGAGCATGTGGCTTAATTCGAAGCAACGCGAAGAACCTTACCAGGGCTTGACATATGGGTGAAGCGGGGGAGACCCCGTGGCCGAGAGGAGCCCATACAGGTGGTGCATGGCTGTCGTCAGCTCGTGTCGTGAGATGTTGGGTTAAGTCCCGCAACGAGCGCAACCCCCGCCGCGTGTTGCCATCGGGTGATGCCGGGAACCCACGCGGGACCGCCGCCGTCAAGGCGGAGGAGGGCGGGGACGACGTCAAGTCATCATGCCCCTTATGCCCTGGGCTGCACACGTGCTACAATGGCCGGTACAGAGGGATGCCACCCCGCGAGGGGGAGCGGATCCCGGAAAGCCGGCCCCAGTTCGGATTGGGGGCTGCAACCCGCCCCCATGAAGTCGGAGTTGCTAGTAATCGCGGATCAGCATGCCGCGGTGAATGCGTTCCCGGGCCTTGTACACACCGCCCGTCACACCACCCGAGTCGTCTGCACCCGAAGTCGCCGGCCCAACCGAGAGGGGGGAGGCGCCGAAGGTGTGGAGGGTGAGGGGGGTGAAGTCGTAACAAGGTAGCCGTACCGGAAGGTGCGGCTGGATCACCTCCTTTCTAGGGAGATA
>NZ_JBDPAC010000043.1:0-1800 GCF_039836695.1 Collinsella aerofaciens | reverse complement strand
ATTCCCCGCAGCACCCGGTCCCCGGGGTCGCACCCGCGTACCTTGAGAGCCGCATAGCGATAGGAGAGAGATGGAAGAGTATCCTCTTCCAGACTCGATTCTTTTCTGCGATTAAACGTAAGAATGATAGCAATCATTCATCCGATCCAAACAAGAAGAATTCACTTATTTATGAGTGAGGAGCATCTGATCGCGAGCACAGTGAAGACACTGTGCCGCGGTATGAGATACCCGAATTGCGACATACGAGCGCTATTCATGATATCGATTAATTTTTATTAGCGACACGTGGATATCCCGCGGGCCCGATGCGGTCCCGCAAGATACCACGGGCGCACGGCGGATGCCTTGGCACAGGGAGCCGATGAAGGACGCGGCAAGCTGCGATAATCCCCGGCGAGGAGCACACATCCTTCGACCCGGGGGTCTCCGAATGGGCGAACCCATGCACAGCGGTGTGCATATCCCCGGCCCGAACACATAGGGCCGGGGAGGACAACCCGGGGAACTGAAACATCTAAGTACCCGGAGGAGAGGAAATCAATCTCGAGACTCCCCGAGTAGCGGCGAGCGAAAGGGGACCGATGGCCAAACCGTCGAGCGGGCATACCCGGCAGGGGTTCCGCCGACGGGGTTGCAGGGCCGCGCATCCGGGGGCTGCCGCCCCCGGGCGCAGGTCCGGCTGGGGAGCGGAACGGCATGGGAGGGCCGGCCGCAGCGGGTGACAGCCCCGTACGCGAACCCAGACCGGACGGCGCGACGCGGTCCCTGAGTAGGGCCGGGCACGTGAAACCCGGTCCGAACCTGGGTGGACCACCATCCAAGCCTGAGTACTACCCTGTGACCGATAGCGCACCAGTACCGTGAGGGAAAGGTGAAAAGCACCCCGGGAGGGGAGTGAAACAGTACCTGAAACCGTGCGCCCACGAGCAGTCGGAGCACCTTTATGGTGTGACGGCGTGCCTTTTGTAGAATGAGCCAGCGAGTCGCTGGCGCGGGGCGAGGTTAACCGAAAGGGAGCCGGAGCGAAAGCGAGCCTTAACAGGGCGACTTGAGTCCCGCGCCGCGGACGCGAAGCCGGGTGAGCTATCCGTGGGCAGGCTGAAGCGGGGGTAAGACCCCGTGGAGGGCCGAACGCACGTCGGTTGAAAACGGCGGCGATGACCTGCGGATAGGGGTGAAAGGCCAATCAAACCCGGAGATATCTCGTTCTCCCCGAAATAGCTTTAGGGCTAGCGTCGCGCGTTCACCGCCGGAGGTAGAGCACCGGATGGACGAGGGGGCTTCGCCGCCTACCGAATCCAACCGAACTCCGAATGCCGGCGGCCCAGAGCGCGGCAGTCAGAGCATGTGGGCTAAGCTGTGTGCTCGAGAGGGAAACAGCCCGGACCGCCCGCTAAGGTCCCCAAGTTCCAGCCGAGTGGCAAAGGATGTGCGTCCGCCCAGACAACCAGGATGTTGGCTTAGAAGCAGCCATCCATTCAAAGAGTGCGTAACAGCTCACTGGTCGAGTGGACATGCGCCGACAATACACGGGGCTAAGCTGGACACCGAAGCGGCGGGATTTTAATTCATTAGAATCGGTAGGGGAGCTTCCCATGGGCGGAGAAGCCGGAGGGCGACCGACGGTGGAGCGCATGGGAGTGAGAATGCTGGCATGAGTAGCGAGAGACGAGAGAGTAACTCGTCCGCCGTGAACCCGAGGTTTCCTGGGCAAGGCTAATCCTCCCAGGGTCAGTCGGGGGCTAAGGCGAGGCCGGGAGGCGTAGCCGACGCGCAGCAGGCAGACATTCCTGCACC
>NZ_JBDPAC010000042.1:0-4149 GCF_039836695.1 Collinsella aerofaciens | reverse complement strand
CGGTTGAGACGATCAAAAAGGGGCGCACGGTTGTAGCCCTGCATTTTCGCTTCAAGGAAGACAAACAGATCAAGATGACGATCTAAAATCGATTTTAAGGCACCTAAAACGCTCCCTGCTGCGTTTTTTTTGTGTTAGTAGTGCGAAGGTACTATTGAAGTGAAAAATTGCGTCAAAAGCGCTCTAATGCAGCGAAAAAAGAACCCCCAATTTTTGGGGGCGGAAAAACAAAACTATGCTTGCATTATGTGTGTGCTTCTTGCATTCATCCCTGTCGATGAACATAGAAGAACATCGACGAACATAACACGATGTTAAACAAAACAAAATATTGTTCACATTCACTGTGACCAACCGCGATCATGTCTCCTCTCGGTGGTGTGTGTTCTTGCATCTTCCTCGCGCCGCCATTCATCCCAGGTACGATTGAAACCCAGAGAGCGGAACAGATGATCCGGCTGTTTTTCTGGTGTGTTGACGGCAGCAAAAAGCGGTGCCTCACGGGTTTTCAGATGAAACTCCATAAGTTCCGGCGCAGGTGATATGTGGCTGTCTGCATCGTGATTTACGGCAACACCATACCCTGCATACCGTAACCCCTTATCGGTCAGTGCACTGATGACCAGCTGGCTGTTATCGGCTGAGGGAACGGCAAACGCGGGATACAGCGTACCATTAAGCCGGACAACACCGCCCAGAGAGTCATCCACGCCCATGACCAGCAAAAGCTGAAGCTGGCGGGTTTCCCGGTCGACAGAACTCATTACCGGCATCAGCGTCGGTAGCAGACGTCCCTGCGTAAAATCCACCTTCCTTGCTGCCAGTGATGGCATGGCTGGCTGGCGGTCTTCTCCAAGACAGAAAGACTCCGGCCATGTCTTCGGCTGGCGGAGATTGCGGGTATATTGCGGCCATGTCTGGCAAACCTGCGTCAGAAGTTGCTCAAAGGTCGCAGAGGAATAAACACGTTGCAGTGGTGGATGTTGACCGATTTCGCTTCGGTCACAGATATAACCACTCCTGTCACGCATTAAATCAACACGCTCAAAGATTCTGGTGCGGTATTTCTCCAGCTCGTTCCCCCAGAGCGTGTATTCTCCGTTCCGGTTGTGAAGCAGAAGGTAACAGGTCATTTCCCCGTTACCAGGCATGGGGGCCTCGCCATACCCCGTAACGACTGCGCTCAGTACCCCTGAATCCATAACGGCATTGTCATTTTTCCTGAGCTGTTCCGCTCGTCGCTCCGCGCGACTACGTTCTGTATCCTCCTGCTCCTTCCGGCGCAATTCCTCTTCACGTTTAAGCAACTGGACTCTGAGAGCTGCAAGGCCGGATGCCCCCCACTGCTGCCACTGTTTTTCAAATGCCGTCTGACTCGCGGGAATGTCCTGTTTCTCCACCTTCCGGTAATGCTGTCGCAATTTTTCCATTTGCTGGCTCAGCGACTGGATTTTTCCCTGTTCGCTACGGTATTCCGGTGCCGCCCATTGCATCAGGGGAATACGGGAAAAACCGGACGAAAACGGCGATGATTTTTTCAGGCTGGCAGCATGGCTCATCGCTTCCTTTCGTTCGGTGTTCAGCTCTTCCCAGCGTCTGCGCGTCGCCTGCATATCTGCCATCATCGACATGGCATTACTGGTGAGTTTCCATGCCGCATTACTGTCCTTCGGCAACGCTTCGATGATGTCACGTAGTGTGTACGAAGTTGCGTTGTCAGGAAGCACGATATTCAGAAGGTCAGCCACACGGCGGGCAGGCTCTGTCAGCCCGCTGTTCCTGAGTTCAGTGCGGGAAATCTGTATTTCCAGGTTAAGCCTGTTAATCAGACGATTCTGTTCGCCGCGTTCTGTTTCGATACCGCGTGTTTCCATCGCACAGGCAGACTTTCCGAGGTGAATACCAGGCGTTTTCTCAAGCCCCTGTCGCTCGTATGAACGATGGTCTATCTCTTCCTGATAACCGGCGTTCGCCAGTGCTCTGTTTGCATGGTCAGCCCATGATGCACGCCACGTCTCGGCATGTGTCCGGTCGTTCCAGTCCCTGACCTTTCCGCCGAACCCAGCAGGTCCGACAGCCCTCGTGGTCAGCATGATGTGCGCATGGGGATTTGTTTTATCCATGTGATGGAACGCCACATCAGCAATCATGCCCTGACTGACAAAGTTTTCTCTGACAAAGGCGAGAACGGTTTCCCGTGCGGCATCCTGCGGCAGTTCACGGGGGATAGCGAGTTCAATTTCCCGCGCAAGTTGTGAGTTCTTCCGGCATTCGGCCTTCTCAACGGCATTCCAGAGTTCGGCACGGTTCGTACACCAGGCAGGGGCTGTCGCGGGGGTCAGAATCACAGCTTCAGCCACACCGCTTTTGCGGGTGTAGTCGTGAGTCAGTCCGGTACGCTCATCAAGCATCAGTGAACCGGAACGATAGGCAGCGGAAGCTACGGCGCTGTAGCCGCTGCTTCTGGAGATAATTTTCATGCTGAGATGATAAATCGCCATTTCTGCCGTAATGCCTTTTTGTAGTTTTCTTTCAGCCCCGCAGGGCGCACACAATCGAAACGGAGTGGAGATTGTATAAGTGCGCACTTTGTGATTTGTCGCGCATTATGCCAGCTCAGTTTTTAAACTACCAGTGACGCGCTAAAATGCGATTTTTCATCGCGCACGGAGTTACATCATGAGCAGAACGCTCGAACAGAAGATTGCTGATGCTGAGGCGAGATTACAGCGCCTGAAGGCGAAGAGCCGGAGCCTGGACACAGCGCAGAAGGTTGTTGTGGGTGCAGCATTGCTGGCAAAGGTCAGAAAGCCGGAGGAGGTGCAGTTGCGTGCCTGGTTACTCCAGTTCCTGAAGGCAGAGGTGACACGACAGGCTGATGTGACGCGCATACTGCCGCTGATTAACGAGCTGGAGGCGCTGCCAGGACAGTGATTGTATCGTCCGCTCGCCGCAGCCCCAGCGACCGAGCGTTAGCGAGCGAGTGGGCGAGGAAGCGGAAGTGAATCCGTCGCCAGGTTGAGCACATACGCACGGTTTTTCGGTAGGTGATATGCGCTGAACCCGCATGAATACTGGATTTCCACAGGGTTGGAAGGGGAGTATTCGGAACTTGCAATTCTGCTTTCTTGCAACACATTGTTTTTATTGGTTTTTTGTTTTCAGCGCCCCAAGTTATCCACAGGCTCGCCGTTAAGTTTTTAGATCTTGTTTTTAAGATCTTGTTTTTAATACTTGTTTTAGGGTCAAAATTCATTAATAAAATCAATATGTTATAGAGGTATATGTGGAGGAATTTAAGGTAAAGGTGGAGGAATTTAAGGTGTTTAGGTGGAGGAATTTAAGGTAAAGGTGGAGGAATTTAAGGTGTTATTCACAGAAATGTGAGGATATAAAAAAAAATATTCCACATTTCTTATTTGTGGGGCACATTAAAGCATCACCACATTTGAACGGGATCTTTGTATGTCGGACTTGATTGCCTACAAGTCGAATGCTTTGGTTGAGGCCAGCTACAAGTTGACCCTACAGGAACAACGTTTTCTGTTGCTGTGTATCAGTCGATTGAAATCTGGTGCTGATGCTGAATTGCAAAAGACAATGACCATTACCGCTGCGGAATATTTTGATTCATTCCCTGACATGGGGCGGAAAAATGCCGAGGTTCAGTTACAGGAAGCGATCGATCGTTTATGGGACAGGTCGATCATTCTCAAGAATGACGAGAAGCGTGAGGAGTTCCGCTGGATCCAGTATCGGGCACAGTACGCTAAAGGTGAGGCCAAGGCTCGAATAACCTTTTCTGACGCGGTAATGCCTTATCTGACGCAACTGAAGGGGCAATTCACGCGCGTTGTTATAAAAAACATATCAGGTTTATCAAGTAGTTACAGTATAAGAATATACGAGTTCCTCCAGCAATTCCGCAGTACGGGAGAGAGAATTATTGCTCTTAATGACTTTCGTTCAATGTTAGGGATTGAAAATAAATACAAACAATTCAGAGACTTAAATAAAATACTAATAAAACCCTGTGTTGACGAACTGAACAAAAAAAGCGACCTGGCTGTAACGGTTGAGACGATCAAAAAGGGGCGCACGGTTGTAGCCCTGCATTTTCGCTTCAAGGAAGACAAACAGATCAAGATG
>NZ_JBDPAC010000041.1:0-4701 GCF_039836695.1 Collinsella aerofaciens | reverse complement strand
TCGGCCTAATCCGCGGTCTTTCATGCAGCAGGGGCTCTCAATGTTTTTATGTCCTGCTCATATCGTCTGTACCGGCAGTTTGGGACACTCCTTGCGTTAAGAGGCTGGCGTGCGTCAACCTGTTCTCATTGCAGCAAAAAAATCGCCCCGTTCTTGGTTGAGGACGGGGCGATTCGTCTTTTGGACTTGTGCAGCCAGGCTTATGCAAAGCGGGCGACGAGCTCCTGGAGCACGTCGGTCATCTTGACGAGCGAACTGACCGGGACGAACTCGTTGACGCCGTGGTAGCAATAGCCGCCGGTGGAAAGGTTGGGGCAGGGCAGACCGCGGAACGACAGCTGAGCGCCGTCGGTGCCGCCGCGAATCGGCAGCACTTGGGGCTCAACGCCGCAGGCAAGGTAGGCTTCCTTGGCAACATCAATAAGCTCGGGATAGTCACGAACGATCTCGGCCATATTTCGATACTGCTGCTTAATCTCGACCGTCACGCGCTCCTCACCCAGACGCTGGTTGAGCATCGAGGCGGCGGCATCAATAAGGTCGAGTTTCTGCTGGAACTTGGCGGCGTCATGGTCGCGGACGATATAGCGCGCTGTGGCGTGATCGACGGTCGCAGATACACCCTCAAGGTGATAAAAGCCCTCGTAGCCTTCCGTATACTCCGGGCGCTGCACGTAGGGGAGCAACGCGTTGAAGTCGCAGAACAGATTGCCTGCGTTGACCATACGGCCCTTAGCGTCGCCCGGGTGGATGGACTGGCCCTCAAAGCGGACGGTCGCCTCGGCGGCGTTAAAGCACTCCCACTCCAGCTCGCCGATGGGGCCGCCGTCGACCGTGTAGGCGTACTTGCAGCCAAAGGCATCGATATCCAACAGCTCGGCTCCGTGGCCGATCTCCTCGTCAGGGCAGAAGCAAATGCCGAGTGCGGGATGGGGCAGAGAGGGGTCCTGAGCGATACGCGCGACAAGCGACATGATCTCGGCGACGCCTGCCTTGTCGTCCGCGCCCAGCAGCGTGGTGCCATCGCTGCAGACCAGGTCCTCACCCGCGAGGTCATTCAGGGCGGGAAGCTTGGCGGTACTCATGGCAACGGGCTTACCGTCAACCGTGCCGCAGACCAGGTCGCCGCCTTCGTAGTGTACGATGTGCGGCTTCACGCCGGCGCCCGGTGCAACTTCGGTGGTGTCGAGATGGGCGATCAGGCCCAGGGCGGGCTTGTCCTCAGCGCCCGCACTTGCGGGGATATGCGCGCAGACATAGGCGTGCTCGGTCACGTGGGCATCTTCCGCACCAAGCTCGCGCAGCTCTTCAGCCAGCACGTTGGCAAGGTCAAACTGAACGGCGCTCGAGGGTACCTGGTCGCAGTTTGCATCCTCGGACTGCGTGTTGATCTGGACGTAGCGCAAAAAGCGTTCGAGGACATCGGGGCTCGTGGTGGTGTTTTCCATAAAGACCGCTCCAATCTTGGTCGTCGTGTGCAACAAGAACTCTAGCACGGTATGCCACGGCATACCACGACGCTTGGATGGGGTAGAATCAGCCATTGAATGCAGAAGGGACGGAAGATCATGGATACGACAAATAGCTCGCGCGAACTACATCTGACGGTGGCGAACGAAGACTACTTGGAGTGCATGGTTCGCATTGAAAGCGAAGAGGGGGAAACCAACGGCGTGCGATCGGTCGACATCGCGCAGCGCCTTGGCGTCTCCAAGGCATCGGTCAATAAAGCGGTTTCGGCGCTCAAGGCATCCGAGCTTGTCGAGCAATCGCACTACGGCAAGGTGATCCTGACCGATCGCGGCCGCGAGGTTGGTACGGCTATCTGGTACCGTCATCGCCTCATCCGCACGTTTTTGGTTCAGGAGCTCGGTGTCGAATTTGAGCGAGCCGATTCCGAGGCCTGCATGATGGAGCATGCGCTATCCGAGGACACGATGAGCCGCTGGCTCGCCTATCTCGAAAAGCAGGGAATCAGCGTCGAGGAATAGCGGGATATATATGGATACGAGTTATTACAACCGCTTTGGTGCCGAGGAACTTACGCGCCGCTTGTCGAGCGAGACCTTGTTGGCGCAGGGCCCCATGGGCAGTGTTCTGTTGAGTGAGTACGATGCCGCCGACATTCCACCGGCGTTTTGGAATCTGGCAGAGCCGCAGACCGTTTCTCGTATCCATCGCTTGTATGTCGCCGCCGGCGCGCAGGTGCTCATTACCAACACCTTTCAGGCATCAAGCTATGCCCTCAAACACGACCAGATTGCGCCGTCCGTGGCGGAGGTCAATCGCGGGGCCGTCGACGATGCCCGCCAGGCGCACCCTCAGCTGCTGCTGGGCTCGATGGGCCCGATCGGTATTGAGTGGTTTGCCGAGGACTCTGCCGAGTATCGTGAAATCCGAGGCATTGCGCGCGAACAGGCGCACGCCTTGCTCAATGCCGGCGTTGACGGTCTGCTGATCGAGACGGTGACGTCTATCCGTAATTTGCAGCCCATGCTTGCCGGCGCTCGAGATGCCGCCGACGGCATGCCTGTTCTGGTGAGTTTTGTCGTTGACGATAAAGGCGACCTGTTGGGCGATGGCCTCAACATCGAGGCAGCCGTTTTGTACGCCGAAAAACACGGCGCAAACTCGGTTGGTGTTAATTGCTGTTCGCTTGCGGCCGCGAACGCGGCGGTGCCCAGGATGGTTGCATCGGCGACTACTCCCGTCACGGTGCGTCCCAACGTGGGCGATCCGGTCCAGACTCAGGATGGCCCCGTATGGCACGAGAACCCCGAAGCTTTCGCGCGCGCATGCATCGAATGGAGACATGCCGGCGCCGCAATGGTGGGCAGTTGTTGTGGAACCACGGCAATCACTACGGCAGCGATGGCCGAGGCGCTCGATATATAAAGGGCAAAACCGCTCCATACGGGGCAGTTTTTTATTGCCTGCATGTCCTCGGCAGCATTTGCCCAAATGGTGAATGCTGGTGCCGGCAGGTTGCCGAGTGCATGTTGCGGGTATACCCCATGCGTACCATGATCCAAACACTGTGAGGTGTCTGCGCGTGTGCGCGATAATTCATTTTGGAACTGACGGTTGGCGCGCTCGCGTCGATGAGGACTTCACTGCCGATAACGTTGCCCGTATCGCCGATGCCGTCGGCGAGTTGTGGCAAAAGACCAATCCGGGCAAAACGGTATATATAGGGTTCGACACCCGGCCCCTGGCGCGCGAGTTCGCTGAGCTTGCGGCGGGCGTGCTAGCGGCGCACGGGCTAGACGCCGTGCTCGCTTCGCGACCTGTCCCGACCCCTGCCCTTACGTGGGCGGCGGCTTATGACGGTGAGGCGTGCGGCGCGCTCATGGTGACGGGGTCCCATCATCCGCAGGGCTATCTGTGCCTCAAGATTCGCATGGGTGACGGCTCGACCGCCAACCAGGATGTCATCGAAGAGCTCGAAGAGACCATGGCTCCCGAGCCAATGGGGATCGAGGGGCAATATCGCACCGCGGATATCATTCCTGACTATATGCAGGCGGTGGCATCGTTTGTCGATGCCGAAGCCATCCGCGCCGCGCACCTGCGCGTGGTTGTCGATCCCATGGGCGGCGCAGCCCAGGGCTATCTAGCCGACTTGCTGCGCGAGCTTGGCGTTGAGGTGCACGAGATTCACGCCGGGCAGGCGTCTGACCAAGAAGATATCTGCCCCGACCCCGTTGAACCGTGGGTGGACGCTTGCGAGCGCACGGTTATCGAGGACGGAGCTTGCGCTGGCCTGGTGACCGACGGCGACGCCGACCGTATCGGCGCGGTTGACGAGCGCGGCAGATATATACATCCGCATCAGATCATGGCGCTCGTTTTGGGCGACTTGGTTCAATTTCGTAATTTGGAGGGGCGCGTCGTCGTCAATCTTTCATGCTCGACGCTCGTGCGTCGCATTGCCGAGGCGCTTGGCTGCCGCGTGACCGTCAAGCCAGTCGGTTTCAAATATATAGCGGCAGAGATGAAGAAGGGCGGCGTCCTCATGGGCGGCGAAGAAGCCGGTGGTATCGGCATCGCCGCGCATATGCCCGAGCGCGATGGAATCCTCGCCTGTCTGATTCTGTGTGAGCTTATGGCTAAGACGGACGCGCCTTTGGGCGTTCTGGTCGACCAACTCGAGGACAGTTTTGGTAAGACGAGTTACGGTCGACGGGATTTGCGCCTTGAGGCCGAAGATGCCGAAACGTTACGAACCCTGCTGCCGGGCGTAAACCCCAAGTCGATTTGTGGCAAGGTGCCGCAAAACGTTAGTCATATGGATGGCTTGCGTTTGGCATTCGAGGATGACACGTGGCTGCTGGTCCGTCCTAGCGGGACCGAACCAGTGGTGCGCGTCTACGCCGAGGGGTTCTCGGTGGAAGAACGTGATGAGTTGCTCGATGCTGGCTGTGCTTTAGCTAGGGGGACGTATCCGCTTTAACCATGAGACTGCCTTATATAAAGAGATGCTCGGCGAGCGGTAGGTAACGGCTGGCAAACGTTAGTCGGATTCCAAACTGTGTAGGAAATGTGTACGCCCAGATTTCCGCCCACGGCGCCCCTCCGGTCTGGCAATATATCTCCTTGCCGCGCGGCCCGGTCGGACCGGATCAGCCGCGGGGCGTGCACCTTGAGAACCGGATACTGCGAGGATGGACACACCAGATGTGTCGCATCCGGGCAGACATC
>NZ_JBDPAC010000040.1:0-5831 GCF_039836695.1 Collinsella aerofaciens | reverse complement strand
GCGCCTTTAGACGCGAGCCCGGGGCCCGTGGGTTATACCCTAAGAGCAAACCACCCTTTTTAAGGGTGGTTCTGATTTATTTAGGGTCTGAGATTTCGGCTCTATAAATAATGCTTTTGAACTGGGTTACTATAAGATTATGGTAAACGCTACTATAAGATTATGGAGAATGAAACTATTCGATTATGGTAACAGCGTAATAAGGGGCGTTGATATGGCTGAGTTCATTAACAGGGATTTGCATGAGTTGCTCATTCGCATGGCAGGCTGGTTTCCTGTTGTGTCGTTGACAGGGCCTAGGCAGAGTGGTAAGTCTACGCTGGTTCGGCATGCCTTTCCCGACTATTCCTACGTCACGCTTGAGGACCCTCAAACGAGGCGCGCGGCCTTGGAGGATCCGGTGAGTTTTATCCGCAACCGAAAGGGCGGACTCATCATCGATGAGGCGCAATACGCCCCGGATTTGTTTTCAATGATCCAGGTTGTTTCGGATGAGCGGGGAGACGCCGGTCAATACATCCTTACAGGCTCGCAAAACTTTTTGATGATGAAAAGCATCGGGCAGTCTCTTGCCGGGCGAGTCGGGATCTTAAAATTGCTGCCATTATCGTTTCGAGAAGCGGAGAGGGGCCAGCAGGGGCAGCTGGAAGTGGATTTGTTCGCGCTCGAAGGGGGATACCCTCGCCTGCGTTCCGCCGGAATGCCGTCCTCGGTTTATTTTCCCAGCTATATCGATACCTATGTTGAGCGCGATGTTGTGGGCTTGCTTGATGTGCGCAATAAGGCGGAGTTTCATAAGTTTCTGTCCATAATTGCTCAGAGCGTCGGTGCCCTCATCAATATATCCTCGCTTTCTCGAGATACGGGCGTGAGCGTATCGACCATTAAAAGCTGGTTGTCCATTCTGGAGCAGAGCTACCTGACGTTTTCGCTGCAGCCCTATTATGCAAATGCCAAGAAGCGTCTAACTAAAACGCCCAAGCTCTATTTTTACGACACGGGGCTGCTCTGCTACTTGCTCAAAATTGGATCACTGGAGCAACTATTGGAGAGCCCTTATCTGGGGGCCGTTTTCGAAAACCTCATCGTTTCCGAAACGGCGAAGAGCCATCTCAACGTGGGCGAGAATCCCGAGCTGTATTTCTATAGGGACGACAGCAAGCGTGAAATCGATTTGCTCGACTGTACAAACTCAGGGAGTCCCAAGGCTATCGAAATAAAATCATCCAGAACGTATCACGATAAGTACGCCCGCCATCTACAGACTGTATGCGATGAGATCGACATTGCAAAAGATGCGCGCTATGTTGTGGCCCGCGTGGACTCAACGTATGAGTCGAAAGACTGTAGTGTGGTTTCGGCGCGTGATTGGCTTTTACGATAACAAGCTCGGCGTATTAACGGCTGCCGCGAAGGGAACCGGCCCCCTTTTTGCGGCGGTTTTTGCCTATCTGGTGCGTCTTAGATGCAAGTGAGTAGACTTATTTGGATATGCCGAGCACATCGCAACAAATACTCAATAAAACCGCAGGTCAGAGCTGTGGCGTTTTGGGGCGTGCTTGACCTCCTGCAAAAAGCCTACTCACTTGGTTTTTCTGCTAGAAGACCGCCGCGAGGGAAGGCAGCTCCCTCGCGGCGGCTGACATTTGCCCAGATAAAACCTGCCAAAATAAACCTGTCTACTCTTTGAGCCAGAGCCGACACTAATTCAAATGGCGAAATCAAAGGGCGTTCTCTGCATGGAGGGCGCCCTTTTTTATCGCGGGATGTTTTGCGTGGCAGTCATGAGGCCCAGGCGGTTGCTGACGCCGAGCTTGCGATAGATGGCGTTGACATGCTTCTTGACGGTTGACTCGCTTATGAATAGCTCGTTTGCCATCTGTTTGTTCGTTTTGCCGTCGAGCATGAGCCGCATGACTTCAGCTTCGCGCGGTTGGATATTGTGTTCTGTAATGAAAGCATTTAGCTGGTTTGTGTCTTCTGTCTGGGTGAGTTTAATGCCCCGAGGATAGAGGTTGGCGAGCGCGAGGCTCGCGTGCCGAGCGACTTCGAGCAGGATTGCGAGCTCGGTGTCGGTGAAGTCTCCGGCCGTGCGTTCACGAAACAGGGTGATGCTTCCTAGCGGGCTGTCGTTGTGCGCGAGCGTGGCCGTACAGCCAAAGTAGACGCCCTGCGGTTCCATCCATTTGCGATAGATGGGCGTGGCATCGCGTCGCTCGACGTCGACGAGGTCGAGGTCGCGGTAGACGCCGACCTTATGTAAGTCAAAGCTCCATGTTGTATAGTCCATCGCGGCGTAGCGGTTGTAGTAGTCGCTCAGTGCGCGGTCGTCCATTCCGCTGCTTGCGGGGTGGACGTAGCGTGGGGCATCACTGCCCGCTGCCTCGATCAGGTCGAACATGGCGATCCGATGGGGCACGAGCCCTGTCGTTCCCTCGAGGGTCTCCTTTTGCAGCTTATCGACACCGTGTGATGCGTGGATTGCAAGCGCGAGCTCGTTGAGAGCAGTCCAGGTCGTACTGTCCAACTCAATAGTCTGCTGATTATTGCATGGGGGCATAGGGCATCCTTTCCATTGTGGAACCCAGTATGTCATGTTCTCGGCCTGAATAGAACTTTAGGTCAGCGAATGGTATACCGTCGGTCGCTGAAAGGGGCTCGAGGGACCATTGAGAACATCTCGGTGCGGCCGCATCATGGTCTCGTCAAGCAAAAGCACCGAGATTTAGGAGCTTGAAATGAAGACTATTTACGAGAGCGAGTCTACGCCAAAGAAGGACGGATTCTACATGCCCGGCGAGTACGAAGAGCAGGAGCGCACCTGGATTTTGTGGCCGCATCGCTCGGATGTGTGGCGCTGTGGTGCCAAGCCGGCGCAAAAGGTCTTTACCGAGATTATTAAGACCGTTGCACGTTTTCAGCCCATCACTGTGGGCGTCAACACTGAAGACTTCCCCGCGGTGTGTGAGATCTTCGACGGCGTTGAGAACGTGCGCGTTATCCACATGGAGTACAACGACAGCTGGATTCGCGACCCCGGCCCGGCGTTTCTTGTCAACGACAAGGGGGACGTGGCACTCTCGCACTTCCACTTTAATGCTTACGGCGGTTTCATTGACGGCCTGTATTTCCCGTGGGACAAGGACGCTTCCATTGGCCTGCAGGTGGCACAGCTCGAGCAGGTTAACCGCTATCGTCCCGAGGATTATATCCTCGAGGGTGGCTCGTTTAACTGCGACGGCCAGGGCACCGTGGTGACCACCGAGATGTGCCTGCTCAATGAGGACCGCAACCCCCAGTACACCAAGGAGCAGATCGAGGAGAAGCTTGCCGAGTACCTGGGCATCGAGAAGGTCATTTGGATCAAGGATGGCATCGACCCGTTTGAGACCAACGGGCACGTGGACGACGTCGCATGCTTTAGTGCGCCCGGCGAGGTCTGCTGCATGTGGACCGATGATCCCAACCATAAGTTCTACAAGGAGTGCCAAGAGGCGTATAAGACGCTTTCCGAGACGACGGATGCCCGTGGCCGCAAGCTCAAGATCCACAAGGTGATTATGCCTGCGACCTCGGTATATATGACCGAGGAGGAGGCCAGCACGATTGACCCCGTCGAGGGCGTGCTGCCGCGTACCCCCGAGGATGCTTTCGAGCCGAGCTACCTCAACTTCCTGCCCATCAACGGCGCAGTGCTTGTACCGCAGTTCGGCGATCCCAATGACGCCCAGGCGCTCAAGGATATCCAGGCTGCTTATCCGGACCGTGAAGTCATCGGTATCATGACTCGCGAGGTTATCTACGGCGGCGGCAACATCCACTGCATCACCCAGCAGCAGCCCAAGGCGCGCTGTAAATAGCAGTTCCATGGTGAACAGTGCTTGATTGTCCGCACGCGAAAGTCCGCCGACTTCAATGGTCGGCGGACTTTTTGTGTGGTGGTTTCAGCTGAACGGCGGGCCGTGCGGCTTGGGTGTGCGGGCACACAATCTGGGGAAACCAAACAGATTGGGGCCTTATATGATCGACTCGAAGGGAAACGTGCGACCCGAGGGCATGTTTAACAGGGCGTACCTGGCCCCCGAAGCCCAGCGCGCATACGATACGCTGCTCGAGTGCGTGCTCAACGGGCAGAAGGGTTGCGAGGCTTCGGCGCATGCGGGCATGGATACCATCAAGGCGCTCGTATAGCTTTACGCTTTCGGATGTGACACATAGGACTGCGTGCGCCGCTCCCGGCTATATTGCCCCCGAGGTGCTTCAACTCATGGAGATAGCCGGCATCAGCGATTTCGAGAGCTTGGCAGCGTCCACGAATGCCCCCGTGTTTACGCCACAGACGGATGACTTTGGACTCGCGGTCCATATCTTTAAGATGCTTAACCGCGGAATACACCCATACGCTTCTGGTGAGCTGGACTTGGACATATTTGACCTGGACGACGATGACATTCCGCCTGCACCATTGATAAACAGCTGCGTGTGTAATGGGCACAGCCCGTTTGTGGGGACGTTGGTCGGATACGTTGTCCCAAAGTACGCTCTTGAGCTCGATGATTTTAGCGGCACTATGGGCGAGGCACTCCGTCGATCGCTGTATGGCAGGGCGGAGGAGCGTCTTGACGCACGCACATGGGCGCGCCTGCTCGACCGCTATCTATCCGAGACAGTTGTGTGCAAGCGTGGCCATCTCCACCACTCGTTACAGCACGAATGCCCTTGCTGCCGAGGAGAGCGCGCCTTGTTGACTCGTCTTGGTTGATGGTTTGGGCCGTCTTGTAGAAAGCCCGTGAGGCGACATGCAAGTTAATCCTGCGTGTCGCCTCCGTACATATAGACGATAAATCCGTCGCCGGTGTCCTGGCTGTGATCCTCCAAGATGCGCTTCATGTTGAGGTGCTCGTAGAACTGCCAGTCGGAGTTGCAGTCGCTCATCAGGAAGAATTTGGTGCACCCGGCTTTGGCGAGTTCGGCGCGCGCAAGGTCGATGAGCGCACGGCCGAGCCCCTTGCCCTGCCATTCGGGCACGATGATGATCAGGTTGAGCTGGCCTTGGGCATATTCGTTGCCCGTGGCGGCAAAGCGGTCGGCTGTTGCCTTCTCGCGGCTATCGCCAAAGAGCGAGCCTTCGAGCTTGGCATCGGCGGTCTTTGCCATCTCGGTTGCCTGGACGAACATCTCGTTGTAGCAGGGCTCCCACGTGGGATTGGTGCGTGGTTTGCCGTCTTCGAAGATACCGATGCAGCAAGCGGCGATGATGCGGCCTTCAGCTTCGGCAACGAGCGCGATGGGGGAGCGCTGCAGCTGCATGGCGATGTTAAAGCGCGCACAGAAATCGGCGGCTTCGACGTCGCCTCGGTTGCGCAGCGTGTTGCACCACAGCTGGTTGTAGATGGCGGCGATGCCGGCCAGGTCATCGAGCGTGGCGGCACGCAGAGTTACGTTGTCAAGGCTCATGGGGGCTCCTTCCAAGTTGGGTCAGGCCACCCCTGAGTGTGACATGGACGCAGGACGGCCGCATCGACCATTCGGCAGGCGAGCCTCGAATCCTCGGGGACGGAGGGTCCTAAGAAGGAATGAGGGCGGATTTTCGGACACTTGCTCGATGAGAGTGGATAATCTCCCACTTTTAGCGCTGGTATAGGCCAAAAACGGGAGATTATCCACTCTCATTCTGGGTAGTCGTTGGGGACGTTCTTAAACGACCAGTCATTAAAGAACGTCCCCAATGACTACCCCAAGGAACATCCCAAACTGCCGGCAGAGACGATATGAGCAGGACATAAAAACATTGAGAGCCCCTGCTGCATGAAAGACCGCGGATTAGGCCG
>NZ_JBDPAC010000003.1:164349-207732 GCF_039836695.1 Collinsella aerofaciens | reverse complement strand
TCGTCCAGAGCATGTCCAGGAAGGCGAACTGCATCGACAATGCCGCCACCGAGCAGCTCTTCGGCCACGTCAAGGACGAGTTCTACAGGGGCCGCGAGTGGAAGACGTTCGAGGATTTCAAACGCGACCTGGAGGAATACATAGTCCACTGGAACACGAGCCGGAGGCAGGTAAGATTGAAGGGCCTGACCCCGGAGGAGTTCCGGAATCAGGCCCTCGCGGCCTAGTCGCTATTTAGGGCGTCCAAGATTTGGGACGTAGTTCACACGGAGGTCGGGCTTTTTGCAAACGCCGACGTATTGACGAATTTGGAACTGCTGGAAATACGAAACTATGCCGGTTTACTACGATGAAATGAGAAATTCCAACTACGCCGGCTTTTCGCAAAAAAGTGCAAGGCATCTACCTGCGGTTTTAGTTCAACAAGTTTCGGAGTGATCGCGGTTGAGCGATTCATCGTAGTAAACCGCCACAGTTTTGGCGGAGGCAGTCAGATTTGTGGGTGTTAAACCAAAGATTGTCCCTTTTGACTAGTCGTTTAAGAACGTCCTCAATGACTAAGTTGCAGGTGGTTGCGGTTGTGTTACACTAACGCTGCGTATATGACGCAAATATCTCGATACAGATCAATGATGTCCGTCGGTATTTGACGGAGCTAGACTGTTTAGCCGCCCTGAAGGTTTATGCAGGGAGCATGTGATCACAGGGCTTGAAAAGAAAGTTGAGCAAACACTGTGTCTGATCAACAGCAAGAAAACGAAATAACGACGACGCAAGCCGCTCCCGCTGCACCGGTTGCGTTGGACCAGGTCGCGGCGCCCGCGCAAGCCTCGGCTCCTGAGACGCCTAAGGCTGCTTCGACGCCTACGCCTTCAGCGGCTGAGAAGGCCGTGCCTGCAACTGGTGAGGAGGCTGCTCCGGCAAAGCCCAAGCGTACGCGCCGCACGGCCAAGTCTGCTGCTGACGGCGAGGAGGTCACCAAGCCCAAGCGCCGTACCACGCGCACGACGCGCGTCAAGCGCACCGTTGCAGCTGACTCCTCGGAGCCGATTTCCGATGAGGTCGCGCAGGCGCGTGCGTTGGCGCAGATTAGCGAGGCTCAGGTGGTGCGCGCCCGCCGTCGTGCTGCCGAGCGCGAGGCCGCGGCTCTGACCGAGCTTGCAGCTCCGTCTGTGCCCGAGACACCTGCCGCCGACCTGCCGACCGAGAAGCCGGCAACGCGCACACGCCGTCGCACGGCTGTTAAGGCCGAGCAGGTTGCTGAACAGGTAACCCCCGAGCTCACTGAGGCTTCGTTCCGTTCCACGGCAGGGGAGGGCGCATCGCCTGCTGAGCACGCTGCGTCTGTCGAGGCCAGCGAAGTTCCCGTTGTCGATCCGGCTTTGCGCCCGCACCGTCGCGGTCGCAAGCCCAAGGCCTTCGTCGAGGCAGAGAAGGCCGCAGCCGCAGCCGCAGCTGCTCGGGATGCTGCGGCGACCGCCGAGTCTGCAACTGCTGCCGATGCACCCGTTCAGGATGCTACGACTTCCGAGGCCGCTCCCGCCGATGCCGAGCCCGCCGACGTCCGTCCTGGTCGCAGCCATCGTACTGCTGCTAAGCGCACGTCCAAGGCCAAGGCTGCCAAGAAGGGTGCGTCCGAGGATTCCGCCGAGACGACCGCCGATGCATCGACTGATGCCGCCGAGCCCCAAGACGTCGAACAGTCTGCGTTCGAGAAGCCCAAGCGCGGTCGTAAGAAGTCCGTTAAGGCCAAGGCGTCCGAGCAGCAGGCTGATGCCGAGCTGCAGGGCGATTCCAAGGCCGAGGCCAGCGATGATACTGCGGCTAACGCCGATGCCGCCGCAAACGATGGCGCCGCGCCCGCCGAGGGCGAAGACGGCACTCGTCCCAACCGTCGCCAGCACAAGCGCAACGACGTGCGCAATGAGCGCAAGGACGAGCGCAACAACGACCGTCGCAACCGCCAGCGCGATCGCAAACAGCGCAACAAGGAGCGCAACGCCGCTCCCACCGAACCCACGCTTTCGCGTGAGGAGCTCGCTGCCATGAAGGTCGCCGAACTGCGCGAGAAGGCCAAGGAGTTCGAGATCGAGACGACCGGCAAGAAGAAAGCCGAGCTCGTCGAGGAGATCTACGTCACCGCCGCGAAGGCCGAGGGCTTCCGCGATATCAAGGGCATTCTGCAGATTCGCCCGGACAGCTCCGGCATCATCCATGCCCACGGCTACATGAAGTCCAGCGACGACGCCTTTGTTCCCGCCTACCTCATCCGCTCCGCGCGTCTGCGCACGGGCGACGTCATCGAGGGCTCGCTGCGTCCTTCGCGCGGCGGCGACAAGCGCGCCGGCCTCGCCAAAATTACGACCGTCAACGGTCTGGACCCCGAGCAGATTCGCAACCGCCCCAAGTTCGGCGATCTCACCCCGGTCTATCCCAACGAGCCGCTGCGCATGGAGCACGGCAAGGACTCCATTACCGGTCGCGCCATCGACATCGTGTCGCCGATCGGCAAGGGTCAGCGTGGCCTGATCGTGTCTCCGCCCAAGGCCGGCAAGACCACGATCCTCAAGAAGATCTGCCAGTCTATCTCGATTAACAACCCCGAGGTGCATCTCATCTGCCTGCTCGTCGACGAGCGCCCCGAAGAGGTCACCGATATGCAGCGTTCCATCAAGGGCGAGGTTGTGGCGTCGACCTTCGATATGCCCGCCGACAACCACACTCGCGTGGCAGAGCTCGTCATCGAGCGCGCCAAGCGCATCGTGGAGCTGGGCGGCGATGTCGTGGTGGTGCTCGACTCCATCACGCGTCTTGCCCGCGCCTACAACTTGGCGGCGCCCGCCTCGGGCCGCATCCTTTCGGGCGGCGTCGATTCGGCGGCCCTGTATCCGCCCAAGCGCTTCCTGGGCGCAGCCCGTAATATCGAGAACGGTGGCTCGCTCACCATCCTGGCCTCTGCCCTCATCGACACCGGTTCCAAGATGGACGAGGTCATCTTTGAGGAGTTCAAGGGCACCGGCAACATGGAACTTAAGCTCGACCGCGACCTGGCCGATCGTCGCATCTTCCCGGCTATCGACCCCGTTGCCTCCGGTACGCGTAACGAGGACCTGTTGGTCGACGAGCAGATGCGTCCGTTTGTTTTTGGCCTGCGTCGCATTCTTGCCGGCATGAACAACACCGAGCGCGCAGCCGCATCGTTTATCAAGGGTCTTAAGGGCACCAACACCAACCAAGAGTTCCTGGTGCGTTCGGCCAAAAAGCACAGTGACTACGAGCAGACGTTCTAGGTTGTCATCCACGCGCAGCGATAGTCATCAATTCGATAAAGGGTCGGGGCTTTGAGCCTCGGCCCTTTTTCATATCGTCGCTCCGCGCTTATTTTTAACCATAAGACCGACGAGCAGCAGGTTTCCCGTTTCAATCCGACATCGTCGCTTGCAATCGACGGGGCGGTTTCGCATAATAGCTTTTAAGCTTCGCGACGGAAAACGCAGATGAAACGAACCATATACCGTTGCTTTGGGGCATAGCCCCGCTTCATCTTCTCTCGCGCAGCCAACTGAATGATGCGATTTGGGTGCTGGAAGATGGGGAGAGCTCATGGCTTCTTCTGATGCAACACAACGAGCAGTCCTTGCCGGACTTTCGTGCGGGATCGGCCTTGCCGCTCCCGTGGTTATGTATGCCGCGACGCTGCCGTTTTCGTCTGTGAACGAGACGGTCGTGGCGGGTGCGGTTCCCTTCGCCGTGGGCGCGGTGGCGGGCGTGGGTATCTATGCCGCCTCGCTGGGTATCTCCGAGTATCGTGCGCAGCGTGAAGAGCGTCTGTTCCAGCCCGATGCCATGGGCGGTGCCGCCAATCTCAATCAGCATCAAAGTGAGTTCAAGACCGCCTCGATTCCAGCTCAGCAGCAGGATGCGACTCCTTACGCTGTGGCTTCCGCTTCTCAGGCTCAGGCGGAGCAGTCTACCTCGGCATTCCTTTCCGGCCTGACTGGTGCGTTCCAGCGCCGTCATGCCGATGATGGTGTCCCTACCATCGCTCGAGCCGCAGATGCTATGGACGAGGCCGAGGCTTGGTCCATGATCGACAGTATGCTCGACGACGATTCGCCGGTGAGCTGCGACCCTGCACACTCGCGCGACGTCTATCAAGTCGCCATCGACGAGCTCACCAACGGCGGGCAGACCGGCTCCTTCAATCGCGACGACATCGCCGCCGCGGCACGCGCCGTGTCTGGCTCCCAGGCCGCCCCTGCGGGCAGCACGGCGGCTTTCGTGGCACTCGTCGCCAACGCGGCAGCCAATAACGCCTACAGCGCTACCTCGGCGGACGCGAACGCTTCTGCCGATAATTCGTACGTTGATGAAGCCATTACTGCGGACGAGGAGGCCGTTGCCGCCCGCCGTGCCGCCGAAAGCTCGCTGTGGGGCGCTCCTGCCCAGCAGCAGGCGGCTGAGGCTGCGCCGTACAATGCAAACCTCGCCAGCATGCCTATCATCTCCGGTGCCGCGGACATCGATCTCGATGACCTCGATGAGCCTGCAGCCATCACCGCATCTATTGAAGCCCAGGATCGCATCGACACCGGCGACCTTCCGGACGCCTCGCTCGAGGTTGATGTCCCCATGGCCGATTATTCGGGCCACGAGGACATGTGGGCCGCCGCCACCGCGATTCTGGATGAGATTGACGAGCCCGCTCCTGTTGTAGCGCCCGCTCCCGTCGCTGCCCCTCAGCCTGCTGCCCCCGCCTATGTCGGCCGTCACAGCGCTGTGTTCCCCGAGGATACCGCCCGCATCTCGCGCGAGAGCATCGAGCGGGCCGAGGCTATTGCCGCCGGCATTATGGAAAATCGTCGTCACGAGCGCGTCAATCAGATCCTCGAGGAAGAGATCGAGCGCCTGCAGTCCTCTACCGCCAAGCGTACGGGCCGTGCCTATCTGAGCGTTATCGAGGGCGGTACCGCCAGCTTTGCGCCGCTCCGCGCGGAGGCATAACTTCTGCATGGTTAAGATCAATCGAAAATGGGCGGTCGTGACCTGCCTGATGGCGCTCTTGATCTGGGGCAATTCGCTGGTTCCCGGCTCGGGGTCGGGCTCGCTGAGCCTAACGGTCATGGAAGCTATCCGCAGTTTCTTGCACGGCGTGGGACTTCCATATGAATGGGTGACCAATTTTGTTGTTCGCAAGTGCGCGCATTTTACCGAGTATATGGTGCTCGGCATCCTGGCAACGCACGCTTTTGATTTTGAGGGCCGGCGCACCTTTGACGTGCTGCTGCCCACGGCGGTGTTCCTGCTGCTGATTCCCTCGATCGACGAGACGATTCAGCTCTTTGTGCCGGGACGCGCCGGCATGATCACCGATGTGATGATCGACTGCTGTGGAGCGGCAACGGGCGTTGTGCTCCGATATCTCTTACGGTCGCTGATGTACGCCAAAAAAGCCGCCTAGGACGTATTGTTTGGTCCTAGGCGGCCTTTTTTATTTGAGGGCTTATATGGGGCGTGGTGGCGTCGTTCCGTAGGTTGGATTTGCCGAGCGCGCCACGCCCTGTGGGTGCGTCTGCTACTGAAGCGCCTGTGCGCCCAGGGCCAGGCAGCCCATGATGCCCTGCTTGCCCTCGAGGCTGTTGTTGACGATGTAGTTATCGATGTCGTTGACCTCGGGCGTGACGATATAGCCGTTGAGCATCTCGGCGCACTTCTTGCGTGCGAGCGGGACGATGGGGGTGTGGTCGGCCACGCCGCCGCCGATGATGATCTTTTGCGGCGCGTAGCACAGCGTGTAGGTCATGAGTGCCTGTGCCAGATAGCCGGCGAGCAGGTCCATGGCCTCCGGGTCATCGGCCATGTCTCCGGCGCTCTTGCCATCCCAGCGCTTTTTAACGCCGGGGCCGGCGATGAGGCCCTCGAGACAGTTGTCGTGGAAGGGGCAGGCGCTGTGCTCGCCAATGGTGTCGCGCGGGTCGCGCGTGACCAGGATATGGCCAGCCTCGGGATGCATCATGCCGTGCACGAGCTTACCGCCCGAGAGCACGCCGGCGCCCACGCCGGTACCGATGGTCAGGTAGACCACGTCGGTGAGGCCCTTGGCGCAACCAAACGTGACCTCGCCCAGGCAGGCGACGTTGACGTCGGTATCGTAGCCGCAGGGGATATTGAGCTCGTTTTGGATAGTGCCCAGCAGGTCAAAGTAGCGCCATGCCGTTTTGGGCGTCTCCAGGATCTTGCCGTATTGGGGCGAAGCGGGGTTGACTGCGGTGGGGCCAAATGCGCCGATGCCCAGCGCGGCGATGCCCTTGTCGGCAAACCATGCGTTGACGGCCTCAACGGTCTCCTGCGGGGTCGTGGTCGCGATCTGCTCGCGCTCTAGGACCGTACCGTCCGCATAGCCCGTGGCGCAGACCATCTTGGTGCCACCGGCCTCGAGCGCTCCGATAAGCTGCTGCTCTGCCATAGTATTCCTCTCTCTGGGACGAGTTGCTCCGTGACTAAAGTATAGAGCTCTAAACCATTTAAGAAAGCGCTATAGAAAGAAGCCTCGCAACGCGGCGGGCGGTGCGAGGCTTCTTTGGTTGCTTTAGTTGCCGGGCCGTCCTTACCCGCGCGGCTTGATTTTATCACGTAGCGACTTGAGGTTCTCCAGCGCCGCGTTAAGCGTCTCGTCTCGCTTGGCAAAGTGGAAACGAATCAGATGGTTGACGGGCTCGCGGAAGAAGCTCGAGCCGGGCACGGCGCCCACACCCACTTTAGACGCGAGGTCTTCACAGAACTCGAGGTCGCTGTCATAGCCAAACTCTGAGATGTCCATCATGACGTAGTAGGCGCCCTGCGGCACGTTGTGCTCAAGACCGATGCTGTCGAGTCCCTGGCAGAACAGGTCGCGTTTGGCGGTATAGAGGTCGAGGACCTCATCGTAATAGCTGTCGTCGAAATTGAGGGCGGTGACGACGGCTTCCTGCAGGGGGGCGGCGGCGCCCACGGTGAGAAAGTCGTGGACCTTTTTGATGCGCTCGGTGATTTCGGCAGGGGCGATAGTGTAGCCCAGACGCCAGCCGGTGATGGAGTAGGTCTTGGACAGCGAGCTGCAGCTGATGGTGCGCTCAAACATGCCGGGCAGCGTGGCCATATAGACGTGCTCGTGGGGCGCGTAGACGATGTGCTCGTAGACCTCGTCGGTGATGCAGTAGGTGTCGTACTTTTTGCAGAGATCGGCGATAAAGGTGAGCTCATCGCGTGTAAAGACCTTGCCGCAGGGGTTGGAAGGGTTGCACAGGACGATGGCCTTGGGGTCGTTGTCGCGGAAGGCCGCCTCGAGTGTCTCGCGGTCAAAGTCGAATGTGGGCGGGTTGAGCGGCACGTAGATGGGCTCGGCACCCGAAAGGATCGTGTCGGCGCCGTAGTTCTCGTAGAACGGCGAGAAGATGACGACCTTGTCGCCGGGGTTGGTGACCGTCATCATGGCGGCCATCATGGCCTCGGTGGAGCCGCAGGTGACTACGATATTCTCGTTGGGGTTCACCGGCATGCCCATAAAGTGCTCCTGTTTGGCGGCGAGCGCCTCGCGCATGGCCTGGGAGCCCCAGGTGATGGAGTACTGGTGGTAAAGCGGCTTGGGGTCGGTGGCGATGGTGCTGAGGCTATCGAGCAGCTGCGCCGGGGGATCGAAGTCGGGGAAGCCCTGCGAGAGATTGACAGCGCCGTACTTATTGGAGATGCGTGTCATGCGGCGGATGACGGAATCGGTAAACGTTGCCGTGCGATTGGAGAGTTCTTTCATGCTTGTCCTTTCGAACATCGGGGTGGGGCAAGTTTACTCCTATGAAACCGGTGGGATTTGCTCGAAATGGATCCGAAAAACTCTTTTCAAAATTCTTGAAAATTGGGGCTTGCATCGCATGGCGTTCCTTGCAATAATAGTCGAGCGCGAAGCGCACAGGACACGGTGGGTGTAGCTCAGTTGGCTAGAGCGACGGGTTGTGGTCCCGTAGGTCGAGGGTTCGAGTCCCTTTACCCACCCCAGTTCTTGCTTCGTGTTGATATCGGGTCGTTAGCTCAGTTGGTAGAGCAGGGGACTCTTAATCCCAAGGTCCAGGGTTCGACCCCCTGACGGCCCACCACACGATATCTCCTCTAAAGTCCGCCATAACGGACTTTAGCTTTGGGTCGTTAGCTCAGTTGGTAGAGCAGGGGACTCTTAATCCCAAGGTCCAGGGTTCGACCCCCTGACGGCCCACCAAAGCATGTTAAAGCGACTGGCTCAGGCTGGTCGCTTTTTTGTTGACCTCGCATGGGGTCGAACCCGAAAGGGCGCGGAGCTGAGGAAACGCGTAAGCGTTTGCCAGCGCAGCGCGCAAGGCGCAAAGCGCCGTAGCGGCCGCCTGCAAAGCAGGCTGACCCCCTGACGGCCCACCCAAAGCATGTTAAAGCGACTGGCTCAGGCTGGCCGCTTTTTTGTTGACCTTGCATGGGGCCGAACCCGAAAGGGCGCGGAGCTGAGGAAACTGCACCGTGATTCCCTTAGGGAAACACGGCTAAAGCCCCATAAACGTGCTCTCCTTATGAGAATTATGCTCACGGGGCTCGATGCATGTTGAGAAGTTGTGATCAAACTCAAAGTGAGAATCGATTTAGTCTGCTCGATAGTGCGAACCTAAGCTTGCAGTCCGCTTACGCATGGCTTTGACCATTTCCTGTGCTAGTTGAATCTGCGATTGCAGGCGGGCGAGGGCTGCGACTTCGCTGTCCTGGGCTTTCTGTGTGCTCAAGGTCGTTGCCTCTGTCTTCAAGCCCTCAAGCTCGTGTAGTGCCTCGGATAGGCCCGTCTCGGTGCGGTTGATCATGCAATAGGTGCTCATCGTGTGCTTAAGGCTGTGTGTCAGGTGTTCGGCATCTGTTGTGGCAATGCCGTAGTGGGGGAGGGCGATATCCGCCTTCAGGGCTGTCTCAGGCTCTTTCTGCGCTGCAAGGGCTGCCGATGCGCCCGCGATGCGTCCGAACACGATGCCGTTGGCGCTTGACAAGCCACCAATGCGGTCGGCGCCGTGCATGCCGCCTGTCGCCTCGCCGCAAGCGTAGAGGCCCTCAACGCCCGTGTGCGCGGTCTTATCGATCTTGATGCCGCCGTTAGCGGCGTGGGCATACATCGCAACGCGCATCTCGTCGGTCGGCGCGATGCCGTGCTCGTCTTGCAGCCAGGTGGCAAAGTTCTGCACAAACTCTGGGACATCCTCGCGGGGGAAGTCGTAGTGGAGTGCCAGGCCTTCGACACCTGCCTGATCGATGACGAGATCGATAGAGCGGGAGGCCAAGCGTGACGTGAAGGGACCATATCCAGAGCGCTGCTCGAGCAGGTCGTCCAGCTTGTCGTCGTCAATATCTACCGGCTGGTCTACGTGCACGTAGCGCCAGGTTTTCTCATTGAAGACCAAGTTACGCCTGGGCTCGATGAAGCCGGGCATCATCTGCATGAACTCTATATTAGTAAGTGTTGCGCCGTGCGCCAGTGCGATGGCCTGCGAGGAACTGAGCACATCAGCCGACGTAAGGCTGCGCTCGAACAGGCCGCCTGTGCCACCGGCTGCGATGACCGTGGCCTTGGCAGCAAAGGGCACGATTCGATTTTCGGTAAGGTCGTAGAGTACGGTTCCGGTTATTCTGCCGTTCGTGTCCTCAACAAGGTCGATAAGCTCATGGCGGGGGAGCAGGCGAATGCCGAGCGACTCGATCTGGGCCGTACACGCGTCCTCAAGGGGCTTGCGGGTGAGGCCGCGCCACATGCGCGTCTTGTGGTCAAAGCAGGGGATAAATTGCTTTTGCTGAGCACTCTCGGCGCTTTGCGGACGCTGGAGCTCAACGCCCAGGTCTTGCTCGAGCCAGTCAATCGCTTGGGGAATGCCGTGGACGAACGTTTGGACGAGTTCGGGGTCGGCAACGCCGCCGCCGACGGTCTGGATGGTGTCGATGAGGTCCTGCTCGTCGTCTTCGTCGACGGGACCGATGAGGCCGAGGCCCCAGGTACCCGGGAAGAAGCTCGATCCACTCATGGTCTTGCCGGCGCTTGCCACAGTGACGGTTGCACCCGTGCGTGCCGCTTCGATGGCGGCGCAAAGGCCCGCAATGCCAGCTCCAATTACCAGTACATCAGTCGATTCCATCGGATTCCTTTCTCGTCCGGCGCATTGTCGCACGGGTGATCGGCAATGGGGCCGCAAAGACCCGGCAAATCGGTAAAGGGCAAATATGGCAGGTGGGTGTCATGGACGCTCTGACGCTCCATCTCATCACATCTCGTATTTCGCCCCAACTGATATATCGGCATTAGCTACCCTGTGACAGCGCAAACAAAAAGAGCCGCTACCCGGGTGGGTAGCGGCTCCAAAGCTCAACTATATGAGCATCGCGCGGGCGCGATTAGGCCTTGAGAGCCTCCTCGACGGCGACAGCGCAGGCGACGGTGGCACCGACCATGGGGTTGTTGCCCATGCCGATGAGACCCATCATGTCAACGTGCGCAGGCACGGAGGAAGAACCGGCGAACTGGGCGTCGGAGTGCATACGGCCCATGGTGTCGGTCATGCCGTAAGAGGCAGGGCCGGCGCCCATGTTGTCCGGGTGCAGGGTACGACCAGTGCCGCCACCAGAAGCGACGGAGAAGTACTTCTTGCCAGCCTCGAGGCGCTCCTTCTTGTAGGTGCCAGCGACGGGGTGCTGGAAGCGCGTGGGGTTGGTGGAGTTACCGGTGATCGAGATGTCGACGTTCTCGTGCCACATGATGGCAACGCCCTCGCGGACGTCGTCGGCGCCGTAGCAGTTGACGGCGGCGCGGGGACCATCGGAGTAGGGGATGGTCTCGACGACCTTGAGCTCGCCCGTGAAGTAGTCGAACTGGGTCTTCACGTAGGTGAAGCCGTTGATGCGGGCGATGATCTGAGCAGCGTCCTTGCCCAGACCGTTGAGGATGACGCGCAGCGGCTTCTTGCGAGCCTTGTTGGCGTTCAGAGCCAGGCCGATAGCACCCTCAGCGGCAGCGAAGGACTCGTGACCGGCCAGGAAGGCGAAGCACTCGGTGTCGTCGGAGAGCAGCATAGCGCCCAGGTTGCCGTGGCCCAGACCGACCTTGCGGTCCTCGGCGACGGAGCCGGGAACGGTGAAGGCCTGGATGCCCTCGCCGATGATGGCGGCAGCCTCAGAAGCGGACTTGGCGCCACGCTTGACAGCGAGAGCGCAACCGAGGGTGTAGGCCCACTCGGCATTCTGGAAGGCGATGGACTGGGTGTTGTTGACGATCTCACGCGGGTTGAAGCCCTTGTCGGTGCAGATCTGCAGAGCTTCCTCGAGGGAGGCGATGCCGTTGTCGGCGAGGCACTTGTTGATCTTGTCAGCGCGGCGCTCGTAACCTTCGAACGTAACAGTCATAGTTATTTCCCTCCCTTTCTACTCGTGAACCGGGAACACGCTGGCGACGGAGTGAGTCTCCTCGTCGGTGCGCGGGTCGATGTACTTGGCAGCGTTCTCCCACTGACCATAGTGGCCCATAGCGCCAGCGATGGCCTCCTCGGGGGTCTTGCCGGCCTTGACGGCGTCGGTGAACTTGCCGAGGTTCAGGAACTCGAATGCGATGATCTCGTTCTTGTCGTTGAGAGCCATGCGGGTGACGTAGCCCTGAGCGAGCTCGAGGTAACGAGCGCCCTTGGCCTTGGTGCCGAACATGGTGCCGACCTGAGAGCGAAGGCCCTTGCCGAGGTCGTCGAGGGAGGCGCCCACGGGCAGGCCGCCCTCGGAGAACGCGGTCTGGCTGCGGCCGTAAACGATCTGCAGGAAGATCTCGCGCATAGCAACGTTGATGGCGTCGCAGACGAGGTCGGTGTTGAGGGCCTCGAGGATGGTCTTACCGGGAAGGATCTCGGAAGCCATGGCGGCAGAGTGGGTCATGCCCGAGCAGCCGATGGTCTCAACGAGGGCCTCCTCGATGATGCCGTCCTTGACGTTCAGCGTGAGCTTGCAGGCGCCCTGCTGAGGTGCGCACCAACCCACACCGTGCGTAAGACCGGAGATGTCGGAAATCTCCTTAGCCTGGACCCACTTGCCCTCCTCGGGGATGGGTGCGGGGCCGTGGTATGCACCCTTGGCAACGGGGCACATGTTCTCCACTTCCTGTGAGTACTGCATGCCTCTCCTCTCTATCGTGTTGGCGTCCCGTCTGGGGGCCGTGGCTGGCGATTGCCGGGCGACCCTTCGAAAGGGACATGACATGCAGCCCCTATAATACCGCGAAATGCACGGAATATTCGGCGAACGGCTCAGTTTTCGTAGCGAGAAGTCCTGAAGTTTTTAATTGAAACGGTTTAACTCTATGTTCTGTGGTCGTGAGCTTCCGTAGAGGGGGTCCGTCTTGGGCAAGCTTTTGGTCCGCTCTTGCAAGCGTTGCAGTGGTTGACCTGTTGCAACGGTGCCGTTCGCCGCCTGTTTGCTGCCTTTGGCCGCGCGAGTGTATTGTTTTGCGTGAATGTTTTGATGGCACGCTTCAATCGTGCTGTATTGGATGGTAAGCAGATCCCGGCGAAGGGAGCGCCATGCAGCGCGTTTGGAGAACGGTTACCGGCTTTTACCATGTCTGTGCTCGCGGTGTGGGCAAACAGCTCATCTTTGAGGGCGATGAAGACCGGTGGGAGTTTTTGGAGCTGATGCGCGAGTGCTGCTGCGAGGAGGGTGTGACGGTTATCGCCTGGTGCCTTATGGACAATCACGTGCATTTGGTGCTTACAGATTACGAGGACAGGATGAGCGCGGCGATGCACCGGTTGCTTTTGACGTACGCGCGGCGGTTCAATAAACGCACGGGGCGCACGGGGCATCTGTTCCAGAACCGTTTTGACCGGCGCTCGCTCGATACCGACTGGCAGGTGATGGAGGCTATTCGCTCCGTTCACGCCGATCCGCAGGAGGCGGGCATGAGCCTAATCGAGCGTTACCCCTGGAGCAGCTTTGCGGAGCATCTGCGCGCTTACGACAGTGATGCGGCAGATGCCACGAGGGGATTTTCCGATCCTTCTTGCGTGCTTGAGCTTTTTGGCTCTGCCGAGGGCTTTATTGCCTATTCGCTTTCGACGCCCGTCGGCAGTGAGTCAGCGCTGTGCGATATGAAAGAGACGAAGTGGGAACGCCACGCCTTTGCCGACAAGATGGCGAAGGAACTCGGGGTTCCGCTTCGCGGGGTTAAAGCCGCACCACCGACGCAACGCGATACCGTTATTGTTGGATTGAACAATGCCGGCTTTACGGTGCGCCAGATTGAGCGGTATACCGGGATTGGCAAAAGTACCGTCTCTCGTATCGTGCGCGCCCGCGCGCGAACGGCGATGCGGGCTGGCGGAAACGTGATGTAAGGTCGCCTGTTCACCGCAGCTGGGGTCGTCCATACGCCGCAACCAGCGTTCAAAAGCTTGGTACGATAACTGCACTTCTTAATATGCATAGAACAATCGCCATCTTGCATAAATTAACGACTCAGTCCGGGTTTGCCCGTGCCTACCCCCGTCTGCGCCGTGCAAAAAACGGAGTTTTCAGCATCGTAGTGCTGTCGGCACCGCTGCAATCTTGCAACATACGGGTTCCGAAGCTATTGATCCCCGCCGTTGCGCCCCCGAAGCACGTGCCTGCGTCCCGTCAGACCGCGATGCTTGTTCTAAAACACAATATATATGCGCCTTAAGACGTTGATTAACGCTTTCGATGCGTATACACACAGCTTGGCGTGCTGAATACTCGCAAAAATGCACGCCGCTCCCTATGGGACCCGCCTGCGGTAGGCGCGAAGCGAGTCGGAGCTTCGCAGAACGGGGCTTGGCGCATTGCTTGGCGGGCCCGGGGTCCTGCCGCAGGCCTTTGGTGCTGTGGAAAACGCCCGTGTTCGTGTCTGGCTGTGTGGCAAATGTCAGACGGGGCGCCGGACGCGCGGACTTTGTGCGTTCGCGCTCATTAGGTAAAAACAGAGCCGCCCGTATCGGGCGGCTCGGCAATCAAAAACCTTGGATTCGGGGCATAAGCTACTGGTTTGTTTGCCCCTCGAGCATGCCGTCGAGGGTGCGCCAGGCGAGCTCGGCGCATTTGACGCGGGCGGGCATGTGCGAGATGTCCTGGAGCTGGGCGGCCTCGTCCAGGTCTTCCAGGTCTTCCTCGGAGAGCTGCTCGCCACGGATCATGGCGAGGAAAAGCCCTGCCAGACGACGTGCTTCCTCGACCGTCTCGCCGGTGATGAGGTCGGCCATGATATCGGCGCTGGCCTGGCTGATAGCGCAGCCGTGACCGGTAAAGGAGGCCTCCTCGATCACGTTGTTCTCGACACGCAGCTGCAGAGTGAGCTCATCGCCGCAGCTGGGGTTGATGCCGTCGTGCTCGTGCGTGGGGGCATCCATCTCGTACTTGTAGTCGGGGTGCGAGTTGTGCTCCATAAATGTGGTGGAGGTGTACAGATTACCCATTGAACGTGCTCCAAACGTGATGCAGGCTGGCGATGAACTTGTCGATGTCGGCCTTGTCGTTGTAGAAGGCCACGCTGGCGCGGCAGCAGGCGAGGTTCTCGACGCCCAGCCAGGTGAGCAGCGGCTGTGCACAGTGGTGACCGGCGCGAATGCAGACGCCGTCCATGTCCATGATGCTCGCGACGTCGTGCGGGTGGATGCCCTTGACGTTAAAGCTCACGACGCCGTGGTGGTTATCCCAATAGATGGAGCCGATGATCTGGACAAAGTCGAGCTGCATGAGTTCGCCCATCAGATAGTGGACGAGTGCCTGCTCGCGGGCCTGGATGTTCTCGTAGCCCACCGTGTTGACCAGGTAATCAAGGGCGGCACCCGTGGCGAAGATGCCGGCGGCGTCCTGCGTGCCGGCCTCGAATTTCTCGGGAACGGGCGCCCAGACGGCGTCCTGCTCGGTAACAGAGTCGATCATCTCGCCACCGGTGAGCATGGGCGGCATGGCGTTCAGCAGGTCCATCTTGCCCCACAGCACGCCGATGCCCATGGGGCCCATGGCCTTGTGTGCGCTAAAGGCAAAGAAGTCGGCGCCCAGGTCGGCCATATCGACCGGCATGTGCGGCAGCGACTGCGCACCGTCGACGACCAGATAGCCGCCGTACTTGTGCACGAGCTTGCCGAGGTTCTTGACCGGGTTCTCGACGCCTAGCACGTTGGAGACCTGACCCACGGCCAGGATCTTGGTCTTGGGTCCCACCTTGGCCAGAACCTCCTCGGTGGTGAGCTGGCCGGTCTTGGTGGGATAGAGGTAGACGAGCTTGGCGCCGGTCTCGCGGCAGACCTGCTGCCACGGAATCAGGTTGGAGTGGTGCTCCATGATGGTGATGACGACCTCGTCACCGGGCTCGAGCACCGTGGGTACAAAGCTCTTGGCGACCAGGTTGAGCGACTCGCTCGTGTTGCGGGTGAAGACGACCTCGTTGGCCTGTGAGGCACCGATGAGGTCGGCGATCTGCTGGCGGACTTTCGCGATGGCGTCGGTGGCCTCGACAGACAGCGAGTACAGGCCACGCAGGGGGTTGGCGTTCATGCGCTGATAGAAGTCGCGCTCGGCGTCGAGCACACAGGCAGGGCGCTGCGCGGTGGCGGCGCTATCGAGGAAGGCGATCTCGGGGTGCTGCTGGAAGAGCGGGAACTGCGCCTTGTAGGGGTTGGTCTCGATGTCTACGGTGGGCCAGCCGCGCGAAGCCTCGTCGCTGGCGTCGAGCTCCATGGGCTCGGGGGCAGTGCAGGTATCGCATTTAACGTGCTCGGTGTCGATCATGCGAGCTCCTCTTCAAAGTTGTCGATCAGGTTGTTGCCCAGGCGGACGACGGCGGCGCGGGTGCGCTCGTCGGTGGCGGAAAGCGCGGCGTCGTCCAGCTTGGCGCGGATGAACAGGTCCTCGGCGGCATTTTGGTCAAGGCCGCGGCAGGCGAGGTAGAACAGCTGCTCGTCGCGGACGTGACCGATGGTGGCGCCGTGGTTGCCGGCGACGTCGTCCTCGTCGCACAGGATGACGGGGACGGTCTTGTTGTCGACCCCCTTGTTGGCCAAAAGCACGGTCTCGCGTTCGGTGCCGGTTGCGCCCTTGCAGCCGTGCACGAGGTCGATGGTGCCGCGGTAGACCTTCTTGGACGTGCCAGTCAGCACGCCGTTGGCGTCGATCTCGCACTCGGTCTTACGACCGCGGTGGCGCAGCTCGTAGTTAAAGTCGCGCACCTGTTCGCGGGCGCCCAGGTAATCGGTATCGATGGTCACCTTGGCGGTGTCGCCCAGCAGGTCGCCGGCGAGGCCGGTGGCGCTGGCACCGGCACCCAGGACGGTGTGCTGCACGTTGACGCGCGCGCCCTCGTCTAGGAATAGACCTGTGTCATCGAGTGCGATCCAGCTGTCATCGAGCGTCTGCGTGCAGGTTACGTTGACGGTGGCGTACTCGTAAGCGCACACGCGTAGCACAGAGCCCACGACGCCCTCGCCGGCAACGGGGGAGTCCAGGGCGATCTGCAGGTCGAGCGTCGACTGGGGACGGACGACGACGTCGATGGCGGCGATGGCCGCGGCGGCATCGACACCGCTCACACGCACGGTAACCGTGGCGTGCTTGTATGCGGGCACATCGATGACGATGCGCTTGGTGGCGTGGTCGGCCAAGTAGGTGTAGGCAGCCTCGCCCATGCCGGTCTCGAAGGCTTCAGCAGGGGAGAGCTCCTCCTCGAGCTTGATGGCACCGGCCTGGTAGATGGAGGTGGCGGGCACGTCAAGCTCGGTCTCGGGCGTGATGCGGGCGCGGTCGGCGGCGTCGCCGGGGGCGGAGGCGCGGCGCCCGGGGAAGCGCTCGGCCATGGCGTCCATGGCGGCGTCGAACGCGTCTGCCACGCCGGTAAACTGCTCGTCCAAGCCCTCGACCTCAATGGTCTCGGTGGGAGCGGCGGCAAGCTCGTCAGAGAGCTCGAGCTTGGTCTGATTCATCTTCAGCCAGCCCCAAGTGGCAGCCGGCATCGCGTTGACCTGCTCGAGCGTGGTAGCAGCGGTGTTGGTTTCCTGTTTCATTATCCGATCGCTCCTTCCATCTCGAGCTTAATCAGGTTGTTCATCTCGACGGCGTACTCCAGCGGCAACTCCTTGGAGACCGGGTTGGCAAAGCCGTTGACGATCATGGTGCGGGCCTCTTCCTCCGAGATGCCGCGGCTCATCAGGTAGAACACCTTGTCGTCGCCGATACGACCGATGGTGGCCTCGTGGCCGATGTCGACGTTCTTGGCGCGGATGTCCATGGCCGGAATAGTGTCGGAGCGGCTCTGGTCGTCGAGCATCAGCGACTGGCAGCTCACGGTTGCCTTGGAGCCCTCGGCCTTGGGCGTGGCCACGATAGAGCTGCGGAAGGTCTGGATGCCGCCGCTCTTGGAGATGCCCTTGGTCTCGACGGTCGCCGAGGTCTCGGGCGCGTTGAGTACGACCTTGCAGCCGGTATCGAGGTTCTGGCCGGCGCCGGCAAAGGTGATGCCGGTAAAGCTCGAACGGGCGCGGCGGCCGTTGAGCACGCTCATGGGATAGAGGTAGCCCACGTGGCTGCCGAAGGAGCCACTGATCCACTCGATGTCGCCGTCCTCGTCCACGCGCGCACGCTTGGTGTTGAGGTTGTACATGTTCTTGGACCAGTTCTCGATGGTCGAGTAGCGCAGGTGTGCGCGTTTGCCCACAAAGAGCTCGACGGCGCCGGCGTGGAGGTTGGCTACGTTGTACTTGGGCGCGGAGCAACCCTCGATAAAGTGCAGGTCGGCGTCGTCCTCGACGATGATGAGCGTGTGCTCAAACTGGCCGGCGCCCTTGGCGTTAAGACGGAAGTAGCTCTGCAGCGGGAAGTCGAGCTTGGTGCCCTTGGGCACGTAGACAAACGAGCCGCCCGACCATACGGCGCCGTGCAGGGCCGCAAACTTGTGGTCGGTGGGCGGGATGAGCGTCATAAACTTCTCGTGGATGAGCGGTTCCCACTGCGGGTCGTGCAGGGCCTCCTCGATGCCGGAGTAGACGATGCCCATCTTGGACGCGGTGTCCTGCATGTTGTGGTAGACCAGCTCGGAGTCGTACTGCGCGCCGACGCCTGCCAGGTAGCTGCGCTCGGCCTCGGGGATGCCCAGGCGCTCAAAGGTGTTCTTGATGTCGTCGGGCACCGACTCCCAGTCGTGTTTTTGGTCGGTGTTGGGCTTGACGTAGGTGACGATGTTGTCCATGTCCAAGCCCTCGATGGAGGGGCCCCACGTCGGATCCGGGAAGCGGTTGAAAATCTCGAGGGACTTGAGGCGCAGGTCGAGCATCCACTGTGGCTCGTCCTTCTTGGCGCTGATCTCGCGCACGATGTCGGGCGTGATGCCGGCGTCGAGGCGCTCGAATCCCTCCTCGCCATAGGTGAAGTCGTAGAGGCTGCGGTCGATGTCCGCGACCTCGGTGCGGTTCTTGGTCATTGCGTCGCCCCTTTACGCCTGCTGCTCGGAAGCGGCGGCTTCGGCCTGGGCGCGCTGCTCGGCGGCCTCGCGCTCGAAGGTCTCAAAACCGTTCTTGTCGATCCAGGGAATGAGCGAGGCGTCGTCCTCGCGTACGATGTGGCCCTTGACCATAACGTGGACGCGGTCGACATCCAGGTGCTCCAGGATGCGCGTGTTGTGCGTGATGATGAGCATGGAGCCGTCGCAACTCTTGCGGTAGGCGTCCATGCCGTGGCTGACGGTTGACAGGGCGTCGACGTCCAGGCCTGAGTCGGTTTCGTCCAGGATGGCGAGCTTGGGCTGCAGCAGCAAAAGCTGGAGCATCTCGACCTTCTTCTTCTCGCCGCCCGAGAAGCCCACGCCCAGCTCACGGTTGAGGTAGGCGGTATCCATGTTGAGCTCGGCCGCGAGCTCCTTGACGCGACGGCGGAACTCCTTGCCCTTCATCTCCAGGCCGGGACGGCCGGCGATGCTGGCACGCAAAAAGCTCGACAGCGGCACGCCCGGGATCTCGACCGGAGCCTGGAAGCTCAGGAACAGGCCGGCGCGCGAGCGCTTGTCGGTGGTGAGCTCGGTGATGTCCCGGCCGTCAAAGACGATGCGGCCGTCGTTGACCGTGTAGACGGGGTCGCCCATGACCAGGTGGCCGAGGGTGGACTTGCCGGCGCCGTTGGGGCCCATCAGCACGTGGGTCTCGCCGGCGGCGACGTTGAGGTTGACATTGTGGAGGATGGTCTTCTCGTCCACGGAGGCGGTCAGACCCTCGATGGAAAGCAGCGGATTTGCGCTCATGCTGTCCCTCTCTGTATATGGTGTACTCATAGGTGTACTAAACCCTAGGAATCTTCTCGGAATAAAGTTACTATGGGTTCGGCGTTAGTCAAGGGAAAACCCGACTAATTCACTCGACTTTTTAGATGCGTGACATAATAATCAGGATTGTTTGCCCCGCGCGCATAAGATTTGGGACAAACAAGCCTGGTATTTTGTCCCAGGAACAACGGGAGGGTAGGTATGCTCATTTCTTCCAAGGGCCGCTATGCCCTCCGGTTAATGATCTATATCGCGGCGCTGGGCGACGCCGAGGGCAAGATTGCCTTGCGCGAGGTTGCCGACCGCGAGCATATCTCGCAAAAGTATCTGGAGCAGCTGGTTCGTCCGCTTATGAAGGCGGGCCTGCTTAAGAGCGTGCGCGGCAAGGGCGGCGGCTACATGATGGCCAAGGACCCGGCCGAGGTGCGCGCCGGCGACATCCTGCGTGCCGTTGAGGGCAGCACGGCTCCGGTGGCGTGCGATGGCATCGACAACAGCTGCGCCCGCAGCGACCTGTGTTCCACCGTCAAGTTCTGGCGCGGCCTGGACGAGGTCATCGAGAACTATGTTGACGGCGTGACGTTGGCCGACCTGGCCGCCGTCCCCGAGATCAACTTCGACATTAAGCTGTAGGTTGACCGCAATTCCTTAAGAATTCGCGGAGGGTTGTTGCCGTTTACCGAGGGGTTGTTGTGTAACAACGGGCGAGCTGCAATACTTATTTTTATCTTTGCAAACTGCACTTTAACTACACCAATGCAGGGAGGATCTTATGCAGCCCAAGCATTCCGCGATTGTCGCGGGCCTGACGCTGGCGCTTTCGTTTGGCGCCGTTTCCGCGCCGGCACCCGCCGCTGCCGAGGAGCCCACGCCGGGCGTTGCCTCGGATGCCACCGATATCGACAAAGGTCTCTACACCCAGCAGTCTTTCTCGGGCGTGCTGAGGTCGGTCCAGGGCGTTTCGTTTGTCAACGTGACTCCCGAGATGAAGTACTTTACCAAGTACGAGAGCCATGGTAATTACAACCAGGGCTTTTCGTATGGCGACGGTTATAACGCGCTGGGCTATTACCAGTTCGACCGTCGTTGGTCGCTCATCCCGTTTATGAAGCAGGCCTACAACTACAACCCCGAAAAATACTGCATGCTCAAGGATGCGATTGATCGCGGCAGCGAGATTTCCAACACGAGCAATGCCATGTACGAGAACGGTCAGCTCACCGAGTTGGGCCGTATTGCGCAGGAGGCCTTCCAGGGCGCTCACAACATCGACCCTGCTGAGTTTTCGGCTCTGCAGGATGCGTATGCGTACAACTCGTACTATGCGGTGACCGAGGCGTGGCTCAAGAGCGGCCTGGGTATTGATATTTCGGGCCGCGCCGATTGCGTCAAGGGCATGGTGTGGAGCATTACCAACATGTGCGGCACTGGTGGCTGCAGGGACTTTTTCCGCTGGGCGAATCTTTCTAACGATATGTCCGACCGCGAGTTTGTGACGGCGCTTTCCAACAGCTTGGTCAATAACGTGGCGACCAAGTATGCAAGCCAGCCCCAGTACCACGAGGGCTGGAAGAACCGCTACCGCAACGAGCTAAAGGACTGCCTGGTCTATATCGCCGAGGACGAGGCTGCCGCTGCGAAGGACAACAAGCCCGAGCAGCCCGAGCCTACGCCGGCGCCCTCGCCGACACCTGATTCGAATGACGACTCGAGTGACGATGCCAACGATGACAGGATGGATGCGCCCTCGACCGATGCTGACGGTAATGGCTCTGCTGGTGGCACTACCAACGACGGCTCTACCTCGAACGGCTCCGATTCGAACGGCTCTGCTGCGGGCGATTTGCCTTCAAGCTCTGCCGGCAATACGGACAGCGACGCTTCTGGTTCGACCGGCGCTGACACCTCTAACTCATCTACCGGCTCGAGCGATTCGTCCGTTGACACCGGCTCTAACAACGGCTCCGGCTCTGACACGACCCCTGATTCCGATGCTTCCAAGGACGACTCGAATAAGGCGCCGGACGCTCCCGTTGCTTCGCCGGACAAGAAGCCTTCTTTCTCCGAGCAGCTTGGTTCTACGCTGGGTTCTTCGCTGATGGCTGGCGTCAATAACGGCTCGGCCCAGAACAAGGACAACTCTGATCAGGTTTCCACGGAAAAGACCGAGGCCGCAAAGGGCGACTCCAAGGACAAGGCTTCCGAGAAGACCGAATCTGATAAGGGTTCTAGCTCTGAGGAGAAGGACGACAAATCTGCTCAGAAGAAGGACGAGAGCAAGACCGAGGGCGAAAAGAAACAGCCCGAAGACGACGACAAGAGCGGTGCTGACAACCAGGCCCAAGAGCAAAATGACTCCAAGACGGTGACCACTACAACCACGACGACTACAACGACCAAGTCATCTGGCGGTAACATGCCCAAGACGGGCGACCTTATCGTTATGGCGAGCCTTGCCAGTGCAAGCTTGGCCACACTGGGCGCTACGTCTATCGTAAGTGGTAAGCATAAGCTCGATCAGCAGAAGAAAGCTTCTGGGGAGGACGGCTCGGAGGAGTAGCCTCTTGGTTGCTAGATAACTAAAGAGTTGGGACGGGGTCCGGTGCGAATACATTGGGCCCCGTTTTGTTGTGCAACGATTAGTTATGCCCCCTCATACCTCTTGTTGCTACCGTTGCCCGATATGTTCGCGCGGCGTCGTCGGTACATGCGATGCGGTCATTACAATTGGCATCGTGCTGCGATTTAGGGGGAACGTTTTGGTGTCTGAACAGGCAAATGTTGATTGTGCTGCTGGCTTTGGCGTGCGTTTGATCGGCTGTGCCGACGATGCGGCTTTGCCCATTGGCATGCACGACTATGCGGAGGCTCTTGGTTGCTGCACGCTGGTCGACAAGACCATGTTTATTGCCGATGTGTTGGACTGCGACGCGTCCGTTGTGGTGTGCTGTCGACCCGAGGGTTTTGGCAAAAGCATGAACTTGTCGACGCTCAGGGCTTTTCTGGAGCGTCCAGCGGTTGGTCGCGCTGATCAGCGTTTGTTTGCCAATGCTCAGATTTGGGATGCGGACGGTGGGCGCTATCGGGATGAATATGCTTGCTATCCGGTGATATCGCTGGACTTTTCTGGCGCTGCGAGGCGTGGTGCCGCTATTGCCGACGTCGTGCGCGATGCCCTTTCGGGCGAGTGCGCTCGCTTGTTGGCGCTCTTGGAGGCTCCTGATTTAGCTCGAGATAAGGTGCGTCACATCGAACGTGTTGCGCGTGGCGTGGCGAGCGCGGACGAGGTTGACTCGGTGCTCGGTGTGCTCATTGAGCTGCTGGAGATGGCCAGCGATGAGCAGGTTGTATTGCTCGTTGATGGGTACGATGCGGCGTGGTCTCGCCGTGCGAGCGCGAGGGACGCTTCCGACGCCGATCCGGCAGAACTACTTGACCGTGTGCTGTTTGACGCCATTGCCACTGCGCGCGATTCGTTGCGGCTGACGTGTCTGATGGGGGAGTGTCCCGGTCCTGCCGAAGCGGCGCTTTCTTCGCGCGGCTGCTCGTATTGTCTGACGACGCCGCTGTCGGCGTGGTGTGACCGATGTTTCGGTTTTTCGGATGCCGAGGTCGAGGCTCTTTTGAATCATGCTGGGCGCGAGGAATACCTGGATGATGCGCGTGAATGGCTCGAGGGGTATCGGTTTGGCAGGGCCTATTGCTCGAGTCCAGAGCGTGTGATCGGTTTTCTTGGCCGAGGCTGCACGGCGCCTGTGCGTGCCGATCTGTATGGATATGCCGATTGCCTGAGTAGGGTAGTTGCCGGGTGGAATCTCGACCGCCTTTCGGTCTTGTTTGATTTGCTCGAGGCCCATGGGTGCGCTGAGGTCTCGCTTTGTTTGGGCACTGCAGAGCCAGATGTCTCGCCTGACGATGGCATGTGGACAGCGCTGTATCTGTCCGGTTTTCTCACGACGGATATGACTGAGGAGCCAGAGCATGGCAATCGCCTCCGTGCTTTGCGATTGCCCAATAACGAGCTTCGACAGGCCTTGCGTCTAGTGATTGTTGAGTGGTTTGAGTGCGCTGCCGAAGACATTCGAGACGTCGATGCGTTTCGCGACGGGCTGTGCCGTGGGAACGAGGATACCGTGAGGCGGGCGCTAAGCCGCATCCTGGGGGATGCGGGAATCGGTGAGACCGACCCAGATAAGCCGCTGCCATATCATCTGCTCTTGCAGGGGCTCTGCTTTGGCTTACCGGGCTATGCCAATCCTGCCTCGAGGCGAAAGTGTGGCGCAGGTCGCTGGGACATCCAGGTTTTCCCTACGGGTGCTGTGTTCGACGTAGCAGATACGATTGGCATGCTGGACGAGCGCCCGCTGATAACGATTAACTTGATGTATGACCCCGGAGTGGATGCGTTGGGCCTGGAATTGCTGGCCGTGCAGGCGCTGCTCGACATAGAGCGCGACGGTATCGACGAAATCCGTGTGCCGCGACCCGGCGTTGGCCGCATGCGCTGGGGGTTTGGGTTTGATGGGCAGCATGTGGCTACGGTGTGCCAGCGGCTTTAAGCGCCGAGGTGTTTCCGGCTTCCGTTACTCGGTGTCCTTCATGGGCGGCATGGGCTTCCAGTTGGGATCCTTGATGATCTTGCGGGCGTCCTTCATGCCGCGCCGCAGCGCCGGAATGCCGGTCTTAAAGCACTTATCGACCGCAGCCAGGCGAATGAATTCCTTGCAGAAGGTCGCGGCATTGCCCAGACGGAACAGCACGGGGTGATAGTCGCCGTAGATTTGCATGTAGCGGGCCAGATAACCGCGGTTGCGCATGATGTAGTAGCGGTTGGTGTCGCTCGTGGAGTTGAGCTGGCGCTTGCCGGCAATATCCCAGTTAGAGACGGCGCGGGCGCGCTTAAGCACCACGTCGGCAACAACGGCGGCGGGGAAGTGCTGGCTGGCCACGTAGCCATAGCAGGCATCGTCGCCGTAGATAAAGAAGCGCGCGTCGGGCAGGCCAATCTTGTCGACCACGCGGCGCGAGAACATTCCGCCCTCAAAGCACAGCTGGTTCATAGTGCGGTAGCCCTCGGGACCCAGATCCCACTTGGCGATGGGGTTGGGAATGCCGAGTGAAAGGATGAGCTGGTACTGCCAAAAGAAGGCGCCGCCGTCAAAGTCCAGGCGCGAACCCTGGATGACATCGTAGCGGTCGGTCCACTTGGCAAGACGCTCGATGCCTTCGGGGATGACGAACACGTCATCGTCCATTACCCAGAACCACTGGGCGCCTAGGTCGTAGGCGCACTTGGTGCCGGCGGAGAAGCCGCCCGCACCACCGCCGTTTTCGAGCTGCGGGGCGTAGATCACACGGTCGGTGCCGCCCTTTGCGTCGGGCTGCTCGGTGTCGGTGCCCCACAGGTTGGCCAAGCGCTCGTTGAATGCGGTGCACATGGCCTCGGTCTCGCGCGAATTCTCGTTATCGACAATCACGATGCGCCAGGGCGTTGCCGTGAGCTCGGTCATAGAGTCGAACAAGTTGGCCAGGAGTTCCTGACGCTTGTACGTAACGACGACGATGGCGAGCTTATCGATGGGGGCGGGAAGGGTGGAAGACATGGGGCAATATATCCTTTCACGCGCGGCGCGCATGCGCTGCACGGAAGCTATCGAATACGTCCTTGGGACTGTCCTATTGTAAAGGCTCGGCGCACCTTGGCGGCAAGCTTTGAATAAAACGCAGGAACCTGCCATGGGCCCGCCGCATGACGTGGGGCTGCTTTGCCCGCAAGAGGCTCCATAGATTATATAAACGCCCGCTGGCGTGCTGACCCTTTGATACCATGAAACGACAGGTATTTCCTAAGGAGCACATTTGTCTACTAACGCCTCTGGCAGCCCTGTTCTGTCGCTGCTTATTCCCATTTACAATGTTCAGCGCTACCTGCGCGAGTGCCTCGATTCCGCCCTGGCGCAGACGCTCAAGGATATTGAGATCATCTGCATTAACGACGGGTCGACCGACAACTCGCCGGCGATTATCCGCGAGTATATGGAGCGCGATGGGCGCGTCAAGATGATCGACAAGGTCAACAGTGGCTACGGCGACTCGATGAACCACGGTCTGGAGATGGCGCGTGGCAAGTACGTTGGCATCTTGGAGTCCGATGACTTTATGGCGCCCGACGCACTCGAAAAGCTTGTCTCGGCCGCCGATAGCAATAATGCCGACTTTGCGAAGGCGAACTTTGATTTCTACTGGTCTAAGCCCGAGGAGCGCCGTTCGCTGCACGAGATGTTTAAGGCCAAGGACTGCGGCAAGCCGGTGCACCCGAGCGACACGACGCAGTTCTTTAAGCAAAAGCCGTCGATTTGGTCGGCCGTGTACCGTCGCGATTTTCTTGAGCGCAACGGCATTACGTTCCTGCCGACTCCGGGGGCATCCTTTCAGGACACGTCATTCGCCTTTAAGGTGATCGCGTGCGCCGATAAGGCTGTTTACCTGCATGATGCTGTTTTGTCGTATCGACAGGACAACGAGAATTCCTCGGTCAATTCTTCGGCTAAGGTCTTTTGCGTCAATACCGAGTATGCCGAGATTGAGCGTTGGATTCGAGAGGATTATGCCCGCGGCCACGCAAGCGGCGATGTCGCGCGCATGCTCAAGTTCAACCAGCTCATTAAGTACGATTCGTACATGTGGAACTACGTGCGCCTGGCGCCCAAGTTCTATAAGGAGTTCCTGGTTCAGATGGCCAAGGAATTTCAGGCGGCCTTGGACGCGGGGGAGTTTTCGCTTGACGACCTCAAGCCGTGGAAACGCGCGAATCTCGCTGCCATCCTCAAAGATCCTGAGGGCTGGGTTGACGAGCATCCGAGTTTTGCGACGGATGGTGCCTTGGGGCGTGCTAAGTATTACGCCTCGGTTGGAGGCCCGGGCGTGGTCGCCGCCTTCCTCATCGAATCGCTGAGGGGGTAGGTCGGCATGGGAGAGGCCTCGTGTCCTAAAGCTACGATTGTCGTCCCCGTTTACAACTCTGCGCGCTCCATTCAGCGATGCGTCGATTCGCTGTTGGCCCAGTCCGAGCGCTCGATTCAGGTTGTTTGCGTCAATGACGGTTCGACTGATGATTCGTTGAACGTGTTGCACCGGATCGCGCAGGCCGACGATCGCGTACTGGTGATTGACCAGGAAAACGCGGGCGTCTCGTGCGCTCGAAATGCCGGTATCGATGCCGCCGAGGGCGAGACCGTCTTCTTTGTGGACGCTGACGATTACATTGATGCCCAGACGGTCGAGCGCGTGCTGCATGCCATGGAGTCTGCAGATGCCGAGGCCGCCGTTTTTGGCGGCGTCTGTGAACCTGCCGACGCCGCCCCCAAACGCGTCCAGCAACTCATGAGCCCCAAAGCCGGTACCTTCGGCGCCCGTGATCCCCAACTGCTGTTCCATTCGAATGCGCAGCCCTATGCCTGCCGTGCGGCTTTTTCGTGCGAGCTGCTCAATCGCGAAGGCATTCGCTTCGCCCCCAGTTTGGCTTTGGGCGAGGACGTCGTCTTCCAATTTGCGGCTTATGCGCTTGCCCGCAAGACCGTCGTCATGCCGGACAGGTTCTACCACTACGTGATGGAGAGCGAATCAGCGACGCACGAGTTCAACAGTGCCGAGGCTCGCGCCAAAAAGCTTGACGCCCACATGAGGATGCTCGAGGAGGTCTTGGAGGACTGGGCGGCCTACGGTCTTTTGGACCTGTGCCCCGGCGAGCTGATAACTTGGTTTTTAGACCTAATTGTGTTCGACCTGGCGCGCTTGGATTCCGATGACTTCCATCGCGTGGCGGCTCGCGTCAACATGGACCTCACGACGTTTTTGGGAACGGAGTGGGCGGATATGCCTGCTAAGGGCGCCGTTCGCCGTGTTGCCCACAAGCTTGTTGCGGCGACCTCGGGCGTTTCGATGGCAGACGCCACACTGTTCTATCTTTCGACTCGCGGTCTCAAAGCCTGCCTGGAGCGTTTTATCTAATTCCAGGCGCTGCCGCCCGCCGCAACTCGGCTGCTAAAATAACCCTGTTACACGCTATTCAACAGGAGGTTCTCTTGCAGAACTCTGATACCCCTAAAGTTTCGCTGCTCGTCCCCATTTGCAATGTCGAACGCTACCTGCGTGAGTGCCTCGATTCCGCCGTGGCGCAGACGCTCAAAGACATTGAGATCATTTGCATTAACGACGGTTCTACCGATAGTTCGCCAGATATCATCCGCGAGTACATGGAGCGCGACCCCCGTGTAAAGATGATCGACAAAGCCAACAGCGGCTACGGCGACTCGATGAACCGCGGCCTGGAGATGGCGCGCGGTGAGTACGTGGGCATCCTTGAGTCCGACGACTTTATGTTTGAGGATTCGCTCCAAAAGCTGGTCGCCAAGGCCGATACTGAGCATGCCGATGTGGTAAAGGGCGACTTTTACCTATATTGGTCCACGCCCAGCGAACGCCGTGAGCTGTTTGGGATCATCGACGAGCACATGACGGGCGCCGCGTATCGCCCCGTCGATCGCCCGGGCATCTTCTACCGCAAACCTTCCATTTGGTCGGCTATCTATCGGCGCGAGTTCCTCAACGACAATCAGATTCGGTTCCTTCCCACGCCGGGCGCCTCGTATCAGGACGCAGGCTTTAACTTTAAGGTTTGGGCTTGCGCCGAGCGTGCCGCGTTTATTACGGACCCCATTTTGTGCTATCGCCAGGATAACGAGAAGAGCTCTGTTAATTCGCCCAACAAGGTGTTTTGCGTGTGCGATGAATATGCCGAGATGCAACGATTTTTGACCGAGCGTCCCGAGCTCAAGGCTCGGCTCCAGGGCATTTTAATGCGCATGAAGGTCGATACGTACCGTTGGAATGATGAGCGTCTGGTCGATGAACTGCGTGAGCAGTTTTGGAAGAAGGCATCTTCCGAGCTCAAGGCCGACTGGGATGCCGGTCGCTTTGACCTGTCGCTGTTTGATCCGCGTGGCGAGACCGACTTGCGCCTGATGGTCAAGTCGCCCCGCGCCTATATCGATTCGCGCTTTGACTTTAAGAAGCCGGGCAAGCTCAATACGTTTAAGCATTACTTTAAGATTGGCGGCCTGCCGCTGGTGTGGCGCGTGCTGACGTATCAGCGCACCTACGGCGACAACCCGCACCCTGATGACGTTCCCGCCGCACAGTAGGAGCGAGTGATTATGACTACCCCCAAGATTTCCGTTGTCGTTCCCATCTATAAAGTGGAGGAGTGCCTGGCCTGGTGCCTGGACTCTCTGCTTGCGCAGGACATGCCCGATTGGGAAGGCGTGCTGGTCAACGATGGCTCGCCGGACGGCTCGCGCGATATTGCGGTTGCCTATTGCGAAAAGGACGCGCGCTTTACGCTGGTCGATAAGCCCAACGGTGGTTTGTCGAGCGCCCGCAATGCGGGTATTACCGCGTCCTCGGCTCCTATCGTCGCGTTCTTGGATTCCGACGACCGCTTTACGCCCGATGCGTGTCGTGTAATCGTCGATGCTTTTGAGCGTGAGGATTGCGACGTTTTGACCTTTGGCGCGAATCCGTATCCGCTGGAGGCGGGGTATCCGTGGCTTAACTATGTGCTGAGCCCGCGCGATGTATCGTTTGAAGGCTATAGCTCTGACCTGCTGTTTAAGGAAGCATCTCGCCCCTTTGCATGGCGCACCGCCTGCAAGCGTGAGTTTTTGCTGGGCAACGGGATCGTGTTCGACGAAACCGTTAAGTATGGCGAGGACCAGGTCTTCGATTTTGCCGTGTACGGTCGTTCGCATAAGACCGCGCTTATCTCGAACAAGCTGTATGACTACCGCGTGGCGCGCAAGGGTTCGCTCATGGACACCATGCGCTACGACGACGAGACACGTCTGCTGGAGCACGTGAAGATTTACTCTGCGGTGCTTGCTGACTGGCAGCGTGACGGTCTCGATGCACAACATGCCGATGACCTTGCGTACTTCCTGTGTGATCTGGTGCTGTATGACGCGCTCAGGTTGCTTGGTTCGGACTGCGGCAAGGTGTTTGCTGCCGTTGCCACGGCGCTTGATGGCTTCGCTGTTGGCAGCGATGCTGCGCTCGCACAATGCGCTCCTTCTGTTGCTGCTATGGTGCGTGCAGCGCTTACCAGCAAGACCCCCAATGCCCGTGAGTGCAAAAAGCTCATGTTCGATTACGACGTCTTGAGGTTTGGGCGCTTGGGCGCCTGCAAACGCATGACAGCGAACGCCCTGGGAAAGCGAGAAGTGTAGATGAGTATCAAGCGTTTGGCACTTTGCCGCAGCCAGGGCCGTCTTTTTGTGCTGCTTCGTTTTGCCGGTCAGGATGTTGCCGCGCTTATTGAGCGGGAGGGTTCTCAAGCGTTTGCCCATGCGACGACGAGCGGCTCTTGTGTGCCGTCGCTGGTGCTCCCGGTCGATCACGGCCGCGTGCTGGCGCTTTGCCCTTCCGTTTCCGATTACGAGCGCGAGCTCGCCGTCTTGGTGCTTCCGTTTTTGGATGGCTCGTCGATGAATGTCGTTTTTGCATCCGGTGGCCAAAGGTTGGGCTCCATTCGCCTCGATAGCCGCGTGGCCAAGCTGGAATCCAAGATTAACTACAAAGCAAAGCCTGCGCTGTGCGCACTTATCCGCGATGCGCAGCGTGGTGAACACTGCGGTCGCTACGAGATCGATGCCATTCGCTATTTGCCGGCAGACGCCGGCGCGGTGTGGCGCTATGAGGTTACCTGGGCGGGAGACTCCCAGTGCGTGCCTGAGCTTCAGATCTTCGATACGCATATGAATGCCATCGATGCTACCGTGCATGTGTTTGAATCGCAGGTCGATGTGCCGCAGCAGAATGGATGCCGTGTCAATAAAACGTATCTGAGCGTTGAGATGCCTCAAGATATACGAGATTTTGTCGCGATTGTGAGCGATTCCACAGAGCAGATCCAGAGCGGGTTTTGCGCCATGGATGGTCGCCTGTACAACGGCATGGTCGACGACAGCTGGAACCGCATGAAGGATGCACGCGCTGATGACGCAGCTTATCGACGTTGGTTTGAGCAACATCGCGCAAAGCCGGGCGATTTGGCGTGCCAGCGTGTCGCTTCGGCGGCCTTTGCCTATAGGCCGCTCGTGAGCATTGTGGTGCCGTGTTACAAGACTGATCGGGTTTACCTGCGCGAGCTGCTGGACTCGGTGATAGCCCAGAGCTATGACAACTGGGAATTGCTGTTCATGGACGCCTCGCCCGAATGGGATGCGGTGACCAATCTTGCGGCAAGTGCCAACGACGAGCGCGTTCGTCGCATTGGGCTGCCCGGCAACGGCGGCATTGTGGTCAACACCAACGCAGGTATTGAGCAAGCGACAGGCGACTACATCGCTTTCTTGGACCACGATGACATTCTGGAACCGGACGCGTTATTCCAGTATGTTTCCGCACTGAACAAGGCGGCCGAGGGCGAGCGCCCCCAGGTCCTGTTCTGCGACGAGGACATGTTCCAGAAAACGGGGGAGTGGGGCCAGCCGGTCTTTAAGACCAGGCTCAACGTCGACCTGCTCTATAGCCATAACTGCGTGACGCATTTTCTAATGGTGGAGAAGGCGCTCATCGATCGCATTGGCATGTCGCCAGAAGATGTTGCGGGTGCCCAGGATTACGACCTGACGCTCCGCTGCCTTGCGGCAGGTGCGCGTTTTGAGCACGTTGCGCACGTGCTGTATCACTGGCGCGTGCACCCTGGCTCTACCGCCGACGGTTCTGCCGATAGCAAGCCATATGCTATCGAGGCCGGACGTCTGGCTCTGCAGCGCCACTTTGACTCACTGGGTGTTCATGGAACGGTCGAGGAGTCCGAGACACCGTTTGTCTACCGCATGCGCTATTCGCTGCCAGAGCCTGCGCCGTTGGTGAGCATTGTGATTCCCACCAAGGACCACGTCGAGACGCTCGACGCCTGCGTGATGTCGATCGCACGGAAGGCCACGTATGCCAACTACGAGATCGTCTTGGTGGAGAACAACAGCGAAGACCCGGAGACGTTTGCGTATTATGAAACCCTGCCGGCGCGCGTAGCCGCTGCGTCTGATGGCAAGGGTGCAGCGCGCGTTGAGTGGTGGCCGGGCGAGTTTAATTACTCCCAGATCATCAACTTTGGCGTTGAGCATTCCAAGGGCGACTATCTGCTGCTGTTGAACAACGATACCGAGGTCATAAGCCCCGGCTTTATTGAAGAGATGATGGGCTATCTGCAGCGTCCCGATGCGGGCGTGGTGGGGGCCAAGCTCTATTTTGCCGATCATTTGGTACAGCATGCCGGCATTTTGGTTGGCGTGCGCGGTGCGCTTGCCCATGCCAACCAGGACTTCTCGGCAAAGCGCGAGGGATACCTTGCCCGCGCTGTGCGTTCCGGCAACTTTAGCGCCGTAACGGGCGCCTGCCAGATGGTTCGTCGCGACGTGTTTGAGCAGGTCGGAGGCTACAACGAGGAGTTCGCCGTCGGCTTTAACGACGCGGACTTTTGCCTACGCGTGTGGGGGGCGGGCTACCGCGCCATCTTTACGCCCTATGCCGAGCTGTATCACTACGAGTTCACCTCGCGCGGCAGGGAAGAGGCCAACGAGGAAAAGCTGCGCCGCTGGAAGCGTGAGCAAGCACTGTTCATGCAGCGCTGGCCGGAGTTCTTCCTCAGCGGCGATCCGTGGTTGGGGCCAAACCTATCTGCCGAGAGCGAGTATTTCTCGTATTAAGGCAATGGGTTTAGGAAGTCCTGAACTTTCTTTCGCTATGAGCTTGGAAGAAAGCAATGGTGGACTATTAACTAAGTCATATTACGAAAGCTCGATACTTCCGCGATAAGTTTATACAGCCTTATATAACTCGATATTATTCGATATAGTCTGCGATAATTATTTAACCGATGATTGGCTGTTAATCGATTCCCTAGAAAGGCAAACAAGTGAGCGCCACAGCATTCCATAATCCGTTTCGTCCCACTGCCGGCGCTGAGCCTCCGCGCATAATTGGTCGTGATGATATTGCCCTTGAGTTTACCGAGAGCTTGAATGCGGGAATTGGTGCACCTGCGAGGCTCATGCGCATTGCTGGACCGAGGGGCTCCGGAAAAACTGTTTTGCTCTGCGATCTTAGGGATCGTGCTCGAGAGCTTGGATGGAAGACCGCTATTGTCTCTGCTGGCCCTAACTTATTGCTGGACTTGTGGGATCAGGTTGCTGATTCTTCCCTTGCGGCCAATGCTTCGGTCGGCGTAAACGCCGGCTTTGTTTCCGCGAAAGTTGACGTTGCGCTCAAAGAGCCGAGCCTTAGAAAGTTACTGAGTTCGGCAGCGAAGTCATCCAAGGGTCTTTTTATTGCCATCGATGAAGTTCAGGACGCTCCGATTGACGATATGCGTGCCATTGCGTCTACGGTTCAGCTTTTGATAGGGGAAAAAGTAGATATCGCACTTGCCTTTGCCGGGTTACCCGCCGGTGTTATGGATCTTATTAACGGCAAGGCGCTTACGTTCTTGCGTCGTGCCCTCCCCGAAGATCTGGCGCCTATCAACCAGGTGGAGGTAGCGCTCTCTATGGGCGATAGCTTTGTCGCGACTGGCTTGACCATAGAGGACAATCTCCTGTCGAGAGCCGCTAAGGCCACTAAGGGCTATGCCTATCTGGTGCAACTGGTCGGTTATTCCATTTGGCAGCGCGCCAACTTGCATCGTGCCAAAAGTGCCATTGTGAGCGAGCGCGACGTCACTGAAGGCATTGCGCTGGCAGAGGCTCGTTTTCACGATGTTGTTCACGAGCCCGCGATTTCTGGACTGGGGCTCAACGATATCAAATACCTTTTGGCCATGTGCGAGGATAAACAACAGTCCAAATCATCCGAGATTGCTAAGCGCATGGGTAAAAAGACCAATGAGGTCAGCTCCATTAGGGCAAAATTGCTACAAAGAGAGGTTATTCAGGCACCACAGAGGGGCTACGTGCAGTTTGCCGTGCCGGACCTAGATATCTATCTGCGAGAGAACGCCGAGGAGATTCTCGAACGGTTCTAGGTCGAGTGAGGGCGACGTCATGTTCTTTAAGACTGCTATCAGCGTCGATTGCCATATCGGGTTTTTCTGGGGCGGCAGTCCCCGTGATAATAGAGATGTGGCATTCATCGTCGCCCGCTAATCAGATTTCGTCTATCTATAACATTGCGTGTTTTAATTTGCAGGAACAAAGATATCATTCGCAAAGCGTGAGGGTTATCTTGCCCGTGCACAACTGTTTTCGTTGCTATATACCAAACGCAACCCTTTTAGTTGCAAGAGACAAAATGCAACGGTTTTCGTTGCCTGATGCCAAACGCAACTCTTATTAAGTAGTTGTTAGCTTTCTCACATACATTCATTTACAACAGGCATCTACGAATTCAGCCGTCTCATATATTCCTAATAAGGCATGAGAAAATGAACCCGATACATGGTATTCAGCGCTAAAAGAGACGAAATGGACATACCGTCTCTATGCTGCCGATACGGCATCGCGAACAACCCCTTCGCGCGGTTGCCCTTGCCCTTGAGCGACTCAGGGAAGTAGATCTCGTCGAGCTCGCCGCCGCAGCCCCGCCCGGCCCTGAATGGGGGCAGTGGGCCGAGAGGCGCTCGATCAGCCTATGGCGCATGGCGTAGGCGGTCTTGAGGCAGACGCGGCTGCGCTCGACCTCGTAGGCGGAGCCGGCCGTGTCGTCGAACGCCGCCGCGCGGATCACGTCCCTGACGGACTCAATCGCGCGGCGGCGCTCGGTCCCGCTCAGCTTCGCCATGTCCCGTTTGAAGGCGATTACCAGGTCCTCGGCGTTCATGCTGCCCCGCGGTCTACGAGGCTAACGATATGGCGCCGTGGGGACAGATGTGTGTCAATCCTGGTCTAACAGAGCTTTTTTAATTGACGCGCCCATATAAATCTTTTCTGCATACTCGACTGCTTCTGCAGCCTCTGCGGCGCTCCGTAATTGGTAAAGCGACCTGACAGAGAGTGGAATTCGATGTCATAGCTGGCGTCTTCATCGGAGGACAAGACTGCTTGATGACTATATGTTTTCATCTCTAGCCATCTCAGGCTATTATAAATATATCCGTTGGCAGCTTTTACGATTTCCGGTACGTTCCAATCGGAATCATTTTTTGGTAGTTGATAGACATGACTTCTGCTTCGTATGTGCATTCAGTATTTTTGCACTGGATAAAATCAACTGCATCTAATTTAGCTAGATCGGGAAGCGATATTGCATGGCGCTAAGCTTGACACAGAAAGAAACATATCGGGAGACGCTGGCTAATCTCGTTGCCAAGCAAAACGATGGCGCCTCCATTGTTTCCGCAAAGAAGGAGCTGGAAGCGCTATCGACTTCTCTCGTCCCGTGAATGCTTTACCGCTATCGACCTCCAAGTGAATACGCTTTTGCCGATCTAGAAAACGCGACTGTTACATTTTCTCATCCAAAGGTTTTCAGCGATCAGTGCGACTCGGTACCGATCTATAACTGGAATGGTATAGATGAAATCGAAAGTAATCTCAATGATGATGAACAAGCGTTAAAGATAATAAATCAAATTGATTTTAGACGACTTGCGTTTGTTTTAGGGGTTCTGGGGGCTCCTTTTAATCCAGCAAGAATAGATGAGTTCGAGATACTATCCGATGAGGGAAAAGTTAGTCTTTTTCGCTCGGCTGTTAAAAACTTGCGCTTATTTGTTGGAGGATTTGTTGCCCCAGTTCATCAGAATAGCTGCCGAAATTGTTGTCGCATTTTGTGCCTAACGGACAATCCTAGCGATTCGAATATGTGGAATGTATATTCCGAAAGCCAAGCGGGTTTCGTTCTTGCTTACGACAGAGAAGCTATTCGCAATTGCAACATAGCTAACGGAATGCGCACTGAATTATTACCAATTTTATATGATGACGAACCATTTAATTGCGACCCTCAAATTGCTTGGACTGCTGCTAGGATGCTTGGTCTTAATGTGAGCAGTGATGACATGCTTAGTGATCTACGGGCAATTTACAGAAAGGGCAGTGTGTTTGAGCGGGAGAACGAATATCGTGCCCGTCTTGTACCAGAGCCAGATGAGCTTGAGATGAATTATGTACAACGCCCATGCAAGCCGTTGCGAGTTATTCTTGGGAGCAGGATGACTCAAGAGGATAAAGAGCTTTGCATTTGCGCGGCGAATAAACTGGATATTCCTGTAGATGAACAGTGCTAGTTATCCTTTAATAGTGCCGTATAGTCAATTATTTGTCAGCTGAATCGGGCGTCAGTAGACTTCTGAGCTGGCGATTGCTATATCTAGGGGGGCATTTCGAAAGATAATTTGGTGTAATTTACGTTAACGGGAGTTGCTTGTCTATGAGTTTATCTTTATCAAATTGGGATTACTACTTGGTTCTTGAAAGAGAGCTTGTTAATTCCTTTAATTATGTTGAGCTGAGCAACGATAATTTCTCAACTTATTCAGTTGAATTTGCAAAGATGCTTTTATCGATTTGTTCTGAATTTGATTCGGTTTTTAAAGATTATGTCGAACTTCGATCCGGAAATAGACCATCTAATATCAAGGAAGCATTCGAGTGCCTGTCTGCTTTGAATGATATTGCCTTTGTAAATGAGGTAGTTGACATTGCGATTAACCAGAGTATTTCACTCAAACCTTTTAATGCGTGGATAAATGGAATGTATGCAAAATTAACTTGGTGGGATAGCTATAACGCTGTGAAACATGATCGTGGTACGTATTTTAGAAAAGCTAATTTGGAGAACTGTTTGAATTCACTGGCAGCTTTATTATGTATCGAAATTGTCAGTTTGAAATGTTTTGGAGTTAAGCGTTTGACTCCAGTTAATCGATTGTTTCGTATACCTAACAAACAACTTTGCCGATCATTGCCGGGCCAAAATGGACAATGGGATTTGGTTATCGATTCTAAGGAGCTGAATGAAACATCAAATATGAGACCTGCAAATTTGATGATAGTGAAGAGCGTGAGCTAGCGATACTTTGGATCGCACAAAAAATAGATGGCGTAAGCGTGGGGGGGTGATGACGTCTGCCTGACGCAAAACGGCTTTCGCACTAGAATCTGAAATAACCACAAGGAAGGTTCTTGAGAAGGATGAGGACCGCAATGTAGATCTTAGCGGACGCCGCGCCCGACATGTTCGCTGAGCCCCACCTCAGCGACGGGACGATCGACAGCTGGTGCTTATCCGCAGGCTCTCCGATCAGGTGCTTAATTCGATCATAGAAGCCGAGGCCGGTCAGCTTCACTGCAGTGGCGTGAACAGCCGGAACATCTATTGCGAATGTATTCTTAAGACCTGCAGCGTCGACATTGTCGTTGCTCTCTACTATGAAGTGACTCAAGTGGTCACCGGGAATTGAGCCCGTGAGCACGAAATACTGAGCAGTTTAATCAAGAGGGCCGCTTCCCGGGGACTGGGGGCGCAGCTCTCGGCCAATGGTTTCACCGGGTGGTTACTCTGACGTGCTCGAGCAGGAAGGATGGAGGAGATGGTCCATGCCCCTGGACACAGTGAGTGCTATTGTTTTATTGGTTATTGTGTCCTTAACCGCTTATTCGATGTCAACTGACATGCAGTCTAATTATGTTGGTTGTTATCTTTATTTTGTCGTTATTAGGTGCTCTTGCGCTAAGGCTGATGGAGCTGATTATTATGGCATATCCTCCGAAACGTCCAAATAGCCACATAATTGATACAGAGGCATGCTCTTTCGTCACCTCCCTTATGCCTTCTGAAAACTGGGTTGTTCGAGACTTAACAGAACGTGATTTTGGAATCGATAAAATTATTGAGCGCTTTGAAAACGGATTCGCTACTGGTGAATTAATGGCAATTCAGGTGAAGGGAACAAACAAGCCACTCGAAGATAAACCTGAAATTCCATTTTCCATTGATACGAAGACGCTTTTATACGCTGAAATGTTTGCAATACCTTTTCTTTTAATTAGATGTTCTTTAGCGGATGATGGAGCGTGCTATTTTGTCTGGTTGCAAGAGTATATTCGTGTTCGATTGAATTTCGATAATTCGTCTTGGCGAAAGCAAAGGTCAAATACTATTTTAATTCCAACTTCTAATAGATTGGGCGATACCTCTGCTGAAAGTCGGTTAATCCATATCTCTCGGTTTCCAAAAATGAAAGAGTCATGGATCAAATATTATATAAATACATGTGATTTAGCGTATCGACTTCCGAATTATATTGAGGATGATACCGTCACATTAGATTTCGCAATACAATACGTTTTGCCTGTTCTTGATAGCCTTGAGAAGGCTAATAACATGCTTGGTTTAATTTCCAACCACTTTGTCGCTACTAAATTGAGCCAAGCTATTGAGCTTGGAAAACGTATATGCGACAAAGAGTTTGAAAGCGAATTAACTGATTCGTTTTTTAAATTCGTTTGCCTGTGTTCTGATGTACGCAAATCTATAGATGTGCTATCACTTAGATTCGATGTCGATCATATGAGGTTTTTATATGAGTCCGAAGGCATGGCGGAGTATTAGTGCTCTGTTTTTTCTGCGGGTTGAATGTAATGCGGGATTTCTTGTCGGATACTTTAATCTACTGCTTATCTTCAAGAAAGACCTGAAAGGTATTTTGTTTGACTACGTTTGTGCCTAAAGTTGCTTTGAAAGCATGGTTTTTAGAGAATAATCCCCGAGCCTTGCTCCGTGTGGCGGCACGTAAGAGTTGTACTGTGCTTGGGCAGGTAAAAGTCCAAGACGATTAGATATCCGAGAGGATATCGAGCCCGCGTCGGGGAGATAAGGTGAGTCCGCGCCGGGGACTTTAATTCCGGCGGCAATTAGGTTTCCGAAAGGATGCCGTGGCTGGCAGCCAGCAGAAAACCGCTCTACACACTCCTTCCGCGTGCCGCCTGCTCAAACGATTTGCGCCGAAAAGGATATCCGGTTTGTGCCATAAGACGTTGCTGTCGACAATGCACGGGACGGCAAGGACGTGGCGGCTCTCATCAAATTGCAGTCACAAAGATACCTTTTATCGATTTCCTGTTGAAAAACTAAATTGATAGTCTGAGAATAACTTAAGAGAGCCTTAAATCTCGGAGAAAGGATGTCGTATGAATAACCTTCGAGAAAGATGGCGAGGACTAACAGCGCTGGGAGTTGCTGTATTTGCCGCCGCCTGCATGACGGTTGCCCCGGCGCCCTCATTTGCTGATATTGATTCTCTCGTTGGTCTTCAATATATTGATCATAGCGAGTCTCGCAATTTGACAGGTTTCTCTGTTTCTCGTCCTGCTGGAACGTATTATTTCGACAACGATGGCTCGATGCAGACCGGACTCGTTCGGTGCGAGGACGGCAACCTTCGCTATTTCGATCCCGAGACTGGCGTCATGGTCACGAACCAGTGGTATAACGATTACGAAGCCGTTTGGTACTATTTTGGCGCTGACGGGACCGCGGTGTCGAACTGGCAGCTTATCGGCGGGGATTGGTACTACTTCTATCCCGAAAACCACGATATGGCATACGGCCGAGTTCAGATTGATGGCAAAAACTACTTCCTGAACACCCCTGGCGCCAATGCTGATGGCCGCATGCAGCATAGTGGCTGGATTTATGACTCCATCTATGGAAAGTGGCTCTATGCGACTTCCAGCGGCGAGCTGTTGACCGGTTGGCATAATATCGGTGGAACTTGGTACTATTTCAATGAGTACGGTGTCATGCTAACTGGCTGGATCAACGATTCGGGCACCTGGTACTACGCCAACGCCTCCGGCGCGATGGCCACTGGCTGGCTCAACATCGGCGGTACGTGGTTCTATCTCGACGGCTCGGGCGCCATGGTTGCTAACGGCTGGCGCAGCCTGGGCGGCTCTTGGTACTGGTTCAGCGACTCCGGCGCGATGGCTACCGGCTGGTTCCAGGTGGGTGACTCTTGGTACTACGCCAACGCCTCCGGCGCTATGGCCACTGGCTGGCTCAACATCGGCGGTGCGTGGTTCTATCTCGACGGCTCGGGCGCCATGGTCGCTAACGGCTGGCGCAGCCTGGGTGGCTCTTGGTACTGGTTCGACGATTCCGGTGCGATGGCCACCGGCTGGCGTCAGGTCGGCGGCGCCTGGTACTACTTTAGCGGTTCCGGCGCTATGGCCCACGACGCCTGGGTCGGCGACTACTACCTCCAGTCTTCCGGCGCCATGGCTACGAATGCCTGGGTTGGCTCCTACTATGTCGGCGAGGACGGCAAGTGGATTCCGGACTACGGTTTAGTTTGGTATAAGAGCGGTAGCGATGTTTACCATACGCATAAGTGTCGTACCGTTGGCAAGGACGCAAAGGGCTATTCGCAGATCTCTATCCAGGAGGCCCGGAAGCGCGGTGCTTTACGAGAGTGCAAGAACTGCCAACAAATTGGCTAACGCATTATTGAGCTAGTTTTGATTGAGGCCCCGTTGCCCTGAGGTGACGGGGTCGCTGCGTGATTGGATACCGTGCTGCTATGAAGAAATGCTCATTCGGGGTGTTGGTCTTTTCGGGCCTTGTTTCTTTGGGACTCCTTTTGGGTTCGCCCTCGATGTTATACGCCCTTGATTCGAATAACACTGACGAAGGTCCCGCATCTAACGTTGCTATTGCTTCTGTCGAGTCAGGCGTTGATGCTCAGCGCGAATCGACCTTCGCTGTCGAGCAGAACTCTCAGGTTGATAATGAGACCCCTTCTGAGGTTTCGAATCAAATTGTTTGGCATCAGGGGTGGATATCACCCGAAGAAGGGGCTGGTTATTGGCGTTGGGGCTTGTCCGACGGAACAATCGCTGTTTCTTCTTGGAGACACATAAACGGTAGCTGGTACTGGTTCGACGACGAAGGTCGAATGGCTCAGGATGGATTGGTTCAAGTCGGGGGTGCAACTTATGGATTCTCCTCTTCGGGTGCAATGCGTGTCGGCTGGTACCTAGATTCTACAGGCCCCACTTCTGCTTGGCGTTATTTCTCCGGTTCTGGCGCCATGGTAAAAGGCTGGCTTTCAGACGGCAGCAACTGGTATTGGCTGGATGATGAGGGCAAGATGGTCCACGATACAATGCTGCAGATCGGGGAAGCCACGTATGGATTCTCCTCTTCTGGCGCAATGCTTATCGGATGGCACCTTGATGCTTCCGTCTGGCATTATTTCTCCGGCTCTGGTGCCATGGTGAAAGGCTGGCTCTCGGATGGGGGTCGTTGGTACTGGCTTGATCCTGCAGACGGTTCTATGGCCACCGGGTTGAAAGAATGTAATGGCACTTCTTATAGCTTTAACAGCTCAGGGGCCATGCTCTCCTCCCAGTGGGCTCTTATTGACAACAACTGGTATTACGCTGACTCCAACGGCTTACTGCATGGAGGCTGGTTACTTCTAGGGAATTCTTGGTATTACCTGGATCCAGGAAGCCATATTATGCTCACGGGCTTTATGCAAGTGGAGTCGTCCACCTATTTCCTTACGAGTTCAGGCGCCATGGCAACAGGCTGGGCACTTGTTGATGGTACTTGGTATTACGCCGCATCAAATGGAGCTATTCAACGAGGACGATGGATAAAGTTCGGAAGCGCCTGGTATTACCTTGATGATGTATCCGGCGCAATGTGTACTGGTGAATTCGCGGTAGGAAACACGCGCTATTTTTCTTATGATTCCGGTGCGATGGCATCTTCGTGCTGGATTAACTTGAGCGACGGTATGGCATGGGCGAATTCGTCTGGAGCACTGAGCGAGCCGTTGCCTACTTCATCTGATGGATCTCCCGTAGTCGCTGATCGTGCTGACTCGTCTTCATTGCCAGGTGTGATTCATATTGGAGACGCGGTTTTCTATGCGGATGCAAACGGTGCCGTCAATGTAGCATCTGGTTGGATTATGTCGAAAGACGCTTCTGACGAAAGCGGCAATACTTGGTATTACGCATCTTCCAATGGTGTCCTTAAGTCTGGTTGGCAATATGTTAACGGTGCGTGGTATTGGATGGATCCTTCCACCTACAAGATGAAGACCGGATGGCTCAATGACCGCGGCACGTGGTACTGGCTTCAGCCTTCGGGCGCTATGTTTGCTAACGGGTGGCTGAAAATCGATGGCGTCGACTACTACTTCAATGCAAGTGGTGCATGGTTGAATACGTCTGGTTCTGTTTTGGGGGTTAATAGGTCCAGCCTGGTCAATTGGCTTATGAGCCACGAAAACGATGGCTATTACCGTGGAACACCCTACGATACGCATCTTAGCCAAGAAACATGCATGTATCCAAAGGGTGATCCTCGTTGGGATGGGTATACCGGTATGAACTGCGGCGGATTTGTATCGCATGCGTATATGAAAGCGGGCGGTAATTTAGCTCCCATTGCCGCCGAGCAGAGCCATTCCCCTTGGAGTGGAGGTCCCGGAAGGGGCGGCTGCGTTAACGCTTATCGTTGGTACGGCTACGCTATCGATACGTGCGCGAACGTGACTTATTTCAACTCTATTGATGAGTTGTTGCGCAGTGGCTTGGCTCGTAAGGGGGACATTGTGTTCTTCAATCCTTACAACCCATATGCCGACGATAGCCACATTGGCTTTTTCTGGGGCAATTCGCCGAGCGAAAATTTGTTCTGGCATAGTGATGGTTATGGAAACCGCATCTCCGGTTTGACCGCTTTGGGTCCATCGAAAGTAATATTGATTCGTTAGAATTCTGAGTTGTAGGGGACTCTCTGGGTCCCCTACCTTTTTGACATCTAGTTTGAAAGTTTATTTGAAGTCGGCATTCTTTGGGGCTAAGAGTAGGGACTAGGAGTCCTTGGTTTCACCCTGCTGGGAAGTTCTTGTTTACATTGTGGTATTGCGTGCAGTTATTTGTCGTCCTAGATGGCATCTTGTCCAGTTGGATGTTCGCAAATCTTTCACAGCCATGCTGTAAGCTAAACGCAAAAAAGAACGAATGACGAGGTTTACATGAGCAAACATCTTAAGTTATTTTCGGCATTGTTGGTGCTGATGGTCCTTGCGCCCATTTCTGTGTTTGTTTTCCCCTCGAACGCGGAAGCTGCGCGGTCCCTAGTTGAGAATTCCTGGCGTTATGAGGATGGGCAATTGGTCGCAGAGGATGCTTCTTCCGAAGAAGATGGAATAGCCTTATTGTCCATGGACATTCTTCCCGATGGGGCTACGGCGCAGGGCATCGATGTCAGTGAGCATCAAGGACGTATTGACTGGAATGCTGTTAAGGCTTCTGGTATCGATTTCGCTATTCTGCGTGTTGGATTTGGCGCTCCATCTTGGGGCGGTCGAGTTGACTATCAATTTAATCGAAATATTTCTGAGTGCGAGCGACTCGGAATTCCCTACGGCGTCTATATCTATTCATATGCTTTTGATAATCAGCAGGCAGCTGATGAGGCATCAATGGTGATCAATTGCCTTTCTGGGCATAATCCAAGATTGCCGGTGTATTACGATCTTGAGGATAACTCGATAATTGCAAATGGACGTCAAACCGGAATTGCATCGAGGGCGCAGGTTTTTTGTAATAGGATTTCTGCCGCAGGATATGAGCCTGGTATTTATGCAAATTTAAATTGGTTTAACAACATTTTGACTGACTCTGTATTTAAGAGTAGCTCTTGGGATCATTGGATTGCTCAATATAACTCGCAATGTGACTATACCGGCAATTACAGTTTTTGGCAGTATAAGAGCAACGGAAAAGTCCCTGGAATCAACGGCAACGTTGATATGAACTACGCGTATGTTGATGTCTCCCTTTATCATTGGCAACTAATTGACAGCACCTGGTATTATGCAGCCTCCAACGGCAAGGCGTATACCGGATGGTTGTTTCAGAGTGGCACGTGGTACTGGCTTGAGCCCGACGCGGGCGGTGCCATGGCTACCGGCCTTCACGAGTGCAACGGCTCCCTGTACTGGTTTAATTCGTCCGGCGCGATGGCGACCGGGT
>NZ_JBDPAC010000003.1:7914-164249 GCF_039836695.1 Collinsella aerofaciens | reverse complement strand
TCCGGCGCCCTCGCCTCCGGCTGGCTCAACCTAAACGGTACGTGGTACTGGCTCGATCCCTCGACGCACGCCATGGCCACCGGGCTCCATGAGTGCAATGGCTCCGCGTACTGGTTCAACGGCTCCGGCTCGATGGCGACCGGGTGGGTCCTCGACGGCGGCACATGGTACTACGCGACGGGCTCCGGTGCCCTCGCCTCCGGCTGGGTCTACGTCGGCGGCGCCTGGTACTGGCTTGACCCCTCGACGCACGCTATGACTACGGGTGTTCAAGAAATCGATGGGGTGAAATACTCTTTTGATAGTAATGGCGCTTGGCTCGGCTAGCAACTCTTCTTTAATTGCTTTTTTCTAATTACATACTGCTCTTAGCTATCCATTTGTAGACTATGTTTACATAAAAATTGGTAACTACTGGGGGCTGCACATGGCAAGGAAAAAGCGAATAACATTAATCCTAATCATTCTTTCAACTCTACTGCTCGCTGGACCCGGTGTGGTTGATATCGCGAACGCAGAACCCATAAGCTCCTCCATCCCTACTGATTTTGAGCGGCAATCCGTCCCCTCGACTCTTTCTCCTTCCGATTCAATCGATGATGGTCCTGCTCAAGAATCCGTTAAATGGAATCTGGGTTGGAATTCGTTTGACGGCAACTGGTTCTATGTGGATTCAGTCAATCCGGTCTCGTTGCATTCTGGCTGGCTCTATACCAATGGGGCCTGGTACTGGCTCGATCCCTCGACGCACGCCATGGCCTCCGGGCTCCATGAGTGCAATGGCTCCGCGTACTGGTTTGACGCCTCCGGCTCGATGGCGACCGGGTGGGTCCTCGACGGCGGCACATGGTACTACGCGACGGGCTCCGGCGCCCTCGCCTCCGGCTGGGCCTACGTCGGCGGCGCCTGGTACTGACTTGATCCCTCCACCCATGCCATGGCTACCGGCCTTCACGAGTGCAACGGCTCCCTGTACTGGTTTAATTCGTCCGGCGCGATGGCGACCGGGTGGGTCCTCGACGGCGGGACCTGGTACTACGCGACTGGCTCCGGCGCGCTGGCGCGCGGCCCCGTATCCGTCGGCGGCGTGCCCTACTGCTTCGACGCCCGGACGGGTGCCATGCTGACGGGCTACCAGACGGACGCGCAGGGCGTCCGCCGCTACTTCGGCAGCTGCGGCCCCCTTAACGGCTGGGGCTTCGTCGACGGCTCCTGGTACTGGTTCGCTGACGGTATCGCCTCGACCGGCTGGCTTTACACCGGCGGTTCCTGGTACTGGCTCGACCCCGACGCGGGCGGTGCCATGGTGACGGGCCTCCACGCGTGCAACGGCTCAGCGTACTGGTTCAGCGCCTCCGGCGCGATGGCGACCGGATGGGTCCTCGACGGCGGGACCTGGTACTACGCGACTGGCTCCGGCGCCCTCGCCTCCGGCTGGCTCAACCTAAACGGTACGTGGTACTGGCTCGATCCCTCGACGCACGCCATGGCTACGGGTGTCCAAACTATTGGATCATGTGAATACATATTTAATAGTTCCGGCAAGATGATGGCTAATTGCTGGTCAAACGGTGATGGGTCCTGGATGTATCATTCTTCATCCAGCGGTGCAATTGACCTTAAAGGCATCATGACCGATTCAGGAATCCAGCTGATTGACGATGGCGGGAATGTTAGAACGGGCTGGATTGAGAGTCAGGGTTCTCGATATTATTGTTCTGCTAATGGGATAGTTCTGACTGGATGGCAGCAAATAGCTGGGTCTTGGTATTACTTTAACTCGGATGGTCGAATGGCGACCGGCTGGCTTAACGATGGCAGTAACTGGTTCTGGCTAGATTCCTCTTCTGGCACAATGAAAACGGGATGGCTATCCCTTGGGGGCACATGGTATTACCTTGATGCCGCACGTGGGGGAGTAATGTTGAGCAACGGTTGGTATTGGATCGGCTCTACTGACTACAAGTTCAGTTCATCCGGCGCAATGGTTGGCGCTTGGGTCGATGTCCCGTGCTATTCGCAGTACCCGGAACTTCCTACTGGCTGTGAGTCGGTTGCCCTTACAAACTTGCTTAACTACTATGGTTTCGGTTTAGGTAAGACGATTATTGCGGATTATTACTTGCCCAAGGGAAGCAACGGCAACTTTGTTACCGCCTTTGATGGCAACCCAAGGCGTAGTAGCGGGGGTCTCATGGGATGCGTCGCCCCTGCGATTACTATTGCTGGTAATAACTTTCTGCGTGCTGCTGGAAGTGGCAAGCAGGCAAAAGACGTCTCTTTCTCGTCAATTTCTTCCATTAAGAACAGACTGACCTGTGGTCAACCTGTTGAGATGTGGAATACCGAGTGGGGAAGTTGGCCAGGAGGCCGTTATGCTGCGCGTTGGTATAACGGGCATTCCTATGGCCTGTGGGGCGGTAATCATGCCGTAGTCCTTAAAGGCTATGATGACGAGCAGGGAATTGTCTATCTTTCGGATTCGATTAACGGCAATGTTACGCGAAATGCCCAGGTGTTCTTCGGTACGTGGCAACAGATGGATAGCCAGGCCGTGGTAATTGAATAGCCATGATGTTAAAAAAAGGGAGAGCTCGATGAGCTCTCCCTTTTTTACTACATTTTTAATCAAGCTACGCTGTCCTATTACGTCCAAATAGTTCGTCCCAGTTACTAGCTGCCAAAACTGTTCCGCACACAATTACAACGCAGCAGATTACGGATGCCACGTCGGGAATTGTTCCAAGCAAGATCAGGCCAAAGACCACCGACCATGCCGAATAGGAGATATTCAGAGCCATCGCACGCGCTGCTCCGATTGCCGCAATGCCCTTGTAATAGAACAGATAGGATGCAGTTCCTGCGAGCCCGGCGAGTGCAATAATCAATGTGGGCATGCTCGGGATTGCGCCCAGCGTGAAATGCCATGCTCCGAAGAGGGGAAGTACAAGCACTCCATAAACAAGCGCACTTGTAGTTTCGCGGATTTGCAAAGCCGTTTCGTCATCAACGGCATCATCTTTCATTCCCCATGCGCACAGCACCGCTTCGGATCCCCATCCAATAACGGCAAGCACCGCGCCGAGTAAGCCGAGAGGGGCATTTGCAATCTCGCTTGATCCGGCCGATAGATAGCCCATCGTCATTACGCCGCAAAGGGCAACAAGAAGGGAAAGAATCTGACCTTTGCCCATTTTCTCCTTCAGCAGCACGAACGAAAGGAATGCTCCGACTGCGGGATAGAAGGCGGAGATAATTGCCGTGTAGGCTGCTCCGATATTATTAATCGCCAATACGTATCCGGTCATTCCGATAGGTCCACCGAGCAGCGCGCCGGCGATGACGACCTTGCCAGAACGAGTTTTAAGTGCAGCGAGCGTGTCTTTTAATCTGCCTCGAACTCCCATGTATCCAAAGAGCCAGATTGCGCAGAAGGCATCATGGAGAAAAGATCCCGCAATGGAGGCGCATGCAAGCGCTTCCGCCGATCCAATATAGGGCGCGAGCGCCAAGCCGATTCCAAGAATTACTGTATCAAGGCCCCAAAGAAGGCCGCTAAAAAAGCCGAATTTCATCGTTACTCACCTTTCCGATAGATCTCCAGTGCCTTTTTAAGGTATTTGGCACCGTAATTGAAGTAGATATAGAGCCACTCGCCCACGAAGTCACCTTCGGCTTCTTTCAGAAGAGACCAGAGGTACCAGCACCATCCTGCAAGGGCAATGTGCGCATAGTTATGCGCAACTTCGTTGTTTGTTGCCTTGCGCCCAAAATATGCATCAAGCGCGCGGTCGACTTCATCTTCGGAAAGCTCGCAGCAGACACTGCACGTTCCAAAATCGTTTGCGTAATCGCTCATGCCAGCATATTCCCAGTCAATGAGATAGTACTTGTCGTTCTCATCGATAAGAAAATTGAGGTAGAAGAAGTCATTGTGGCAAAGGCATTTTGGTGCATTATCGGCCTGTACAAAGCGCTCCAATTCATCGATTTCGGCGGACATTTCCCTGTAGCCTGGAATGTCGATGGGACCTTTTTCCAGAAGAAGTGATTCGTAGCGCTTCGCTTCGAGGTAGAAGTCAAATTCGGTTTCAACATTTGCACCACTCTCGTGAAGCGAACGACACATCTGCATCATTCGATTCATTTGGGCAGCATCATGCGGATCAGGCTGCTTTGCGTTGGGTACAAACTTCGAAATTTTCCAACCACGCTTTGGGTCCTCATGAATGAACGTGTCGTCAAGGCCGAGTTCCTTGGCTTTTTTAAGTGCGGCTACTTCTCCATTTCTGTTAATAAGCAGTTCGGTCCCGACTCCCGGATGGCGGTAAACGTACTCTCCGTCATTGGTTCTAAAGTGGCACGATAGATTCGTAAGACCTTGTTTAAGGGGATAAACGTCGTGAATCTCTGATTTGGAGCAGCCGAGCACTTGCTCGATGTTATCGAAAATATCGGAGTCAACGTTTTCGATAAAATGCGGATCAAAGGCACGCAGCTCATCAAGAGAATCGAATTCGTTGATCTCGCCCTCAGGATACTTCTTGATAACCATATCGAGCTCCTTGATGTGCTCGATATATAGATCTTCCCAAAGCTTGTCCGTTGTTTCGGGCTTGTTATATTCCGTTTCGAGAATCTGCTTAAATGTAACCGAGAAGGCTTTATCAAAGTAGACATGTCCGAGCATATACCAAGCATCGGAACCGCCAATCGTAACATTGGTGATTCTGTCCATTGCTCCGGTTTGAATGCACCATTCTTTGGTGTCGCCTTCAGCATATTGAGCAGAATAAAATGCTTTCCAAACGTATGCTTCAAACGGATTGTTTAGAAGGTAATCATCGCTTGAGCAAATATAGGTGTTGCCAAGCCGCTCTTTTACGCACATAAGCGATGCGTGGTTATTTTTGGATGCATATTCGTTGTTGACGACAATCGAGACGCCGAACTTGCTTTCGAGATAGAAGAAATATTCTTTTTTATAGCCGACAACGACGGTGATATTTCTGATACCTGCGTCTTGCAGCTGCCTAATCTGACGTTCGATGAGAATCTCACCACGTACCTTTAAAAGGCCTTTGGGCTTTTCATACGAAATGGGAGCAAAGCGGCTCGAAAGCCCCGCAGCCAATATCACTGCGTTTTCAACCTTATAGGGGTGAAGTGCTTCGTAACCGCTGTCGGTTAGGCTGTCAGATTCGAGAAGGCCCTCATTCGTAAGCTCTTTATTTGCTGCGTTTACCGATCCAAGTGAAAGGCCAGTGCGTTCGGCAACTTCTCGCTGGCTAGCATATGGGTTCTTTAGGTATTCGTACAGAACAGTAAAGTTACGCTTGGTCAGTTCCACTGCAGGCCTCCAATTAAGATGTTCATTGCTTAGGGAAAGAATAGAATGATTGAACGTTATGTTCAATTTAATATATTTATCTACATAGACTGAACAGACAGTAACGAAAATCAATCCTGGAATGTGGATTAAAATAAATAAATGAGATATCTGGGAGGGTCGCTTATGTATCGATTCGAAAAGAAGGCCACGCTTGTTTGTGCTGCTGCGTCATTAATCACTGCTTGCTGCTTGCCCCTGAGTGCGAATGTCGCGTTTGCACAGGATTCCGTTGAGGCTCAGAGTAATGAGTCAAAAGCGGATTTTTCTTCGGTGGTTTCCGATGATTTGCAACCTGATAATTCTTCCGTTATAAAAGATGGCTGGCAACGAGACGAGTCGTCTGGAGTTTGGTATTACGGAAAAAACGGTAAACACCAAACTGGCTGGCTGCAAAGCGGGGGCTATTGGTATTGGCTTGATCCAGCCAATGATGGTGCAATGCAGACAGGTTATTTCAATGTGACCGATGCTGGCGGATCGACTGCTTCGTTTTATGCGAATGACGGCAATGCCGTAACGCCTTTTGGCGCGCTATATCAGAACTGCTGGCTACGTAACTCAGATGGAAATTGGTTTTATGCCAATGCTGGAGGCGATTTAGCTGCTGGTTGGTTTTATCAAGACGGCACATGGTATTACCTGGATCCTGCCACCCATATAATGCAGGTTGGTTTTGTCGACCTCGGGAGCGGGAAATACTATTTAGATGCCACTGGTGCTATGAAAACCGGCTGGTTTCTCGTTGACGGGAATTGGTACTGGGCTTATTCATCGGGTGCCCTTGCTTCGTCATGGCAAACGATAGGTGGTGCTCGCTATTATTTTGACCCACAGACGTTCATTATGTTCAAGGGTCGTCAAAAGATTGATGGAAGAACCTACATTTTTGGTGACTATGGCCTCGCAAATGGATGGTACAAAGACGGAGCAGATTGGTATTACTGCTCTAACGGTATCGCGGCCACTGGCTGGAAACTCGTTAACGACACTTGGTATTATCTCGACCCAGCCTCCGATGGTAAGATGTCCGTTGGGTATTTAGACCTTGGCAATGCAGCTTATTATTTAAAGCCTAACGGGGCTATGGCTGTTGGTTGGGCTCAGGTCGAGGACGGCTGGTATTTCGCCTCCCAATCTGGTGCACTTATTTCTGGCTGGTATAAAGAGGGCACGAGCTGGTATTACCTGGACCCTGTTAGCCATCTCATGAAAACGGGCTTATTTGAGGTGGGCGGCAACGATTGTTTTGCAAACCAGAGCGGTAGGCTTGTGGTTTCAAGCTGGGTTACCGTTAATGACGGCGTTCAAAGATACGCTAATGATAATGGATATCTTTGCAAGGATGTGATTCGCGAAAACGGCACTATCCTAAAAACCGCTGGAGCTGATGGTTGGCAGGTTGCGTCAGGCTGGGTTAATGTCGCAAATCTTAGGTTTTACGCTGAGCCCGGAACGGGTGCCATTCATCTTGGATGGCTGCAGATTGACGGCGATTGGTATTGGCTTGATGCCGATTCTGGCGTGATGAAGACTGGATGGGTTTTTACTGGCGGTGCATGGTATTACCTAAACGCTGACGGAAAAATGGCAACTGGTTGGAAATGCCTGAATGGAACATGGTATTACCTTGAGTCCAATGGAAGCATGCATGTTGGCTGGCTTAAAGATTCGGGTAAGTGGTATTGGTTAGACGGCAGCGGCGCTATGGCAACGGGCGCAAGGACCATCGATGGCGTTCGTCGAGTTTTCTGGAGCGATGGACAGTGCGACAAAGTTGGCTGGCAAAATCCATCCCAGTATCCTCAGGTCAGTTCTTGGACTGTTCGGCTGCCTAGCTATTGCACCGGATACTTTACCTATGTGACCCCTTCTCGCATTTCTGTCGAAGCAACGCGGGAAGATTGCGTGAACGCCTTTATCCAGCGCGCCTATGAGTATATTGGTACGCAATATATTGAGCCTTGGTCTACCGCTCCCGGTGGAGCTGTTGATTGCTCTGGTTTTGTCTTGCAGTGCCTTTATGCTACTGGCATGGATATGGGTGTTTACAACCCTTATAACCATCGCTGGGATCCAAGCCAAACCTATAATTCCATGAATTGGTATCGAAGCAATATCTTTATGCCCGTGAGCACGAGCTCGATTCAACGCGGCGATGTGATTTATTACCGCGGTCATATTGCAATTGCACTTGGCGGCGGCTTGATGATTGATTCCTGGCCTCATCAAGGTGTCGGAATTCATCCTATTAGCGCAAGGGGAAATGTAATCGGCGCAGCTCGTCCGTTTATTTAATAGATTCCCTGCAAGACAGTCGGTACCGGTTGGGGGCCTGAAATGAATGCTCGGATTGATCATCGAATTTGCTGGCGAGTAATTGGCTTGATGCTATTTTCCGCCTTACTCTCAGTTACAGCCCCCGCATTTTCTTGCACTGCTTATGCCGTGGAAGAGGGGGCGGATAACGGTGTCGTAGAGCGCGACTCGACAGGAGGGCCGGGAGCATTGGTCGGTGGCGGTTGCTCTCAATACTCCAGCGATTGTGCCGGCAAAACAACGGAAGATTCGAGCCTACAGGTTGTCGAAAGCCATGACCCGTCGACTACAGAACAACTATCTGGATGGCAATGGAACGGTTTGTCCTGGTATTACTATCTAGATGGCTGTCGTTTGACCGGAATTCAGAATATTGACGACTCGCTGTACTACTTGGACCCCGCTCGTGACGGCGCAATGAGCTGCGGCTGGATTTTTACTGAAAATAAGTGGTATTACGCGGGTCCGTCAGGCGCTTTGGCAAGTGGCTGGCAGTTTATTGGAGACCAATGGTACTGGTTTGACTCCCTTAACAGCTGTTCTATGGCTACTGGTCGACGTGTTATTGATGGGCACCCTTATCTTCTTGGAACCTATGGACTGATTAATGGATGGTGCCTTGATAACGGTTTATGGTATTGGGGTGGCAATGGTGAAGTCTTAACCGGCTGGCTTCAAACTGGCAATAACTGGTATTGGCTTGATCCCGCCAATGATGGTGTTATGTCTAGAGGAATCGTTTCTGTCGGTTCGTCTCGTTACTATTTATCGGATTCCGGCGCAATGGCTGTTGGTTGGGCGTTTGATGGGACGGACTGGTATTACGCTGACGGTTCCGGCGCACTTGCATCGGGCTGGCGTTTGGTGAATGGCGTTTGGTATTGGCTCGATGTCGCAAATGACAATAGAATGGCTACCGGTTTTTTTGTCATCGGATCCAATCAGTATCATTTTTCTTCAACGGGAGCGCTGTCACTCGGCTGGTTTATGAGCGATGGAGACTGGTATTACGCTGAGCCTTCTCATGCGTCGGGCATTGTAAAGACGGGATGGCTGAAGGACAATAGCCAATACTATTATCTCGATCCTGCTGCCGACGGTAAAATGCTGCTAGGTCATTTTTCTGTAAATGGGAAAAGCTATTATGCAAAAGCTTCAGGCGCTGTTGCTTGCCGTGAATGGGTAGATGTCCAGGACTCGGTTCAGGATGAGCCGTCTAAGGCTTTTGCTGGTTCTGATTGCTCATTGTGTGGAGCATTGCGTAGTGGAAAGCTATTTACAACAAACGGTGATGGCGAATTAACCGAAGCTAACGGGTTTGTGACGCTTGGAGGGTGCAAGTTCTATGCTGATCCAACCGATGGCTCCCCCTGTGCTGGATGGAAGAACGTTAACGGAAAATGGTACTTCTTTGATGAGACTGCTGGCTATGCACGATCTGGCTGGCTGTACAAGGATGGCTCCTGGTTCTATTTGGACCCATCTACCTACGTTATGAAAACCGGCTGGGTTGCCGTTAACGGATCTTGGTATTACTTGAATTCGTCTGGTTATATGCAAACAGGGTGGCTTAACCTGGGGGGTACCTGGTATTGGCTTGACGCTAGTGGCGCCATGGCTACTGGCTGGCGCGTTGTGGACGGATCCTGGAATTACTTCATGGCCAACGGCGCGTGGGTGTCAGACTATATGGATGCTAAGGCTCAAAGTTATTCAAGCAATACAAATTGGCTGATACTTGTCGATACGTCACGTTGCGTTACGAGTATTTACACTGGATCATGGAATAACTGGTCCTTAAACCGTCGATATGTATGTTCGACGGGAAAAGCCAGTACGCCAACTGTGATAGGGGAGTACCAAGTCTACGGAAAGGGATACTCCTTTGGGCATGGATATACTTGCTATTACTACACACAGTTCTACGGTGATTATCTATTCCATTCTTCGCCCTACTACGTCAACAGTAACCGGGTGATGGATCCCACGATGGGCGTTCCATCCTCTGCAGGATGTGTGCGCCTTGAGATCCAGAACGCAAAATGGATTTACGATAACATTCCTTATGGAACAAAGGTTGTTACCTATTGATATTGGACAAGTGTCTTTAAAGGTGGGAGAAAGACACTGATTCTTAAGGGACTCTTTTCCAATTGAGGTGCTTTGATTTGGCAAGCGGTTTCATGAGAAGGCAGTCATAAACTGTATGCACTTCCGGTGCGCAGGATTTTAATTCTCTACGAGCTTCCTTTTCAGATTATTTTGAAAAGCCAACCATCTCGCTCCCTCTAGGGGGGCGAGATGTCGGTGTTGGTGTTAAAAATTACGGGAGCACCATTCAATTTGCCGCCATGTATTATCTAAAGGCCGAGCCTTCTCCTGTCTTTTTTGAGCGTAATAAACAACACCTTAAATCTCTAATGATTGCTTTGCTAATCTTGAAAACATGACTTTGGGAGGATTTTTGGAAATAGAAAAGGGAAATGGTACAGGCGTATGCGTACTTCTTTCAGCATATAAACCTGATCTTAAGTTTTTCGCCGCTCAACTTGATTCGATTGATGAACAAACGTTTCCGGTTACGCTTTTGGTCAGAAATGACTGCCCCGAATCGGCCTCTTTAGAGGGGTTTATCCAAGAGCATATAAAGAAAAACGCCTATCGTTATTATCATGGCGATAAAAATCTCGGTTATGTCAAATCGTTCGAGGCACTACTCTCTTTGGCAGAAGGGGATTACGTAGTATTTTGCGATCAAGATGATATTTGGGAGCCTAACAGAGTTCAAGTTTCGCTCAACCATATGCTAGAAGAAGGCTCAATTCTTGATGTTTGCGATAGATCGGTAATCGACGAAAACGGAAACATGCTGGTAGAGAGCTACAGAAAAGCTCATCCAAATTCGCCTGAAGTAAATTGGTGCTCCGGAGAGGATATTACTATTCAGGCTGCAAGTGTATGCTACGGCATTGGTATGGCTCTCATGCTAGATGCGAGTGCTGCTAAGTCGATGATTCCCTTTCCGGAATCCACTGCACATGATTTGTGGTTGACATTGGGCTGCAGCGAACTGGGGAAGTGCAGTTTTACAACGACTCCCTTGGTTAAGTATCGTCGACATGGCGGGAATGAAACTGGATTCCTTGCGGGTGTTGCTTCAAAAGATGATTGGTATTTAACAAGAGTTAAAAACAGGGTTGATACAGCTAAGCAATTTGCCGAAAGATTTCCTGATTCACCGCACCTAAAGGAAATAATGGGGTTCGCCGATGCAAGAGAGCGACGCTCCATAATTGGCTTGCTTAAATATCGACGAGCTTGCCCGTCCATTGCTAAAGCTGAAATCATTATGCGACTTGTACCGAATTGGCTGTTTCTTTTGATTTTAAACATGATTAAAGAAGCAAAATAGCTTCGTATCCGAATCGCGACTTGTTCAGAAGGGCGCTTATATTTGTGGAAGCCACAGAGAAGACTCTTTCGATTAAACACAATATGTTCTGGAATACCGTTGGCTCGTTGACGAATTTAGGCTGTCAATGGCTAATTACTATATTGGTCGTTCGACTGTCTGATGGATATAGTGCTGCTGGAATTTATTCCCTTGCTATGTCTATTTTCAACATGTTTTCTCAATTGGCCCAATACAGGATGTACACGGTACAAATTGCAGATGTTGAAAGGAAAAACTCTGCTGGTGAATACCTGACTTTTCGTTTCTTTACTACGTTTATGGCGTTTGCAATGTTGGCCGTCTATTCCATTGCGACGTGTCGTATTGATACGGTGCCTGCTGTTCTTTTGTATGCTCTCTATAAAACCGCCGGCTTAGTTATTGATGTCATGCATGCCAATGATCAGGTTGGCCATAGGATGGACTATATTGGGAAATCCCTCATAATGCAGGGCATTGGTTCTCTCCTTTCGTTCATTGTTGTCTTTGGGCTGTTAAATAGCCTCGAAGGTGCATTGTTGCTAATGACGGTAGTGACTATAGGTATCGGTGTTATTTACGATTATCCGAGATCAAATCGAATCTCTGCAATCAAACTTGGAATTACCCAAGCGAAGGTCAGAGCTTTCCTATGTGGCTGTTTGCCCATCGTTCTGGGCGGCATTGCTGCTTCTGCGGCGCCGAATATTCCAAGGCAGTATTTATCTTATACATTCGGAGATTCTGCTCTAGGCATTTATGCATCAGTTGCTGCTCCCGTGGCAATTATCCAAATGGGTGCGACGTATATCTATAATCCTTTATTAGGTTATTTAGTAGAGCGTTACTATTCTAGGAAAAAGTCCTTTTTTACGCTTATAGGTAAAATACTTGCCGGTATTTTATTTGTCGGCGTCATATCAGCAGTTGCGCTTTTCTTTTTCGGCAAATTATTGCTGTCTTTGTTTTATGGCGCTGGAATAGCCAAACATTCTGATCTCCTTCAGCCTATGTTGGCTTGTGCCTTTTTGACTGGCATTGCTTGGTTTGTCAACGATTTGCTGGTTTCTCTTGATAACTACCGAGGGGTATTTGTTGGCAGCATATTGTCCTTAATCAGTGCTGTTGCTGTCATGGCTCCCGCGCAAGTGTTGTTTGGCTTAAATGGCCCTACTGTAACGGCGCTTATATCCAATGCTATTTGCCTTATTTATCAGTCTTTTGTTTTGGGGAAACAGACGCAAGAATGGTTTGGGGAAAAGAGATAGGCCGATGATGTCTAAAGCTCACGCGCTATTAAAGCTTCAAAACACTGAATTGGATATCCTTCAGGTTGTCGCTGCATTCTGCTCTAAGCACGGCATCAGGTGGTGGCTTGATGGCGGAACATGTTTAGGAGCAATGCGTCATAGGGGGTTTATCCCTTGGGATGATGATATAGATATCGGAATGATGCGTTCAGACTATGACCGCTTTTGCTCTTTAGCCGAGGATGGTTTACCGGAAGGATATTCGCTCCATACATCGCGGAATACTATTGGCTATGCTGCGATGTTTGCTAAGGTGTATCGCGATGAAACTCGCTTCGAGAATCAGGAGGCTCGAGAGGCTTCCAGTTCGATGGGTATTTTTGTCGACATCTTTCCATATGACCAGCTCTATACAGATAAACGCCTTCGTGCAAAACAAGTCCGAACTGCATCAATTGCACAGAAAAGAGCTTATTTATATCACTCTTCTTCCATTGTTGTCCCTCATAAAGGGTTCCTTGGACAACTCGAGCAAATTGGTTGTTCTGCTATACACGTAGTGGAACGACTGGTTTCTCGAGGCGCATGCTCTTACCAGGATTTGTTCGACTCCTGTATTGCCGACTCAAATACGGGTGAGGTCTCTGATTATTGTCTGACGTTAAGCTGGCCGAATCTGGCGCCAGTGCCTATTTCAGAGATTTTCCCTCTGAGCAGTGCGGTTTTCGAAGGCAGTGAATTCCCCGTTCCTCGTATGACGGATAAATATCTTACAACGATGTATGGCGAATGGAAGAAAATTCCGGAGCCGGAAAATCGACATACCCATCTTCCTCTTCTGCTTGACTTTGGGGATGGTGAAGTCTGGACTGCGCAGAATTAAGGATATGAAATCTTTACCAGATGAGGTTATGTAATGAGTTCTTCTATTTGTATTTTCACCCATCATTATCACCCGCAACTTAGTGGAATTGGTAATTTTGTCGATGGTCTCGCTCATGCCCTAGCTGCCCGCGGCGACAGGGTGGTTATCGTTACTAATGATTCAATGCGCGTAGGAGTCGGTCATTCAGTCGAAAACGGTCTCGAGATAATTCGGCTTCCATGTATTTCATTGCTTGATGGAAGGCTTCCTCTTCCCAAAAAAACCGGCGATTATTACCGGCTCCTGCAAAGCCTTGATGATTATGAGTGGGACGGCGTACTTATCAACACGAGGCTTTTCCCCCTCTCACTCGAAGGGCTGAAGTTTGCTGTGGATCATAACACTAGGGCCGTCGTTCTCGACCATGGTTCAGCGTATCTTTCTTTCAATCAGCCATTCCTTGATTATTTTGTGCGCCGATATGAGGATTGGATTACTGATCGCGTAAAGACGTTTGAACCTGATTTCTATGGGATTTCTTCAAAAAGCGTTGAATGGCTTCAGCATTTTAATATCGGTGCAAAGGGCGTAATATCGAACTCAATCAATGCTTCAATTTATAGGAGCATCTCTTCGGGTAGAGATTTCCGATCAGAATTAGGTGTCCCTCAGTCATCTTTAGTTGTGGCTTTTGTTGGGCGGTTTATTCCTGAAAAGGGAATTTATTCAATTATTGAGGCAGCTCGCGCAAAGGATATTACCAAGCGTGATATTTGTTTTGTTCTTGCAGGGGATGGTCCGCTGGCCAATGAAGTCAAGGAAGCCTGTTCGTCGAACTTGTTTTGGCTTGGGAGATGTAGCGCAGAGGACATTTCCTCCTTACTTCAGCAAGCAGATGTGCTTTGTCTTCCAACTCGGTCCGAAGGCTTTTCGACGGTACTTCTTGAGGCTTCAGCTTGCGGAACGCCTGCTGTGGTAACAGATGTGGGAGGCGCGCACGAGCTTATTCCAGATGATAGCTACGGCACGATAATTCAGTCCATGTCATCTGATGAGGTGGTTTCGGCATTATGCAGGCTTTTTGATGATCGAAAGCTGCTTTCTCTACAGTCTCGAAACTCTAGGGCCCTTGTTGAAAATCGATATAGCTGGGACGCCACTGCTATAGATGTCGAGAAGGCGTTTTGTATTTGCTAAGTGATACTTGGCTGGCTTTTACTTAGCTTTTGAGTGAAATTGGATCTAAGACCCGAATTTGTTATTGTCGACTTATCCTATTCGATTTTGTCTTTAGTTGGAGATGCACGTTTTGAATAATCCTGCAATTAAGAAAAGCGAGTACGCGCTTGCCATCTTTGGGCTGGGACTTCTTTTGTTAGCTGTCGCGACATCATTGCACTATAAGAATTTAAATCTATTCATTCTTGAACTCTTTTGCGATGTCGTTGCTGTTGCGTGCTTATATTTGCAACCGAAATCACAGTCGAGCGGTGATGCTATTCGTCAGATAACCGTTCTCGTCGCGTCCAGTATCCTCAGCAGCTTTCTGCTAGTTTTCATCATATTGGCTGGCGCGAAGACGTTTGGCCCCTTCGGTCTTGGTGCATGGAATATCTCAGGTCTGGTTATATGCTTTCATTTAGTTTTAGCGTTCCAGGGAATTGAGCTTTGCTATGGCCTGATGAAGAGCTTCGTAACCTCGGTTAAGAAAACTGATGCTAAGAAGTGTTTCTTTTATTTGGCGGTTTTTGTTGGCTTTGCTGTTTTAATCGCTTTTATTGGCATTCCGCTCGATAAGTCAAAGACGGTGTTGTTCGCGTCTGCTTTGCCCATTACGGTTTTGATCGGATTGATTGCTATTAATGGGGGCATTTCTTATCTGAAGCCCGAACTGTTCGCTTTCGCATGCATTGTCTCAATTGGTCTATCCGTAATTATTTGCTTTCCCGTTACAAATTTTTTGACATGGGATGATGAGGTCCACTATGGAAATGCAAACAGTTTTTCCTACCTCACAAATGCTGAAATAACAAATTCTGACCGAATGATAGTCGAGCAGTTTTATATGGGGGACGGCTTTAGTTTGGATGCAGCTTTGGGTAAGTACCCAATAGATGAAACAAGAGAGTTTAACCGTGGCTCTGTTGAGCAATTGGTCAGAGAGGCTGATAAAAATGATTTAGCTGAAGGTATCGAACGTTTTAATTGTTTTGATAGTGTGGCTCTTTCTAAAATTGCCTATATTCCTTCATCTATCGGCCTTTGTTTGGGTCGCTTGCTTCATCTCCCATTCTCTATCAAATTTGCATTGGGTAAAATTTTTAATTTGTTTGCGTATGCAGTTATCTGCGGAATCGCAATTCGTATAGCCCCTTGCAGAAAATGTCTTTTCACTTGTATTGCGTTGTTCCCGTCTGCTGTGTTAATGGCAGCCAGTTACTCGTATGATCCCTGTGTGATATCGTTCAGTTTGCTAGGAACAGCTCTTTTGTTGAAGATGCTTATTTCTGAAGAGGATATTTCTGCTAAAACGTTCTTCGCATTTCTACTATCTTTTGCAATCGGGTTTGCAGCTAAAGCGATTTATTTTCCCTTATTTGGACTTGCGCTTTTAATTCCTGCAAATAAATATGTTTCAAGCAAGCAAAGACGTATCTTGATTGGTACTGCTCTATTCGTTTGTGCCATTATGATCCTATCTTTCTTGACGCCATATTTCTCATCTGTCGTAAATAATATTTCTGATGCACGTGGTGGCTCCGAAGTCTCTACGGCTGGTCAAACGACGGGAGTGCTTGCAAATCCAGTTGGAACTATAGCTGTAATCTCGAATTTCGTTTTTGGATCGATGCTGACCCCGGCGTTTCTCAATTCAATATCAACGAATATGGCTTATCTTGGGGACGTGTCTAATCTGTTCCCATGGCTTTCGTATCTCCCCATCATGCTGTTTGAAGCTATTTGCATTATTGATAATGAAAAAGATACTAAAATAAAGCTTAGCCGTTGCGGAATTGTTTGGACTCTATTCCTGGTTCTTGCTACTTGCCACCTAGTTGCTTTGGCTCTATACATCGCTTTTACAGGAGTTGGAAGCCAGACAGTTGCGGGTGTCCAAGCGCGATATCTCATACCTTTGATAATACCTTTTGCCTGTCTATTGCTCAGGTTCCCTATTTACTGCGATGAGGAGGTGAAGGCTAAAGTTACAGCCTTTATGCTCGGGGCTCCATTTGCGCTGCTGTATTTTGTGATGTTCGAGCTTCTGTATATCCGTTTTTTCTAAATTAGCGATATAGGTCATGGTTATAGTAGGAGTGGGCAATTAGTTGGATTCGATTGGATCGAATGGGACGGCGTTGAGGGTTCGCTCAGGACATGCGCCCCGTATTTGAGGCAGAACTGCAAGGGGTCCTTTTCCTGCGGTGATGGATGGGGACTCCATGTGTGCCCTAGTTGAGCAAGCTAAATATCTAAGCTTGAGATGTAACTTCCTAATGGTTAGACAGGATACAGTAAACTTAAGTCTGAGTTAAGCTATGCGTTGGACTGTAAGAGTCGCAAATTCTTTGGGCGTCGCTAAGAGCCAACTGTTTTTGGAATGGATGAATCTCGATTGTCTTTTACTTCAACGACATGTTCAAAAGGACATCTGCGTGTTCTCGTAATAATTCCTGCCTATAACGAACAGGAGTGCATTCTCAATACCGTTGCAGCTATAAAAGCTGCGGGTTATGACTATGTCGTAATCAACGACGGCTCACAAGATACAACGCTTGAGCTTTGTCGAGAGCATGGTATCAACATATTGGATTTGCCGCAGAACCTTGGTATCGGTGGAGCGGTCCAAGCGGGCCATAAATATGCCCAGAGATTTGGCTATGATATCGACATTCAGGTTGACGGCGATGGCCAACATGATCCTTCTTATATTCCTGAGCTTGTAAAGCTGATTGAGAGCGGTGCGAGTTTGGCGATAGGCTCTCGATTTCTGGTTGAGACTGATGGTTTTCAATCAACTTTTATGCGTCGTGTTGGAATCAGGTGGCTTTCATTTTTGCTCGAGTTGCTTACGGGTAAGGTGGTCACCGATCCCACTTCTGGCTTTAGGGCCTGCAATAAAGATGCTATCGACCTGTTCTGCAAGAGTTATCCTGATGACTACCCGGAGCCAGAGTCGATTGCTTTGGCTATGAAGCTTGGTCTTCCCGTTATGGAAGCGCCTGTAAAGATGAATGAGCGCCAAGGTGGACGTTCATCTATCGGGGGCTTCTCTTCCGTCTACTATATGGTCAAGGTTACGTTAGCCATTGTCCTTGTGTGCTGGGTCCATAGGGGAGACAAATAATGAATCTTATTTTGAGGATTGGTGCGGCCCTCTTTTTCGGCGGATTCCTCGTCTATGTTTTACGTCTCGTGTCCAACGGAAAGATGCTTCTTAAGTACTCTTTGCTGTGGATTTTGATGTGTATGGCGGCCTTGATCTGTGATTTATGTCCTCAGATTATTTATAGTTGCTCAACAGCTATTGGGTTTGTCAACCCGGCCAATTTCCTTTTTTTGGGTGCAATCGTGCTGTTGCTTGCAATCTCTCTGTCTCTTAGCGTTGCCGCGAGTCGTCATGTTTTGGCGATCAAAAACCTTACTCATAGGATTGCCCTGCTCGAAAAAGAGCTTGAGAAAAGGTCTGATCATGAATGAGCTCAATACATGGTTTGATTCAGTTCCTTCGGCTATCCCTCATTAGGGCTCCTAAGTTTGTGCACCATTGATCGCGCTCGACTGCTGGTTGTGGATTGTCTAACAAATAGACAATCCCTATGTTGAGTGTCTTATCGTTTTATCTGGTGCAACGTATCAAGCGAGTTGTCTTGCATATTAATTAATTTGGGAACTGCATCTCTGGGTCGACTGCATCTGGATATTCAAAGGTTAATTTGATTTGGCGAGAAGAGAAAAATGATGAAAAATCGACATCTGAGTTTAATCAGCGTGGTTTGTCTAACATCTATTTGTTTTATCTCTCTTTTATGGCCCGCAATCGCATTTTCATTAACTGAAGATTGCGTGGCTGAAGGCACTGATGGCTCTTTGGTTCAATCGGGTCAGGAAGCATTTGGGACATCAGGTAGCGATCGTTTGACTTTGGATTCCGATAATTTCAAAGCATCGATCGATTCGTCGATATATGAATATACTGGCGATGTGATTACTCCTGATGTCTCTGTTTTGACTGCCAGCGGTTCTGTGCTAGCAAGCGGAATCGATTATGAAGTCACGTATTCAGATAATGTTGCCCCTGGCTGCGCCACTATAAGAGTGAATGGGCTAGGAAATTACGCCGGCGTTACCTCTCAACTGTCGTTCCAGATCGTTCGTTCCTCTGATAATAACATCGCTCTTCCTGGTTCTTGGGCCTACCAAAACGGTAAATGGTGGTGGAGATATGAGGCTGGTGGTTGGCCGTCAAACTGTTTTCTGTCCATTAGAGGGGCGGAGTATTATTTTGATTCCGAAGGTTATGCAGCTACTGGCTGGAAATACTTGAACGATGGCTGGCATTTATTTTCTAACTCCTGTGCACATTTGAAGGGATGGGCTGCCACCGGTGGGCGCTGGTTCTACCTTGACGAGACATCGGGTTCAATGAAGACCGGCTGGGTTTTAATTGATGATAGCTGGTACTATTTGGACAGTTCGGGCGCTATGCAGACCGGGTGGTTACTTCTTGGCAATACTTGGTACTGGCTTGAGCCTTCTGGATTAATGGCTACGGGCTTTAGGCTTGTTAACGGCTCTTTGTATCATTTTTCCGAATCCGGTTCTATGAGCTCCGGTTGGTTTATTAACGATGGGGCATGGTATTGCTCCAACGCATCGGGAGAGATTCGTACCGGGTGGTTTTACAATGGTTCTAGCTGGTATTTGCTAGACCCCAATAATAATGGCGCCATGCTGGAAGGATTTCAAACTGTAAATGGCTCCATTTATTATTTGGATCCGGATAGCGGCGGTGCATTAAAGTGCAACACTTGGGTCTTCTCACAAGATGAAAACGTATATTATGCGTGCAGCAGTGGTGCGATTGTGCTTTCGTGTTAGCGTCGGATTATTTTAGCCAAATATAGTCGGCCGAGATTGACCAATCCCGGCCGACCCATTTTAGCCAACACGCCCGCATCTATGTCTTTCCTATCGCTTCCCTACATCCCCTCGGGCTGGATCCCCCTCACCTTCACCGCCTGGGGGACGGCCTCCACCGAGTAGGTGTCGAGCCCCCTGCCGCGGTAGCTCGGGCCCCGCATCACGAACACCGACGCCTTGTCGAACAGCCTGTCGAGGGCGCAGAGGAGCGTGTCGTCGCCCGTGAAGAACTCATCCCACCCGCTCGGGGCGATGTTGCTCGTGAGGACCATCGCGTTCGGCCCCTCCTTCTCGTAGCGCCTGTCGACGACATCGAAGAACAGGTCGGTGCACGGCCTGTCGTAGACGCATCTTCCCACCTCGTCAACGATGAGGCACGACGGCTTGACGAGCGAGGAGACGACCCGCGAGGTGTTTCCCCGCTGGACGGCCTTCTGGAACCTGTCCCTGAGCTCGGTCGCCTTTATGTAGTAGGTCTTGAGCCCCCGCATGCAGCACTCGCGCCCGTAGGCCTGCGCGAGGTGCGTCTTCCCTATGCCGCCGGGCCCGACGAAGGCGACGTTGCGGTGCGCGTAGAGGTCGGCCAGCGACGGGAGCTTGCCCAGCGCGGCCGCGTCCCGGCCCTGGATCCTGGAGAAGTCGAAGCCCTCGAAGGTCTTGGGCTCGCGCCTGGGCAGCCTGCTCAGCCTCAGCAGCGTCTCGATGGAGGCGAGCCTCCTCTTCTCCGCAAGGTAGGAGAAGGTGGCTGCCACGGCGGCCATCTCCCCGTCGCCGAGGTCGAGGTCCGAGGCGAGGGTCGCGAGCTCCTCCGCCCCGACGGCGATCCCGAGCCTCGACGCGGCGTCGCTCGCGAGCTCGTAGGGGCTCGCCCCCGCGCCCGCCATCATTCGGCCCTCCCGAAGTCGAACCTCTCGAAACCGGGTTTCGTCCTGGGCGGGGCGATTTGCTCGACCACGGTCCCCACCGGCTGGGTCGGCAGCTCCTCGGGCTGCGCCGGCGATGTCTCCCACTGCCCCTCGCACCAGCTGTCGGCGCCGGTGCCGACGGCGTGGGCGACGAGCTCGCGGGAGAGGTCGTCGCTGTATATGTGCACCACGCGCCCCTCCCGGTTCACCCTGCACTCGCGGCGGACGTACCAGTAGGGCACGCCGTAGCGGTGCCCCTCGAAGCTCACGAAGCCGTCGAAGGAGATCTTCCGGCGCGGGCACAGGTACCGCTCGACCTCGGCCGTGACCTCGAGCGGCCTGGTGTTCGCCGAGCACGCCGCCTCGTGCTCGCGCATCGGGACGCATGCCGCCGCGCGCCGCCAGCGGCCTCCCTGCTCGGCGCACCAGAGGGCGGCCTCCCGGTTGAGGGCGTCAAGGTCGGTAAAGGACCTTCCCGCGAGGAAGTTCCCCTTCACGAAGCGGACGAGCCTCTCCACCTTGCCCTTCGTATAGGGGTGGCGCGGCCTGCACAACCTGGTGCGGAAGCCGACGACGCCCATGAACTCGGCGTAGTCGGCCTGCCAGACGGGCCGGCCGTCGGCATCGCGGCGGACGACCACGCTCTTCATGTTGTCGGTGAGCACGGTCGCGGGCACGCCCAGCGCCGAGAACGCGTGCAGCATCCCGATGAGGAGGTTCTCCTGGCGCGCGTTCGGGAAGAACTCGACGTGGGCGCCCCCGCAATGGTGGCAGACCATGGCGAAGCAGGCGATCCGCGCCCGCTCCCCGCCGGGGCGCTCGACCGCGACGAAGCCCCAGTCCATCTGGTAGGCCTCTCCGGGCGCCGTCCTGAAGCGCTGGCCGCGGCAGCCCTGCGGGGCCGCCTGCCGCCTCTTCGCGGGCACGAGGTCCCGGTGCGCGGCGATGTAGGTCTTCACCGTGGTGAGGCCGCCGGCGTAGCCCTGGCCGAGCAGCCGCTCGAATATCACCTGCGAGTTGGTGACGCCCTTCCGCAGGAGGTCGTCCACCAGGCCGGTGTGGCCGGCGAGCACGCCCGGCGCGGCCCTCCTCCCGCTGTTCCCGTGGGGCAGGGCCCTGAACCCGTGTGCCCTGACCGTCCTCGCGCGGGAGCGGGTGAGCCCCGTCCTCCTGCAGAACTCCGCGAGGTTGCATGCCTGCGGGTCGAACCCGTCGCCCTCCTCCGCGGCCATCTCCCGGAGCGCCGCGTCTATAATCTCCTGTAGGTCATCGTGTCTCTCGTTCACCTCAATGGTCCTCCTAACGCCGGCGTGTTGGCACCACCAGCGTAGTGGCGGCGGGGAGGCACGGTGGCCATTATTCGGTGACCGGGATTGGTCAAAATCGTTTGACTATTAGCGGCTAAAATCGCCCGGCGCTAACATTCGGGCGTCAAGGACGGCGCGGGTGGAATTAAGCTCAGGGATCCCGAGGGAAAGCCTGTCGCTGGCTGGTATTGGTCCTCAGCTGCACAGGTGTGGTTTTACACAGACTCAGATGGGGTTCTGCAGCGCGGTTGGCGATTCATTGACGGTAGGTGGTATCACCTCGACAACGAATCCGGAGCCATGAATACTGGCTGGTTCCTCGATGATGATGGAACGTGGTACTACCTTATGTCTTCTGGACAAATGGTAAATGGCTGGAACAGAATTGGAGACTCCGAGTATTTCTTTAATGCCTCAGGTGCTTGGGTGGAGCCTGAGCACTCCGCGCGCGCCTCCTTGCAGTCCCAGATCGTTAATCGTTGCCATAGCGTTCCTTCTCCTGGGGCGGGACTGTGCTCGGAGTGGGTTAGCCATGTGTTTTACCCCGTGCTGGGGTCATATCCCAACGGCGACGCATGCGACATGTTCTGGAATTGGTGTTACAGCCGAGATATATCTCAGCTTAAAGTTGGAATGATCGTTGCGGTCCCTACGCATACTCATACAAGTGCTGGTGCCCGCTGGGGCCATATTGCTATTTATATCGGAAACGGTATGGTTATGGATAACATCGGTTACATCAGGACAACATCACTTGCTTGGTGGCTGAACTACTACCACACTACCGCTATACCACAGTGGGGCTGGGTTTTAAATACGCCTTTGGAATGATGCGGATTCTGGCCAGCATGCGGAATCAACGCCTGCTTGTGTATCGAATCACAAACGCTTCTTAACTGTATATCATGTATGGAATGCAATTATTCATAGTAAGGGAATCGAGGGTTGACCCTCGATTCCCTTATCTATTAGTCGCATTTTAATAAGGCTAAAATTAGAAAGCGCAGAATTAAGCTAACACTTTATAAATGATAGTAGCGATTTCCGGGTTCTCCCACGCTGAAATTTGGGTTAATGTACGGATCGCCTTCGACATAGTATTTTGCCCAGCGATAATTCATGTATGCGACTTCTTTGTGGAACCGAATCTGCTTTTCCGTATTGTTTTCAACGCCTCTAGAAATCGACTCGTAGTGATAGAGCTCGACTTCGGGCGTGTATACGATCAGGTCGTTAATCTCGCGTAGCTTTAAGCAAAAGTCAACATCATTAAATGCAACTTGAAGCTCTTCGGTGAAACCTCCGACTTTCTCATATTCGCTACGCTTGGTCATTATGCAAGCTGCAGTGACAGCGCTGAAGTCTTGTTGCGCATCGTTGAGTGCAAAGTAGCCCCAATTATTCCTTGGCATGCTCTGGCAAAGATGTCCCGCCACGCCGCCAGTGACGCATAGGCCCGCGTGCTGAATGGTGTTGTCGGGATAGTAGAGTTTTGCACCGACTGCGCCAACATCCTCACGTGCGCAGATGCCAAGCATGGTCTCGATCCAATTGGGCGTAATTACCTCAGTATCGTTATTCAATAGCAAGAGATAGTCGCCCTTGGCGTGAGCAACGCCAAAGTTCATGAGCTTGGAGAAATTGAATTCGTGTTCCCAAGTTACAAGACGAACGATGTCAGGATATTTTGCTTGCAACTTATCGTAATAATCGAACGTCACCTTTTCTGTGCTGTTGTTTTCGATTATGACGAGCTCGTAATTGTCGTACGTTGATTTCTCAACAATTGATGTAATGCAGTTGTTCAGAATGTCGGCGTGGTCTTTAGTCGGGATGATAATTGACACGAGTGGGTGGGAATCTGGCACAGCGTAGGTTACTTTATATGTAAAGGGACGACGCGCTTGTTCGACCTTCGCATTGAGCCCAAGCCTGTCCAAATGACTCTGGACCGCTTTGATACCTGCGATAGTGGCATACGGCTTGCTATCGGCATTTGCTGCGGTGGAGGTCTCGCTTAGGCGCCAGTGGTATAGAACCTTCGCAACATGATGAACTTTCCTTGCCTTTTCCACGGCGCGGAGAGTCAGATTATGATCCTGTGCTCCATCGAACTCTTTTGTGTTCGGCTCTAGAGTGTCTAGCAGGGACTTACGGATGGTAAGCATGTGGCAGATATAGTTATTGTTTCTGAGCAGATCGATATTGAAATCCGGCTTAAAGAACGGCTGCGCTAACTTTCCATCGGGCATGAGTTTATCTTCATCACAATAAAGAAGATCGACGTCATTATTGTTTTCAATTGCCTCGGCATATGAGAACAACAAGTCCGGTTCAAGAATGTCGTCATGGTCAAAGAAGCTAACGAAATCGCCCGAAGCTACGGCAACGCCTGCGTTTGTGTTTTCGGAAATACCCTTATTTTCGGTAAGATTAATTGACTTAATTCTGTTGTCGCGGGCTGTTTCCTGCTCAACGCGAGCCTTTAGTTCCTGATTGTCAGGGCTTGCATTAACTAGGAGGAGCTCCCAGTTTGCATAAGACTGGTTTTTTACGGATTCGACCATATCGTTAAAAAACGAAATCGGCGTGTTGTAAAGAGGGACAATGATGCTGAATTTCGGAGCGCTATTGAAGACGATTTTTCTCTGCTTCTCCAGTGCGCCAATGGTTGCCTTATGCTCTGTAAACCATTCGGGGTATTCAGGGTCAAACTGCGCATGGGTAAAGAGGAAGTTGGTCTCCTCAAGAAGCAAGCCTAATTTATCAGGCGTTAAGCAGTCAAATGCACTGAATGATGGGTGATTTTGATCGTCAATAATAAAATAGTAACGATCAAACGCCTTTGGCATGCGGATCGAGAGCTGCGTTTCAAGTTGCTTTTTCTCGGATGTAAATCCAACGCTCGTTACATTTGAACCGAAATTGACTATGCTCAGCCCAACCTCATTGAGGAACCGGTCGAGGCAGCGAAGTTTGATTTGCGAGTCATTGCGGTACGGTGTTCTAACCGTGCACCTCAGGATATACTCGTTTGAATCTTCGATGCACTGCCAAAAATCAATCGTCGCCATCTCAAACTCTGAAACGTCATCGTAATTTCGGAGTTTGCTGCACATGTCAGGTTTAATTTTGTAGTTAAGACGCGACTCCCATTTGATGTTCTTGCAATTGAGCGAAAGGGAGTCGCTGCTCAGGTTGCAACCGTCTTTGCCGATTTCGTTAAACTCAATTTTAATGGCTCGGGTATCGGGGTCGGGGATTACAAGAACGTATGAGTTCGATTCGCCGTTATTGTCCTTGAATTTTAGAAGAGACAAAGGTAAGCGGCGGTCGTCATCCGTTGCCGCTTGAGCTTTTATGCTGGAGCCTTCATGGATGCCTTCTATTTTAAGTTGCTGGTAGATTTTCCAGTTTCCTCTGCATACTCCGGTTGTTTCGACTCGCATTGTTTGCCTTTCGTTTGTTGGACACTGCTCATTGTACTTATTCACTTCATGTCTCGCTATAAATGCAGAGAGGAGTTCCGTGATTTCTGGCATTCTTAGATGTGTCGCTATGAGTTCGTCAGACGCTCCGTTCCGCTGTGTTAACATCGAAGAGGACATCTACGTACATCACGCTTTCTGTCGCTGTTGAGGTTCAGGTTATTGTCCTCGCGGCGCTCTGCTTCCTAGTCGTTGCTCATTTCGGGTCCATTGACTTCAAGGGGGTTATTATGAAAGTTGTCTTGTTTGTTGGAGGGGTTGCAAGGGTCCTAGGCGGGGGCTGCGCCCAACGAACGGATTGACGTGACGTGCGAGGTGTGTCCTAGGCCCGGGGGTTCGAATCCCCCGGCCCCCTCCGTAAAGAAAGAACCGCCATTGGGGCGACCCTTATCTCCTGGGGTGGCCGATTCGGCCGCCGCCACTCTTTTCCAGGTCTGCGGACCTGTGTTCGTCCTGGAACGGAAACAGGCTCCTCGCTATCACCCAGAGTATTCCGATGATCTCGGCGGTCGTCGCGCCCATCCAGGAAATTATCACCTCGGTAGGGATTTCGCGCTGCAGCCACATGAGACGGGCGGTGTACGCGACGACGAGGGTGTTGCATGCGACCAGCTGCCACTTGACGCACTTGAGCGCGGCCTTTCCGAGTTCGGACCGAAGGTCGTTCTCCGCCTCCATCCTCTTGACCACGCTCTCGGCCTGGGCCGCCTTGGCTCGCCGTTCCCGCTCCTCGCTCGAGCATTCGACCCTGACCTCGTCTAAATGGGCGCTTTCGATGGGGAAGACGTTTGCTCTCCTTTGTGCCGAACCCATGAGGTCGATTGCCTCTTGTGTCCCTTTTGGTGACCTGCTTCCGCGCTGGTCTGCGCTATCGCAGCCCAAGGTTTTCCACCCTATGGCCCACGGCGGTTACGGATACGTCGAGTATGTCCGTCATCTCACCGATGCTACAATTGCCCGCCCAGAGTTTCGCTACGACCTGTGCCGGCATGAGGAGCGCGGCGGCAAACGAGTTCGCCCATATCTCCTCGGGGTCTGTCCCTCGAGACGAGAGGGCGTCCCTTCGCTCAATGACCCCAGCAACCTCCCCGTCTCCTAGGTTTTGGTACGAGTGGATGTAGAGGCGCTCCGTCACCTCGCACGCCGTTATGTGCCCACCGCCTCATCCAGCTCGTCCGCGACCCTGTAGTGCGTGTTTGTGTCAATGGCTAACTGAACAGCGCATTGGACCAAATATGGTCCAATGGTTGGAGTCTTGTGGTCCGTAAGGACGTGAACCAAAGAGGCTGCATGCTTGGCTCTCTCCGTCCTTCTTTTGTGCAGTTCTGCAACCTAGGTTCGGCCTCGCGTATACTTATATCATCTGTGTACACCCAACTCTGGAGGTCCAACCTATGAAAGGCATCATCCTCGCGGGTGGCTCGGGCACGCGTCTGTACCCGCTCACGCTCGTCACCAGCAAGCAGCTGCTGCCGGTCTACGACAAGCCCATGATCTACTACCCGCTTAGCACCCTCATGCTGGCGGGCATCCGGGATATCCTGGTCATCTCCACCCCGACCGACCTGCCCAACTTCGAGCGCCTGCTTGGGGACGGCTCGCGCTACGGCGTGAACCTGTCCTACGCCGAGCAGCCCTCGCCGGACGGCCTTGCGCAGGCCTTCACCATCGGCGAGGACTTCATCGCCGGCGAGCCGTGCGCGCTGGTGCTCGGCGACAACATCTTCTACGGCAACGGCCTGTCCCGCCACCTGACGCGCGCCGTCCAGAACGCCGAGTCGGGCCGCGCCACGGTCTTCGGCTACCACGTGGACGACCCCGAGCGCTTCGGCGTCGTGGAGTTCGACGGGGAGGGCAGGGCCGTCTCCATCGAGGAGAAGCCCGCCGAACCCAAGAGCTCCTACGCCGTCACCGGCCTGTACTTCTACCCGGGCGACGTGGCAGCCAAGGCGCACGAAGTGAGGCCCTCGGCCCGCGGCGAGCTCGAGATCACCACGCTCAACCAGATGTACCTGGAGGAGGGGACGCTGTCCGTGGTGACCCTCGGCCGCGGCTACGCGTGGCTGGACACCGGCACCATGGAGAGCCTGCACGAGGCCGCGGAGTTCGTCCGCGCCGTGGAGCACTCCCAGGACCTGCCCGTGTCCGTCCCCGAGGAGATCGCCTGGGAGAACGGCTGGATCTCCACCGCCGAGCTTGAGGAGGCCGCCAAGGCCTACGGCAAGTCGGTCTACGGGCGGCACCTGAAGAAGGTCGCCGCCGGCGAGATCGTCAACAGCCCGCGCGAGTACTAGCGCAAGCTTGTTTTCTTTTAGGGGTCACCGTTTATCTGGTGGCCCCTTTCGTTATGATTACGTTGACCATAAAGACAATATGATTGGGAGTGGATGTGTTAAGCGTCTACTTTGGCGATATGCCAGAAGCGATTTACAACACAGCGACATATTTCAAAAACTCTTACCGGTCTTCTTGGATTACGGATCCCTATGCAGTCTCGATAATTAAAGATGTTGATCGATCGGATGTTGTCTCCGAAAACGTCATCGAAAGCCCTGTGCTTGGATCCATCTCCCCACTCCAGCTTTCTGGTGGCGTGAAAACGCTGCTGCTTATGAGATTTGATCGTAAGCAAATTTTTAACGCTTCTACCTGTGGTGACAACTGTGCCAAGTGGATTCTCGACATGGCGAAAGACCGCAAGCTTGTTGTGAATCTCTATCATGTGATGGACTTTGGTCGCGAGGATTTTAAAATTAAAGTCGTGAATAGTGGCCGAATCGTTCACAACATGGCCGAATTGATTCACGAGTCGATTCCGTATCTGTAGGTACTGCTTATGAACGGTTCGCATCTCGTTAAGATTTCCCGCCGCAGGGGAACTAAGTACACATTTACCATCAAGCGGAACATCACTATTGTGCGTGGCGATAGTGGCACGGGTAAGACGACACTGTTTGACATGGTCGCAGACTACATGCGAACGGGCGAGCAGTCGGGCGTTTCCTTGCAATGCGATTGTCCCTGTGTCGCCCTGACCGATTATGATTGGCGAAACCAGCTTTCGTCCGTTCATGACTCGATTGTATTTGTCGATGAGGGCTTAAAAGAGATCCATTCTGATGAGTTTGCCCATCATGTGCTGTATTCCTCGAATTATTTCGTGCTGATCTCAAGGGCTGATTTCCCCAATCTTCCGTATAGCGTGGATGAGATTTACAAGATTAAGACGAGCGGAAAATACCATTCTTTCGTCCCTGTTTATCAAGATCGCGGGAATCATCGTTATGCTATTTCCCGGTCGGCGCCAAAACAGGACTTTTCTATCCTTCTATGCGAGGACAGTAAGTCTGGTTTCCAGTTTTTTGAACGGCATTTCGCTGACAGTGAGCTTACCTGTACTTCGGCCATGACGAACAGCGCGATTTTGGGCTGGTTGGATCAGCATCTCGACGATCGCGTGTTTGTTGTCGCGGACGGGGCGGCATTTGGGTGCTATGCGGACCGCGTCCTTAAGCTGCAAGACATTCACCGCGATACTGTTACGGTTTGTCTTCCCGAATCATTCGAGTGGCTTCTACTGAGCTCCGGCGTAATTTCAGAGCTAGATGTTAAGACGGTTTTGGAAACCCCAGAAGCCTTTGTAAACAGTGAGAAGTTTAAAAGCTGGGAGGATTTCTTCTATAAGTACTTACGTGAAATAACTGGGGATTCGGTTTTTCACTACGACAAAGACTGCATTTCGGAGGCGTTTTGTACAGGAGGTAATTCTGCGAAGGTTATGGCTCTTATCGCATGCCGAAATGTCCGATAGTTTTGTTGAATAGCGTCGCGGCGTCACTTCCTGCGGCATACTAAAGAAGCTGTACATGCTTCAGATTGGATTTTCATGTCTGAGATTTTCGAACCCAAGAATATCATCGTCACTGGCGGCTGCGGCTTCATCGGCAGCAACTTCGTGCACTACGTGGTCAACAACCACCCCGAGGTGCACGTCACCGTCCTGGACAAGCTGACCTACGCCGGCAACCCCGAGAACATCGTGGGGCTGCCCGAGGATAGGGTCGAGCTCGTCGTGGGCGACATCTGCGACGCCGAGCTGCTGGACAGGCTGGTCCCCGGCCACGACGCCATCGTGCACTACGCCGCCGAGAGCCACAACGACAACTCCATCGCCGACCCGGAGCCGTTCCTGCGCACCAACGTGGAGGGAACCTTCCGCCTGCTGGAGGCCGTCCGCAAGCACGGCGTCCGCTACCACCACGTCTCCACCGACGAGGTCTACGGCGACCTGGCGCTCGACGACCCGGCGAAGTTCACCGAGGAGACGCCGTATCACCCGAGCAGCCCGTACTCGAGCACCAAGGCGTCCTCCGACATGCTGGTCCGCGCCTGGACCCGCACCTACGGCCTGCGCACCACGATCTCCAACTGCTCCAACAACTACGGCCCCTACCAGCACGTGGAGAAGTTCATCCCCAGGCAGATCACGAACATCATCGACGGCGTCCGCCCCAAGCTCTACGGCCGCGGCGAGAACGTCCGCGACTGGATCCACACCGAGGACCACTCCTCGGCCGTCTGGGACATCCTCACGAAGGGCCGGATGGGGGAGACCTACCTCATCGGCGCCGACGGCGAGAAGAACAACATCACCGTGCTGCGCATGATCCTGGAGGCGATGGGACGCGACCCCGAGGACTTCGACTGGGTCGCCGACCGCCCCGGCCACGACCGCCGCTACGCCATCGACTCCACCAAGCTCCAGCGCGAGCTGGGCTGGAGGCCGGCCCACACCGACTTCGCCGAGGGGCTCAAGCGGACCATCGACTGGTACGTCGCCAACGAGTCCTGGTGGCGCCCCGCCAAGGAGGCCACCGAGGCCCGCTACCGCGCACAGGGCCAGTAAGACTGCATTCCGGCGAACCGCACCGCGGGGCGCCCGCGCGGGGCCGCAGGGCATGGGGATGACCCTGCGTCCCCGCGCGGGCGCCCGCAACCTGAACCTCTTCGATAGGAGCTTTTCCCACATGGCAGACATCGCATTCGAGAAGGACCTCTCCGTCGCCGAGACCGGCATCGGGGGCCTGAAGGTCGTCGACCTCGCCGTCCACGGCGACTCGCGCGGCTGGTTCAAGGAGAACTGGCAGCGCGCCAAGATGACCGCCCTGGGCATCCCGGACCTCCGCGTCGTCCAGAACAACATCTCCTACAACGACAGCCGCGGCGTCACCCGCGGCATCCACGCCGAGCCCTGGGACAAGTTCATCTCGGTGGCCCGCGGCAGCGTATTCGGCGCCTGGGTGGACCTGCGCGAGGGCAGCGCCACCTACGGGAAGGTGTTCACCTGCACCCTGGACCCGTCCAGGGCCATCTACGTCCCGCGCGGCGTGGGCAACTCCTTCCAGGCCCTGGAGGACGGCACCGCCTACACCTACCTGGTGGACGCCCACTGGTCGCTGGAGCTCAAGAGGACCTACACCTTCGTGAACCTCGCCGACCCGGAGCTTAACATCCAGTGGCCCATCCCGCTGGACCGGGCCACCGTCTCCGAGGCGGACCTCAACCACCCGATGCTCAGGGACGTCGTCCCCATGGCGCCCAAGAGGACGCTCGTCACCGGCTGCAACGGCCAGCTGGGCCGCGCGGTGCGCGCGCTGGCGGAGGAGCGCGGCGTCGCCAAGGACTTCGACTTCTGCGACATCGACACCTTCGACATGTCCGACCCGGCGGCCTACTCCAAGTACGACTGGTCGCTCTACGGCACCGTGATCAACTGCGGCGCCTACACCGCCGTGGATAAAGCCGAGACCCCCGAGGGCCGCGCGGCCGCCTGGAAGGCCAACGCGACCGGCCCCGCCCTGCTCGCGCGCACCTGCGCCGAGCACGGGATCGCGCTCGTCCACGTGTCCTCCGACTACGTCTTCGACGGCACCGCCGAGGTGCACGACGAGGAGGAGCCCCTCAGCCCGCTGTCAGTCTACGGCCAGACCAAGGCCGCCGGCGACATCGCCGTGGCCGGGTGCCCGCGCCACTACATCATGCGCAGCTCCTGGGTCATCGGCGAGGGGCACAACTTCGTCAAGACCATGAGGGCGCTCTCCGACCGCGTCGCCGACCCGGAGGACAAGTTGGAGCAGGTCACCGTCGTGGACGACCAGCTGGGACGCCTGACCTTCACGCGCGACATGGCGCAGGCAATCTTCCACGTGCTGGGGAGCCGCGCCCCCTACGGCACCTACGACTGCACCGGTTCCGGCGCCGTCAAGTCCTGGGCCGACATCGCCCGCGCCGTCTTCGAGGCCGCCAACGGCAACGGCGACAGGGTCGTGCCGGTATCGACCGCCGACTACTACGCGAGCGCTGCCGGCCCCGTCGCCCCGCGCCCGGTCCACTCCGCGCTCGACCTGTCCAGGCTTGAGGCTGCCGGATTCCGCATGCCCGACTGGGAGGAAGAGCTGGGAGAGTACCTCAAGACGCTCTAGCTACTGTTATTGAATTGACGAGAGCAAAAGCCGCCGTTCTTAACGGCGGCTTTTCTTGTTTCTGGCAATTAGCCCCGCCGTAACAAGGGCAATGGCGGTCGCCAGACTCACTGCAAGCCCCGCAAGGGCGCCCGGAGTCTTGTAGGTCATCACGATCTTATTCGCGCCTTTTTGCATGCTCAGGGACGACAAGCCCTTATCGGCGGCGGGCGTTAGTTCTGCGGCGGTGCCGTTTACCGTTACGTTCCAGCCCTCATCGTACGGAACGCTCAGCAGCAGATTGCCGTCATCCTTGGCGGTATACTCGCCTTCGATCCTTCCGTTCTCAAAAACCGTCGGAATAAACTCGCTCGTCTTAAGCTCGTTAATGATCTGTTTGAAATCGTCCAGATTGAGGGCGTAAAAGACCGGCTCATTGTCTTGGGGCATGTCTGTATAGCCCTCTGCGACTCCGATTGACACCGTATGCTGGCTCGGGGCGTCCGATGCATCCGCAATCTGGCGGATATTATTGTCGAATCTCCAGGCCTCGTTTTCGATCGTTCGCTGGTCGATGGTAAGGGCGACGGGCCAATAGCTGCCGGCGGTCACATCTTTGTTGATGTAGAAATACCCGATGGAGCTTGCCGGTACAGTAACGCTCCATTGCTTTAAGCTTTCGCTATTCTCCGTGCTCGTGGCCTCGATCTTGGTATAGAGCTTTACCTCGCGGCCTAGGATTTTGCTGTAGAGGTCGTTCTGCTTTTCGAAGGGGTTCTCGATCTTCAGCGTGCTGTTTTGGATATCGCTTGAGGCTGCGACGCCAATGCTGAGCGCATAGGGGTTCTCGTACACCGCGCTTGTGGAGTCCGCCTGATTCGTTTTGGCCGAAACGTATCCCGCAGGCGCGTTCTCAGGAATGGCATACTTGACTCCCAGTAGGGCATCGACGGCAAGAATGGGCTCGGCATAACGGGTCGAAAACTCGCCGACACTGCTGTATCCAAGGGAGTTGAGCAGTGCAATTGCCTGCGGGTTGTTTGCCGACGAATATGAAGACAGTTGGTTGTATCCAAGCGCCAGGCCTTCGTTGAGGGCGGCGCTATCGGCGCGCGTAATCGTACGGTCGATGCGGTAGAAAGACGCCGAATCCTGGCCTTGAATGGCTGTGATCGTGTTGGTTGCGGTGGCGACATAGGCGCTGTTGGCTTCTTCGGAATAGCCTGTGTACAGCTGGTTCCACATAACATGGGCGTTGGCAAATAGTTCAATTACCGTGAGTGCCAGGAGCGGCATGATGATGGCCGGACGATGGGCTCGACGTAATGTTGGCCGCTCATTGAGTTTCTGCAACGCGTATCCTGCGGCCCACAGCGCAAAGAAGCTAAGCAAAAAGGCCGTGCGCGAGTAGAATCCGTTAGGAACGCGCATGCCGCACCAGACGTACTCGAGCGGGCTCAAAACGGAGCTTGCGACCAGGGTCATCGTGACGACGAGTGTTGCGATACGCGTCTTGATTGAAACCGTGCGGTTAACCAGCAAGCTCGTCGCAAGTAGCATCATGATGATGCCGCAATAGAACTGCGGTGTGCTATCGTTGTTTACCCACATGCAGGGAAGAAAGCCCCTGATGAGCGACTTGAGGCTGGTTTTTAGTAGGGGGCCGAGTGCCAGAACGGGGCCGCCCTTGGACATGGCAAGGATGGTCGGCAAAAAGGTCCATGCGGACAGGAGCAGTCCAAGCGCGATACCCCCGGCGAATCGCAGGGCCCGATCGAGCGTGAGCTTCCAGCTAAATCCTTCTTCTGTAACATAATCGATAAATTCGACCAATACGAAGATGCTGAGGAACAGGATGCTGATGTAGGCCGTATACCAGCAGAACATGACATTGAGCGCCGTTGCGATGACGAGGCGGATCATGCGCTGCTTGCGGATGAGCTCGTAGCATCCGTAGGCGCAGATGGGCAGCAGGGTGAGGCAATCGATCCAGAGCGGGTTGCGCAGGTTGCTGATGGTCCAGCTGCAAAATGTGAACGAGAGGGAAAGCAGGAATGCTGCGGGCTTGGATAGTCCGAAGCGCTTTTGTACATACCAGGCACTGCTAATGTGAATGCAGCCAAGTTTGAGCGCGCTGATAACAAACACAAAGAGCGTCAGCTTGTCTTGAGGAAACAGTACGCAGAGCAGGTTAAAGGGGCTGGCGAGATAGTAGGTCGATGAGGACGGCTTCAAAGGAGATGCAGGGGTCTTGCTGGGTCATGATGCGAACGACGCCATCGAGCTCTTTAAGAAAGATCGGAAGCGATTCCTGCTCGTTGTAGCACGGCACGACAATGGAGATGAGCGGCATGGTGGTTTACCTCTCGTTTGGATTGGAAGTAGGGTGGCCGGGCTGGTCGTCGTAGGCGTATTTGCTGTACACGTTGACCTCCCACTGCTTTTTTTCGACCTTTGCTACAGAATCCAGGATGAATCCGGTTGCAAGGCTCAGGCTGCACAGGAACATAAACGACGCGGCGAGTATGGCGGTGGGGAAGCGCGGAACGAGGCCGGTCTGGAAATACTCGACAACTATGGGCATGCCAAGGGCGAGGCCGATCACCGCAAACAGAAGCGCGACGAGGCTGAAGAACTTCAGCGGGCGGTAGTCCTTGAACAGCGTGCCGATCATCGCAACGACTTTAATGCCGTCGCTCACGGTATTGAGCTTGGACTCGGAGCCTTCCGGACGGTCTCGGTACTCGATGGGCACATCTTTGATGCGCCAGCGGTGGTCGACGGCGTGGATCGAGAGCTCGGTTTCGATTTGGAAGCCCTCGGAAAGCACAGGGAAGGTTTTAACAAACGGGCGGCTCATGGCGCGGTAGCCGGTCATGACGTCATCGAAGCTGTAGCCATAGATCCACTTGATCATGGCGCGAACTAGGTTGTTGCCAAAACCATGGAAGGCGCGCTTGTTCTCCTCGGAGTAGGTGCCGTTGGAAAGGCGGTCGCCTACGGTCATGTCGGCCGTGCCGTTAAGGATGGGCTCGCAGAGGGCTTTGGCCGCCTCGGCGGGGTAGGTGTCGTCTCCGTCGACCATCAGGTAGCAATCGGCGTCGATATCGCGAAACATCTGGCGGCACACGTTGCCCTTTCCCTGGCGGGGTTCAAAGCGGACCGTGGCGCCGTGCTCGGTAGCGATGCGTGAGGTATCGTCCGATGAGTTGTTGTCGTAGACATAGACCGTCGCTTGCGGAAGCTCGCGGTGAAAGTCGTCGATGACCTTACCAATCGTGAGCGCTTCGTTGTAGCAAGGGATGATGACGGCGATGGATTCAGAATTCACTCAATGCTCCTTATATATTCAATCCTTGAAAGTATAGCCGTTTGGGCTTGGCATCCTAAGATGTGGGTTAGTTCTCCAGTTTTGTTGCGCGTATCGTTTGCATGGCCGTCGGGTCTATACTGTTCGTTTGTCAACGATTACGAGTAAAGGAGTTGCATCCGTGTCGGATCAGACAAAGCAACAAGAAACTCGCAGTCTGCCTGCGACGTTTGCTAAGAACGAATTTGAGAAGGATGCGTTTATCCTTCGTCAGCTGGTTACCAAGGATTTCAAGATCAAGTATCGCCGTAGCGTTCTGGGCGTCGCGTGGTCGGTGCTCAACCCGTTGCTGATGATGATTGTTATGGCCATCGTGTTCTCGACGATTTTTGGCCAGGGCCGCAATGGCTCAATGACGCCCGAGATGTACCCGCTGTACTTGATCGTGGGTAACATTACCTTTGCCGTTATGTCCGAGTCTACGAACCAGGCCCTGACGTCTATCGTGGGCGCTGCCCCTCTGCTCAAGAAGGTTAAGGTGCACCGCTGGGTCTTCCCGGTGCAGAAGGTGCTCTTCTCGCTAGTCAACTTTGCCTTCTCGCTGGTCGCCGTCGCCATCGTCATGCTGTGGTTCCACGTTATGCCTTCTTGGCACCTCATTCTGCTGCCGGTTTGCCTGCTGCTGCTTATGTGCTTCTGCATGGGCCTGGGCATGATGCTCTCTGCTCTTACGGTCTTTTTCCGCGACGTTATGCATCTATGGAGCGTCGTCATTACGGCGTGGACTTACATTACGCCCATCTTCTGGACGACTGACTACATTGCGCAAATGCCGCATCTCGTGCGTATCTTGATGTATGCGAACCCCATGTTCAACTACCTGCAGTTTATGCGCGATATCTTTCTGTTCCAGACTACGCCCTCGCTTATGACGTTTGGTATGTGCGTTGCCTGGGCGGTTCTTGCGCTTATTATTGGCTATACCGTGTTCCATAAGTCCGAGCGCAAATTTATCCTCTACATTTAAGGAGTGCTGTGATGACTGAATCTGTTGTTGATTACAGCGAGCAGCCTCTGGCTGTCGAGGTCGACGACGTCACCATGATCTTTAACATGGCGTCCGAGTCGCTGACCAATCTCAAGGAGTACTTCATCAAGCTCGCCAAGCACGAGCTGTTCTTTGAGGAGTTTAGGGCGCTTAAGCACATCTCGTTCGAGATTCATCGCGGCGAGGTCGTGGGTCTGGTCGGCACCAATGGCTCCGGTAAGTCTACGATGCTCAAGATTATCGCTGGCGTGCTTGAGCCTAGCGAGGGCAGCGTTAAGGTGCACGGTAACATCGCGCCGTTGATTGAGCTTGGTGCCGGCTTTGACCCCGAGCTGACCGCCCGCGAGAACATCTATCTGAACGGCGCCCTGCTCGGCTATACCAAGGAGTTCATCGACGCCAACTTTGACGGCATTATTGAGTTCGCTGAGTTGCAGAACTTTGTCGATATGCCGCTTAAGAATTTCTCCTCGGGCATGGTGGCGCGTATCGCCTTTGCAATCGCGACGATTACCGAGCCCGATATCCTGATCGTTGACGAGACGCTGTCCGTCGGTGACGTGTTCTTCCAGCAGAAGTGTGAGGACCGTATCCAGCACTTTATCCAGAGCGGCGACGTGACGGTTCTGTTCGTTTCGCACTCTATGGAGCAGGTTGAGCGCATCTGCCAGCGTGCCGTTTGGATTGAGAAGGGTGACCTTCGCATGGACGGCCCGGTCGATGAGGTTTGTAAGGCGTATCGCGAGCAGTTCAACTAGGTTATAATTACAGCCGCTTGGCTGATTTATTTGGTCGAGCGTGCGGTTATTTGCTCCATTAGCTCAGTTGGATAGAGCAGGGGACTTCTAATCCCAAGGTCGACGGTTCGAATCCGCCATGGAGCACCATCGTTTATTAAGCCCGGACCGCTTGGTGGTCTGGGCTTTTTTCATCTTGTGTGTTGCTGGAGCCGAGCGCGAGCAAGCCGCTGCTGTTTGTTGGGGTTGGCATTTTACTTTTCGAGATGCTCTTTCAGCAGCTCCAGCGCGTGGGCGTAGCCCTGGAGGCCTTCGCCGGTGATGGTGGCGAAGCAGGCCAGACGGGCGTAGCTCACCTGACGGAAGTCCTCGCGCGTCTCGACGGCGCTGATGTGGACTTCCACTGCGGGGATGGCGACGGCCTTGAGCGCGTCCAGGATGGCCACGCTCGTGTGCGTGTAGGCCGCCGGGTTGATGACGATGCCGTCGACCATGCCGTACGCCTCCTGGATCTTGTCGACGATGCTGCCCTCGTGGTTGGACTGGAAGACCTCGACTTCGTCGAAGCCCTGTGCGGCGCCCGCTTCCTTGCAGATCTGCACTAAGCGGTCGTAGTTGTCGCTGCCATAGATGCCCGGCTCGCGAATGCCGAGCATGTTGAGGTTGGGGCCGTTAATGACGAGTGCGTTCATGGTTGCTTCCTTTGCGGTCGAAAAACCACCACAAAGGTGCCTGTCCCCTTTGTGGTGGTTTTTGTTAGAGAGCGGGTGGGAGGGTGTCGAGTACGGCGCGGGCGGTGTTGGCTGCGCAGTCGCGTGAGTCGATGATGTAGTCGGCCCAGGCGCGGTAGCGCGGCATGCGTTGCTCGGCGAGCTTATCGATGCCGTCGCGGGCGGTGATGGGGCGTCCCTTGTGGGCGAGCTCGTCAAGCTTACGGTTGAGCATCACGATCTGACTGTTCTGGTGCAGCAGTGGGTAGTTCTCGTCGCGCGTGACCACGCCGCCGCCCGTGGAAAGTACCAGGCCGCTGCGCTTGGAGATGTCGGCCAGCGCCGCCGTCTCCCGCTCGCGGAAGGCCGCCTCGCCGCGCTCGACGATAAAGTCGGCGCAGGGCATGCCTAGACGCTCCTCAAGTGCGCGATCCAGGTCGATGTGCTCGCGACCCGTGAGCTGGGCGATCTGCTCGCCTACGCGGGTCTTGCCCGAACCCGGCATACCGATCAAGGCGATGTTCTGCTCGCGGCGAGACAGGCGCTCCGTTACGTTCAAGATGCGCTCGCGCGGGGTGACTTGGCCGGTGTAGCGCTCGACAGCCTGTGCCGCCTGGGCAACAAGCATAAGCAGGCCGCCGACGCAGGGGATGCCGCGGCGCTCGGCCTCGAGCATTAGACCCGTGCGGGCGGGGTTGTAGACGATGTCGATGACGCCCTCGAGCGCATCGAGGCCTTCGAGCGTGCAGGGAGCGTCGGGGCAGTGGGGGAACATACCGGCAGGCGTACAGTTGACGAGCAGCGCGGCATCGGATTGCTGGGAGCTGTTGCCGTAGTTGACCTCGCTCGTGCGGCCCACGGACACCACGGTGGCGCCCAGGTCGCCGAGCACCATGCTTGCCGTGGTGCCGGCACCACCGGTAGCGCCAAGCACGAGGACCTTCTTGCCGGTAACCTCAACCCCCAGCTCCTCGACCAGGCACTGAAAACCAAAGTAGTCGGTGTTGTCGCCGCGCAGGCGCCCGTCGGGCAGGCGCGTGATGGTGTTGACGTTGCCCATGCGCTCGGCGAGCGGGCTCAGCTCGTCCAGGTAGTTCATGACGGCGCGCTTGTAGGGGATGGTCACGTTGGTGCCTTCCCACTCGTTGCCGGTCATAAAGGCCGCGAGGTCCTCGGGCTCGCGCTCAAATCGCACGTACTCGAGCCCAGCGAGCTCTTTGTAGATGGTCGGGGTGTAGCTGTGGCCCAGCACGCGGCCCAGTACGCCGTAGGGGCGGGTTGCGGCGGTATCGGTCATCTAGAGCACCTCCGTGTAGCTGCCAAAGTAGGTGAAGCTCTCACACACGTCGTCGATCGAATCGAGCAGGTCGTCGAGGGCCTTGCTGCCAAAGGGGCAGTCCAGGTCAAAGTAGAACATAAACTCAAAGTCGCGACCGGGGATGGGGCGGCTCTCGAGCTTGATGAGGTTGATGTTGAGTGCGTAGAAGCGCTCGAGCACGCGGTAGAGGGCGCCCGGCTCATTGGCCGTGGTGATCATGAGCGAGGTGCGGTTGGCACCGGGATAGACGCGCGGCTCGCGGCTGATGACGACGAAGCGCGTGTAGTTGTTGTCCGAGTCCTGGATGTTGGGCTCCAGCACCTCCAGACCATACAGCGCGGCACAGCTGCGCGAGGCGATAGCGGCGACGTCGGTGCGCTCGGAGTTGGCGACCATCTCGGCCGACATGGCGGTGTTGGGGTACTTGGAGGCGTGGAGATTATGGGCCTCGATAAAGCCGGCGCACTGGGCAATGGCTTGGCCGTGGCTGTAGACCTCGCGCACGTCTTGGAGCTTGGTGCCGGGTTTGACGAGCAGGTTGTGGTCGATCTTGAGGCGCAGCGAGCGCACGATATGGAAGTCGAACTGTGCGAGCAGATCGTAGACGGCGTTGACTGAGCCAGCGGTTGAGTTTTCGATGGGCAGCACGCCAAACTCGCAAAAGCCGTCGCGTACGGCGCGCATAACGCCCTCGAAGGTCTCAAAGAAGGCGATATCGGGCACGTCGAAGAGCCTGCACGCGGCGATCTGGCTGTAGGCGCCTTCGACGCCCTGGCAGGCGACGGTAGCCGTCTGGGGGAAGGGCGTGTTAAAAGCTGCGGCCGTGGCATGGGCCTTTTGCGACACCGTGATGCCCTTGAGCTCGTTGATGTAGCGCTGCTGCTCGGCCTTGCTCATGCTCATGAGGAGACGGAACAGGGTGATGGTCTGAGCCTCGTAGCGCTCGGGTGCGCGGCTGGCGAGGTTATTGAGTTTAGAGCGCTCGCGGGCGGGGTCAAAGACGGCCTTACCCATCTCGATTTTTGACTTGGCGACTTCGGTGGCAATGTCCATACGCTCGACAAAGCTGTTGAGCAGGGTGGTGTCGATGCCATCGATGGCCTGGCGAATATCGGCAAGGTCCATGGAGGCCCCTTTCACGTGTTGGTGATTTTTCTGGGACGGGCGTGGGGGCCGGAGTTGGCCCCCCGGAGATTTTTTAGAGCTGGGCGGCGTCCTCGAGGAGGGCGTCCCAGATGGCGAGGGCGGCGGCTGCTTCGGCTACGGGGACGGCGCGCGGGACGATGCAGGGATCGTGGCGGCCATGGACCGAGAGCTCGGCATTTTCCATGGCGTCCATGTCCACGGTCTGTTGCTCGCGACCGATGGAGGGCGTCGGCTTTACGGCCATCCGCCACATGACGGGTGCGCCCGTGGAAATGCCGCCCAGGATGCCGCCGGCGTTATTGGACTCGACCGCAATCTCGCCGGTCTCGGCATCAACGCGGTACGGATCGTTGTTCTCGCTGCCGCGCATGGCGGCCACGGCAAAGCCCATGCCAAACTCCACACCCTTTACGGCGGGAATGCCAAACGCGATCTGCGCTATGCGGTTCTCGATACCGTCGAACATGGGGTCGCCGATGCCCGCAGGCAGGCCGTAGATGCCGCACTCCACAATGCCGCCGATGCTGTCGAGCTCGTCGCGCGCGGCTAGGATCTCCTCGCGCATGCGGTCGGCTGCGGCGGCGTCAATGCAGGGCAGATCGTTCGTGAGGATCGCCTTGCGGTCGGCCTCGCGATAGACCATGTCGTCCATGGGTAGGTCCGAGATGCCGCCAATCTGCGCGACGTGCGCCATGACCTTGATGCCACGGGCCTCGAGCGCCTGCAGTGCGATGCCGCCGGCGATGCATAGGGGGGCCGTCAGGCGTCCGGAGAAATGCCCACCGCCGGCGACGTCGTGCATGTTGTGGTACTTCACGCGCGCCGGAAAGTCTGCGTGCCCGGGGCGGGGTTTGCAGCGCAGCTCGGAATAGTCCTTGGAGCGTGTGTTGGTGTTCTCAATGATCGCGGCGATGGGTGCGCCGGTAGTGTGTCCATCGACCACACCGGCAATGATATGCGCGGCGTCGGCCTCACGGCGCTTGGTCGCGGTCTCGTCGCGGCCGGGGGCGCGACGGTCCAAAAAGGCCTGCAGCTGCTCCTGGTCAACGGCGATACCGGCGGGAATGCCATCGAGTGAGCAGCCGATAGCAGGGGAGTGCGACTGGCCAAAGATGCTCAGATGCAAGACGTTGCCAAAGGTCGAGGACATGCTATTCCTCCTCGAGCGTGACCTTGCCGCCCAGCAGGCGGTAGTGGTCAAAGAAATCAGGATAGGACTTGTTGACGGCCTCGGCGCCGTGGATCACGACTTCGCCAGTGGCGCGGCTCGCAGCGATGGCGGCCATCATGGCGATGCGGTGGTCGTTGTGCGAATCGACCTCGCCGCCGGTAAGGGCATCGACGCCCTTGATGATGAGGTCGTCGCCGGCGATGCGCACCTGCGCGCCCAGCGCGGTGAGCTCGCGGGTGGTGGTGGCCAGACGGTCGGATTCCTTGATGCGCAGGCGTGCACAGTCACGGATGAACGTGCGGCCCTGAGCCAGCGATGCCACGGCCGAGATGACGGGCACCAGGTCCGGAATGTCGTGCGCGCTCATCTCAAAGCCGGCGAGCTTGTCGGACTGGACGGTGGCGGCGTTCGTGGAGCGTACGATGCGGGCGCCAAAGCGCGAAAGCGCAGCGAGCACGTTGCGATCACCCTGGGCCGAGCTGAGCGACACACCCTCGACAGTGATGGGGTCGGAGCCGATGGCGCCGGCGCACAGCCAAAAGGCGGCGTTGGACCAGTCGCCCTCAACAGCCACGTTGCCAGGCGTGCGGTACGAGCCGCTGCTCACGCGGAAGTTCGTGATCTCGGGCTGGCCGTCCTTGGCGGGGATGCGCTCGACGTTGACCTCGACGCCGAAGGCCTTCATAGCCTGGATGGTCAGGTTGATATAGGGGCGGCTCTCGATAAGGCCGGTCACCTGAACGCAGGAGGGCTGGGCCAGCAGCGGGGCTGCCAGCAGCAGGCCGGATATGTACTGCGAGCTCACGTTGCCCGGCAGGATAAAGGTGCCCGGGCGCATGCGGCCGCTTGTCTTGAGCGGAAAGCCGCCCAGACCCTGCAGGTCGCAGCCGGCGGCAATGATCTCGTCGGAGAGCGGGGAGAGGGGGCGTGCGCCCAGACGGCCCTGGCCCACAAAGGTTGCCTCTGCCCCCAGCGCGCAGGCGACGGGCAGCATAAAGCGGAGCGTGGAGCCGCTCTCGCCGCAGTCGAGCGTGCCGCCGGCAAGTGCCTTGAGCAGGCCAAACTCAATACTCTTCATAGTGGGATGGACCTGGAAGCCATCCTCGACGGTCTCGATGCGGGCGCCCAGCGCTGTGAGGCAGCGCATCGTGGCCTCGATATCGGCACAGGTCGTGTTGCAGGTCACGTGCGTCTCGCCGTTGGCAAGTGCGGCGCAGATGATGAGGCGGTGCGCCATCGACTTGGACGCAATGGCGGGAACGGTGCCCTTGAGCGGGGAGGGGGTGATGCGGGCTAGCATGCGGATGCGTCTCCCTTCTGGCCGAGGCCCTCGGCAATTAAATCATGGAAAGTGGAAAGCGGCGTGCGGTCGATGCTGCAGCGGCCGATGCCGTGCGGAATCACCAGGTCGATGGTGTCGCCCGCGCGCTTCTTGTCGTGGAGCGCCTCGGCAAAAACGGCATCGGCATCTAGGTCGCAGCGCGTCTTGAGGCCATGGCGGGCGCAGAGCTCCTCGATACGACCGGGCAGTGCAGCATCGCAAATGCCGTGCAGAGCCGCGGCGCGCGTGATGATGCCCATGCCGATCGACACACAGTTGCCGTGTCCGAGCTCAAAGTGCTCGCAGGCCTCGACGGCGTGTCCGGCGCTGTGTCCAAAGTTGAGGAGCTTGCGCTGGTTGATCTCGCGCTCGTCGGCAACGACCACGGCGCGCTTGATGTCGATATTGCGGGCGATGATGAGCGCTACGCGCGCCACATCGCGGTTGAGCAGCTCCAGCGTGAGCGGGGTCTTCTCCAGCTCGGCGAAAAGCTCCGGGTCGGCGATCACGGCGTGCTTGACGACCTCGCCGCAGCCGTCGGCGAACTGCTCGGGCGTGAGGGTGGCCAGGCACCCCACGTCGGCGATAACCACGCTCGGCTGCCAAAAGGCGCCGGCCAAGTTCTTGCCGGCAGCCAGGTCGATGGCGGTCTTGCCACCCACCGACGAATCCACCATGGCGAGCAGGCTCGTCGGGATCTGCACAAACTTGCAGCCGCGCATGTAGGTGGCGGCCACAAAGCCCGCCACGTCGCCCACGACGCCGCCACCGAGTGCCACGATCACGTCGGAGCGCGAAAGCTCGTGCTCTGCCACAAACTCCATAATGGCAACATAGGTTTCGGCGCGCTTATGGGCCTCTCCGGCCTCGAAGGTGCAGATGCTCACCTCGTAGCCTGACGCCTCCAGGCTCTGCTTAACGGGCATCTGGTAGAGCGGGCCCACGTTGGTGTCCGTCACGATGACGGCCTTGGTACCGCCGGCAGTGGCGCGCACGAGTGGTCCCGCCTGCTCCAGCAAAAACGTGCCAACATGCACCTGGTAGGGGCGTGCAGTGTCGATATCGATGGTAATCGCCATAAGCTTCGGTCCTTTCGACCTGGCGTGATAGGTGGTCTAGTGGGAGGTCTCGTCGTCGAGCGCGCGCTTAATGCGGTCGCCCTCGGCAAGGAGATTCTCCAGATAGCGCTGGTCGCGGTCCTTGAGCGCACGGCTGTAGGCGCCGAGCGATTCGATCAGATGGTCGATCTCGTAGGCGAGCGCGTCGGCGTCGTCGATCATGAGCTCGGACCACATTTGCGGGTTGAGGTGCGCCACGCGGGTGAGATCGCGGTAGCTACCGGCCGAAAAGCCGTGGTGGACCTGGGCGGTGGGGCTTTTGACGTAGGCGTTGGACACCACGTGCGCAAGCTGGCTCGTGAAGGCGATGACGCGGTCGTGCTCGGCGGCGCTGGTCACGCTGAACTTGCCAAAGCCCAAGGGGCGCACCATCTCGCGCACCTGGCCCAAAAGCTCCAGTTTGAGCGCATCGTCCACCGCGGGCGGCACGAGCACGAGTGGCGCGCCCTGGAACAGGTCGGCGCGGGAGTGTGCGTAGCCCGAGTACTGCGTGCCCGCCATGGGGTGTGCGCCCACAAAGTAAAAGCCGTGCTCACGGGCAAGCTCAAAGGCACGTTCGCACACGATGCCCTTGACGCCCACCGTATCGATCACCACGGGCCCCATGATGGCCTCGGTGTCGGTGGCGTCGGCGAGCGCCTGGGCATGCGCCTCGAGCCACTCGATGCAGGCCTCGGGGTAGCAAGCCAGGACGATGATGTCGCATTCGCCGAGTGTCTCGTCGTTGAGCTCTCCGGCGACAGTGCCCATGCTGGCGGCCGTCATGACATCGTCATCGGGGTCCCAGGCCAGCACGCGGACGCCCGCCTGGGCATAGCCGCGGGCAAAGCTACCGCCGATGAGGCCAAGGCCGACGATACCGGCGCACTTGGGGCCGCCCTGGTTAACGCGCGCGTTTCTCACCGTACCCATGGGCTACTCCATGGTCTCTTGGCAGACGACCTCGCGGATGGCGCGAATGCGGCGCATGGTGTCGTCGAACTGGTCGGGGGTGAGGGCCTGAGCGCCGTCGGACCATGCGCGGCTGGGCTCGTCGTGGACCTCGATCTCCAGGCCGTTGGCGCCGCAGGCGGTCGCGGCGAGCGCCATGGGCTCAACGTAGCGGGTGTAGCCGGTGGCGTGGCTGGGGTCGGCGACGACGGGCAGGTGCGACAGGTGGTGCAGAACCGGCACGGCGTTGAGGTCGAAGGTATTGCGGGTGCGGGTCTCGAAGGTGCGGATACCGCGCTCGCACAGGATGACGTTGTCGTTGCCCTCGCTCATGATGTACTCGGCTGCCATAAGCAGCTCGTCGATCGTGCCGGACATGCCGCGCTTGAGCAGAATCGGGGTTTGGGTCTTGCCGACCTCCTTGAGCAGGGGGAAGTTCTGGGCGTTGCGGGCGCCGATCTGCATGACGTCAATCTTCTTGTCCAAGAAGACCTGCACGTCGCGTGGATCCATGATCTCGGTGACGATCGGCATGTCGAGCTCGGCAGACGCCTCGCACAGCAGGTCGAGGCCGGCGGGGCCCATGCCCTGGTAGGCGTAGGGGGAGGTGCGGGGCTTGTAGGCACCGCCGCGCAGCATCGTGGCACCGGCGGCCTTCACGCGGCGGGCGATGCGGATGAGGTTCTCGCCCTCGACGGAGCACGGGCCGGCGATGACCTGGAACTGGTCGCCGCCGATCTTGACGCCGTGGCCGCAGTCGATGACGGAGTCCTCGGGGTGGAATTTACGGTTGGCGCGCTTGAACGGCTCGGAGACGCGCTGCACGCGCTCGACGACATCCATGGACTCGAGCAGGAACGGGTCGATCTTGGTCGTATCGCCCACCAGGCCGATGATCGTCTCGTTCTCGCCGCGCGAGACATCGGTCTTCAGACCCTTTTTCTCAATCCAGCTGACGATATGGCTTACGGCCTCGTCGCTGGCGCTCTGCTTTAAAATTGCAATCATGGTGTGCCTCTCACCTCGATGGATAACTTTTGCAAAAACGGCCCGCATCGCGAGCCGTGTATATATGGTGCATGAGAGTTTATACTATCTGACTCGCTTTTGCCTTCTAAAGTGGGCCGTTGCGGCTCGTCTTCCTCGGAATTGCAAAGCTTTTTCTTTTATTTTGATAGCCCGTGGTGCACTTGGGTATAATGCCAACCGTTGGCCCTATTAGCTCAGGGGATTAGAGCGTCTGCCTCCGGAGCAGAAGGCCGTTGGTTCGAATCCAACATGGGGCACCATCGAACGTAAGACCGTCCGAACCTCGCATGGTCCGGGCGGTTTTCTTATACCGACGCGACGTGATGGGACGTGGTATGGCAGCAACGGATATCGAGCGCGGACTCTCAACCGCCGAGGTCGAGGAGCGTATCGCCGCCGGTAAAATCAACCGCAACATGGAACTCAAGACCAAGTCGGTCAAAGAGCTCATCATCGAGAACCTCTGCACGCTGTTCAATTTGATCAACGTGATCTTGGCTTTCCTGGTCATTTTGACCGGTTCGTTTAAGAATCTGACGTTCCTGTTCGTGGTGTTCTTGAACACCGCTATTGGCGTCATTCAGTCCATGCGTTCCAAGAAGATGGTCGATAAGCTCACGCTGCTGACCTCCAAGAAGGCCATCGCGGTGCGCGATGGCGCCGAGGTGGAGCTCGACCTGGACCAGATCGTGCTCGACGACATCATCCGCCTGGGGCGCGGCGACCAGATTCCCGCTGACGCCGTGGTGGTTTCGGGCGAGGCGCTCGTGAACGAGAGCCTGCTGACGGGCGAGAGCGACCTTATTAAGAAACAGCCCGGTTCCGAGCTCATGAGCGGCAGCTTTATCGACTCGGGCCTGCTGCGCGCCCGCGTGATCCATGTCGGCGCCGACAACTACGTGGCCAAAATTAATAACGAGGCCAAGTACGTCAAAAAGGTCAATTCCGAGATCATGAACGCGCTTAACGCCATCGTGCGCTTTGCGAGCATCATCATGATTCCGCTTGGCCTGGCTCTGTTCGCCTCGAGTGTAAGTGGGCTGTGGGATGCCGCGGGAACCCCGGGCGATAGCGCGCTTTCGTGGTGCTTCTCCGAGCTGTTGGCTGGTCATGTGCCTTCGTCGGCGCTGCTGTCCACGGTGGGCGCCCTGCTGGGCATGATCCCGCAAGGCCTGGTGCTGCTGACCTCGTCGGTGCTCGCCATCGCCACGGTGCGCCTGGCCCGCCGCAAGGTGCTGGCGCAGCAGCTCTACTGCATCGAGACGCTCGCGCGCGTCGACGTGCTGTGCCTGGACAAGACGGGCACCATCACGTCGGGTCGTATGGAGGTCGAGGGCACCTACCCGCTGCCTGTTGAGGGTGTTGGCTTTGGCGTGGACTCGGAGGAGGCGGCTGTTCCCGTCGATACCACAGTGCTCGATTTTGCGCTGGCTAACGTCGCGCGTGCGACTTTGGCCGATGCCAACGAGACCTGCCAGGCGCTGCTCAACTATTACGCCGATCGCCCGGTCGAGGTGTCTGAGCCGCTGTCGGTCATTCCGTTCTCGTCGTCTAAAAAATGGAGTGGCGCTTCTTTTGCGCAGGGCTCCTATGTGATGGGTGCCGCGCAGTTTGTGCTCTCTGATCGTGTGTTTTCGCAGGTCGAGAACCGTGTCGCCGAGCTTGCCGATACCTGCCGCGTGCTCGTGGTGGCGCGCGTGGACGGCTTTACGCCCGATGGGGATATGGTGGGCGAGGCCGAGCCCGTGGGCTTTGTGACCATCCGCGATGAGATTCGTACCTCGGCGGCCGAGACCATCGGCTACTTTAACGAGCAGGGCGTGACCCTCAACGTGATCAGTGGCGACGACCCGCGTACGGTGTCGTCGATCGCGCGCGTGGTGGGCGTGCCGGGGGCGGACGCTTATGTGGACGCCACGACGCTCGATACGCCGGCCAAGCTCGATGCCGCAGTGGACCGCTACCATGTCTTTGGTCGTGTGACCCCGCAGCAGAAGCGCGAGCTCGTGCAGGCGCTCAAGCGCCGCGAGCACACCGTGGCCATGACGGGCGACGGCGTCAACGACGTGCTGGCGCTCAAGGAGGCCGACTGCTCCGTCGCCATGGCGGCCGGCTCCGATGCCGCGCGTAATGTGGCCGAAATCGTACTCGTCGACAACGATTTTGCCTCGATGCCCGCCGTGGTGGCCGAGGGCCGTCGCTCCATCAACAACCTGCAGCGTTCGGCCTCACTGTTCCTGACCAAGACGCTGTTCTCGATGGGCCTGGCGGCGCTGTGTATCGCGCTGCCGCCGTACCCCTTCGAGCCCATCCAGATGACGCTCATTAACTTCTTCTGCATCGGCGCGCCGGGCTTTGTGTTGGGCCTGGAGCCCAACAATGCTCGTGTGAAGGGTGCGTTTTTGAGCAACGTACTCAAGCGTGCACTGCCGGCGTCGATTGCGGTCATTTTGGCTGCGGCGCTCGACATCTTTGTGGCGCGCGTGTTTGGCTTTAGCCAGCTCACGCTGTCTACGATGTGCCTGCTTACGTCGTGCGCGGCGAGCGTCAGCCTAATCTGGCGCATCTCGCAGCCTCTCACGCCCTTACGTGTGGTGCTCTTTGTGTTTGTAGTCGCCGGCATCCTGGTGGGCGTTATCGGATTCCCGGAGCTGCTGTCTATTGCCAACCTGTCGATGGGCCAGATGGTTATCTTGGCTGTTATCGTGGTCTTTACCTGCTCGGTGTTCTTTAAGCTCGCCACGATGATGGATTCGCTCAAGCCGCGTCGTCGTCATGCCGCAACTGGTTTTGGCCGCGGTGTGCGCGTTCGCCTGGGTCGCGGTGGCGGCAAGGTGAGCTCGACGGGCTCGACGGCCGAACGTTTTGCCAAGCGCGTCGCCGCCGACATGGCGCAGCGCCGCGAAGATCGCACCGCTCGCGAGGCCGAGGCCCGCGCACTCGAGGGCGTGGCCCAGGCCCAGCCCAAGAAAAAGAAGAGTACCGGAGCTAAGCGCTCTCGTGTGACCAAGTCCGCCCAAGGCATCAAAGTCTCGATGCCAAGCAAAAAGAAGAAGTAACTACGCGCCCTGGCGATGTTGAATTGGTGCCTTGTTCCTGTGGGGCCGTGGCGATGTTATGCTCTAACCTCGATTGTTTGAATTGCTTCGAAAAGAGGATGCCGTGATCTGCCCGCATTGCCTTAAGACTATCGAGGACGGCGCCTCGTTCTGCCCCTACTGCAACGCCTATGTGGGTCCGGGCGATGGTCCCGAGCACACCGAGTTCGTGTTCTGTGAGGGCTGCGGTGCCCGTCTTTCTCCGCATGATCGCACGTGCCCAAAATGCGGACGCCCTGCTCCGGGTATCCTCTCCGAGGACGCGGCCGCATCCGACCTGGCAGCGGGCCGCACGGCGGGCTTTCCGCGCCTAACGCAAGAGCAGATCGATACCGAGGTGCCTCATGCGCCCGCCTCGGCTGCCGCGGTTCTTTCGGACGCCGCCGATCCTAACGAGACCTGCGTGCTGCCGGCTTTCGATAAGGATTTCGGTATCCCCAAGGTCGATATTCCCACGCCCGTTTCCCTGCATGACGATGCTCAAAAACCCAAGCGCAAGGTGCATCCCGACGAGGACGCCTATCACAAGCACAAGCGTCATATCCCCAAGCCGCTCATCGTCATCGCGGTCCTTGCCGTCGTTTGCGGCGGTGCCTATTGGTTCGTGACGGCCGATCCCATGGGTGTCATGCCTGCCTTCTACGACCAGTTTGGCCAGGCTGCGCAGACGACCTTCCCCACGCGCCAAAAGGGCGAGGCGACTGAGGACGATACCAAGCAGGACGATTCTGCCGAGGTGGTCCAGGAAGAAACCGTGCTCACCGATGATCAGCTCTATACCAGACTCGACGGTCTGTATCAGACCATCGTGTCCTACGGTGATGAGGACCAGATCGGCGAGGTCATCGATTCCTTTAACAACGGCTATCTCCGAACGCCGCTGTCCACCCGCCAGGAGCTGTCGCAGAGTGCCTACGCCCTGCGCGACCAGATCAAAAAGACGCAAGATGAGCTTAACAACCTTAAGTATCAGGACGATACGGTCTATGCGGACGACATCGCCCACTTAAAGCAGCTTGCCGAGTGGATGTACGAGCGTGTCGACGTGATCTGTCAGAGCTGGGACATCTCGCTGGCCATTCCCGATGGTGAGTCGATGAGTTCCCACCAAAGCGATATCCTGGCGCCCATCGCGCAGGGCGGCAACAGCGCACTGAACCAGTACGACGCCAATGTGGGTTCCTGGAAGCCGCAGCAGCGTTCCTAAAATTAGTTCGCCATAGTCGGCATAACCTACGTGCGCAATTGATGTAAGCGCATGCTTATTGCTACAATTCGTACAAATATGCTTTAAACGCACGAGGAAGGAACCACATGTTTGGTTTTAAGAAAGAGCTCTACACGCCCGAGTATCAGCTTGCCGGCGACGAGTGCGCCGTTATCGAGACGTCGAAGGGTACCATCAAGGTCAAGTTTGACGGCGAGGGCGCTCCCATTCATGTCGCGAACTTCTGCGAGCTTTCCACGATGGGCTTCTATGATGGCCTTAAGTTCCATCGCTATGTGCCCGGTTTTGTCATCCAGGGCGGCGACCCCAATACCCGCGATATGTCCGGCGCCGACGTCGCCGCTGGTCTTGAGGGCCCCGACGGCATGCCCGGTACCGGTGGCCCCGGCTACTGCATCAAGGGCGAGTTTGCCACCAATCCGCGCAACAGCCATGTCGATGGTGCCCTTGCCATGGCACGCTCCATGGACCCCGATTCCGCGGGTTCGCAGTTCTACTTCTGCCTGGGCGCCCAGCATAACCTCGATTCCGGTTACACCGTCTTTGGTACCACGGTCGAGGGTCTCGATGTGATTTCGCAGCTGCGTGCCGGCGACGAGATCGTCCATGTCGAGATCGTTCACGAGTAAAGGGGACTTCCTTGAATAGCCAGCTGATCCAACAGGGCCGCGCCGCTTACCGCGCGGGTGATTTTTCCGCTGCAGCCCAGATGCTTGGGGCGGCAAAGACTCCCGATGAGATTATGGGCGAGGCCGATCACCTTCGTGGCAACGCCTTGATGCACCTGGGCATGTATGCTGAGGCCGCCGAGGCTTATGCTGCCGCCCTCAACGACGGCACCTACGGCAAGCGCGGCGCGCTGCTCACCAACCGCGGCAAGGCGCTCGCCGCCGTGGGCGACTACACGACGGCCGCCCAGGCGTTCTCTGCTGCTACGCAGGATGCTTCCTATGCCACGCCGTTCAAGGCCTATCTGGGCCTGGGCAATGCGCTGTTCCAGTCGGGCGATTATGCCAACGCAGGTACTGCCTTCCGTCAGGCTGCCATCGACGGCGCCAATCCGGCTCCTGCCGCCGCACTCGGCGAGCTCGGTCGTTGCTTCATTAAGCTCGGCCGTCCGGCGGATGCCGTGGAGACCTACCGTACGGCTATCGACTTTGCCGGTCCCCGTGACGACACGCGCGCGCTCAACGCCGGCATGGGTCAGGCGCTTTCTGCCGCCGGCCGTCCCTCCGACGCACTCGACGCCTTTAACGCCGCTACTGCCGATGGCATCTACCAGCTTACCTCCGAGCAGGCCGATGAGCTTGCCCGCGTGCACGATTCGCTTGCCGCGCTGTCTGCCCAGACGGCTATGGCCACGGCTCCGGCGCCTGCGATGGACGCTCCTGCCGTCGATCCGCTCGATCCTACGGGCGCGACCGGTCAGTTTATGCCCGATCCCTCGGACACCGGCTTCTTTACACTGTCAGAGTCCGAGATGGTCCAGCAGGACCGTCAGGATCGTAAGCAGGCCAAGGTCCGTCGTCGCCATCGCCACACGGGTCTCAAAGTCTTCATCGTGCTGCTTCTGCTCATTTTGATTGCTGCGGGCGGTCTGGGCTTTGCCTACACGCGCGGCTTTGGCTTCCCCTCGCAGGAGTCGGTTATCACCGATCTGTTCCAGGCTGCCGGCGACGGTGACACCGCAAAGGCCGAGTCTTGCCTGGCCTCGAGCCTGTCCGAGGACGCCAAGTCGATGATCATCTCCTCGATTCCGCAGGGCGCCACCGTGTCCGTCGAGGGCATGGATCAGTCCATGACCGAGACGACTGCCAAGGTCAAGGCTTCGCTGTCCAAGGGCGGCGAGCAGGAGTACACCGTCAAATTCGTGCGCTCCGACAATCATATCGGCTGGGCCGTTTCCTCGCTCGATATGGATTTCTCGGCTGCTGACAACCAGTAGTGACCTTATGGGATTTAGCTTTGCCCGGCGCTTCACCGCAAGTGAGGTGCCGGGCTTGCGCTAGTATCATGAGCTAGTAGTTTTCCAGCAATCATCCAACACATCAGGAGTTGCGTTGTTTTCTTTGATGGATATGTTCTTCGGTAGCTATGCGGGCGATCTTGCCATCGACCTCGGCACCGCAAATACGCTTGTCTCCGTGCGCGGCAAGGGCATTGTCATTCGCGAGCCCTCTGTTGTCGCCATCGACAAGAACGACGAGCGCATCCTGGCGGTCGGTATCGAGGCAAAGCGCATGCTCGGCCGTACGCCCGGCAACATCGTGGCCGTTCGTCCCCTGAAGGACGGCGTCATCGCCGACTTCGATGTTACCGAGGCCATGCTTCGCTACTTTATCGACAAGGCTTCCGAGAAGCGCTATCCGTGGACCCCGCGTCCGCGCGTTGTCGTTTGCGTTCCCTCCGGCGTCACGTCGGTCGAGAAGCGTGCCGTCTTTGAGGCTACGATCCAGGCCGGCGCTCGCCAGGCCTACCTGATCGAGGAGCCCATGGCCGCCGCTATCGGCGCCGACCTGCCTGTCGAGGAGCCCACCGGCTCCATGGTCATCGACATCGGTGGCGGTACCACCGAGGTTGCCGTTATCGCTATGGGCGGCATCGTCGTCTCGCAGTCCATCCGTATTGCCGGCGACGAGTTCGATCAGGCCATCCTCACGCACGTTCGCGATGCCTACAACCTTGCCATCGGCGAGCGTACGGCAGAGGACATCAAGATCAAGGTCGGTTCCGCCGTGCCGCTCAAGGACGAGCTCGACGTCGAGGTCAACGGCCGCGACGTGATCACCGGTCTGCCCAAGACCGTGCGCATCGAGAGCGAGGAGATTCGTCGCGCGCTCAACAAGCCGCTCGACGAGATGGCCAAGGCCGTCAAGGACGCACTCGACGCTACGCCTCCCGATCTTGCCTCGGACCTTATGTACTACGGCATTTTGCTGACTGGTGGCGGCGCGCTGCTGCGCGGTCTCGACGTGCGCCTGCGCGATGAGACCGGTGTTTCGGTCAACGTCAGCCCCACGGCGCTCGATAACGTCGTTAACGGCTGTGCCCGCGTGCTCGAGGCCAATGCGTTTGATGGCGGCTTCGTCCAGACCAATGCTTAATTTCCAAAAGGTGGATTCCATTTGGCACGATCTTCGGGTTTCTCCACAAATCTGAATACCAAGCGACAATCAACGGGTATGCGCCCGTTGATTGTTTTCAGCCTGATTTCGGTGTTGCTGCTCACGTTTTACATCCGCGAGGGCGAGGCAGGGCCGATTCATGCCGTGCGTTCGGGCGTAACGACGATTACCTCTCCGGTGCGCTTTGTGGGCTCGGCTGTGGCGGCTCCCTTCAATGCGATTGGCAACGTGTTCTCTAACCTAACGGCGTCGCAGGACACGCTCGACGAGCTCAAGAAGCAAAATGAGGAGCTGACCTCTAAGGTCGCCGAGCTTTCTGAGGCTCAAAAGACTGCCGAGCGCCTGGAGGGCCTGGTCGGGCTGCAATCGACCTACAACCTCAAATCGACCGCAGCTCGTATCGTTGGTGCCTCCGGCGATGCCTGGACCTCGACCGTTACCATCGACAAGGGCTCTGCCGACGGCCTTACCATCAACATGCCCGTGACGAGTTCTGCCGGTGTTATCGGCCAGATTATCGAGGTATCGGCCAAGACCTCTACCGTGCGCCTGATTGGCGACGAGAACTCGGGCGTGTCCGCCATGGTACAGGACACGCGCGCCCAGGGTATGCTGCAGGGTCAGGCTGACGGCACGCTGCGTCTTGAGTACGTGAGCGTCGACTCCGATGTTAAGGTTGGCGATATCATCGTGACCTCTGGCATCGGTGGCGTGTTCCCCAAGGGCCTTCCGCTTGGCACCGTCTCGTCGGTTGAGAAATCGGCAAACGACGTGTACTACACCATTGTGGTGCGCGCTCAGACCACGGCCGAGAACAACGAGGAAGTGCTGGTCATCACCTCGCTGACCGACGAACAGTCGGCCTCGGATGAGGACGTGAGCACGGCCAACAGCACGCCGCAGGGAACGTCGCGCGATGCTGCAACCAAGATGAAGGACGAGAGCTCGGATGACAGTTCCGACACGTCCGAGACGACCGATTCCGGCTCGAGCGAATAGGGGGCATGTCCATGGATCTACACGAGCAGGGGATGAGCTCCCGCACGTTTGTGATCGCTGCCATTGTGTGCGTGCTGCTGCAGGCAGGCCTGGCACCGCAGATCTCCATTGCGGGCGGTCGCGTCAACTTCATGATTATCCTGGTGTGCCTAAGCGTGTTCTCGGGCGACCCGACCCGTGCCGTCGTGTGCGGTTTTTGCAGCGGCTTGTTCTATGACCTGTCCGCTGCCGTGCCGGTGGGCGTTATGTCGCTCCTGCTGACCGTGGGTTCTTTTGCCCTGGTGCACAGCGCCGTCGGTCAGACGGGCGGTACCCCGAGTGCGCGCGGCGTCACTGTGGGCGCCTTTGCGCTCGTCATTAATGTGATCTACAGCATCATCTTGCTGTTTATGGGTTTGGAGACGAGCTTTGTCGTGGCGATCTTCGGCCATGCGCTGCCGTCCTCGATCCTGACGGGTCTGGTTGCCATTCCGTTTTTGATGTCCGGCGTCGTGCCGCAGTCCGGCTATGGATTCTCCGCACGTGGCGGACGCCAGACGGGTATGCGCTTTAAGCCCAAGACCCGCAAGCTCAAATAGGGGAGGCCCGTAGATGTCTTCCCAGATGACGGTTATTATCGCCGGTATCGTGCTGGTTGTGGCCATCGTGGTCGCGCTGGTCATCATGCGTCGTGGCGATTCCCGTTTTACCTACGATACACAGCATGGAACGGCCCCGCGCGCCACCGAGGGCGAGGGCAATACCGCGGCGACCGCCTTTAAGGGCCGTTTTTCCATCCTCACCACGGGTGTGGGCGCGATGTTTGCGGCACTTGCCGTCAAGCTGTGGGGCATGCAGATGGTCTCGTCGGACTATTACGAGAAGCAGGCTAATAGTAATCAGACTCGCACCGTTACCACACCCGCTGTGCGCGGTCGCATTCTCGACCGCAATGGCGTGGCGCTTGTCCAGAACCGTCCCTCACTTGCTGTCGTGGCCTACCGCGACCTTGCCGAGGATGAGGTTCTGGTTCGCCATCTTGCCAACGTGCTTGGAATGCCTTACGTGGCGGTCCTTCGCAATATTCAGGACAATACAGAGGGCGCCCAGAGCCTGCATACCATCGCGACGGACGTCCGTCGCTCCACGGTTGCCTATATTCAGGAGCACACCGGCGAGTTCCCGGGCGTCAAGATTGCCGAGCGTACCGAGCGCCAGTATCCATATGGCGAGACGGCATGCCATATCTTGGGCTATACCGGCACCATTACCTCCGAGCAGCTCGAGGCTCAGAATAAGAAAACCTCTGGCGATGATGATGCTTCTGCTGGCAAGATTACGTACCAGTCGGGCGATATCGTGGGCCAGGCGGGCGTTGAGAGCTACTACGAAAACCTGCTGCAGGGTATTCGTGGCGAGCAGACCGTCAAGGTCGATGCCTCGGGCAATGTGACCGGTCAGGCCGGCGCCGTGCCCGCGAAGGCCGGCTCTGACATTAAGCTCACGCTCGACCTTAAGATCCAACAGGCCTGTGAGACGGCACTGGCGAGCGCTATCGAGCTTGCCAAGACCACTGGCTACAGCAATGCCGGCAACGGCGCTGTGGTGTGTCTCGATCCCAACAATGGCGAGATCCTGGGCATGGCGAGCGAGCCCAAGTTCGATCCGTCCGTCTTTATCGGCGGCGTATCAAATGACGTGTGGACCGAGCTCAATGATGACAAGGGTTCGCACCCGCTGCTCAACCGCGCCATTAGCGGACAGTACATGTCGGCCTCGACCATCAAACCGCTCTCGGCACTGGCCGGTCTTGAGTTTGGAACCTACACTTCAACGCAGACAACCAACTGCACGGGCTATTGGACGGGCCTGGGCAAGTCGTGGGGCAAGTACTGTTGGCTGCATTCCGGCCACGGCACCATGACGCTGCAGTCGGGTATCGCCAACTCATGCGACCCCGTCTTCTACGACATGGGCAAGGCGTTCTTTTATGACGAGCAACATCCCGAGGGCCTGCAGGAGGTCTTTCGTCGCTGGGGTCTAGGCAAGACCTGCGGTATCGATCTGCCGAGTGAGGGCGCGGGCCGTATTCCCGATGCCGAGTGGAAAGAGTCGTACTTCACCGACGCCTCTGCCGAGGACCGCAAGTGGAATGCCGGCGATATGACCAACATTGCCATCGGCCAGGGCGACATCCTGGTGACGCCCCTGCAGATGGCGTGCGCCTATATGGGTCTTGCCAACGGCGGAAAACAGTACGTGCCTCACGTGTTTTTGTCTGCCGTGTCGCGCGATGGCGACGGCGATGCCTATAAGTACAACGGCAAGGGCAAAAAGAAGCGCCTGGAGGCCCATATCAATAGCGATGCCGACCTGGCGCTGGTCCGTAACGGCATGCACGATGTGATTTACTCGGCGTCGACTTCGACCGCCGCGCACTTTAACTCCTTGACCCCCACGGTCTACGGCAAGTCCGGCACGGGCGAGAAGAGCGGCGAGGACGATTACGCGTGGTTTTGCGCCTACGCGCCGGCCGATGAGCCCAAGTACGTGATTGTCACTGTCTTGGAACAGGGCGGTGGTGGCTCCGATACCGCGCTGCACGTCGTGCGCGATGTCCTCGGTGCCATTTATGACGAGCCCGACACATCTTCTGCCACGGGCGATTCTTCGGTTCGATAGGAGGTTGCGATGGATTTTTCGCCGGCGGACCTGTTCCGCTCAACTAAAACCGGTTCCCGCAGCAGCCTGGACCGTGTCAACAAGCAGCTTTCGGCCTCGCGCGGCACGTTTCGCCAGAAGGTGCACATCGGCGTGCTGCTGGCAACCTTGGCACTCGTTGCCTATGGTGCCATCATCATTTGGTCGGCATCGCAGTTTAAGGCCGACGCCTCATTTTCGCGCCACCTGTTGGGCATCGGCATCGGTGCGGTGCTTGCGGTGCTCGTCTGGCGTACCGATCTGCGCGGCATCTCTAACTTCTCGACGGCGCTGCTCGTCATCGACCTCATTGTGATTTTCTCGCCCAAGATTCCGGGTCTGTCCTATACGGGCGGTCTGGGCATGACGGGCTGGATCAAGATTCCCGGTATCGGCCTTACCTTCCAACCGGTCGAGCTTGCCAAGCTCATCACGATCTTCTTTATCGCCACGCTTGGTTCGCAGTACAACGGCCGCATCGATACCGCCCGCGACTACATTAAGCTCTGCGGCATGCTCTCCGTTCCGTTTTTGGCCGTCGTCGCCATGGGCGACCTGGGTTCGGGCCTGGTCGTGTTGGTGTCGGGTGCCGTTGTGATCTGCATGAGCGGTGCGCGTCGCGAATGGGTGCTGTCGACCTTGGCGCTGCTTGTGGGCCTGGTGGCGCTCATCCTGGCGCTCGATTCGGTGCTCGATTCTCTTTTGGGCCATGACGTTTTGATCAAGCAGTACCAGATGAACCGACTGACCGTCTTTATCGACCCCGATAATGCCGATTCGGATGATGCCTACAACCTGCAGCAGTCGCTCATTGCCGTCGGCTCGGGTGGCTTTTTCGGTAAAGGGCTGGGCCATGCGACGCAGTCTGCCGGTGGCTTTCTGCCCGAGTTCCACACCGACTTCGTCTTCGCCTTCCTGTCCGAGACGTTCGGCTTCTGCGGCTCCTTTTTGCTCCTGTGCCTCTACGTGCTGCTGATTTTCTCGACGATCCGCGTTGCCTTTAAGTGCGAGTCGCTGTTCTTGCGCCTATCGTGCGTGGGCATCGTCGGCATGTGGGCGTTCCAGACCTTCGAGAACATCGGCATGTGCATTGGCATGATGCCGATTACCGGTATTCCGCTGCCATTTATTAGTTTTGGTTCGTCCTCGATGATGATTCAGTTGCTGACGGTGGGTATCGTACAATCCATATGGCGGCATCGTTCGGGCGCCGCGTAACCGCTGGAGGGGTTTGCTATGAAGATTCCCGTGGACAAGCTGACCCGCGTCTTTAAGATGGGCGCGACCACCAAGAAGGATTCCGACACGCCGGTTCGCGTGTCCGTCTACCTCGATTCGTCTGCCTCGCGTTTTTTGGTCGAGACGGTGCGCGATGCCTTCGTGCCGCAGACGACGTCGGGCATTGTGCGCGTTGAGCGCCTGGGTGAGGACCGTATCGTCCCCAAGACCGATACCGATGTGGTGCTGGTGCTTTCGTGCGGGTCTGACCGCCTTGAGAGCGCCGTGCAGGAACTCGTGATTGCCGGCGCCCCCGTGTGCGTGCTGGCCGAGTCCGCTGTCGAGGTGCCTTTTATCCAGGAGTCCACGCCCATGCTCGGCGCGGTGGCGGCTACCGATAAGACGTATCTGCTCGAGACGCTCGCTCGCTGGATTCTCGACCGCACGGACAAGGAGACAGCCTTTGCGGCGAACTTTGCCTTTATGCGTATCGCCGCCGCCAACCGCATCATCACCTCGTGCGCGCTTACCAATATGGCGACGGGTGCGCTGGTGTTTTTGCCGGGGGCCGATTATCCCGTTATGGCGCTGGCGCAGGTGGGCATGCTCTTTGAGCTCGCGGCCATCTTTGGACGCGGTATTAAGCCCGAGCGCGGCTACGAGGTCGCGGGCGTGCTTGCCGGCGGCTTGGTGCTCCGCGCCGTCACCCGCGCCCTGGTAAAGCAGACGCCGCATATTGGGTTTGTCGTCAAGGCGCTGACCGCCGCCGCGGGCACCTATGGTATGGGCCGTGCGCTCGTTTCGCTGTATGAGCGCGACATCGATTACAGCCGTGCCAACGAGGTGGCTGCCGCCACGTTCTCGCGCGTTCGCGACCTGGTGACCACGGTTGCCGGCGCTACTCGTCCCATGGGTCCCTTTGAGGACGCATCCGATCTCGCTGCTTAGGGGTTTCTTTTGCGCGCTGTGTACCAAGACTGTTTTCATTTGATTGAGCCCCTGCTCGCAAAGGTCGAGAAGCCGAGTCGCTATATCGACCATGAGTGGGGCACGCTCTCCAAGGCCGATGCCGACTATCGTTGCTGCATGATTTACCCGGATGTGTACGAGGTTGGCCTGCCCAACCAGGGTATTGCCATCCTGTACAACATCCTCAATCAGGCCGAGGGCATTTCCTGCGAGCGCGGCTATGTGCCGTGGCCCGATATGGGCGATGCCATGCGCGAGGCTGGTATCCCGCTGCTGTCGCTCGAGGGCGCAGCACCCGTGGCCTCGTTCGATATCGTCGGCATGCACGTGCCGCATGAGATGGCCGTGACAAACTTTCTCGAGGCCCTCGATCTAGCCGGCATTCCGCTGCTGGCGGCCGACCGCACCGAGGACGACCCCATCATCATTGCCGGTGGTCCCTCGGTCTATAACCCCGAGCCGTATGCAGCCTTCTTCGATGCCATCCTCATTGGCGAGGGCGAGGAGTCGCTGCTCGAGGTTTGCCAGCTGCATCGCCGCTTGCGCGACGAGGGCGTCTCGCGCGCTCAGATTGTCGAGCAGCTCGCGACGGTCGGTGGCACCTATGTGCCGTCGCTCTACGAGGTGCGCCATGACGAGCCCTGCTCGCCGCATGGCTACACCGTGCCGCGCGAAGGCAAGGACGTCCCACCGGTGGTCTACAAGCGCGTCGTTGAGGACTTTGGCGCTACCAATCCGTTGTCGCAGTCGTGCGTGCCCTACGCGCAGCTCGTTCACGATCGCCTGTCGATCGAGATTCTGCGCGGTTGTGCCCGCGGCTGCCGTTTTTGCCAGGCCGGCATGACCTATCGCCCGGTGCGCGAGCGCTCGGCCGACCAGATTGTGTCCTCGGTGATCCAGGGCCTGGAAAAGACCGGCTATGACGAGGTGTCGCTCACCTCGCTCTCGACCACCGACCACTCATGCATCCGCGATGTGCTCGGCAGGCTCAACCGCCGTCTGGAAGATACGGGTATTCGCGTGTCCATTCCCTCACAGCGCCTGGATTCGTTTGGCGTGGATATGGCCGAGTCGGTCGCTGGCGAAAAGAAGGGCGGCCTGACGTTTGCCCCCGAAGCCGGCAGTCAGCGCATGCGCGACATCATCAACAAGAATGTGACCGAGGAGGACTTGGACCGTGCGGCCAAGGCGGCCTTCGAGGCTGGTTGGAACCGCATGAAGCTCTACTTCATGATGGGCCTTCCCGGCGAGCGCGATGAGGATATCGTGGCCATCGCCAACCTGGCCGACCATGTGCTCGAGCTCGGCCGCTCCGTGGTTCCCAAGGCGCGCCGCGGCTCCATCTCGGTGTCCATCTCGGTGTCGGTGTTTATCCCCAAGGCCGCTACACCCTTCCAATGGTGCCCACAGCTCGATTACGACGATGTCAAGCGCCGCCAAAAGCTGCTCATCACGAGCGTGCGCAACCGCGCCGTACGCGTGCACTACCACGATGCCGAGACCTCGCTCGTTGAGGCCGCGCTGTCTCGCGCCGGCCGTGACATGACGCCGGTCATCATCGACGCCTGGCGTGCGGGCTCGCGTTTTGACGCCTGGGTGGAGCATTTTTCGCTCGATAACTGGAAAGAGGCGGCGGCCAAAAACGGCATCGACCTCAACGAGCTCGTGCACCTGCCCTACGAACTGGACTGGCGCCTGCCCTGGGAGCACGTGAGCCCCGGCTGCTCGCGCGGCTTTCTCGAGCGCGAGTACCGCCGCTCGCTGGAGGGTGTCACGACGCCCGACTGCACCCGCACGTCGTGCACCGGCTGTGGAATCTGCCCCACGCTCCATGCCAAGAACGTATTGGTGGGTGATCGCGCATGAGTGAGCGCTTGACCGACAACTCCACGCTCTTTAGGCTTCGCGTTCGCTATGGCAAGCGCGACCGTCTTAAGTACCTGGGCCATCTCGAAGTGATTCATACCATTGAGCGCATCGTGCGTCGCGCGGGGCTGCCCTACGCCGTGACGCAGGGTTTCTCCCCGCACATGCGCGTGGGCTTTTCGTCGGCGTTGCCGGTGGGAACGTCGTCGACCTGCGAGTGGTATGACCTGTTTATGACCGAGTTCGTTGCACTCGACGAGGCGTTTGGGCGCCTGGCTGCTGCCTCTCCGGCCGATCTGGCCCCCATCGAGGCCGCCTACATCGACGTGCGCACGCCGGCGCTGACGGCGCAACTCACGCGTCTGTCCTATCGTATCGATCTGCATCTCGATTCTGAGGCACCGGTGGATGCCGACGAGGTGCGTCGCGCTATCGATACGCTGCGCGCGGGGCACGGCATCGACTACGCACGCGGTAAGAAGAGCAAGCGCCAAGATCTTGACCACACTCTGGTGGGCTACGAGCTTACGGCAGGGGAGCGCCCGGACCATCTGGTGCTCATGCTCGACACCCATGCCGATAACGAGGGCTCCATGCGTCCGGAAATTTTGCTTTCCGCAGCTGATGTTTTGTTGCAGGGCTTGACCCCGGGCGTCGATGCACCTATTGTTTCCACCGGTATGCAAGACCTCGTGACCATCTGCTCCTACGATGTCGAGCGTCAGAATCAAGCATGCGAGGACGACGAGGGCCGACTCGTCAGCCCCATACCTGTGCGAACTTGTGGATTTGCTCCACATACTCGTTGACGGGGGTATTATCGCCTGCTACTATATTCGGCTGTTGCACTAACTGATGCATGAAGGGCAAGTAAACATGTACGCAATCGTTAACACGGGCGGCAAGCAGTACAAGGTCGCCACCGACGATGTCATCACCGTCGAGAAGATCGAGGGCAATGAGGGCGATAAGATCACCCTGCCGGTTATCTTCCTCAACGATGGTAAGAAGATCGTCACCGATCCCGACAAGCTGGCCAAGGCCAAGGTTACCGCTCAGATCGTTGAGCAGTTCAAGGGCGAGAAGCAGCTGGTCTTCAAGTTCCACAAGCGTAAGCGCTATCGTCGTCTGAAGGGTCACCGTCAGCAGCTCACCAAGCTGAAGATCGTGAAGGTTCAGGCTACCTCCCGCGCCAAGAAGGCTGTCAAGGCAGAGGCTGAGGCTGTTGCCGAGGCTCCCGTCGCCGAGTAGATTACACTCGTAACGAAAGAGTAGGTATACACAATGGCACACAAAAAAGGACTCGGTTCCTCCCGTAATGGCCGTGACTCCCGCGGTCAGCGCCTTGGCACGAAGCGCTATGCCGGCCAGACGGTAACCACGGGCACGATTCTCGTCCGTCAGCACGGCACGCACATCCACCCGGGTGAGAACGTTGGCCGTGGCAAGGACGACACGCTGTTCGCGCTGGTCGACGGTACCGTTGAGTTCCACAAGGGTATCAAGCACAGGGTCAGCGTACGCCCGCTCGCGAACGCGTAATTCACCCTTCATAGAGCACATATGTGGGAGGCACTTGAGTTTTAGGATTCAAGGGTCTCCCTCTTTTTTGTAGGAGGCGATTCTGTTGTCACAGTTCACCGATATCAGCCGAATTAACGTTTGCGGCGGCGACGGCGGAGCCGGATGCATGTCGTTTAGGCGCGAGGCATTTGTTCCCAAGGGCGGCCCCGATGGCGGCGACGGCGGTCGTGGCGGCAACGTCGTCATTCAGGCCGACGCTCAGCTGTCCTCGCTGATCGATTACCGCTTTAAGCATCACTTTCGTGCTGAGCGCGGAACGCATGGCCAGGGTGCCCGCCGCAACGGCAAAAGCGGTGAGGACCTGATTTTGAAAGTCCCCATGGGCACCGTAGTCCGCGAGCTCGATCCCGAGACGCAGACCCCGATGTTCGAGATTGCCGACCTGGTGCACGACGGCGAGCGCGTTGTCGTGGCGCCCGGTGGTGCTGGCGGTCTGGGTAACACTCATTTTGTGACGTCGGTGCGCCGCGCGCCCGCGTTTGCCCAGCTCGGCGAGCCGGCTGAGGAACACTGGATCGAGCTCGAGATGAAGCTTATGGCCGATGCCGCGCTCGTGGGCTTTCCCTCGGTGGGTAAGTCTTCGCTCATTGCACGCATGAGTGCCGCCCGCCCCAAGATCGCCGACTACCCGTTTACCACGCTCGTGCCCAATCTGGGCATGGTGCGTGCCGGCGAATATTCTTACGTCGTTGCCGACGTTCCCGGTCTCATCGAGGGCGCGAGCGAGGGTCGTGGCCTGGGCCATCAGTTCCTGCGCCACATTGAGCGCACGGCCTTGATCATGCATGTCGTTGACATGACGGGCGGGTTTGAGGATCGCGATCCGGTTGAGGACTATCGCATTATTAACCGTGAGCTTGAGCAGTATGGCGCTGAGCTTTCGGAGCGTCCGCAGATCGTCGTCGCCAACAAGTGCGATGCGCCGGGCACGGCCGACAAGATTGCCGACCTTAAGCGTGCGGCGCTCGACGACGGGCATATGTTCTTTGCCGTGTCCGCTGTGACGGGTGCCGGTCTCAACACGTTGATGCTTGCCGTGGGCGAGCAGGTGGCCAAGCTCCGCGCTGAGCTGGCGGTCTCTGATGAGCCGGTCGATTTGCGCGACGAGGAGTGGGAGCGTCGCCGCCTGCAGCGCGAGAAGCGGTTCCGTATTGTCCAAGAAGAGCCTCATGCCTTCCGCGTGGTCGGTCGCGCCATCGAGCGCTTGGTTATCCAGACCGACTGGGAAAATGAGGAGGCCGTCATCTATCTGCAGCATAAGTTTTCCCGCATGGGTGTTGACGATGCGCTCGAAAAGGCCGGTTGCCGCGCCGGCGACGAGGTTCGCATTTGTCAGCGCGCCTTTGACTTTGAGGGCGCCGAGGACTTCTCGGAGTTCGAGGACGAGCTTGAGGACGGTAGCGAGGACGTCGCCGTCGAGGTCGTTGATGTCGAGGATGTCGCGGACGATAGCTTGGAGGCTGTCGACGCGGTGGATGCCATTGACGGTACCGATGACGCTGTTGCTGCGGAAGACGTCGAGACCCCGGAGGGCGAGTAAGCCATGTCGCTGCGCGGTGGAATCGGTCTGCCCGAGCTTCCCATAGAGGACGGACAGGAGTTTAGGCTCGGCATTATGGGCGGCACCTTTGACCCGATTCATTACGGGCACTTGGTTACTGCCGAGCAGGCTCGCGAGTCACTCGACTTGGACGCTGTGCTTTTTATGCCGGCCGGCTCTCCTGCCTTTAAGCTCGACAAACCGGTGACGCCTGCTGAGGACCGTTATGCCATGACGGTCCTCGCGACCGCCGCGAACCCGGCCTTTTTGGCAAGCCGCTTCGAGATCGATCGTGCCGGTGTCACCTACACAGCCGATACGCTGCGTGCCCTTCGCGAGTTTTACCCGCCACAGGTGAAGCTTTACTTTATTACGGGTGCCGATGCGATTATCGATATTGTGACCTGGCACAATGCAGATGAGATTGCCGAACTGGCAACCTTTATTGCTGCGACGCGTCCCGGCTTTGACATCGATACGGCCCGGGCGCGGATTAAGGAATCGGGGCTGCCGTTCGACGTTCGCTATATTCAGATTCCGGCGCTGGCGATTAGCTCGACCAACATTCGCAAGCGGGTTGCTCGCGGCATGAGCGTGCGCTATCTTACGAGCGAGTCCGTGCTCGGCTATATCCGTAAACGCGGTCTGTATGCCGATCTTGGGCAAGACGATTTTGATTGATGGGGGAGAACGTTGTCGGTAGAAGATCAGTTTGAGGGCGACGAGCGCGCGCTCTTGACGCGTATCCACGAGTTGCTCGATGTGCGCATGAAGGATAAACGTAAGCGCTACGTGCATTCGCTCGGGGTTGCCGAGACTGCGTTGCACCTAGCCGAGGTATACGGTGTCGACCGCTTTGATGCTGCAGCCGCCGGCCTGATCCATGACTGGGACAAAGTGCTCTCCAACGACGAGCTGGTCACGCGCGCTCTGCATTATGGCATTAAGATTGCCGGCTCTCCGTCTGCCGCGACGCCGCTTTTGCATGGCCCGGTTGCTGCCTATGAGCTTCCGCAGCTTTTTCCCGAGCTGTCGCCGGCGGTCTTTCAGGCTGTCGACCGTCACACCGTGGGTGCTTGCGACATGACGCCGCTCGATATGGTGGTCTTTGTGGCCGATGCCATCGAACCTAACCGCCACGGCGATTATGCCCATGCGCTGCGCAAGATGGTGGGGAAGTCCTCACTCGATGAGTTGTTCTTCTCCTGTTTTGCGCAGGGTCTGGTCTATGTGATCCAGACCGGGCGTTATCTTTATCCCACGGCTATTACGATTTACAACCATTACGCCCAGCTGCGCTAGCTCGGGCTGTCTAGAAAGAGGTATTCCATGGCCGACGAGACCATGACCGACGAGCAGATTCTTGAACGTGTGGAGCACAAGAGCTTCGTTGCCACGTCCGACCGCACCGCTGCCTCGCTGTCCGCGAGCGGTGTTGCCGCCGAGGATGTCGCCCGCGCCGCCGCGCAGGCCGCCTACGACAAGAAGGGCGAGGACGTTCAGGTGCTCGACCTGACTGAGCTTTCCGATGTGTGCGACTACTTTGTCATCGCTACCGGCACCAACAACCGCCAGGTCGATTCCATCGTCGACGAGATCGAGGAGAAGGTCGCCGAGGCTTGCGGCGAGCATCCGTTCTCCATCGAGGGCCGCGAGCAGAAGACCTGGATGCTCATGGACTACGGTTCGGTTGTCGTCCACGTCTTCACTCCCGAGGCGCGCGAGTTCTACCGCCTCGAAAAGCTCTGGGGTGACGCCCCCCAGCTTCCACTCGACCTCCTCTAGGGCCTTATTTGGGCTGGGGCTTTTTTAGCCACCCTCTACCGTTCGCCGGTCAGTTGCGCCATTCGCAGCTGCCCGGCTTTCTTTTTGCCTAAGGGACTAATCGTTGAAGCGGGATTGACGGCCGAAGGAGAGAGCGGTGTCGCCGAACTTGTCTCGGACGGCGTCGATGGCGACCGAGAGGTCGCGACGGTCGCTGGATTGGGCTCCGCGGTCGTCGATTTCGCAGAACAGGTCGGTCTGGATACCGCCCTGATGGTTGAAGTCGCTCATGCCGATGCCCGCCAGGCGCACATGCATGCCTTCCTGCCAGATGTTGTCGAGCAGTTCGAGCGCCACTGCCACGAAGATGTTCTCATCGTCGGTCGGATGTGGCAGCCGGCGCTGTGCCGAGCGACCGCTTCCATACGAATACTTGAGCTTGAGCGTCACCGTGGCGCCCGTTAGTCCTTGGCGGCGTAGGCGGCGTCCCACTGACTCTCCCAATAGCGCAATCGCCGCTTCGATGTCCCCGCGCTCAGTTAAATCGTTCGCAAAGGTGCGTTCATTGCTGACCGACTTGACCTCGCGCTCTTCATCGAGACTCGTGACTTCGGAGATTTCAAGCCCCAGTGCACGTTGGCGCATGCGTTCGCCGTTGACGCCAAAAATAGAGGCCAAGGTGGATTCCGATGCGCGTGACAGCTCGCCGAGCGTGTAGATGCGCATGCGGCGCAGTCGTTCCTCGGCCGAGCGCCCGATGCCACTCATGGCAGATACCGGCAGCGCGGCCAAAAAGCGCTGTTCGGTTCCGGGGCGCACGATGGTCAGCCCAAACGGCTTGTCCCGCTCGCTTGCGATCTTTGCAACCGTCTTGTTGCAGCCCACGCCAATGGAGCAGGTCACTCCCAGCGCCGCCACGCGATCACTGATGCGCCGCGCAACCAGCAGCGGGTCTTCGGGCGCAAAACGACCCGGTGTGATATCGATAAAGGCTTCGTCGATGGATACGCGCTCAACGCGCGGGGTCTCGTCGGCGAGAATCGTCATGACCTGCGCGCTGACCTCGTGGTAGCGATCGAAATGCCCATGCGTCCAAATGGCCTGCGGACAGAGGCGCCGTGCCTCGGCCGAGGGCATGGCGGAGTGCACGCCAAAGCGACGCGCCTCGTATGAGCAGGTGGACACAACGCCGCGGGAATCGGCATCGCCACCCACGATGAGCGGCTTGCCGCGCCACTCGGGATGGTCGAGCATCTCCACGCTCGCAAAAAACGCATCGAGATCCATGAGGCCCACCGCCGGTCCCGTCCAGGGCGGCGGCGTGACGCCCGCAGCATCCTCATAACCGTATGTATGTTCGCGTCTTTTCATGGCATGAGTATACCGCGCAGCTCATGTGGGGTGCGTGGATGTGCTTGCAAATCGCGAATTCTTGTCTAAGATATGGATTTGCCTTCGACTACACCGAAGAAGTTGGTCTCACGGACTTCACCTGCCCGCGTCGATGGCGTATTATGTTCAACTGTTTGTTTGTAGTTGCAGCCTAAAGCTGCTTGGTTGGAGGAGTTTCCTTTGGCAGTCAAGATTCGCCTTGCTCGTCACGGCGCTAAGAAGCGTCCGTACTACCGTGTCGTCGTCGCCGATTCCCGCGCCCCGCGTGACGGTCGTATCATCGAGGAGGTTGGCCGCTACAACCCGATGACCGCCCCCAAGACCATCAACCTCGATCTTGAGAAGATCGCCGACTGGCAGTCCAAGGGCGCTCAGCTCACCGACGCTGTCGCTGCTCTGGTCAAGGCCGCCAACGAGGGTGAGAAGACCGAGACCGTCGTCAAGAAGTCCAAGAAGCAGCTCGCCAAAGAGGCCGAGGCCGCTAAGGCTGCCGCTGAGGCCGCTGAGGGCGCCGAGGAGTAAATCGTGCCTGAGGTTGACGCTGCACAGCTCGAGGGTGAGGCAATGCTCTCAGATCGCATCGCCGATCTCGTCGAATATCTCGTTGTTCAGATCGTCGACGACCCGGATTCCGTGAGCCTCGAGGTCATCGATGGTGACGACGCCTCCACGATTGAGGTTTCTGTTGCCGAGGATGACGTCGCTAAGGTCATCGGCCGTCGTGGCCGTACCATCAAGGCCATTCGCACGCTCGCCCGTGCACTGGCCGCTCGCCTCGACACTGCAGTCGAGGTAGAGGTTCTGGGCTAGGACCTTGAGGTCCCAGTACAAAAACATCGCCCGTGTGGTCAAGCCGCACGGAAGGAAGGGGGAGGTCCTCGCGCAGCCGCTGCGGGGGCTTCCTTCTGTATTGACGCCGGGTATGCGCGTCGCCTTGACGCCGCCGGCGCTCAAGCGCGACCGTTTTTGCACGGTCGTATCCGTCACCGATACGGGCGATGGCGATCTGGTCTCGTTTGAGGGCATTGACGACTTGACGGCCGCCGAGGGCATCACGGGATGCTACGTGCTGGCAAATCGTGACGATTTTGAGCTCGATTCGCTCGACGCTGCCTATACCGACCTGATGGGTCGCGAGGTGGTCGACGAGCGCTTCGGTTTGCTCGGTACGATCGTCGAGATCATGTCGACGCCCGCCAACGATGTTTGGGTTGTCGAGGGCAATCGGTACGGCGAGGTGCTGATTCCCGTGATCGAGCAGGTTGTGCTCGATCTTCCCGATCAGGGGACAATTTCCGTCCGCGTTATGGACGGTTTGATCGATATGGACAAGTAGGGAGGATAACATGCTGATCGAGACCCTTTCGGTCTTTCCCGAGATGTTTGAGCCCGTCATGTCCACATCGATCTTGGGCCGCGCCCGCAAGGCCGGCCTTTTTGATTTTAAGGCCTATAACCTGCGTGACTGGACGCACGACCGCCATCGTACCGTCGATGACGAGCCGTACGGCGGCGGGCAGGGCATGCTCATGAAGGTCGAGCCTATCGCAGAGGCCATCGAGGCTATTAGCTCCGAGGGTCCCAAGCCCACTGTGGTGTTCTTTACCCCCTGTGGCGAGCCTTTTACGCAGCATGTGGCCGAGCGCCTGCTCAAAAGTGAGCGCCTGCTGTTTGTGTGTAGTCGCTACGAGGGCGTCGACGAACGTGCATATGCGTATGCCGACGAGCGTCTGTCGATCGGCGACTATGTGCTTACGGGTGGCGAACTTCCCGCTATGGTCGTTGCCGATGCTGTCGTACGCCTGATTCCCGGCGCCCTGGGCGACGAGATGAGCAATGTGGACGAGTCGTTCTCGACCGCCGAGGACGGAGGCCTGCTCGAGTACGCGCAGTACACCCGCCCCGCCGAGTTCAACGGCGAGGGCGTGCCGCCGGTGCTCGTGAGCGGCGACCACGCCAAGGTTGACGCCTGGCGCCGTAAGAATGCCATCGAGCGCACCTGCCGCTGGCGTCCCGACCTGATCGAGACGGCGCGGCTTACGCCCGAGGAGCGCGCATACGCGCAAGAGATCCTGGACGCATCGTATTCGAAGAGCGAGGAGTGAGAATGGTTCCTTCGCAGCATTCCGTGCTAAAGGGTGCGTTTGAGTGGATCGCGGTCGTCGCCATCGCACTGGTCGCCACCTTCTTGATTCGCTCGTTTGTGGTCGAACCCTTTGTGGTGCCCACCGGCTCCATGGAGTCCACGATCGAGATCGGCGACCAGATCCTGGCGCAAAAGGTGAGCCTTGAGCTCGGCCGCCCCGTCAGCCAAGGCGATATTGTGGTGTTCCACAACCCAGATGGCACCTCCGAGCATGATGTTCTCGTCAAGCGTGTTATTGCCACGGCCGGCCAGACGGTCGACCTTCAGGACGGCAAGGTGGTCGTTGACGGCCAAGCGCTCGACGAGGGCTATACGACCGGCATGAGCTGGCCGCTTTCGGTCCAAGCTCCCGGCGCTCAGGTAAGCTATCCCTACACCGTTCCCGACGGGTGCGTGTGGGTGATGGGCGACAACCGCGAAAACTCTGCCGACTCGCGCTACTTTGGTCCCGTTGATCGCTCTGATTTGATCGCCGTGGCGCTTGTGCGCTACTGGCCGCTCAACCGCATCGGCACTATCGACTAAAAACCGCTATAGTACAGAACCTAACCGTGTAATCGTTTCGACGAGGGGATATTAGAGGCATGAACGCTTCATCGCTTTCCTTCCAAGACATCATCCTGCGCCTCCAGCAGTACTGGGGCGAGCAGGGCTGCGTCATTATGCAGCCCTATGACTCCGAGGTCGGTGCCGGTACCTTCCACACCGCGACCACGTTGCGCTCGCTCGGTCCTGCCGAGTGGCGCACCTGCTACGCTCAGCCCTGCCGCCGTCCCGCCGACGGCCGCTACGGCGAGAATCCCAACCGCATGCAGCACTACTATCAGTTCCAGGTGCTCATCAAGCCGTCGCCGGTCAACGCCCAGGAGCTCTACCTGGGGTCTCTTGCCGCTATCGGTCTGGACCCCAACGACCATGACGTTCGTTTTGTCGAGGACGACTGGGAGAGCCCGACGCTGGGCGCCTGGGGCCTTGGCTGGGAGGTCTGGCTCAACGGCATGGAGGTCACGCAGTTTACGTACTTCCAGCAGGTGGGCGGCATCGAGGTCGACCCTGTGCCCGTCGAGATTACCTATGGTCTGGAGCGCATCGCCATGTACGCTCAGGGCGTCAACTCCGTCTACGACCTGGTGTGGAGCTATCTGCCCGATGGCACGCCGATGACCTATGGCGACGTGTTCCTGGAGAACGAGCGCGAGTTTAGCGCCTACAACTTTGAGGTCGCCAACGTCGAGATGATGCGTCAGAAGTTTGACGACTACGAGGCCGAGTGCCACTCCTGCCTTGAGCGCAAGCTGCCGCTGCCCGCTTACGACTGCGTCATGAAGTGCAGCCATGCCTTCAACCTGCTCGATGCTCGCGGTGCGCTGTCCGCGGTCGAGCGTGCTAACTACATCCTGCGCGTCCGCGCCGTCGCCAAGGCGTGCTGCGAGGCCTATATGGCCGAGGTCGCTGGAGTCAACGAGAATGCCGACCAGGAAGGCGAGGTGGCGTAAGCCATGGCAGACGCTAAGGATTTCCTGTTTGAGATCGGTACGGAGGAAATGCCCTCTGCACCGCTGAACAATGCCGTCAAGCAGCTTGGCACCATGATTGCCAAGGGTCTCGACGAGGCCGGCCTGGCCCACGGCGAGGTCCGCGTGATCTCGAGCCCGCGTCGTCTGGCTGCGCTCGTGGCCGACGTCGCCACCGCGACCGATGAGGTTCACGAGGTCAAGCGTGGTCCCGCGGCAAACATTGCCTTTGATGCCGACGGCAACGCCACCAAGGCCGCCCAGGGCTTCGCTCGCAAGTGCGGTGTGGCTGCCGAGGACCTGGTCCGTCGCGAGGACACTGACGGTCGCGAGTATGTGTTCGCCGAGAAGAACATTCCCTCCGCACCGGCTACGCCGATTCTGACCGCTCTGTGCGAGAAGACCATCGCCGGCCTGCAGTGGCCCAACTACCGCAGCCAGCGTTGGGGTCACGAGCATGCGACCTTTGTTCGTCCGGTCCGCTGGATCTGCTGCCTTTTGGGCGAGGATGTTGTGCCCGTGTCGTTTGCCGACGTGACGAGTGGCAACACCACGCGTGGTCATCGCGTACTTGGCCCTGGTGACCATGTGGTCGCCAGCCCCGCCGTCTACGAGCAGGTGCTCGAGGACGCCGGCGTGCTTTCTGCCGAGCGTCGTCGTGAAGCCATCCTTGCCGGTATCGCCGAGGTCGAGGCTGCGCGCCCCGGTTGCCATGTCGACACGCCCAAGAAGGTCTTCGAGGAGGTCATCAACCTCTGCGAGTGGCCGACGGTGCTTGTCGGTACCTTCGATGAGGAGTTCCTCAAGGTCCCGCACGAGATCATCTGCGAGTCCATGCTCACCAACCAGCGCTACTTCCCGATCTATGACGGCGAGGGCAAGCTCACGCGTGAGTTCGTGGTCGTCTCCAACAGCAAGCCCGAGAACGCCGAGCGCGTGATCGACGGCAACGAGCGCGTCGTGCGTGCCCGTCTGGACGATGCCAAGTTCTTCTACGAGGAGGACCTGAAGATTTCCCTCGACGAGTTCCGTGAGCGTCTGGCCAAGGTCGCCTTCCAGGAGAAGCTCGGTAGCGTGCTCGCCAAGTCCGAGCGTATTGAGCAGCTCGCGCTCGCCATCGCCCGCGAGGCCCATCTGGGCGCCCACCTTGCCGCCGATGCCGCTCGCGCCGCTCACCTGTGCAAGGCCGACCTTGTATCCAACGCCGTCGTTGAGTTCACGAGCCAGCAGGGCGTTATGGGCGGTTATTACGCTTCCGCGATGGGGGAGAACGACGAGGTCGCCCACGCCATTCGCGATCACTATCGTCCCCGCTTTGCCGGCGATGAGCTGCCCGAGGGCACCGCTGGCTGCATCGTGGCCTGTGCCGACAAGCTCGATACCATTGCGGGTATCTTTGCCATCGGCGAGCCCCCGACCGGCTCGTCCGACCCGTACGCGCTGCGTCGCGCCGCCATCGGCATCATCAACATCCTGCGCGACCGTCTGCCGATCGACCCCACGTCGCTCATCGACTTTGCGCTCGAGCTCTATAGCGAGCAGGGCATTGAGTTCGACGCCGCCGAGGTCGCCCAGCAGGTTCGTGACTTCTTCCACGGCCGTCTGGTGAGCATGGCCCGCGACGAGAAGATTCCGGCCGACACCGTTGCCGCCGTCTCCGCGGTGCACATCATTGCCCCGTCGCTCTTCTTCGCCCGCTGCGCCGCCCTCGATGAGGCCCGCAAGAACGACGCCGAGACCTTCGACAACCTGGCAACCGCCTACGCCCGCGCGGCGCACATCTCCAAGCCCGAGCTGGGCGCGGAGTACGATCGCGCCCTGATGGGCGAGGTCGAGCTTGCGCTTGCCGATGCCTCCGAGGCCGCTCAGACCGCCGTCGACGCCGCTCTCGCTGCCGAGGATTATCCTGCCGCGTTTGCCGCTCTGGCCGCCCTGCGCGCGCCCATCGACCGTTTCTTCGATGAGGTCATGGTCATGGACAAGGACGAGCAGCTCCGCGATAATCGCCTTAAGCTGCTCAACCGCTTCGAGGCCGTTTTCTCCGGCATCGCCAACATCGGTGAGCTTGCCCGCAAAAAGTAAGCCAGCCTGCGCATAAGCGCAAAAGGAGCCCCGCATGGATTGCCCGGTCACCGCTCGTCCCACCGTTATCGTTATCTCCGACTCGCTCGGTGATACCGCTTGTGAGGTGGTGCTTGCGGCGTCCGGGCAATTTGATGAAGGGGCTTTTCGTCTCTTGCGCCTGCCCAAGGTGAACTCGGTGGAGCAGGTCAAGTCGTTTGTGGGTCCGCGCGTCGATGCGGACCATCGTGATATTGCCGTGTTCCACACTATCGTCGACCCAGCGCTTCGCGCCCGCGTGCTCGATTATCTGGGCATGCTGCACATTCGCTCGGTCGACCTGATCGGCCCGACGCTTGCCGTGCTGTCGTCGCTTATTGGCGTGCCTCTCAAGGGCGTTGCGGGTGTGATTCACAAGACCGACGATCGCTATTTCCATCGTATCGAGGCTATGGAGTATTTCGTTGAGCACGATGACGGGCGCGGCTGCGATGATCTGTCGGATGCCGATATCGTGCTGCTGGGTGTATCCCGCACGTCCAAGACGCCGCTGTCGATGTATTTGGCCTATCAGGGCTACAAGGTCGCCAACGTTCCGTTGGCCCAGGGCATAGAGCCGCCCAAGTCGATTTACGAGGTCGATCCGATGCGGTTGTTCGGTCTGATTTCGACCGTCGATGTGATTGCCGAGATTCGCGATAGCCGCCTGGGCGACGACTATGCCCGCGCCGTCGCCGGCTCTTATGCCGAGCCCGAGAGCGTGCGCGGCGAGCTCGAGGAGGCTCGTGCCCTCATGAAACGTCTGGGTTGCTTTGTGGTGCGCACCGACGGCAAGGCGATCGAGGAGAGTGCCTCCGAGATCATTGCCCACCTCGAAGAAATTCAAGAGGCAAGAGCCCGCCGTGCCGCCCGCCGCACCCAACAAAGCTAGCTTATTGGATTAGCTTAAAAAACCTGATACTGATAAAGCGATTTAGCAAATAACTTGCATTTGACCTGCGAGTTTCTTGTAGTGGTATCTCCATAAGGTAACCACCTTTACCTACCGTTTACCGCCGCATTTACCACGTTTACCAAACGGCGCATCCTCTTCTCATGTCGGCATAAAGCCCGCCGTATAGTTCCCTCACGGCCCGTAACCGGCGGGTCGATTCGTCACCACGGTCGTGCGCGAGAGCGTATGGAAGGGGAAGTATCGTGAGCGATTGCAAGAGGGTTTACCGTTTTGGGACCGACGCCCAGGGCGCCTGTGTCACTGAGGGCGACAAGTCCATGAACTTCGTGCTTGGCGGCAAGGGCGCAAACCTTGCCGAGATGAGCCGTATCGGCCTGCCGGTTCCCGGTGGCTTTACCATTACCTGCCAGACCTGTGTCGAGTACTCTGGTGCCGGCAACGTGTGGCCCGAAGGCGCACTCGATGAGATCGTTGCCGCCGAGGCCGACCTCGAGGCCCGCTGCGGCAAAAAGCTCGGTGACGCCTCCGATCCGCTGCTCGTGTCGGTTCGCTCGGGTGCTCCGTTCTCCATGCCCGGCATGATGGACACGGTCCTCAACCTGGGCCTCAACGACGACTCGGTTCAGGGCCTTATCGCCCAGACGCAAAATCCGCGTTTTGCCTGGGATAGCTACCGCCGCTTTATCCAGATGTTCTCCAACGTCGTTATGGGTGTTGACGCCGACCTGTTCGAGAACGCCCTGACCCAGGCACGCCTGGTCGCCGGCGTTCGCGTCGATTCCGAGCTTTCGGCTGAGGACCTGCAGGAACTCGTCGAGACCTTTAAGGGCATCTTCTCCGAGAACGTTGAGGCTGCCCTGTATCCCGAGCTCGAGGTCGTCGATGGCAAGCCCGTCTTCCCACATGATCCTGAGCTTCAGTTGCGCCTTGCCATTCAGGCCGTCTTTGGCAGCTGGATGAATGAGCGCGCCTGCATCTACCGCAAGCAGCACGGTATTTCTGACGAGCTCGGCACCGCCGTCAACGTTCAGACCATGGCCTTTGGCAACAAGGGCGAGACCTCGGCGACCGGCGTCGCCTTTACGCGCAACCCGGCCGACGGCACCAAGGAGTTCTACGGTGACTTTTTGGTTAATGCCCAGGGCGAGGACGTTGTCGCCGGCATCCGCAACACCGAGCCCATCGCTGACCTCAAGACCACCCCGGGCCTCGAGTCTGCAGGTGAGGAGCTCGAGCGCGTGTTCCTGACGCTCGAGGATCACTATCGCGATATGTGCGATATCGAGTTCACCATCGAGCAGGGCAAGCTCTGGATGCTCCAGACCCGCGTGGGCAAGCGCACCGCCACCGCCGCCCTGCGCATCGCCATCGAAATGGTCGAGGAGGGCCTGATCACCCGCGAGGAGTCCGTGAGCCGCATCGACCCTGCACAGCTCGACCAGCTCCTGCACCCGCAGTTCGATGCCTCCAAGAAGTACGAGGCTCTGGCCAGCGGTCTTAACGCCAGCCCCGGGGCCGCTGTGGGCGAAGTCGTGTTCTCGAGCGACGATGCCGTCGCGCGCGCCAACGAGGGCCACAAGGTCATTCTGGTTCGCTGGGAGACCAACCCCGATGACCTGAAGGGCATGGTCGCCGCCGAGGGCATCCTGACCAGCCACGGTGGCAAGACGAGCCATGCCGCCGTTATCGCTCGCGGTATGGGCACGCCTTGCGTCTGCGGCGTCGAGCGCTTCCACATCGACGCGGCTGAGAAGGTCGTGCGCATCGAAGGCAGCGATCGCGTGCTGCACGAGGGCGATGTCATCTCCATCGACGGCACCCAGGGTATCGTCGTCGATGGCGCTGTCGATTTGGTCTCCGCTGAGCTCACCGGTGACCTGGACACCATCCTGTCCTGGGCCGACGAGATCCGCCTGGACGAGACTTACGGTCACGCCAACCATGTGCGCGTCAACGCCGACAACCCCGAGGATGCCGAGCTCGCGCTTGAGTTTGGCGCCGAGGCCATCGGCCTGTGCCGCACCGAGCATATGTTCCTGGGCGATCGTAAGAATATTATCCAGAGCTTCATCCTGTCCGATGATGAGGCCGTGAAGCAGCAGGCCCTAGCCGACCTGCTCAAGGTTCAGACCGAAGACTTCCTGGCGATGTTCAAGACCATGTCCGGTCGCGATGTGGTCGTTCGCCTGCTCGATCCGCCGCTCCATGAGTTCCTGGATAATCCACGCGAGCTCGAGGTCGCCATCACCAAGAAGGAAGCCGCTGGCGCCAACGAGGAAGAGCTTGCCGCTCTGCGCACCCGCCTGCGTCGTATCGACGGCATGGTCGAGTCCAACCCGATGCTCGGCCTGCGCGGTGTGCGCCTGTCCGTCGTCTTCAGCGATCTGCCACTCATGCAGGTTCGCGCCGTGGCCATGGCTGCTGCCCGCCTTATCAAGGAGGGCGTCGACCCGCGCCCCGAGATCATGGTTCCGCTCGTTTCCATTACGGCCGAGCACGTCCAGACCCGCGAGGTCATCGAGCGCGTGATCGCCAAGGTTTCCGCCGAGGAGGGCGTCGAGCTCAATATTCCCGTGGGCACGATGCTCGAGCTGCCACGCGCCTGCATGGTCGCCGACGAGATCGCCCATCATGCCGACTTCTTCTGCTTTGGCACCAACGACCTCACCCAGACGACCTTCGGCTTCTCTCGTGACGATGCCGAGGCCAAGTTCATCCCCCTGTACATGCACAAGAAGATCTTGAAGGACAACCCCTTCGAGACCATCGACACGGCGGTACTCGAGCTGGTGCGCATGGCCGTCGAGAAGGGTCGCACCACCAACCCCGACATGCACTTTGGCGTGTGCGGCGAGCACGGCGGCGACCCCAAGTCCATCAAGGCCCTGTTTAACGTGGCCGATGTGGACTACGTGTCCTGCTCGCCCTATCGCGTGCCCCTCGCGCGTCTGGCTGCCGCTCAGGCCAAGCTCGAGGCGAAGCGTTCCGCCTAACGTTTTGGGTTTGGGCGCCTAGCGTAGCCCCCTTCCCGCCGCCCGTCTCATTCGTGAGGCGGGCGGTTATCATGTGCGGGTTTTGTCTTTTTGTCTGCGTAAAAAATTGTTCTTGCAGCAGAAACCCGCGCGTGTATACTCGAATACGTTTGTTCAACTACGTGCCGGCCAAGGTGGTACGGCACCTCTAGAAGAGTAAGGAATTGCACATGGATTACATCCGCGCAATCGAGCGTCAGCAGATCCGCGAGGACATTCCTCAGGTTCGCGTCGCCGACAACGTCAAGGTTCACTACCGCATTAAGGAAGGCGACCGCGAGCGCATCCAGGTCTTCCAGGGCGACGTCATCCGCATGGCCGGCGCCGGTGCCCGTGAGACCTTCACCGTCCGCAAGATTTCCTTCGGTGTCGGTGTTGAGCGTACCTTCCCGCTTCACAGCCCCAAGATCGCCAAGCTCGAGGTCGTCCGTCATGGTCGCGTCCGTCGCGCCAAGCTGTACTACCTCCGCGACAAGGTGGGCAAGGCTGCTCGCATCCCCGAGAAGCGCTAAGAAGATCGCAGCGTCTGTCCACTCGTTTGGACAAAAGGGTCACCTTCGGGTGGCCCTTCTTTTTATTTGATTTGCATACAAGGAGGCCCCGATATGGCCAACATGACGAGCTCGGTTTCGGCATCGCAGGTTGCCGGCGAGCTGGCGAGCGCCACGTTCGAGGAGATTCCCGCCCTCGTGGAGCATTATCGCGAGGATCCGCGCCAGCAGGTGATCAAGGCTTGCGAACGTGCCCTTAAGCGCCATGCCAAGGAACTTTCCGAACGCGAGCGCGTCAACGGCATGTACGAGCTTATGCATGAGCTCGGCGGTGATGGCGTGGTCGTGGGTGTCGACGAGGTGGGCCGTGGCTCGGTAGCGGGTCCCTTGACCGTGTGTGCCGTGTGTCTTCCGATGGAGCCGCGCATCTGGGGCATCAATGATTCCAAAAAGCTCACGCCGGCGCGCCGCGAGCTGCTCTCGGTGAAGATTGCCGAGGTGGCGACTGCTATCGGCTTTTGCCATATCGCTCCTGCGGATATCGATCAGATGGGCATGGCCCGCGCCATTCGAGCCGCTGTCGCGGGTGCGGTGTCCGATACGGGGCTTGAGCCCGATTGCGTGCTTATGGACGGCAACCCCCTGGGCGCCGTGCCCCATGAGCGCGACGTGGTCAAGGGCGATGCCAAGATCGCCTGTATCGCCGCGGCATCCATCATGGCAAAGGTCACGCGTGACGAGATGATGGTCGAGTACGATGCCGAGTATCCCGAGTACCATTTGGCCGAATCGAAAGGCTATGCGAGTCCTGAGCACATTGAGGCCATTCGCAAACATGGTCTTTCTCCGCTGCACCGTGTGAGCTTTTGCGGAAACTTTCTGCAGACTGAGCGCCTTTTTTAGGCCAATTGTGGAGACTGGGACCTTAAGGGTTCTATAAACCTGCTGGTAGGGGCCGTGTGCAACGCTATTGTTGCGCGCGGCCCCTCATTTGTCGGCATTTGGTTGGTTTTCGGTTTGCTTCCGGTACTTACCCGCATGAAACCTGCCCTCATTATCGAGGCAATGCAGGGAGTGGGAAAGGAGACCCCATGTGTGCCGCAGCCAAAATGAGCAAGACGCAGCAGCTCAAGGAGCGTTGGGAAGAGGGGGAGCTCGATTGCGGGTCGATCACCCCTGAGTTTATCAAGGGGCTCAGTCCTCGCGAGCTCGGTATGCTGGGCGAGCTTATCGCAATCGATTACTTTAACGAGCGCGGCTATGCATTGCTGGAACAAGGCTATCGATGCTCGGAGGGCGAGGCCGACCTGGTGCTGCTCGACGAGCTCGACGATGTGGTGGTGATGGCCGAGGTCAAGACCAGGCGTGTTGCGCTGGAGTGCGATACTCGGGTGTTTCCCGAGGAAGCGGTGAACGCCCAAAAGCAGCGGCGCTATCGTCGCATCGCGAGTTGCTATCTCATGGAGCACTATCCGCTCAAGGCGATCCGCTTCGATGCCGTGGGCGTCACCATTCGCGGCGGGCATATCGCCGAGATCGAGCACCAGTACAATGCGTTCGATTGGCAGGTGTCGTGATGGCGTTCGAAACCTTTGCCGTTCACGCTGCCTGTATCCGCGGCGTCGAGGCGATTCCCGTCACGGTCGAGGTATCGCTTGCGGGTGGCATCCCGGGCATCCAGATGCTCGGCATCCCGAGTATGGAGGTCATGGAGTCGCGCGGGCGCATTCGCTGCGCGATGCGCTCTGCGGGATTCGAGATCCCTCGCTCGGGCATTACGGTCAATCTGGCGCCGGGCGATATCCGAAAGACCGGTAGCGGCTTTGACCTGCCGATAGCCATTGCGGTGCTTGCGGCCGATGGGCAGATTCCACGCGACAATCTCGACCGCTGCCTCATTGCCGGCGAGCTCGGCTTGGATGGTACGGTGCTTCCCGTCAAGGGCGAGGTGGCGTTCCAGCTGCTGGCTCGCGACATGGGGCTGTCTTTTATCGCCGGCAGGTCCGACCAGCATGTTCCGCTTTCGGGGGTCGACTGCGGTTTTATCGACCATCTGTCGCAGCTTGCTCACGGTATGGGCGAGGCAGCTCGGCATTATCTGGATTCTGAAGTGCTCGAGGCCACCTTTGAGCTCGAGCTCGATTATGCCGATGTGTTGGGGCAGGAAGTCGCCAAACGCGGCATAGCGCTTGCGGCGGCAGGGGAGCTCGGCCTTCTCATGATCGGCTCGCCCGGTTCGGGCAAGACCATGCTTGCGCGTCGCATGACGGGTATCTTGCCCGAGCTTTCCGTCGAGGACCAGCAGGAGGCGCTGTGCATTCATTCGGTCTTGGGTGAGAACATCGATGGCCTGCTTGCGGGGCATCGGCCGTTTCGAAGCCCCCATCACAGCATATCGACAGCGGGCCTTATTGGCGGAGGGCGCCCGGTGCATCCGGGCGAGATCAGCCTTGCCCATGGCGGCGTGCTCTTTTTGGACGAGCTTGCCGAGTTTCCCACCGGTGTGCTGCAGACGCTCAGGCAGCCTATCGAGCGCGGTTATGTCAGGATCGTGCGCGTCGATGGCGCCTTCACGTTTCCCTCGCGCTTTCAGCTGCTTGCGGCGAGCAATCCCTGTCCCTGCGGCTTTTTGGGCGATCGCGAGGTTCCATGTCGCTGCTCGGCATCGATGGTCGAGCGCTACCGGTCCAAGCTACGCGGTCCCTTGGCCGACCGTATCGACCTGATGATCGACGTGACCCGCCCCGATCCGCAGGTGATTATTGAGGGCGCCGAGGGTATGTCGTCGGCCGAGCTGCGCGACTACGTTGTCCGCGGTAGGGCTTTTCGTGCCTGGCGCGAGACCCATATGGACGATGCGGATGCCGAGGCCGAGGACGACGAGTCCCGCTCTATCGATGGTGTTGTGTCGACCTTTGCGCTCGATCAGGCGGCGGAAACGTGCGTGCTCGGCCTGTCGAAGCGCACGCATCTCACGGGACGCGGCATCGTGCGCCTGGTGCGCATCGCGCGCACGATTGCCGATGTCGCCGAAAGTGAGCGGGTGACGCAAGATCATGTGCTCGAGGCCGCAATGTATCAGGGAAGGAGGGACCAGTGATGGATGAGGCTCGCTACGAACTGCATCCCGGGGATGGGCTGTTCCCCGCTACTGTTCTGGAGCTTTCCGATGTGCCACAGACGCTGTTCGTGCGTGGCGACCCTGAGGTTCTCTCGACACCGGCGCTCTCGATTATCGGTGCGCGCAAGGCCTCTCCCTACGGCCTTGCCGTCGCGGAGCTTGCGGCCAAGGTCGCGGTGGAAGCGGGGGTGACGGTGGTATCGGGCGGTGCGGTCGGTTGCGACCAGGCGTCGGGTTGGGCCGCAGTCAATGCCGGCGGCAAACATGTCGTGGTGTTGGGGACAGGCGCCGATGTAATCTACCCGCGCTCGAGCGCGGGACTCATCGCGCGCACGATCGATACGGGCGGCGCGGTCGTGTCCATCTCGCCTTGGGGTATGGGGCCGCGTAAGTTTGCCTTTCCGCGGCGTAACCGGGTGATTGCCGCGCTTTCGCAGGCGCTCTTCGTGTCGGAGGCTGGCATGCCTTCGGGCACGTTCTCGACGGCGGAGGCCGCCATGGACCTGGGGCGCGAGCTTCTTGCCGTGCCGGGTTCGATTTTGTCACCCGAGTCGCGCGGTACCAACTACCTCATTGCCAACGGGGCCTGCTGCATTATTGACGAGGAGTCCATCGAGGTGGCTATCTCTCGCATATACGGTACCCTGCGCTATTCGCGTCCTGATGCACCCGGTATCGCAGATCTGGACCCCACGCAGCAGGCCGTGATGCATGCGCTCATCGCCTCGCCGCTCAAGGTCGACGACATCGCGGCACTCGTCTCGCTCGATGCCGTCGGCGTGCTCAAACTTCTGGGTTCGCTCGAACTCGAGGGCCTCATCGAGCGCATGATGGATGGAAGGTATGCGCCCTCCAAGTTTGCCCTTCACGCCCAGACGCCCTTCGGTCACAATGGAAAACGTGTCAATTAGAAAGGTGTTTGCAGATGCTGTTTGATCAGGTGACGGTTATCGGTGGCGGTCTGGCGGGATCGGAATGCGCGATTCAGCTGGCAGATCGCGGGTTCGCCGTAAAGCTGTGCGAGATGCGCCCGCAGGTGAGCTCTCCTGCCCACCATACCGATCACTTGGCGGAGCTCGTCTGCTCCAATTCGTTTAAGTCGACCCGTCCCGATTCTGCCGCCGGTCTGCTGAAGGCCGAGCTCGAGCGCATGGGCTCGGTGCTGCTCGACTGCGCTCATCGTGCGGCCGTTCCTGCCGGCGGCGCCCTGGCGGTCGACCGCGTCAAGTTTTCCGAGCTCGTCGAGGCTGAGGTTGCCGCCCGCCCCAATATCGAGGTCGTCCACGGCGAGGTCACCCAGATTCCCGAGGGTCATGTGGTTATCGCCGCGGGCCCCCTATGCTCGCCGGCATTGAGCGAGGAGGTCATGAAGCTCGTCGGTGGTGACGCCCTGGCGTTCTTTGACGCGGCCGCCCCGATTGTCGATGCCTCTACGCTCGATATGGACGTGCTGTTCTCGCAGTCGCGCTATGAGGAGCAGGGGAGTGGCGACTATCTCAATGCCCCGCTCAACAAGGAAGAGTACGAGGCCTTTATCGAGGCGCTTACCACGGCCGATCGCGTGGTGCTCAAGGATTTTGAGGGCGGGGACCTGTTCCAGGCCTGCCAGCCTGCCGAGGAGGTTGCGCGCACGGGCAAGGATGCCATCCGCTTTGGCGCCATGAAGCCCGTCGGGCTCACCGACCCGCGCACCGGTCGCCGTCCCTGGGCGGCAATTCAGCTGCGCGCCGAGAACAAGGAGAAGACCGCCTATAACCTGGTTGGCTTCCAGACCAACCTGACCTTCGGCGAACAGAAGCGCGTCTTCCATATGGTTCCCGGCCTGGAGAACGCCGAGTTCTTCCGCTACGGCGTTATGCACCGCAACACCTTTGTCGATGCTCCGCACGTGCTCGACGACACCTTTGCCGTTCCCGGCACGAGCGTGCGTCTTGCCGGTCAGATTACTGGTACCGAGGGGTACATGGAGGCCGTGGCGACGGGTCTGCTCGCTGCGCTCAACACCTATGCCGAGGCCATCGGGGCCGCGGGCGTCGAGCTGCCGCGCGTGGGCGCCCTGGGCGCGCTTGTGGGGTATGCGACCGATCCGGCTACGGTGGGCTACCAGCCCATGCACGTCAACTTTGGTCTTGTGCCGCCGCTCGAGGACGGTAAGCGTCGCAGCAAGCGCGATCGTTACCAGGCTTACGCGGACCGCGCCCTCAAGGCCCTGGATGCCTATCTGGAATCGCGCTCCGATCTGTTTGGAGGCGAGAGGTCATAGCTTTTGACCTGTACGATGCCGTCGACTCGTTCATTGCCCACATTGCACGCGTCGAAGGACTCGCTCCCAATACGGTAACCGCCTACACCTCGCGGCTCGAGCGCTTCGCCGCGTGGTGCGACCGCGAGGGCATCGACGCTCGCGCCGCCGACGTGCGGACCGTTCGCTCCTATTTGGCCGAGCTGTCGCGTGGCCAGGTGGCGGCTCGGACCCTTGCGGCACACCTGTCTGCCATACGCTCGCTCTATCGGTGGATGGCTGCCGAGGGAATCGTCGAGGGCGATGCGGTCTCGGCGATATCCTCGCCCAAACTGCCGCGCGATCTTCCCGGCGTGCTGACGACCCGGCAAGTCGAGTCGTTGCTCAAGACCCCGGACACCTCGACGCCTGCGGGGCTGCGAGATGCGGCTATGCTCGAGCTGCTCTATGCCTCCGGCGCTCGAATCTCGGAGCTCGCGGCGCTCAACGTGGAGTCCATTGCTTGGTCAGAGCGAACGCTGCGACTTTGGGGCAAGGGGAGCAAGGAGCGTATCGTGCCCCTCTATCGGCGCGCTCTCGAGGCGACTCGCCGCTATATTGAGGAGGGGAGGCCACATCTCCTTGTGCAGGCAAAGCGTGTCGATAGTGCGAACGGCGTGCATCCGCTGTTTATCTCGGCGCGCGGAAACCGCATGAGTGCCGCCATGCTGAGGAGGCGTTTCCACATGCTTGCGGCACTTGCCGGCATTCCTGCCGACATCGCCCCGCATGCGATGCGCCACACCTTTGCGACCGACCTGCTCGAGGGCGGCGCGGATCTGCGCTCGGTTCAGGAGCTGCTGGGGCATGCGAGCTTGTCCACGACGCAGATCTATACGCACCTCACGCCCGACCGACTCAAGCGTGCCGTGAGTCTGGCACACCCCCGCGGCGAGTAGGAGAAGGGCCTCCCGCGCCGCACCGAGGTGTGTGGTTTTGATTGCGGGTTGGCAGGAAGAGGCAATCCTGCTATCATTCATCGGGTTGCTTCACGGCAACAGGTTTTTATCACGCACGCGCGGCTACTTCATACCGTGGTGCCCGGGCTTTGGTAGCACATGTCCGGGTTGGTTTTGGAGGATGACCCCGCGCGGAGGCAAACCACAGGAGGTTTAATATGGCTACCAAGATTAATATCCGCACCCTGCTCGAGGCCGGCTGCCACTTCGGTCACCAGACCCGTCGCTGGAACCCCAAGATGAAGCCGTTCATCTTCGGTGAGCGCAACGGCATCTACATCCTCGACCTCAAGCAGACCATCCTTGACGCCGATCAGGCCTACACCTTCGTCAAGAACGTCGCCAAGGGCGGCAACGTGCTGTTCGTCGGCACCAAGAAGCAGGCTCAGGAGGCCGTTAAGAACGCCGCTGAGCGCGCCAACATGCCTTACATCAACCAGCGTTGGCTCGGCGGCATGCTGACCAACTTCGTCACCATCCGCTCCCGCATCAACCGCATGGAGGAGCTCGAGGCCATGGTCGAGGATGGCCGCATGGCAGTGCTGCCCAAGAAGGAGCAGGCAGTGCTCGGCAAGGAGCTCGCTAAGCTCCAGACCAACCTCGGTGGCGCCCGCGACATGAAGGGTCTGCCCCAGGCTCTCTTCGTCATCGACACCAAGCGCGAGGAGAACGCCATCAAGGAGGCCCAGCGCCTGAACATTCCCGTCGTCGCCCTGATCGACACCAACTCCGATCCCGACGAGGTCGAGTACGGCATCCCCTGCAACGATGACGCCATCTCCGCTGTCACCCTTATGTGCGAGCTCATGGCCGACGCCTGCCTCGCTGGCTCCGGCAAGGAGCAGGTCTCCGAGGCCGAGATGGCCGCCGAGCCCAAGGCCGAGTAAATCAGTCCTATTTAAGTCTTTTTCATCTCTTTGAAAGGAACCACAATGGCCCAGATTACTGCCGCTATGGTCAAGCAGCTCCGCGAGATGACCGACTCCCCGATGATGGAGTGCAAGAAGGCTCTCGTCGAGGCTGACGGCGACATGGACGTCGCTGTTGACGTTCTGCGCAAGAACGGCCTCGCCAAGGCTGCCAAGAAGGCTGGCCGTGAGACCAACGAGGGCGCTGTCGCCGCGTTCGTCTCCGAGGACGGCAAGTCCGGCGCTCTGCTCGAGCTTTCCTGCGAGACCGACTTCGTCGGCTCCAACGCCAAGTTCACCGGCTTTGCTTCCAAGGTCGCCGAGGTTGTCGCTACCACCGAGCCGGCCGATGTCGATGCTCTTCTCGAGAAGCCGATGGGCGAGGAGACCGTTTCCTCCGAGCTCACCGAGATGATTCACATCATGGGCGAGAACATGAAGATCGCTCGTTTCTCCGCCCGCAAGGCCGAGAACGGCGCTCTCGCTTCTTACATCCACATGGGTGGTAAGATCGGCGTCCTCGTCGAGTTCGCTTTCGAGAAGGCCGAGACCGCTCAGGCCGAGTCCTTCAAGACCTTCGCTCACGACGTTGCCCTTCAGGTTGCCGCCGTCGCCCCGATTTGCGCTACCCGCGATCAGGTTCCGGCCGAGACCGTCGAGCACGAGAAGGAGATCTACATGGCTCAGGCTGCCGAGTCCGGCAAGCCCGAGGCTATCCAGGAGAAGATGGCTGTTGGCCGTCTGGAGAAGTTCTACAAGCAGTCCGTGCTCACCGAGCAGGAGTTCATCAAGGACAGCTCCCTCACCATCAAGAAGTATGCTGAGCAGGTCTCCAAGGAGCTCGGCGATAGCATTACCGTCGTTGCCTTCGACCGTCTGGTCCGTGGCGAGTAAATAAGCTCTTGTAGCTGGTAATGAGCAGGCTGTGGGTTTTACTCACAGCCTGCTTTTTCATGGCTCTTATCAGAGCCTTTGCTATCATATTGAGAGTCTAATTAAAGGAGGATCGCTTTGTCCGACATCCGATATAAACGCGTGCTTCTGAAGCTTTCCGGCGAAGCACTGATGGGCGACGGCCAATATGGTATCGACCCCAAGATTACCGACCATCTTGCCAAGCAGGTCAAGGAGCTGCTCGCCGTTGGCCATGAGGTCGGCGTTGTTGTCGGCGGCGGCAACATTTTCCGCGGCATGGCCGGCGCTGCTGGTGGCATGGAGCGCGCCCAGGCCGACTACATGGGCATGCTGGCAACCGTTATGAACGCGCTCGCCCTGCAGGATGCCTTTGAGCACAACGATGTTCCCTGCCGCGTGATGAGCGCTATCCAGATGAACGAGATCTGCGAGCCCTATATTCGCCGTCGCGCCATCAACCACCTTTCCAAGGGTAATGTCGTTATTTTTGCCGCCGGTTCGGGCAATCCGTACTTTACGACCGACACCGCCGCGGCTCTTCGTGCCTGCGAGATCGGTGCCGAGATTCTGATTAAGGCCACCAAGGTTGACGGCATCTACGACAAGGATCCTGTCAAGTGTTCCGATGCCGTCCGTTTTGACAAGATTACCTATCACGAGGTTCTCGTCCGCGGTCTGCAGGTTATGGATTCCACGGCCACGGCGCTGTGCCAGGATAACCGTATGCCGATTTTGGTCCTCAACATCGATGGCGAGGACACCGTCAAACGCGCGCTTTCGGGTGAGCCCGTCGGCACGCTCGTCTATCAGGAGGATTAAGCATGGCAGAGAACATCACCGCCCACATGGACAAGTCGCTCGAGTCCCTCAAGCACAACTTCTCCAAGGTTCGCACGGGCCGCGCCAACGCTAACATTCTGTCCGACATTTCGGTCGATTACTACGGTGTTCCCACGCCGGTTACTCAGGTTGCCGCCGTTAAGACCCCCGAGGCTCACATGCTGCTTATCGAGCCCTGGGACAAGGCGCTCGTCAACGCAATCGTGAAGGCTATCAGCGCTTCCGATCTGGGCATTACTCCCAACTCTGACGGTACCGTCGTGCGCCTGCCGTTCCCGGCTCCCACCGAGGAGCGTCGTCGCGAGCTCGTCAAGGAGTGCCGCGAGTATGCCGAGCAGGCCAAGGTCTCCATTCGCAACATCCGTCGCGACTTTAACAACAAGCTCGAGCGCGACGAAGAGCTCACCGAGGACGATGTCCGTCGCGAGCAGGCCAAGGTCCAGAAGTATACCGATGAGTATGTTGCCAAGGTTGAGGAGCTTCTGAAGGAAAAAGAAGCCGAGGTCATGGAGATCTAAGGTGCAATACGACGAGAACAAACTGGTCGAGTACTTTGCCGACGCCCCTGCGGGCGTCGGTTTTTCCGACCTTGACCTCAATAAGATCCCGCATCATATTTCGTGCATCATGGACGGTAACGGTCGCTGGGCCACGGCGCGCGGTCTTGCCCGCACCGAGGGACACAAGGCCGGTATCGTCTCCCTGCGCGAGATCATTACCGCATGCGTGCGTTTGGGCGTCGACGTCCTTTCGGCCTATGCGTTTTCCACCGAAAACTGGAATCGTCCGCAGCATGAGGTCAACGTTTTAATGCATCTGTTTGCTAAGACGTTTATCGATGAGCTGCCGCTGCTTAAGCGCGAAAACGTGCGCGTTGTCTTTTTGGGCGATATTTCCGCACTGCCCAAGAAGACCCGCGATGTCTTTGAGCGAGGTCTTGCCGAGTGTGCCGACCATACCGGCATGACGCTGGCACTTGCCGTCAACTACGGAGCCCGTGCCGAGATCACCCGTGCCGTCCGTCAGATTGCGCTCGACGCCGCTGCCGGCAAGATCGACCCTGCCGCCATCGACGATGATATGGTTGCCTCCCATCTCTACACCGCTGGGCTGCCCGATCCGGAGCTTGTGATTCGCACTTCCGGCGAGCTACGCCTTTCGAACTATCTGCTGTGGCAGGTTGCCTATTCCGAGTTTTATGTCACCGATACCTATTGGCCCGACTTTGATCGCTGGGGCCTTGTCGACGCCATTTTGGCCTACCAGGGCCGCGACCGTAGGTTTGGTGGACTGAGCAAGACCGAGGAGGCTTAATCGTGTCCGATCGTCCCAAGGCGTCTGCTCCCAAGACGTCAACTCCCAAGGCGCCTTCCGCCAAGAGCGGCGCGGCTACGACTTCGTGGTTGGCCGGCTTTATTACCCGCGCCGCCGCAGGTATCGTCTACGCCGTCGTGTTTATTCTCTGCTTGGTTTTGGGTATCGTTCCCACTGCCATCTTCGTCTCCGTCATGAGCGGCCTGTGCTGCTATGAGTTTTTCCGCATGACGAAGCTCGATGGCAAGGTGGCCAACGAGCGCCTGGGTATCGCTGCCGCCGTACTCTTTCCGCTGTCGGCGTTGGGCGATTCGATGTTGCTGAATGCCCTGCTTTTTGCCCTGATGCTCGCTGTGGGCATTTGGTATGTTTGGTCGCCGCGTACCCGCATCTCTGATGTGGCCGTGACGCTCATGGGTCCCATCTACACTGGCTTTATGCTGTCGGCTATCGTGCTGCTGCGCGATGCCGTGCCCGGTTTTGCCGGCGCCCTGCTTTCGGTGGGCGTTTGCGCGTCCCTTTGGGTCTCCGATTCGTTTGCCTACATCGTGGGTAGCCGTATCGGCAAGCACAAGATGGTCCCTAAGATTTCTCCCAAAAAGAGCTGGGAGGGCTTTGTCGGCGGCATCTTGGGCTCGGTTCTTATCTGGCTCATTTTGTGGGCGACGCATTTTTATAAGCTGAGCTTGCCCTACGCACTGCTGTGCGGCGTGGTTGTGTCCATCCTGGGCGTTATCGGCGACCTTATTGAGTCACGCATCAAGCGTGGCGTGGGCGTCAAGGATTCCGGCAACCTTATCCCGGGCCATGGCGGCATGCTCGACCGTAGCGACTCGCTTATCTTTGGCTGCATTACCGCGCAGCTGCTTTTGATGATCGGAGGCGTGCTGTAATGGCCTTTCAGACGACGTACGGCCCCGATGGGCGTCTTCGCGTTGCCATTCTGGGCTGTACGGGCTCTATCGGCACGCAGGCACTCGATGTATGCCGTCAGCATGCCGATCGACTGCAGGTGACGGCGTTGTCCGTTAACTCCAGCACTTCGGAGCTCGTTGCCGCCGCCCGCGAGTTTTCGGTCCCGGCCGTTGCCGTGGCCGACACCACCCACGGTGCGGACGCTGTACTGCAGGAGCTGCCCGAGGGCACCGAGCTCGGTGTTGGTGCGCAGGCGGTTTGTGAGCTCGCGCGTCGCGATGACGTCGACTGTGTCCTTGTTGCCATTGTGGGCGCTGCCGGGCTCGAAGCGAGCCATGCGGCCCTGACCTCGAACAAGCGTCTCGCACTTGCCAACAAGGAGTCTCTCGTTGTCGGCGGTGACCTGCTGATGCCGTTGGCGCAACCGGGTCAGCTAATTCCGGTCGACTCCGAGCACTCCGCCATCTACCAGTGCTATCTGGGGGAGAATCCGCGCGAGGCCCACTGCATCTGGCTTACTTGCTCGGGCGGTCCGTTCTTTGGCCGTACGCGCGACGAGCTCAATTGCGTGACGCGTGCCGATGCCCTCGCACATCCCACGTGGGCCATGGGTGCCAAGATCACCACCGACTCCGCCACCCTCATGAACAAGGGCCTAGAGCGCATTGAGGCCATGCATCTGTTTAACTGCGACCTCGATTTTATTAACGTGGTCGTGCAGCGTCAGTCCAAGATTCACTCTATGGTCGAGTTTGCCGACGGCTCCGTGATGGCGCATCTCGGTGCTTCCGACATGCGTATTCCCATCCAGTTCGCGTTCTCGTATCCCGAGCGTTGGGATACCCCGGCGCCTCGTATCGATTTCCGCGATCTGGGGCAGCTCACGTTTGATGCTGCCGACATGGATACCTTCCGCTGTCTGGCACTGGCCGAACGTGCCGGCAAGACAGGTGGCACCATGCCGTGCGTGCTCAATGCCGCCAACGAGGTCGCCGTCGATGCCTTCCTGCACGATGGCTGCAGCTTTACCGATATCGATTGCATTGTGGAATCCTGCATGGATGCCCACGATATGCAGGCGGTCGATTCGTTTGAGCAGCTTCGCGACATCGATGCGTGGGCGCGTGAAAAGGCTGCGCAGGTGCTCGCCGCAACCCGTTCCTAACCCATAAGGATTGCTTTTTCGTTTTATGGATACTGTTCTGAGCGTTCTCTCATCGGTCTTTTGGGGCCTGCTGATGCTTTCCGTCCTCGTGTTTTTGCACGAGGGCGGCCACTTTTTGGCGGCGCGTGCCTGCGGCGTCCGTGTGACCGAGTTCTTTTTGGGCCTGCCGTGCCGCTTTGACATCCATTACACGTCGCGTCGCATTGGAACCAAGTTTGGCGTGACCCCGCTGCTGCTGGGTGGCTACGCTGCCATTTGCGGTATGGATCCGACCGACGTCTCGTGTGCCGACCGCGTGCTCGCGGCTATCTATCGTCATGGTCGCGTGACCGTGGCCGACCTTGCTGTCGAGCTTGAGCTTTCCGAGGAGGATGTGCTCGAGGCATGCGCCCTGTTGCTGGGCTGGGGTTCCATCGCACCCTGGTATGAGGAAGGGGAGAAGCCCTCGCCGAGCTACTATCCCACCAAGTATCAGACGCTGCCGCGAGATGCGGCGGGTTACACCACCTTTGACGGCCGCCGTTTCGATCGAGAGCATGCGACTATCGAGGGCGATGTGTGGGAGCTGCCGTGCGGCGAAGCCGAGTTCCTTGCGCAAGAGCGTTCGCATACCTATTTGGGCCAGGGTTTTCTCAAGCGCGCCTTTATGCTGCTCGCGGGCATTCTCGTCAATATCCTGACGGGCTTTTTGCTGCTTATGAGTATCTATTCCATTGCGGGTGTCACCGTGCCGATGGATACCAACGTGATCGGTCAGGTTGACGAGGGGTCTATTGCCGCCAAGGCGGGTATCGAGGGCGGCGACGTGATCCTTTCGGTTGACGGAGTATCGTGCTCTTCCTGGATGGACGTTTACGATGCCATCGGCAAGGCTGCCGGTAAGGACGATATCGCCATCGAGTACGAGCGTGACGCCAAGCAGCATTCGACCGCGGTTGCGCTCAAAGAGGACGAGCGCCTAGGTGTGTATGCCTCTACACAGGTGGTCCGTTTAGACCCCATCACGTCGGCTCGCCTGTCGTTCTCCTATGTCGTGCAGACAGCGGAGGGCGTGATGCGCCTGCTCCAGCCGCAGCATACGATGGAGATTCTCGATCAGTCTTCTTCGATCGTGGGTATTAGCGTTATGTCCTCACAGGCTGCTGCTGCCGGCCCTGCCACGTTCCTTTCGTTTGCCGCCCTCATTTCGTTCTCGCTTGGCTTTATGAACCTGCTGCCCATCCCACCACTCGATGGCGGCAAGCTGGTCATTGAGATCATTCAAAAGATTGCTGGCCGCGAGCTTCCGCTCAAGGTCCAGACGATTGTGAGCTATGTGGGCATCGCGCTCTTTGCGCTGCTGTTTGTCTATATGCTTCGTTCCGACGTCCTTCGATTTATCCTGTAGGGGAGTGTTTGGATTGTCTTTATCCCATCCTTTGCCTCGCGAGTTGACGCGCCCCGTGCATGTGGGCGGTGTTCAGATCGGTGGCGGCGCGCCGGTGGTGGTCCAATCCATGACCTGCACCGATACCGCTGACGCCCAGGCAACGCTTGCGCAAGTGTGCGCGTTGGCGCAGGCTGGCTGCGATATCGTGCGTGTGAGCGTGCCCACCGAGGCCGCGATTGAGGGTTTCCGCACCATCTGTGCCGAGTCTCCGGTGCCGATTGTCGCCGATATCCACTTTAACCACAAGCTCGCCATTGGCGCCGTGGAGGCCGGTGCCGCTAAGCTCCGCATCAATCCCGGCAACATTGGCGATTGGGCCAAGGTCGATGCCGTGATCGATGCCGCGGGCGCCGCTGGGTGCGCGATTCGCATTGGCGTGAACGCCGGCTCGCTTGAGCAGGATATCGCCGAGCGCGATGACCTTACGCAGCCCGAAAAGCTTGTGATGTCGAGCGAGCGTTTCGTCAAACATTTTGAGGATCGCGGCTTTACCAATATCGTGCTTTCCGCCAAGGCTCATAGCGTGTCCACGACGCTTGACACCTATCGTGCCCTGTCGCGCGAAATCCCCCATGTTCCGCTTCATTTGGGCGTGACTGAGGCCGGAACCAAGCTCCAGGGCACCATTAAGAGCTCTGTGGGCCTGGGAATTTTGCTTTCCGAGGGCATTGGCGACACCATGCGCGTCTCGCTCACGGCCGATCCGGTCGAGGAGCCGCCGGTCGCCTGGGGTATCCTGCAGTCGCTGGGTCTTCGCCGCCGTGGCCCCGAGATCGTATCGTGCCCCACGTGCGCTCGCTGCCAGGTCAACCTCATTCCTATCGCCGAGGAGGTCACTGAGCGGCTTAAGAACTACTCCGCACCGCTTTCGATTGCCGTGATGGGCTGTGCGGTCAATGGCCCAGGCGAGGCTTCTGACGCCGACTTGGGCGTTGCCTGCGGACGAGGTCAGGGCCTGCTCTTTTCGCACGGCCAAATCATTGGTAAAGTAGCTGAGGACCAAATTGTCGACGCGCTTATGGCCGAGGTCGACAAGCTTATTGAGGAGAAATAAATGACTCGAGCAATGTATATGTCTAAGCTGTATGCTCCGACGCTCAAAGAGGATCCGGCCGACGCCGAGCTTGCGAGCCATCGCCTGCTGCTTCGTGCCGGCATGATTCGCAAGGAGGCCGCCGGTCTCTATTCCTATCTGCCGCTTGCTTGGCGCTCGATTCGCAAGATCGAGAACATCGTGCGCGACGAGATGGACGCTGCCGGCGCCCAGGAGGTCATGATGCCCATCATGGTCGATGCCGAGCTGTGGCGTGAGTCCGGCCGTATCGATGCCTATGGCAAGGAGCTCGTGCGCTTTGATGACCGCCACGGACGCGAGTTCGTGCTCGGTCCCACGCACGAGGAGACCGTGACTGCCCTGGTGCGCAACGAGCTGCGTTCCTACAAGCAGCTGCCGGTGAATCTCTATCACATCCAGGATAAATTTCGCGACGAGTTCCGTCCCCGCTTTGGCCTGATGCGCGGTCGCGAGTTCATCATGAAGGACGCCTACAGCTTCTCTGCCACGCAGGAGAGCCTGCAGGAGGAGTACGACAAGATGAAGCAGGCCTACGCCAACATCTGCGAGCGCTGCTACATCAAGGCCCTGCCCGTTGTCGCCGACTCCGGTGAGATCGGCGGCGATACCTCCGTCGAGTACATGGCGCTGGCCGACGCCGGCGAGGCTTCGCTGGTCTACTGCGACGATTGCGGCTTTGCTGCCGATGACGAGGCTGCAAGCACCAAGGTCGTTGTGACCGAGGGCCCCGGCGACGGCACACTCACCAAGGTCAAGACTCCGGGCATGGGCACCATCGAGGCTGTTGCCAAGTTCTTTGGGTTCCCCGAGAACGGCACGCGCAAGTCCCTGGCTCTCATTGACGCCGAGGGTAAGCCGGTTGTGGCTATCGTTCCGGGCGATCACGAGCTCAACGACTGCAAGGCTGAGCACGTCTTTGGCAAGGGCTATCGCATGATGACCGATGAGGAGCTCCAGACCTACGGTCTGCATAAGGGCTTTATCGGACCGGTTAACCTACCCGAGGGTATTCGCCTGGTCTGCGATGAGAGCCTGCGTGAGTCCAAGCAGTGGGCCTGCGGTGCCAACGAGGTCGATTATCACTTTACCGGCGCCTGCCCCGAGCGCGACTTTACCGTCGACGAGTGGGCCGACCTGGTGACCGTCGTTGCCGGCGATCCCTGCCCGCACTGCGGTAAGCCGCTCTCCGCTGCCCGCGGTATCGAGGTCTCTCAGGTCTTCCAGCTGGGCACTAAGTATTCCGAGGCCATGGGCGCCACCTTTATGGACGAGGATGGCAAGGAGAAGCCGCTCATCATGGGCTGCTACGGCGTTGGTGTGTCCCGCTCGCTTGCTGCGGTCGTGGAGCAGCACAACGACGAGCACGGTATCGTATGGCCGGTCTCCGTTGCCCCGTACGAGGTCGCGGTGATTCCGCTCGACCCCAAGAAGGAGGAGTGCGCTACCGTCTGCGACCAAATCGTCGAGGGTCTGTGCGCCGAGGGTATCGAGGTTGTCGTCGATGACCGTGACGAGCGTCCCGGCTTTAAGTTTGCCGACAACGACCTTATGGGCTTCCCGTATCAGGTCGTTCTGGGCAAGCGCGGCCTCAAGAATGGCACGGTGGAGCTCAAGGACCGTGCTACCGGCGAGCGTGAGGACGTGGCGATTGACGAGGTCGTCGCCAAGGTTGCCGAGCTGGTGAAGGCAGCACGCCGTTAATCTACGATTTCGCTTGTAGTTCGATATGCGGGACGGCCTCGCATTTCTCCAGATTGGGGAGATGCGAGGCCGCCCTTTTATCTTGCCGTCGTGCTCAATCGCTAAAAGAAAAACCCCACAGCCCATATGAGCTGCGGGGTTTTCTTTGTGCCTCCGATGCGAAATAAATCGCTCAGATATTACTGATAATCGACGACGTCGATCCAGTTCTTCAGGAACTCATCGTTCACGTTGCGCTTACGAGCGAGCTCGGAAGCGGCGACGATGCTCGTCCACTGACGCACGACCTGCATGGGCATGTCGGCGCGGTCGCAGTAGAGCTCCAGGTAGGCCTCGGCCTGGTCCTTGCTGTTGAGGGCAAAGAGCAGGTAGGTGGTGGCAACGTCGGCAGCAGGGGAGCCCTGGGTAGCGTGTGCCCAGTCGCACACATAGAGCTGGCCGTCGTCGCCGACGATGACGTTGGAGGGGTTGAAGTCGCCGTGGCAGACCTTGAACTCCTTGGTCATGCCGTCCAGACGCTCCTGAAGGTTGTAGCGCGTGGTGGCATTGAGCTGATCAAGGCTGTCGATCATGCGGGCGAACTTGTCGCGCTGACGGTTAAGCAGCGGGGAGGTGTAGCCGTGGATCTCGATCTGGAGGTCGACGAACATCTCGAGGTACTCACCAAAGCGCTGGGGCTCGGCAGTCATCTTCTCGGCAAGGGTGGTGCCCGGAACCTTCTCGGTCACGAGCGCCCAGCCGTTGGCGTTCTCGAGCTGGGAAACCTCGAGAGCCTTGGGGCTGCGGATGCCGCACTCATTGATGCGGGCAAGATTCAAAGCCTCGTTGAACACGTCGGAGACGGGCTTGGTCTCGTTAAAGACCTTGACGATCTTGTCGCCCAGGTCGTAAACGACCTTGTTGCCACGGCGGACGAGCTCGGTCTTGGAATCGGGTAGCAGCATGGTTGCATCCTTTCAACGATGCGATAGAAGCGACGGCGGGGGTGTGTGAAACACCCGTGCACCCCCGCCGTTAAAAACCGTGCTAGAACTAGCAGACGGCGTAATCCTGAGGCTCGCGGCCGTAGTAGGCGTCCAGGTAGAGCTCCTTGATCTCGCTCATGAGCGGGTAGCGCGGGTTAGCGCCGGTGCACTGGTCGTTGAATGCCTGCTCGGTCATCTCGTCGAGGGTGTCGAGGAAGTACTGCTCGTCAACACCGTACTCAGCGATGGTGTGCTTGACACCGATGAAGTCGCAGAGCTCGGTGAGCTTGGTGATGAAGTTCTCGAAGACCTCACGGTCGTCCTTGCCGTCGATGCCGCAGTAACGAGCCATCTCGGCGTAGTTGTGCAGCGCGTTGGGGTAAGGATACTGAGAGAAGGTTCCCATCTTGACAGGAGCCTCGGCGGCGTTGTAACGCATGACGCGGGTCAGGATGACTGCGTTTGCGAGGCCGTGGGGCAGATGGTGGAAAGCGCCGAGCTTGTGGGCCATGGAGTGGTTGAGGCCCAGGAAGGCGTTACCGAATGCCATACCGGCCATGCAGGATGCGTTGTGCATCTCCTCGCGAGCGTGCGGATCCTTGGCACCGTTGGTGAAGGAGCTCGGGAGGTTCTCGAAGACGAGCTTTGCGGCGCGCTCGGAGAGGCCCTTGGTGTAATCGGAAGCCATGATGGAGACGTAGGACTCGATGGCGTGGGTCATGACGTCAATACCGGAAGCTGCGGTGAGGCCCTTCGGGGCGGTCATGCAGTTGTCAGCGTCGACGATTGCCATGTTGGGGAGCAGCGCGTAGTCGGCGAGCGGCCACTTGATGCCGGTCTCCTTGTCGGTGATGATGGCGAACGGCGTGCACTCGGAGCCAGTGCCCGAAGAGGTCGGGACGGCGACGAAGTAAGCCTTCTTGCCCATCTCGGGGAAGGTGAAGATACGCTTGCGGATGTCCATGAAGTCCATGGCCATGTCCTCGAAGTTCGCCTCGGGGTGCTCGTACATCATCCACATAATCTTGCCGGCGTCCATTGCGGAACCGCCGCCAACGGCGATGATGACATCCGGCTCGAAGAGCGTCATCTGCTTGGCGCCGCGACGTGCGCACTGCAGGGAGGGATCGGGCTCAACGTCGTAGAAGCAGTCGTGAGCGATGCCCATCTCATCGAGCTTGGCCTCGATGGCACGCGTGTTGCCATTCTTGAAGAGGAACTGGTCGGTAACGATGAAGGCGCGCTTCTTGCCCATTACGGTGCCGAGCTCGTCGAGTGCGACGGGCGTGCAGCCCTTCTTGAAGTAGACCTTCTCGGGTGCGCGGAACCACAGCATGTTCTCGCGGCGCTCTTCCACGGTCTTGACGTTGATCAAGTGCTTCACCCCAACGTTCTCGGAGACGGAGTTGCCACCCCAGGAGCCGCAGCCCAGGGTTAGAGACGGCTTCATGCCGAAGTTGTAGAGGTCACCGATGCCGCCGTGCGAGGACGGGGTGTTGATGACGATGCGGCAGGCCTTCATGACGTGCTGGAACTTAGCGATCTTCTCGCTCTGTGCCGGGTGCACGTAGAGAGAGGCGGTGTGGCCCGGGCCACCTGCGAGGACGAGGTGCTCTGCCTTGTCAACGGCCTCCTGGAAGTCACTGGCGTGATACATAGCGAGGACCGGGGAGAGCTTCTCGTGGGAGAACTCTTCCTTCTCGGGATCGGTGGAGGTGACCTCGGCGATCAGGATCTTGGTCTTGGCGGGAACCTCGATGCCGGCGAGCTCGGCGATCTTGGCGGCAGCCATGCCGGGGATGCGGTGATCGAGAGCGCCGTTCTTGAACATGGCGGCACGCAGGGCCTCCATCTCGGCACCCTGCTTGACGAAGTAGCAGCCGCGCTTCTGGAACTCGGCCTTGACCTGGTCATAGATGGTGTCGATGACGGTCACGGACTGCTCGGAAGCGCAAATCATGCCGTTGTCGAAGGTCTTGGAGTGGATGATGGAGTTGACGGCGACCTTGATGTCCGCGGTATCGTCGATGATGACCGGGGTGTTGCCGGCGCCGACGCCGAGTGCGGGCTTACCGGAGGAGTAAGCAGCCTTGACCATGCCCGGGCCACCGGTTGCGAGAATGATGTCGACGTCGCGCATGACCATGTTGGTCAGCTCGATGGACGGCTTGTCGACCCAGCCGATGATGCCCTCAGGAGCACCGGCCTTGACAGCTGCGTCGAGAACGAGCTTGGCGGCGGCGATGGTGCACTTGGCGGCTGCCGGGTGCGGGGAGATGATGATGGCGTTACGGGTCTTCAGGCAGATGAGCGTCTTGAAGATGGCCGTGGAGGTCGGGTTGGTGGTCGGGATGACAGCGCCAACGATACCGATCGGCTCGGCGACCTTGGTGATGCCGTAAGCGTCGTCGCGCTCGATGACACCGCAGGTCTTGGTGTTCTTGTAAGCGTTGTAGATGTACTCAGCGGCGTAGTGGTTCTTGATGACCTTGTCCTCGAGAACGCCACGGCCGGTCTCCTCGATGGCGAGCTTGGCCAAAGGAATACGAGCCTTGTTGGCGGCCATAGCAGCCTCGTAGAAGATCTTGTCTACCTGCTCCTGAGTGTACTCAGCGAATTTAGCCTGGGCCTCACGCATAGATTTGAGTTTGGCCTCAAGCGCCTCCACGTTGTCCACGATGGCGGGAGTAGTGTTTTCCGGTGACTTTTTCACCATTTGTGTCTCCTTGCGATCGGAGATTTACCCTACAAGATGCATGATAGCAAGAAATAATTCGGTGAACGGGCAGATTCCCGTAAAAGACAAACTAAAACGCTTCAATCAAATGAACCGTTTCAACTAAATCTATCTGCCTGCTGCATCGCCCCACTCATTGGGGACAGACTTACATGAGTGCTTTCACTCATTGGGGACAGACATCGATTTGCTATTTTGCCGTTCTTAACCTATTTTTGCCGCTCATTGGATATAAATAGGTCACAGGCTCAGCATTTCGCGTTCCTTCTCTCCTTTTAGGTGTTGCCTGTTCAGTTTTTGAAAGGAGAGATTATGCCTCGATGTGCCCGCGCCGTTTCGCTCACCGGTTATTACCACGTGTTTGACCGTGGTAACTCTAAACAGATTATTTTTGAAGATGACTCTGACCGATATCGTTTCTTATCGGACATCTCGGACAGGTTCGCGCACCATAAAGTGGCGGTGTTGGCTTGGTGCCTTATGGACAATCACTTCCATTTGATGGTTGATGACCCATTTGACAATCTTTCAAAGGCAATGCAGTGTGCGCTGACGGCGTATGCCAAGTATTTCAATGGGAAAACGGGGAGAACAGGCCATCTGTTTGACAATCGCTATTCACGGGTCGCGGTCGAGTCGGACACGCAGGCGGTACAGCTGCTCGATTATATCCATCTCAATCCCGTGAAAGGTGCGCTCGACTCGCTCGAGGCGTACCGCTGGTCAAGCTACAAGGCATATCAGCTGGGCTATGATCCCTTTGACATCTGTGACGCGGCTCCTATGCTCGATATCGTCGGAGGCTCCCGTTGCTATTGCGAGCATCTCAAGGAAGTTGCCGGGCGCACTTGGTCAGTGGAGGTTCTTCCACGCCGGCGGATCCCCGATGAGGAGGCCCTTTCCATTGCGCACGAAGTCCTGCCGAGCATAGATCCTGCGCTGCTCAAGGCCCTGCCACGCCCCGATCGCGATGCCTGTCTGCTGAGGCTCAGGCGGGCACATCTCACGGTCAAGCAAATTGCCCGTATCACCGGCATCGGCGCTACAAGCGTAACCAAGGCCACCGCGGGCTGGAACGAGGCGGCGTGAGGTACGTACTGGTGACGATCGAAGCACCGTGAGTTCGTCGATGCACTGTGAGCTTTGGAAAGCACTCATCTAAGTCTGTCCCCAATGCGTGAAAACACTCATGTAAGTCTGTCCCCAATGCGTGAAAACACTCATGTAAGTCTGTCCCCAATGCGTGAAAGCACTCATGTAAGCCTGTCCCCAATGCGTGAAAGCACTCATGTAAGCCCGTCCCCAATGAGCGCAAAAAGGCGCCCTCTACAAGAGAGGGCGCCTTTGGTAAGTTCTATGTGAACGCGAGGTCTTTGACCCGGAGAGTCCGAGGTACTTGTTGGTAAGACCTTATTTAGGAGCGCGCAACCTTGCCGGACTTGAGGCAGGTGGAGCAAACGTTCATCTTGCGACGGTGACCATCGACGACGACGTAAACGCGCTGGATGTTGGGGCGGAACTTACGGTTGGTGACGCGGTGAGAGTGGCTGATGGAGCGACCGGCAACGGGGTGCTTACCGCAAACTTCGCAAACTTTGGACATAACTGACCCTCCTTGGGCGACAAACGAACATGTCGCGTTAACAAACAAGCCTGAACTATAGCACAGAAGCAGCTCCCTGTGCGTAATCTACACAGAGATATTTCTCTTTTGGCGATAGTGCCCACGCCACGGCCCTGGACGTAGATCCGATTTGCGTGCAGCAGAGGGGATTATGCCAGCTCGTGTGTGCGTTTTCAAGCTCGTCCCACAAATATATATAGGTTTATTGAGCATTGGGCTCCGTTTACGGATTGCTCTGTATTTATGCTCGCAATTAAGCTCGAGGTTGGCTACACTATCCCTTGACCATTAAAGGGGTACGAGATACCCACATGGAATTACATAGCTGCCAAAGAGCAGCCCTTCCTGTGGGTGTCTGGTCCGCTTTGAGCGGTCGGGCATCTATTTTTTTGACTGTGTCAGCAGTCAAGACATGTGAGGAAGGAGATCGATGGGCACGACTTCCCCCAAGGCGGTCATCATGGACGAGACCGCCGTCAATCGAGCGATGACCCGCATCGCGCACGAGATTCTCGAGCGCAACGAGGGCTGTGAAGACCTCGCTCTGGTCGGCATCGTCACGCGCGGCGACCTTCTGGCAAATAAGCTCGCCGAGGAGATCAAGGAGATCGAGGGCGTCGACGTTCCGCTCGGCAGCCTCGACATCAGCTTCTACCGCGATGACTACGCTACCAATTTCGCTCCCGCGATCCACGCCACCAACATTCCCTTTAGCGTCGACGGCAAGCGCGTCGTGCTGGTGGACGACATCCTGTATACGGGCCGTACCATTCGCGCCGCTCTCGACGCCGTCATGGACTTGGGCCGTCCGAGCCGTATTGAGCTGGCAGTCCTCGTTGACCGCGGCCACCGCGAGCTCCCCATCTCGCCGGACTTTGTCGGCAAGAACGTTCCCTCGTCGCATGAGGAGAACGTGCACCTATATATGAAGGAAGTCGACGGCCACACCGCCGTCGAGATTAACGACGTCGCGCCGGGTTCCCACGTGGGCTCCGCGCCGCTGGGAGGTGAGTAGTACCGTGGCGTTCAACCATAAGCACCTGATCGACATTACCGAGTACTCCGAAGAGGACATTAAGCTCATCCTCGAGACCGCCAAGGCGTTCTCCGAGGTCAACGAGCGTGCGATCAAGAAGGTCCCCACGCTCAAGGGCAAGACCATCGTCAACATGTTCAACGAGCCCTCGACGCGCACCCGCAGCTCCTTCGAGCTCGCCGAGAAGCGTCTTTCGGCCGACAGTCTTAACTTTGGCGGCTCCTCGACCTCCACGGTCAAGGGTGAGAGCCTCGTCGACACCGTCGAGACCCTCAACGCCTATAAGATCGACTGCATCGTCGTTCGCGATAAGCACGCCGGTGCTCCCTACATCGTCACGCAGAACTCGCCCGCAAGCGTCATCTGCGCCGGTGACGGCAAGCACAACCATCCCACGCAGGCCTTGCTCGACCTGTACACCATCTGGGAGCACAAGGGTGACTTCCACGGTCTGAAGGTCGCCGTCGTCGGCGATATCGCCCACTCCCGCGTGTGCGGCTCGCTGATCCCCGCCCTTAAGATCATGGGCTGCGAGACCTACGCCGTCGCCCCCGGCACGCTGCTGCCGCCGGCGCCCGAGGTCCTGGGCTGCGACCACGTGACGAGCGACCTCGATTCCGTCCTGCCCGAGCTGGACGTCGTCTACATGCTGCGCGTGCAGCAGGAGCGCCTCGAGGGTGCCCCGTTCCCGACCATTCGCGAGTACCACAAGCTCTTCGGCCTGACCAAGGACCGCGAGAAGCTCATGAAGCCCGATGCGATCATCTGCCACCCGGGCCCCATCAACCGCGGCGTTGAGTTCGACTCCTATATGGCCGACCACCCGCAACGCTCCGTCATCCTGGAGCAGGTCTACGCCGGTATCTGCGTGCGTATGGCTATCCTGTATCTGCTGCTTGGAGGTGCCGATAATGGCCTTGCTTCTTAAGAATGCCCACGTCGTCGACCCGTCCGTCGAGCTTGACGGTGTCGTTGACGTCCTGATTGACGGCGACAAGATCGCCGAGGTCGGCGAGAATCTCGCCGTCGAGGGAGCCGAGGTCCGCGACCTTTCCGGCAAGTACCTCGTCCCTGGCCTGGTGGATATGCACGTTCACCTTCGCGAGCCCGGCTATGAGGTCAAAGAGGACATCGAGAGCGGTACCCGCGCAGCTGCCAAGGGCGGCTTCACCGGCGTGTGCGCCATGCCCAACACCGATCCCGTCACCGATAACGGCACCGTCGTGGAGTTCGTCAAGTCCCGCGCTGCCGAGGTCGGTCACTGCCGCGTCTATCCGTCGGGCGCCATGACCCGCGGCCTTAAGGGCGAGGCTATGTCCGAGATGGGCGATATGGTCGCCCACGGCGCCGTCGCCTTTACCGACGACGGTCGCGGCGTACAGGGCGCGGGCATGCTCCGTCGCTGCATGGACTACGGCAAGATGTTCGGCAAGGTCTTTATGAGCCACTGCCAGGACGAGGACCTGGTCGGCCACGGCCAGATCAACGAGGGCAAGGTTTCGACCCGTCTGGCCCTCGAGGGCTGGCCGGCTGCCGGCGAGGAGCTCCAGATCGCTCGCGACATCGAGATCGCTAAGCTGACCGGTGCCAAGCTGCACATCCAGCACATCTCCACCGCCCATGGCCTGGAAATCGTGCGTGCCGGTAAGGCCGCTGGCGTTCAGGTTACCTGCGAGGCCACCCCGCACCACATGTTCCTGACCGAGAACGACCTGGACGAGACCTACAACACCTCGCTCAAGGTCAACCCGCCGCTGCGTACCGAGGAGGATGCCGAGGCTATCCGTCAGGGCGTCATCGACGGTACCGTCGACGTTATCGTCACCGATCACGCTCCCCACACCCCGTGGGAGAAGGCCCGCGAGTTCGAGCTTGCGCCCTTTGGCATGATCGGCCTCGAGACCTCGCTGTCGCTTGTACTTACCGAGCTGGTCAACACGGGCAAGATGAGCATGGGCCGCATGGTCGAGCTCATGGCCATCAAGCCGCGTGAGATCCTGGGCCTCGACCAGGTTCAGGTCAAGGCGGGCTCCGTTGCCGATCTGACCGTGTTCGACGCGTCCGCCACCTGGACGGTCGGCGAGGACGGTTACGAGTCGCGCGCCGAGAACTCCGGTTTCGCCGGCCGCACGCTCACCGGTCGTGCCACCGATGTGTTTGTCGGCGGCAAGCAGACGCTCGCCGACGGCTGCATCTGCTAGCATTGCCTTATCGCTTATGTGCGCGGCGCCCTTGCGGTGCCGCGCTTTCTGTTCGTTTTGACCATGCAACCGCATGGGGGATTGGAGCGTCTATGCCCACACCTTCCACTGCACGCATGCACGACTTCGAGGTCGTCTCGAACCAGGAGATCGCCGACGGCATCTTCTCGCTCGTCATCTCGGCCCCCAAGCTTGCAAGTGCGCTCAAGCCCGGTCAGTTTGTGAACATTGCCGTGCCCGGTGATGCGTCCTCGCTGCTTCGCGTGCCCCTGAGCTTCTATCGCGCCGACGCCCAGGCCGGCACCGTCGAGCTGTGGTACGCCGTCGTGGGCGACGACACCCGTCGTCTGTCGCAGATGGGCCCCGGCTCCACCTCTAATCTGCTGGGTCCTGGCGGCCGCGGCTGGTTCGTGCCCGAGGGCACCAGGAAGGCGCTGCTCGTGGCGGGCGGCATCGGCGTTCCGCCCGTGCTGTGCCTTGCCGGTAAGCTTGCCGAGCAGGGTGTGGCCGTCGACGTGTGCCTGGGCTTTGGTACCGCGTCCAAGGCCGTGGGCATCGATGAGTTCCGCGCTTTGTGCGACACGGTCAGCGTTTGCACTGACGACGGTTCGCTTGGCACGCACGGTTTTTGCACCGATCCTGCCGCCGAGCTGCTCGGCGAGGGCGGCTACGACTACGTGGCCAGCTGCGGTCCCGCCGTCATGATGAAGAAGGTCGCCGCCGCTGCCGCCGAGGCCGGTGCGTACTGCGAGGTTTCGCTCGAGCGCATGATGAGCTGTGGCTTTGGTGCCTGCAACACCTGCAATGTCGAGACGGTCGACGGTATGAAGGGCGCCTGTATGTGCGGCCCCGTGTTCGATGCTTCCAAGGTGGTGGTCTTCTAGTGGGTACCGTGAACATGGCCGTCGACTTCGGCGGCGTCAAGATGCAGAACCCCATCAACACCGCAGCCGGTACCTTTGGCTACGGCTGGCAGTTCCAGAACTTCTTTGATGTCTCCCAGCTGGGCGCCATCACCACCAAGGGTTGTGCTGCCGAGCCCTGGCCCGGCAACCCCGCGCCCCGCATGGCCGAGATCCCGGGCGGCATGATCAACTCCGTGGGCCTTCAGAACCCCGGCGTGGCTGCCTTCGCCCGTGAGTCCGGTCCCTGGCTCGAGCAGCTCTCCAAGGACGGTTGCCAGGTCATCTGCCAGGTCGCCGGCCACTCCGTTGACGAGTTTGTGCGCGCGCTCGAGATGTATGTCGAGCTGTGCCCCTGGGCTGCCGGCTACGAGATCAACGTCAGCTGCCCCAATATTGCCGCCGGCGGTGCCGCCATGGGCTCCTCGCCCGAGGGCGCCTCTGCCGTTATGGCTGCCTGCCGTAAGGTGACCGATAAGCCGCTGTTCGTGAAGATGGCGCCGGTTAACGTCGCCGAGATTGCCAAGGCTCTCGAGGCCGCGGGAGCCGACGGCCTTTCGGTCATCAACTCCATCCAGGGCATGGCCATTGACGTTCATACCCGCAAGTCCCGTGTGGCCAAGCCCAAGGGCGGCCTTTCGGGTCCGCTGTGCCACCACATCGCCGTTCGCATGGTCTGGGAGGTCGCTCAGGCCGTCGATATCCCCATCAACGGTGTCGGCGGCGTCATGACGGGCGAGGATGCGGCCGAGTTTATCCTGGCCGGCGCCACCTGCGTGTCGGTCGGCATGGCCAATTTCGTCGATCCGTGCGCCTCAATTAAGATCGCGCACGAGCTCGAGGCCTGGGCGGAGTCCCAGGGCGTGAAGGACATCAACGAGCTGGTAGGTGCTTTCGAATGCTAGAGACCGACGCCCGCGACCGCGTTATCGTCGCCCTCGACTGCGACCGTGAGCGTGCGCTCGAGCTCGCCCACGAGCTTTCTGGTCATGCCGCTTGGCTCAAGGTGGGCATGACGCTCTATTACGCCGAGGGGCCCGAGATCGTCAAGACGTTCAAGGACCTGGGCTTTAAGGTCTTCCTCGACCTCAAGTTCCATGACATTCCGCATCAGGTGCGCGGTGCCGCCCGTTCGGCCTCGCTTGCCGGTGCCGACCTGCTCTCGGTCCACGGCCTGGGTTCTGGTGCTATGCTCGCTGCGTGCCGTGAGGGTGCCGAGGAGGCGCGCGAGGACCGCGCCAAGCTCGTCGCCATCACCGTGCTCACGAGCATGAACCAGGATTCGCTGGCTGAGATCGGCGTCGAGTCACCCGTGGCCGAGGAGGCCGCCCGCCTGGCAAAGCTTGCCCAGGCCAACGGTATCGACGGCATCGTGTGCTCGCCGATGGAGGCCCATGACATGCGCGAGCTGCTCGGCCCCGACGCGTTGATCGTGACTCCGGGCGTTCGTCCGGTGGGTGCCGCCCTTGGTGACCAGTCCCGTGTGGCGACGCCTTCTCAGGCTATCGAGCGCGGCGCGAGCCATATCGTGGTGGGCCGACCCATCACCGGTGCCGACGACCCGGTTGCCGCCTTTGACGCTATCGTTGCCGAGCTGGTCGAAAACGTCGCCTAAAAGATTCCCTCAAGTCACCACTTTTGGGTCTCATTAGCACAAATTAGCCCCTGTGCCTGCGAAAACTTTCCCATCCTTTGTGTGGAATCGCAGGTCAGGGGCTCAACTTTAACCTCCGTATATTGCACTTTTCGCAGGTATCGTCTAACCTATGGTGCCGTCGATTGGGCATTTAGTGCGTTTGACGTGCTAAAATGCCAATTATTGCATCAGATATAACCCAACTATTTGGAGGTTCGAATGGCACTCCCTCAGCTTACCGACGAGCAGCGCAAGCAGGCTCTTGAGAAGGCTGCCGCCGCACGTCACGCCCGCGCTGAGCTTCGCGAGCAGATCAAGAAGGGCGAGAAGTCCCTCGAGTCCGTGCTCAACTCCGATGACCCCATCGCTTCCCGCATGAAGGTTTCCACCCTCATCGAGTCTCTCCCCGGTTATGGCAAGGCCAAGGCCGCCAAGATCATGGAGGAGCTCGGCATCTCCGCTACCCGTCGCGTCCAGGGCCTCGGCGTCCGCCAGCGCGAGCAGCTCCTCGAGCAGCTGACCAAATAAGTGAGCGCTCAGGATTCAAAGCTCTTTGTGATTTCTGGACCGTCAGGTGCAGGCAAGGGCACGCTCGTCACTCGTGTGCGCGAGCGTCGCTCGAACCTGGGCCTGACGGTTTCGGCTACCACGCGAGCACCACGCAAAGGTGAGGTCGACGGCGTCAACTACTTTTTCCTGACGCGCGAGGAGTTCGACCGCCGCGTGGCAAACGGTGAGTTTGTTGAGTGGGCCGAGGTCCACGGTAACTGCTACGGCACCTTGGTGAGCGAGGTCACATCCAAGCTCGCCTCTGGCTCGTCTCTGATCTTGGAGATCGATGTCCAGGGAGCCCTGCAGGTCAAGGAGCGTTTCCCCGAGGCCGTGTTGATCTTTATCAAGCCGCCTTCGCTCGAGGTGCTCCGCGAGCGTCTGGTCGGTCGCGGTACCGAGACGCCCGAGACGATTGAGCTGCGTATGGCAAACGCCGCCGATGAACTTGCCCTTGCCGACCGCTACGACGACGTCGTGGTGAATGACGATCTCGACCGCGCGACCGATGAGCTCGTTCGCGTTCTCGATATGCATGAAAGGATCTGAGGTCCGTGTCCGTTGTAAAGCCTTGCATTGACGATCTTCTGGAGAAGACCGATCACAACCGCTTCCTGCTCGCCTCGCTTGCCTCCAAGCGCGCCTGCGACATTAACAGCATGTTGCGTGGCCAGCACAACCGCGTGCTCGCCGTCCAGGATGTCGATGACATCACTATTGCGCTTTCCGGCGCCGATACCATCTCGATGGCTATGGACGAGATTGTCGACGGCGACATCTCCTACGACGAGGCCCGTTACGAGAAGGCACTCGGCCATAAGGTTGCTGAAGCCTAAATGGCAGCCCGCGTCTGCCTGGTCCACTATCACGAGGTTGGACTAAAGGGCAAGAACCGCGCACATTTTGAGCATATCCTCATGGATAACATCAAGGCGGCCTTGGCCGCCTTTTCCGTGAATGCCGTGTCTCGAATTTCCGGTTATATCCTCGTGACCTTTAACGAGCATCAGGCCGACGAGGCGGCGCGCGTCATTCGCACCGTCCCCGGCGTTGCTCGCGTGTCCCTGGCATATCACACGAACCGCGACCCGCAGGAGTACTGCGCCGCCGCCGTGAAGGCGCTGCGCGAGTTTGGTCCCTTTGAGTCGTTTAAGGTGCATGCCAAGCGCTCGAACACCGACTACGAGCTCACCTCGATTGATATCAATCGTCAGGTGGGAGAGGTGTTGTGCGAGGCGTTTCCCGATAAAAAGGTCCAGATGCACGACCCCGACGCAATGGTGCACGTGCTGGTGGTCCAGGGTAGCGTTTATGTGTACGCGCGCTCCGAGCGCGGCGTGGGCGGTCTGCCGGTGGGATCTGCCGGCAAGGTCGTGACGCTACTGTCGTCGGGTATCGATTCTCCGGTAGCGACCTGGATGCTCGCGCGTCGCGGCGCGGTGTGCGTGCCGGTACATTTCTCCGGTCGTCCGCAGACGCCCGACACGAGCGAGTATTTGGTGCAGGACATCATCCGTGCGCTTGAGCCGGGTGTCCAGATCGGCCGCCTGTACGTGGTGCCGTTTGGCGATTGTCAGCGTGAGATCTCGGTGACCTGCCCCAGCAACCTGCGCGTGATCATGTACCGTCGCATTATGTATTCGGTTGCCGAGCGCATTGCGCATATCGAGGGCGCCAAGGCTATTGTGACCGGTGAATCGCTCGGTCAGGTTGCTTCCCAGACGCTCGAGAACATCATGGCCGTCAACGAGGCCGTCAAGATCCCCGTGTTCCGCCCGCTGATTGGTTCGGACAAGCAGGAGATCATCGCGCGTGCCGAGGAAATCGGTACCTTCGATATCTCGACCGAGGCCGCTCCCGATTGCTGCACGCTCTTTATGCCGCGCCGCCCCGAGACGCACGCCAAACTCGATGCCGTGCATGAGGCGTGGGAGCTGTTCGATCACGAGGAGATGATTGAGCGCTTGCTCAAGCAGACCGAGTATATCGACTTCGAGAGCAACACGTATAAGGCCCCTAAGACCTTAAAACGCAAACATTCCGAGCTCGCTCCACGTGAGATTTACCAAGATCACGAATAATGTTGTGTATAGACCGGCGGTGATTTTGCATCGTCGGTCTTTTTCTATCTGGGCATTAGGCGATAAACGGTTCATTTGTCGACGTGTGCCTGAATAAATGGGCACTTTTCCGCAAGGTTTTGGTCAGCTTTTGGTTTGACCGCGAAAACCGGTGTGGGCGTGCGGAGGCTGCGGCGTTCGTTTCCTGACACGATGGTGTTGGGAGGTTTTTGCTATGGCGCAGCGCGAGCAACACGAACGGGTTAAACGGATGGACCGCTGGGCAGAAAAGCTGCTCGGCCATAAGGCGATGGTCGTGGCGATCCTGGTTGTCATTGCCGCCGCGAGCGGCTTGGCGATGGCAGGTTTTGGTGGTCACTCCAGCGACGTATCGTTTGAGCGTAGTGATGAGGCGAGCGCCTCGGATGTGCGCGGGGCCGGGGATGCCTCTCCTGACGATGCCGATGAGCCGTCTGCCAAGAGCTCCTCTGCTGCCGAGGTGTACGTCGATGTTGATGGCGCCGTTGTGAAGCCTGGCGTGTACCGGCTTAAAGATGGAGCACGGGTGTCCCAGGCGATTGATGCCGCCGGAGGGCTTACGGCCGAGGCGGATGTGACGGTTCTTAACCGTGCGTCCAAGATCACCGATGGTCAAAAGATCTATGTGCCGACGGTAGGGGAGCAACAAACGGCTGCGGCCGTCGGCGCCGCCGAAAGCAGTGCTTCCACGACCCCTGGTACAGGGTCTTCGTCGGGACTTGTGAATATCAATACGGCAAGTGCGGCGGAGCTGCAGACGCTTTCGGGCATCGGGCCTTCTATGGCCCAGTCAATTATCGACGAACGGACGCAAAACGGGGCCTTTGCCTCGGTCGATGACCTTATGCGCGTATCGGGGATCGGTGAGAAGAAACTCGCCAAAATTAAAGATTGCATCTGCGTATGAGTGCGACCGAGCGCGAGCATGTGATGCCACCGCGCCCATTGATGCCGTGGGCGATAGCCCTTTGTGCCGGCTTGTGTGCGAGCTGTGGGTTAGTGCTTAACATGGCGGCCGATGCGCTGCTGGGAGAGCGGGCGGCGCCCGTCACATTGCTTATGGCCATTCCCTTCGCGGCTGCGACGTGCATCGTATTGGCACGGTCCTGTATGCGTCTTGTGCGGTGGAAGCGATGGCTGTATGCCGCGGCCCTTGGCCTCGTTGCGGGAGCGGTCGTGTCCGCGGCTTGGGCGATAGGAGCGCTACACGCATCGAGGGCACTGGATAATCGGGCTGCGAGCAGTCTTGAGTTTGTTGTGCACGGCGATCCGTCCATCAATGACGGTGTGTACTCCTATACCTGCGATGCGTTTGCGGGCGAAAAGCATTTGGGTCAGGTATGGCTGTCGTGCGATCCTGAGCTCGGCGTCGGTTCGCATGTACGTGCTATCGGTCGAATTTCGCGCTTTGAGAATGATGCGTATGGGCGCTCACGCGTGCTTCGGGGCGAGCTTCGAAAGGTTAAAGTCGTCCGGTTGGTATCGATCGACGAGGGCCCTCCAGGCCCGTTGTCTTGGCTTCGAAACGAGCTCCTTGCCGTTATCGCGCCCGCGACCGATCCAGCGCGCTCGCTCATTGCCGGCGTTGTCTGCGGACGCTCGGCCGAGCTGCGTGCCCAGCCGGCGGGCGATTGGTTTTCGGTAACGGGCACCGCACATCTTATCGCTGTCTCGGGTAGTCATCTTGCCATCGTGGGGTTTGTGATTGAGAGCGCCCTGCAAAAGACACGCCTCTCTCGTGGGCTGCAGCGGGGGCTGTTGGTGCTGGCCCTCGCTGCCTATGCCGTTTTTACGGGCGCTTCGCCCTCGGCCGTGCGCGCGTGCTGCATGGTGGCGGCGTCGCTTGTCGCCAACGGCGCCGGGCGTCGTCGGCATGGCCTCTCGGCTCTGTTCGTCACCATGGCAATCTTTGTGTTGCTGCGTCCGACGGTATTGTTCGAAATGGGTTTTCAGCTTTCGTGCGCCAGTGTCTTTGCCATCCTTTGTTTTTGCCCCTACGCCACCTACGCCTTGGGCGAGCTGGGCATGCCATCGGGTGTCGCCAGCGTTTTGTCTGTCACGCTGTGCTCGCAGCTGGCGACACTTCCCGTTACGATTCCCGCATTTGAGACGTTTTCGCTCATTGCCCCACTTGCAAATGCCGTGATCGGTCCGGTGATAAGCGTGCTGCTCGCTGTATCGGTTGTGCTGGTGCCCTGCTCGCTTGTGCCGCTGCTGCGTCACGGGGCGCTCGTGGTGCCCATGATTGTCGCCCGCTGTGCGCTGTTCTTTGAACAGCTCTTTGCTGCCGTTCCGGGCGCATCCGTAAGCGTGCCGCCCGATACGCCCTTGGTATATGTGGTGCCGTTCGCGCTGGTGGCCCTCTTGGTCTGGTGGCCATGCCCCCGCGCGCGGAGCATGGCAGCGGGGCTGCTGTGTTTAATGCTCGCAGCGGGTGTTCCGTATGTCTATTGGGATCGATGTGCGCCGCCTTCGGTAACGGTCCTCGATGTTGGCCAGGCCGATGCGATTCTGGTTCGTCAGGGTGGCGCCGTGGCACTCGTCGACTGTGGGCTCGATGACCGCGTGGTGTCGGCGTTGGTTCGCAATAACGTCCACCATATCGACGCCGTCTTCGTGACGCATTGGGATGAAGACCATTGGGGCGGTCTTCCCGACGTACTCGATCGTTTTTCGGTTGGAACCATTGCGGTCGCGGCCGATGCACTTGACGGCGCGCCTACTGAGGTTCTGAATCGCCCGGGTGTAACGTATCGGCAGGTGGCTCGCGGAGACACGGTCGATATCGGCGCATTTCGGGCTCGTGTGATGTGGCCGTTTGACACGGTGGATGGCGAGGGCAATGAGGACTCTCTTGTTTTGCTGCTCTCCTACGCTCAGGAAGGCAAGAGCCTGCGTGTGCTCCTTACTGGTGACGCCGAGCTCGATCAGGAGCGCGAGTTTGTACAGGAGGTGGGAGATATCGATGTGCTCAAGCTGGGGCATCATGGCTCAAAAGTTTCCGTCGACACAGACCTGCTGGGCACGCTTAAGCCCGAGTTCTCTATCGCGAGCGCCGGCGAGGGGAATCGTTACGGCCATCCGTCGGATGCCTGCATCGATGCAGTTAAGGAAGCGGGTGGTGCGTTCGCATGCACCATCGAACAAGGAGACATCACCGTCTTGCCGACCGTATCCGGTTTTGCCATGCGATGCCAACGACCGTGATGCTGCCGTTAGCGCGGGACCAACCCGTGGGCTAGAATGGCACGGTACGAACACGAGAGCCTGCGGGAGGGGAGCGCGATGTCCGAAACCGGTCTGTTGCCGGCATATCTGATCGTCGGTACCGATGGAGTCAAACGCGACCACGCCGTCTCGCGTATGAAGGCGCGTCTGGAAAAGACGGGCATGGTCGAGTTCAACCTCGACGAGCGCGATATGACCAAAGACCCCGATATCGAGTCGATTATTGGATCGCTCAACACCTTTCCCATGGGCAGCGAGTTTCGCCTGGTAATCCTTGACGGCTGCTCAAAACTCGCCAAAGCGATCTCTGAGCCGCTTGTCGAGTATCTGGCGAGTCCCAGTCCCACGACGGTTTGCCTCATAATCGCCGATTCGCTTGCCAAGAACACGCGCCTGTACAAGGCGATCGCCAAGATTGACAAGAAGGCCGTGATCGATTGTTCGGGCACCAAGCGCTGGGAGCTCCCGCGCCGCGTGCAGCAGATGGCGACGCAGCACGGAAAGTCCATCTCGACGGCGGCCGCCGAGGAGCTCGTTTCGCGCTCGGGCGAGAACACCCGCATGCTCGATAACGACTTGACCAAGCTCGCCCAGACGGTCGAGGGGCCGCAAATTGAGCTTGCCGATGTGGAGCGCTGGATCGTGCGCACGGCCGAAGTCCAGCCCTGGGACTTTCTCAATGCGGTCTCGGCCCGTGACATGCGCCGCTCGCTTGAGCTCTTCAATCTACTGCCCGCCAAGAGCTACGTGTGGACCTACACGCTGCTATGCGGTCGCATCCGCGAGTTGATCGTCGCCAAGGCGCTCGACTCTCGTGGGCAGGGGCGTGAGCTCGCCGCGACACTCAAGCTTCAGGCCTGGCAGGTCAAAAATCACCTGACCTGGGCACGCCGCTTTTCGATGGCGGAGCTTGTCGCTGCGCTCGAGGGCGCGGTCGATGTGGAGCTCGCACTGAAGGGTTCTGCCGATTCGGAGACCGCGCTTTTGCTCTGGATTACGAACATCTTGAGAAAATCGTGATGATACCTGCCTATTTGACAAATTCGTTCTATCCCTTTGAGGGGGAGCGTGCTATAGTAGGCGCTTGCATGACCTCACCGTGTCTCAGAGGTGTCATACATTTTTTGCAAGGAACTCGAAAGGAACTCCAGAAGTGGCAAACATCAAGTCTCAGAAGAAGCGTATCCGCACCAATGAGGCAGCTCGCATGCGTAACAAGGCTGTCAAGTCCGAGCTCAAGACGCTGACCAAGCACGTCCAGTCCGCCGTCGCCGAGGGCGACGCCGAGAAGGCCCAGGCTGCCCTCAAGACCGTCACCAAGCGTCTCGACATGGCTGCCGCCAAGCATGTTATCCACAAGAACCAGGCTTCCAACCGCAAGTCCGGTCTTGCCAAGCTCGTGAACAGCATCAACGCCTAAGTTGTAAATTTCACACCACACAGATTACGCGCATAAATGGAGCCTGTTTTATGGAACAGGCTCCATTTTTTGTACCGCTCGGGTAAGATAGTCCGCATGAATACTTCAATTGACATTTCCCACATCCGCAACTTCTCGATCGTTGCGCACATCGACCATGGCAAGTCCACGATCAGTGACCGCATCCTCGAGCTCACCCATACCGTCGACGAGCGCGACATGGAGTCGCAGCTGCTCGACACCATGGATATCGAGCGCGAGCGCGGCATCACGATCAAGTCCAACGCCGTTCGCGTCTCCTATGACGCCGACGACGGCGAGACGTATCAGTTCAACCTGATCGATACGCCGGGCCATGTGGACTTCACCTATGAGGTCTCGCGTTCGCTTGCCGCTTGCGAGGGTGCGGTGCTCGTCGTGGACGCCACTCAGGGTGTCGAGGCGCAGACCGTTTCCAACGCGACGCTCGCCATGAACGCCAACTTGGACATTGTTCCGGCCATCAACAAAATCGACCTTCCTTCGGCTCACCCCGACGAGGTCAAGACCGAGATCGAAGACGATCTGGCCATTCCCGCTGACGATGCCGTGTGCGTGTCGGGCAAAACCGGCGAGGGCATCCACGATCTGCTGGAGTCCATCGTCTTTTTGATCTCGCCTCCCAAGGGCGATGCAAATGGCCCTCTCAAGGCACTTATTCTGGATTCGTACTTCGATGAGTACCGCGGCGTCGTCGCCACGGTGCGCGTCTTTGACGGTTCCATCAAAAAGGGCGATACCCTGCGCATGATGCAGGCAAAGGGCGACTTTTTGGTCGATGGCGTGGGCGTCAAGCGTCCCGCCGAGACCCCGGTCGACGCGCTCACGGTCGGCGAGGTCGGATACGTGGTCACGGGCGTGAAGGACCCCGAAGCCGTTCGCGTGGGCGATACCCTCACGTGGGCGTCGAATCCCTGCCCCGAGCCGCTTCCCGGCTACCGCGAGGCCAAGCCCATGGTCTATACGGGCCTGTTCCCGATCGATAACAAGGACTACGAGAACCTGCGTGACGCGCTCGATAAGCTGCACGTCAACGACCCGTCGTTGGTGTGGGAGCCCGAGACCTCGGTGGCTCTCGGCTTTGGTTTCCGCGTGGGCTTCTTGGGCCTGCTGCATATGGAGGTCGTCAAGGAGCGCCTGGAGCGCGAGTTCAATCTGGATCTGATTGCCACGAGCCCCTCGGTGGACTACCACGTCTACAAGACCGACGGCGAGATGATTGATGTCCGCAGCCCGCAGGATCTGCCCGAGGCTACGCGCATCGAGCGCATCGAGGAGCCCTACCTCAAGGCCAAAATTATCTGCCCGCCCGAGTATACGGGCGCTGTCATGCAGCTCGCTATCGAGCACCGCGGCATTACGACCGACATGATCCATCTCACGAGCAAATCGGTCGAGATGCGCTTCGACATGCCGCTCGCGGAGCTCATCCTGGACTTTTTTGATCAGCTCAAGAGCCGTACCAAGGGATATGCCTCGCTCGACTATGAGTTTAACGAGTATCGTCCTTCCGAGCTCGTCAAGCTCGATATCCTGCTTTCGGGCGACGAGGTGGATGCGCTTTCGTTTATCGTGCACAAGGACAAGGCCTATGGCCTGGCCCGCGGTCTGTGCGACAAGCTCAAGGAAATCATCCCGCGCCAGCTGTTCGAGGTGCCTATTCAGGGTGCCATCGGTAACAAGATTATCGCCCGTTCCACCGTCAAAGCGCGTCGCAAGGACGTTCTTGCTAAGTGCTACGGCGGCGATATCTCGCGTAAGCGCAAGCTGCTCGAGAAGCAGAAAGAGGGCAAGAAGCGCATGAAGGCCATCGGTTCGGTCGAGGTCCCGCAGGAGGCCTTTATGGCGATCCTCAAGGTGGACGAGTAGGTTCCATGGCGCTTTCTGAATATAGTACGCGGCTGCTGGGTGCCTATGCCGAGCAGCCGTTCCTTATGGCTCCCATGGCTGGCGTGACCGACCCCGCCTACCGCATCATGTGCCGCCGCCGCGGTGCCCGTCTTGCCTATAGCGAGATGGTGAGCGTGGCGGGCCTTGCCTATGCCAGCAACAAGACGTGGCGCCTGGTGCTGCCGGCCGATGAGGAACAGCAGATCTGCGTGCAGCTCTTTGGCTCTAAGCCCGATCAGTTTGCGAGCGCTGTCGCCGCCGTCGAGGAACGTGTGGGCGATCGCCTGTCGCTGATCGACATCAACATGGCCTGCCCGGCTCGCAAGGTCGTCACCAAGGGCGAGGGCTCGGCGCTTATGCGTACGCCCGAGCTGGCCGAGCAGATCGTCGAGGCGGCGGTCGGCGCGGCGCACGTGCCCGTGACCGTCAAGATTCGCAAAGGCTTTTATGCCGAGGAGCGCAATGCCGCGACGTTTGCCCAGATGCTCGAGGGGGCAGGGGCCGCTGCGGTGGCGGTACATGGTCGCTGTGCCACGCAGCTCTATACGGGCCAGGCCGATTGGTCGGTCGTCGATGAGGTGGCCGACGCCGTCGAGATTCCCGTTATCGGTTCGGGCGATGTTTTCTCGGCCGAGGATGCCGCGGAGCATCTGCAAAGCTCGGGTGCCAGCGCGGTGTTCATCGCGCGCGGTATCTATGGTAACCCCTGGGTGTTCGGCGATGCCCGCGCCCTTGCGCTCGATGGCACGCCGGTACCGGTGCGTAGCTCGGTCGAGCGACTGGGCGCCCTGCGCGAGCACCTGACGCTCACGCACGAGCTGTTGCCGCTCATGTCGCGTGCCCGTACGTACGCGAGTTGGTATTTAAAGGGCATGCCCCATGCTGCGGCCTGGCGCGCCAAGGTGGTGCGCTGCTCCACGTACGAGGAGTTCATGGCATTGGTCGATGATATCGAGCGCGATGTGGTGGCCTGCGAGGCCGCACTTGCCGCCGGCGAGTCGGTGCCCGCGCATCCGCTGGAGGCCTAAGGGTGGCCGTTACCGCGCTGTACATGCACGTGCCGTTTTGCGCCCAAAAGTGCCGGTACTGCGACTTTGACTCGCGCAGTTTTGCTCCGTGCGACCTGAGCGCTGCGCTCGATGTCTATTTTGAGCAACTGTATGCGCGCCTCGATGCCTTTGGCGACGCAGGCGCGCTTGCGCAGGTCCGCACCGTCTATGTTGGCGGCGGTACGCCGTCGCTGGCAGGAGAGCGTCTGGTGGAGCTTGCCCGGCGTATTTGCATGTGGTGCAAGCCCGTTGAGTTTACCTGCGAGGCCAATCCCGAGTCGTTGACCGCCGGGCTTGCCACTGCGCTTGCCAAGGTCGGTGTCACACGCGTCTCTCTGGGAGTTCAAACCCTTGACAACGCCGAGCTTGCTGCGATTGGCCGTATTCACGATGCCGATCGGGCGCTCGCTGCCATCACGACGGTTAAGGACGCTGGGCTCGATGTGTCCTGCGACCTGATGTGCGGACTTCCCGGGCAGACCGCCGTAAGCTGGCAACGCACGCTCGATGGCGTGCTGGCGGCGGCGCCGCATCATGTGTCGGTGTACCCGCTCACGCTCGAGGAGGGCACGCCGCTCTACCACATGGCGTGTCGCGACGAGTCGCTCGAGCCCGACGAGGATTTTCAGGCTGCGTGCATGGACGCGGCGCGTGAGTGCCTGGGTGCGGCCGGCTATCACCCGTATGAGGTGGCAAGCTACGCGCTCGACGGACATGAGTGTGCCCACAACATTGCCTATTGGACAGGACGGGGCTATCTGGGCTTGGGCCGCTCTGCCGCCGGTATGCTCGACGCCGAGGATTTCGATCGCTTGGCCGGGCTGTTTCCCGACGTGCCTGCTCGCGGCGATGCGTATCGCGTGCGCTTGGTGCAACGCGACGACGCCGCGACGACGTTTGATGCCGAGTATCTGTCGCAGCGCGAGGCTGCGGCCGAGGATTTGATGCTCGCCTGCCGCATGACGCGTGGCATTGGGCCCGATCTGTTGGTTCGCTCGGCAAGCGTGATCGCTGCAGACGAGCTGGTGGCGGCCTGTGACCGTGCGCTCGAGTTGGGTCTTGCCACTTGGGTGCCCGATTATGTCGAGGGGCATGCGGGGTGCGTCGCCTCGAAAGACGTTATCGCAGGTCGTGCCCACGCCCGTTTAGCGCCCACCCACTTGGGCTGGCTCGATGGAAATGTGCTGTTCGAGCTGTTTTGGGGTCTAGCTTAGGCCGCTCGGGTAGAATTACCGCAATATATACGCTGCTGTGAGCAGGAGGTTGCCGCGCATGGCGACGATGAACGAAAAAGATTACTACGAGATTTTGGGTGTCTCCAAGGACGCCACCTCGCGTGATATACAGAAGGCCTTCCAGCAAAAGGCCCGCAAGCTCCATCCGGACGTCAACAAAGAACCTGATGCCGAGGAAAAGTTTAAAGAGGTTTCCGAGGCCTACGCCGTGCTTTCGGACGAGCAGAAGCGTGCGCGCTACGACGCCATGCGCTCGGGCAACCCCTTCGCCGGCGCTCCTACGGCTTCGCCCTATGGCGGCGGCTACGCCGGCAGCGCAGGCTATGGCAATCCCTTTGAGGGCGGCTTTCCCTTTGGTGGCGCCTGGGGCCAGCCGCGTCGCGGGCAGGCTGCCTATAATCCCGAGAACGGCGCCAACGTGGTCGTCGATATCAAGCTCGACGCTAAGGAGGCCAAGGGCGGTGCCCGCAAGACCGTCCGCTATACGCGCTTCGATACCTGTGGCCACTGTGGCGGCTCGGGTTCTGTTTCGTCCGAGCATGCACATACCTGTCCGAGCTGCGGTGGTCGCGGCCACATCGATGTCGACCTGTCCTTCCTGTTCGGTGCCGGCACGTTTCAGTCGGTCTGCCCCGAGTGCGGCGGTTCCGGTAAGGTCGTCGCCGACCCCTGCCCCGATTGCGGCGGCAGCGGCCGTGTCCGTGTGACCTCCGAGCAGACGATTGAGTTTCCTGCCGGTACGCACGATGGCGACGAGGTCCGCATTGGCGGCATGGGTCACGCCGGCACCAACGGTGCCTCGGGTGGCGATCTGGTCGGCCGCGCTCATGTCGAGGCCGAGCGTCTGGAGGGCAAGGCCCGTACCGGTTTTTACCTGATGGGCATCGTGGCGCCGTTTTTGGTGCTGTCGGCCATCTCGGGCGTGTTCTCGGCCTTTGCCGTGATGTGCTTTATTCCGTTTGCCATGGGCCTGTTCATGGTGGTCTCGGACGGCGTGCTGCACCGCAGCCTGCTGTGGTGGAAGCGCGGCGCGATGCAGTTTGCCAACGGTTTTGCCAACGGATTTATGTTTGCGCTCGTGTCGGTTTGGTTTGCGAGCTGCTCGCAACGTGCCATGCTTTCGCCCTACGCAATGCAATAACATCAACCCCTCTGTTTGCGGCCGGCCCAGCTTGGGTATAGGACGCACTGTGACAATAATGAAAGTCGGAAGGATTCGGTCGTGTCGGAAAATAGGGATTACTACGAGGTACTTGGCGTCGACAAGGATGCCGACGCGCGGACGATTAAGCGCGCGTTTCTAAAGAAGGCCCGTACCGTACACCCGGACGTTTCGGACGACCCCGAGGCCGAGGCCAAGTTCAAAGAGCTCAACGAGGCGTATTCCGTTCTTTCCGACGAGCAGAAGCGTGCTAACTACGACCGTTACGGCACCGCGGACGGCCCCGGTGGCTCTGGCTATGTCGACATCAACGATATCTTTGGTGGCATGGGCATGGACGACCTCTTCTCGTCGTTCTTTGGCGGCGGTGCCGGCGGTGGCGCCCGAAATCGCCGTGAGCGTCGTCGCGGCCGCGATATGGCCATCTCCCTTTCGGTGACCCTTGAGGAGGCGGCACTCGGTTGCAAAAAGACGATCAGCTATGACCGCCTTGCCCCCTGCGAGGATTGCAACGGCACCGGTAGGGCCGAGGGCGCACAGGAAAAGCAGTGCAGCCGCTGCCACGGCACGGGCTATGTGACGACGGTCCAGCGTTCTTTCCTGGGCCAGGTTCAGTCCTCTTCGCCCTGTCCCGACTGCCACGGCGAAGGCACGGTCATCGACCATCCCTGCGAGACCTGTGACGGTCAGGGCCGCACGCCTTCGCACGAAAAGATCGATATCGATATTCCCGCCGGCGTTTCGACCGGTCGCCAGCTGCGCGTGAGCGGTTTTGGCGAGGCCGGCCTTCGCGGCGAGCCGTCGGGCGACCTGATCGTCAACGTGCGCGTCGCCGACCACGAGCGTTTTAAGCGCAACGGCGATGACCTGTACCTCGTGAGCGATATCTCGATTGCGCAGGCTGCGCTCGGATGCGAGATCGAGGTCGAGGGCATTATGCCTGACGAGGTCGTCAAGGTGTGCGTCCCCGCTGGCGCCCAGTACGGCGACACCGTGAGCGTCAACAATTACGGCATGCCGCGTATCGGCGGTGGCGGTTCGCGCGGTCGTCTGATCGTGCAGCTGCGTGTGGTCGTCCCCACGAACCTTTCCAATAAGCAGCGCGAGCTGCTTCGCGCCTTTGCCGACGAGATGGGCGATGACGTCGCATCCGGTAAGAAGTCGGTGACCGACCGTATCAAGAGTGCCCTCGACGACATCCTCGATTAAGGAGCCCGCGTGCTCGCACCTCATATCTCTGTCGTCAACCTCGGCTGCCGTGTCAACCGGGTTGAGTCCGACCGTATCACTGCCGATCTAATGCGCCTGGGCTTTGCGATGGTGGAGCCTCAGGATGCTGAGCTGATCGTCATTAACACCTGTGCCGTTACGGGCGAGGCCGAGGCCAAGACCCGTAAGGCCGTTCGCCATGCGCTGGCCTATCCAAACGAGCCCTATGTGGTCGTGACCGGATGCGTGGTCAATCTGCATCCCGAGGAGCTGCTGGAGCTCTCGGACCGCGTGATCGCCGAGCCGTCCAAGATCGATGTCGCCGAACGCGTCTGTGAGGTGCTGGGCGTTGAGTCCGATGACGTTCCCGCCTGCAGCGACGGCGAGGTTGTCGACGCGCTCGGTCGCTCGCGTCTGGGCGTGAAGATCCAGGACGGCTGCAACCATCGTTGCACCTATTGCATTGTGTGGAAGGCCCGCGGCCCCGAGCGCTCCGTGCCGGTCGAGTCCGTGCTCGAGCAAGTTCGCGAGGCACAGGAGGCCGGCGTGCCCGAGGTGGTGCTGACGGGTGTGAACCTGGGCGCCTACGATGGCAAGAGCGCGACTGATGAACACGTCGAGATCGATGAGCTGCTCGAGGCGATCATGGAGCGCACGTCCATTCCGCATGTGCGCATTTCCTCGGTCGAGCCCATGGATATCTCCGAGTCCCTGCTTAAGGTCATGGCGCGCTATCCGAAGCGCATCGCCCCGTTTTTACACCTGCCCGTGCAGTCCGGCTGCACCAGGACACTGCATCGCATGGGCCGTCCCTATAGCGCCGAGGCCTTCGAGGAAACGGTGCGCATGATTCGCACCAACTTGCCTCAGGTGTCCCTTTCGTGCGATGTCATCGTCGGTTTTCCCGGTGAGACGGACGAGGAGTTTGAGGAGTCGCTGGCACTGTGCCGCCGTGTGGGCTTTTCGCGTATGCACGTGTTCCGCTACAGCAAGCGTCCCGGTACCCTTGCTGCCGATATGCCCGACCAGGTGCCGCCCGAGGTTATGGCCGAGCGTAGCCGCCGCATGAGGGCCGCGGCGCAGGAACTCGCCATTGCCGACGCTCGCCGTCGCGTGGGAACCGTCGAGCGTGCCGTGCTTGAGTATGGCGACAACCTGACGCTCGGTTCGTTCCATCATGCCCGTCTTGACGATACCTGTGGACTCACAGCCCCGTGCCTGCTCGATGTTGCTATCATCGGAGTCGATGATTCCGGCTTGGTCCATGCACGCAGGGAGGTTCATGGAAGCCTCTAAGATTAGACTTACCGTTCCCGAGGGTATTGACCCCTCGCGCGTTTTGGGCGCCGGCGACGGTGTCCTTCGTGCACTCGAGAGTTTGGCTCGTGCCCATGTGGTCGTCCGTGGCGACAGCATCGCCGTGAGCGGTGACCCGGACGAGGTCGAGCTCGTGGCGCGTTTTTTCGACCATACTTTTCGCGAGGCGGCCGCCGGACGCACGCTGTCTGCCGACGATGTTTCTCGCTGCCTGGCCGTCTTGCGCGACGGTGAGCACGAGGCTACGTCGCTTCGCGATGATGTGCTGCTTTCGTATCGCGGTCGTGCCATTCGCCCCAAGACGCTCGGCCAAAAGCGCTACGTGGATGCCATCCGCTCGCATACCATCACGTTTGGCCTTGGTCCCGCCGGTACCGGTAAGACCTATCTGGCCATGGCGCTCGCCGTTGCCGCGCTCAAGCGTCACGAGGTGGGCCGTCTGATCTTGACGCGTCCGGTTGTCGAGGCGGGGGAGAATCTGGGCTTTTTGCCCGGTACCCTCGAGGAAAAGATTGACCCCTACATGCGTCCGCTCTACGACGCCCTTTTTGACATGATGGATCGCGAGCGCACCGATGAGCTCATGGAGCGCGGCGTGATTGAGATCGCCCCGCTTGCCTACATGCGCGGCCGCACGCTGAGCGATGCCTTCGTGGTGCTCGACGAGGCGCAAAATACCACGCCCGAGCAGATGAAGATGTTCCTGACGCGCCTGGGTTTTAACTCCAAGTTTGTGATTACCGGCGACCTGAGTCAGCGCGACCTGGTGGGTCGTCGCGGCGGTCTTGCCGACGTTGAGCGGATTTTAGGCCGTGTCGACGATGTCGCATTTTCTCACCTCGAGCGTGCCGACGTGGTGCGCCATGCCTTGGTGGGGCGTATCGTCGAGGCATACGATGCTTATGATGATGTGCGCGATAAGCGCGTGCACGACCGAAAGGAGTCCCGTTGAGTGTATTGATCAGCAACGATGCCGAGCTCGATACGCTGCTCGACGCGCAGGAGGTAGAGCACATCTGCGAGGTCGTGCTTGCCGCCGAGGGCGTTGAGCGTGAAGTTGAGATTTCCCTTTCGTATGTCGATGAGGACGAGATGCACGAGCTCAACCACGAGTGGCGCGGTATCGACCGTACCACCGATGTCCTCTCGTTTGAGTGCGACTCGGCCTTTGACGAGGATATTCCCGCCGACGAGACGCTCGAGCTCGGCGATATTATCCTGGCCCCGGAGGTCATTGCCCGCCAGGCCCCCGGCTTTGGTAATAGCCCTACCGACGAGTGCCGCCTGATGCTCGTGCATGGCATGCTGCACCTGCTGGGGTATGACCATATCGAGGACGACGAGGCCGAGGTCATGGAGGCCCGCGAGGACGCCATCTTGCGCGATCTGGCGCTCGAGCGCGGCGAGGACCCCAAGCTGGTCCACGTCGGCCCCATCACCAACCACGCCCACGACTAGGAGCCGTCTATGATTCCCGGATCGAACAAGGACCATCCGTCCTTCTTAAAGTCGTTCTCCTACGCCATGGAGGGCTTCGTCACCGCCGTTAAGACCGAGCGCAACATTAAGGTCATGCTCGTGGCGGGCGTGTGCACCGTCATTGCCGGCTGCATCGTGGGGCTCGACATTGCCGAGTGGGCCACGGTTATCATCTGCTGTGGCTTGGTGATTCACGGCGAGCTGTGCAACACCGCCATGGAGGCGATCGTCGACCTGGCGACCCAGGAGCTCCATCCGCTGGCAAAGCGTGCGAAGGATATCGCCGCCGCCTCCGTATACGTACTTTCCATCACCGCCGCGATTGTGGGATTGCTGGTATTTGCCCACGCGCTCGACTTTATTTAGAAAGGGATTTTCATGTCCGACAATATGCAGCCTTTCGATGAAACTCTGGACGACGAGTCCCTGGATGCGGTGGATGCCGAAGCGACCGAGGATTGCGAGGATGTCGAGGAATTCGATCCGTTTGAGGGCATGAGCGACGAGGAGCTCGACGCCCTGTGCGACGAGGATGAGAGCCTCGCGGGTTTTGGCGACGTGGAACCCGGTTTTCGCAGCGGCTTCGTGGCCCTGGTCGGCCGTCCCAACGCCGGTAAGTCCACGCTGCTCAACGCCTGCTATGGCAAAAAGGTTGCCATCACCTCGCCGGTGGCCCAGACCACCCGCCGTCGCATGCGCGCCGTCGTCAATCGCCCCGGCTACCAGCTGGTCTTTGTCGATACCCCGGGTATTCACAAGCCCAAGGACGGCCTGGGGTCCGAGCTCAACAAGAGCGCGCTGTTCGAGCTGAACGATGTCGATGTCGTCGCGTTTTTGATTGATGCCACCAAGCCGATCGGCAGGGGAGACGCCTGGGTTGCCGAGCGCGTCAAGAATGCCCGTTCCAAGAAGGTCCTGGTGCTCACCAAGGCCGATGAGGCCGACCCCGCACAGGTCATGGAGCAGCTTAAGGCCGCCCACGAGCTTATGGAATATGACGACGAGATCGTGACGTCGTCGGTCAAGAACTTCAACGTCGATGCCTTTATCGAGACCGTTGCGCACTTTTTGCCCGAGGGTCCGCGTTGGTTCCCCGAGGACATGGGTACCGACGCTTCCGATGAGACGCTCGTTGCCGAGTTTGTGCGCGAGAAGGTCTTGCGCCGCACCCGTGATGAGATCCCGCACTCCGTTGGCGTGATCTGCGATGCGCTCGAGCAGACCAAGAAGGTGCTGCGCGTGCACGCTACCATTTACGTCGAGCGCGAGGGCCAAAAGGGCATCATCATCGGCAAGGGCGGCGAGATGATCAAACATATCGGTATCGACGCTCGCCGCGATCTTGAGCGCATCTTTGGCACGCAGGTCTTTTTGGAGCTGGACGTGAAGGTCAAGGCCGGCTGGCGTGACGACGAGGCCCAGATTCGCCGCTTTGGCTACAACGCCGAGGACTAAGGACGCGCGGCGCGCATGGCAGGCTCCCGGACATATCGCACGAAGGCGCTCGTCCTCGACAAGACGAAGCTCAAAGAGACGGACCTGATCCTGACGATGCTTGACGAACGGGGTCGGCAGGTTCGCGCCGTGGCAAAGGGCGCCCGCAAACCCGGTGGGCGCCTGGCTGCGCGCTGCGAGCTGTTCTGTACCGTCGATATGCTGCTCGCGCATGGACGGTCGTTTGACGTGGTTTCGCAGGCCGAGCTTATGGAGGCGCCGCTCGGCGCAGCGCCCGATTACGAGACGACTTGCGCCGCAAGCGCAATCGCCGAGGTCGCGCGCGTGTGCTCGTTTGAGGACGCCGAGGACCCGTTTACCTTTGCCATCACGCAGCGAGCGCTTGCCCTGGTGGGCAGCGGGCTCGACACGGCGCACATGGATCTACTTGTGGCGGCATATGTGTTTAAGCTGCTGTCGCACGTTGGCTACCGACCCGATTTTTCGGCCTGCGTGCTGTGCGGAGACCCCATGCTGTCGTATTTTTCGCCCCAGGCGGGCGGTCTCATGTGCGGGTCGTGTGCGTCGAGCGTTCCGGGTGCCGAGCTGGTGTCGACCGGTGAGGTCGCGTGGCTGCGCGCCCTCATGTCCATGACCTTCGATGCGCTCATGGCCGAGAGGGTTGATCCCCATACTGCCGCTTTTTTGTTGGGGCTTTCGCATGTCTGGGCGGCAACTCATACCGATCAGCGCCTCCGTGCGATGGAATTCATGTTGGGTCGGTGATGATGCGCAGGCGTGGGCTGCTTGTGGTAACATACCGACCTGTTGGTACCTCGATCTTGGATGCTCGCTCCACCGGCGGCTTCCCAGTCCGAGGCGAATAGCGTCGCCCGAGGGCGACAAGAAACGAAAGGTGAAACAATGACTGTTTCCAAAGAGCGCAAGGCGGAGCTGACTGCCCAGTTCGGTAACACCCCGGTCGACACCGGCAACCCCAAGGTTCAGGTCGCCATCCTGTCCGAGCGCATCAAGGAGCTGACCGAGCACATGAAGTCCCACCAGAAGGACTTCCACACCCGTCGTGGCCTGCTCATGCTCGTCGGCCGTCGTCGTCGTCTTCTCTCCTACATTAAGAAGAACGACATCGTCGAGTACCGTGAGCTCATCAAGGCTCTGGGCATCCGCGACAACATCCAGTAAGGATTTGTACATGCTAAGAGCGTCCTGCGCAGCGGGGCGCTCTTTTTGTGTAAGGGCGCGAACAATCACGCTCTGAAGCGTGGCGGGGGCAGGGGGCCCGCGTCACATGAGAAGCCCGCAGGCAAGGGGCCTGTGGGGTAAAGGAGAACAATGACACTCGTATCCAAGACCTTTGAGCTGTACGGCAAGACCTACACCTTTGAGTCGGGCGAGCTTGCCAAGCAGGCCACCGGCGCCTGCCTGGTCAAGCAGGGCGACACCACGATGCTCGACACCGTGGTCGTCTCCAAGGAGCGCAAGAACTACGACTTCTTCCCGCTGACCGTCGACTTCAACGAGAAGATGTACGCCGCTGGCCGCATCCCGGGTGGTTACCTCAAGCGTGAGGGCCGTCCCAGCGAGAAGGCCACGCTCACCGCGCGCATGATCGACCGTCCGATCCGCCCGAGTTTCCCGGACGGCTTCCGCAACGAGGTGCACATCGTCGCCACCTCGCTCGTCGCCGACCAGGTCAACCCCTTCGACGTCATCAACGTCATGGGTGCTTCCCTGGCCATGACGCTCGGTGGCGTGCCCTTCGAGGGCCCGCTTGCCTGCGTGCGCATCGGCCGTAACGTGGAGACTGGCGAGTTTATCGTCAACCCCACCTACGAGGAGCGCGAGAACTCCGATCTGGACCTGGAGCTGGGCGGCTCTGCCGACTTCATCTCGATGGTCGAGGCCGGCGCCGAGGAGATCTCCGAGGACGACATGCTCGCCGCCATGAAGTTTGGCCAGGAGGCCCTTGCTGCCTTCTGCCAGGCCCAGGACGAGTTCGTCGCCGAGTGGGAGCAGGTCAACGGCCCCATCGTCAAGAAGGAGTACCCGCTCGACCAGCCCGTCGAGGAGGTCCAGGAGCGCATCTTTGCCCACTACGACGAGATGGCAGTTGCCCTTCGCGACGCCGACAAGCTCTCTCGTATCGGTAAGGTCGAGGCTCTGAAGGAGTCCATCCGCGCCGAGTTTACCGAGGAGGAGCAGGCCGCTTGGGAGCGCGAGATCCCCGTGGCGCTCAAGAAGCTCGAGAAGAAGGCCATGCGCACCATGGTCGTCGAGACTGGCGAGCGCGTCGATGGCCGTGCTGCAGACGAGATCCGTCCCATCATGGTGAAGGATAACTACCTGCCGCTCGTTCACGGCTCCGGTCTGTTCCAGCGTGGCCAGACCCAGGTGCTCTCCGTCCTGTCGCTCGGCATGCTCAACGAGGGCCAGCGTCTGGATACCATCGAGCCCACCGAGGGCAAGCGCTATATGCACCACTATAACTTCCCGCCGTTCTGCACCGGCGAGACCGGCCGCATGGGCAGCCCCAAGCGTCGCGAGATCGGTCACGGCAACCTTGCCGAGCGCGCTCTGCTCCCGGTGCTCCCCGACGAGAACGAGTTCCCCTACGCCATCCGCGTCGTCTCCGAGGTCATGGAGTCCAACGGCTCCTCTTCGATGGCTTCGACCTGCGGCTCCACGCTCGCCCTTATGGACGGCGGCGTGCCCATTAAGCGCCCGGTCTCCGGTATCGCCATGGGTCTGATCCAGGAGGAGGGAAAGACCGTGGTCCTGTCCGATATCCAGGGTCTCGAGGACTTCTTGGGCGACATGGACTTTAAGGTCACCGGCACCACCGAGGGCATCACCGCCCTGCAGATGGATAACAAGGCCACCGGCCTAACCTTCGACATCCTGGCCCGCGCCCTGCAGCAGGCCAAGGAGGGTCGCGCCTTCATCCTGCAGAAGATGCTCGATGTGATTCCCGAGCCGCGCCACACCACACGCAGCACCGCTCCGCGCATCGTCTCCATCCAGGTTCCTACCGATAAGATTCGCGACGTCATTGGCTCCGGCGGCAAGGTCATCCGCGGTATCCAGGACGAGACCGGCGCTTCGGTCGACATCCAGGAGGACGGCACCGTCTTTGTCGGCGGCACCGGCGAGTCCGTCGACCAGGCCGTCGAGCGCATCAAGCTCATCATCAAGGTTCCCGAGCCGGGCGAGGAGTACACCGGTCGCGTGGTCTCCATCCAGCCCTTCGGCGCCTTCGTCAACCTGCTGCCTGGCAAGGACGGCCTGCTGCACATCTCCCGCGTCGCCAAGGGCCGCGTGGAGAAGGTCGAGGACGTTCTCAACGTGGGCGACGAGGTCAAGATCGTCGTCATCGAGGTCGACGATCGCGGCAAGATCTCGCTTGATCGTCTCGACAAGCCCGAGGCCCCGGCTCGCTCTGAGGGTTCCTCCGAGGGCGATGGCGAGCACTTCCAGCGCCGTGAGCGTCCGCGTCGCGAGCGCTCCGAGCGCAGCGACCGTCCGCGCCGTCCCGGCGACAACGGAGGCCGCAAGCCCCGCCGTCACCACGACGCCGAGTAACAGCTAAACATAAGCAGCTCAACAAGGGCGACTCCGGACAGGGGTCGCCCTTTTGCTTGCGCCCGGGAGGGCCGCATATGAAGTTTCCTGCTCTACAGTCCTGCGCAAGACGGAAAGCACATTAAGTGCTTTCCTTTGCGTGCGGAACTCGCGATAAACTTCATATGCGTCCCTCCCGGGCGCAAGCAAAAGGGCTGGTTAGTGCCGCTCGCTATTGAGTTAGACAGTCTATTCAGTAGTCAGATTTCAGATCTGTAGATAGACGTAGCAGCATTTCCTCAGATAAAACCTACTTAAATAAACCTGTCCTTTATTGGCAGGTCTGGTCTCAGCGGCCCCGGCACGGGCTAAGTTTATCGCGAGTTCCGCACGAACAGGAGGCCACTTAATGTGGCCTCCGTCGTGAGCAGGACTGTAGAGCAGGAAACTTAGCCCGTGCCGGGGCCGCTGAGCCCAGACCGGCGGGATACACAGGTTCAGATGGGGCTTTGATGCATGGGTGGTCTGTTGGTGGGCAAATGGGTATCATACTGTGGCTACTGCATCGACTCTATGGTGCATGTTTGTACGTTCCCGGCGGTCGGTTTGCCAGAAGCGCCCCGTCGGTTGTTCCAGACCCGTTTCGAAGAAAGGAAACCACACGAACCTATGGCAGCTAAAAAATCATCTCCCTTGAAGATCATTCCGCTCGGCGGCCTTGACGGCATCGGCAAGAACATGACGGTCTTCGAGTGCGGCGACGACATGGTGCTCGTCGACGCCGGCCTCATGTTCCCCGACGACTCCCAGCCCGGTATCGACCTGGTGCTTCCCGACTACACCTATGTCCTGGAGAACGAGGAGAAGCTCCGCGGCATCGTCGTCACCCACGGCCACGAGGACCACACCGGTTCGCTTCCGTACCTGCTGCAGGACCTCAACAACAAGGTGCCCATCTTCTCGAGCAAGCTGACGCTCGGTTTTATCGAGGGCAAGCTCTCCGAGTTCCGCATTCGCGCGCCCAAGTTCCGTGAGGTCAAGGGCGGCAGCCACGTCAATCTCGGTGGCATCTCGCTCGACTTCTTCTCCATGACGCACTCCATTCCGGGTGCTTTGGGCGTGTTTATTCGCACCAACCAGGGCACCGTTATGCACACGGGCGACTTTAAGCTCGACCAGACGCCCATCGACGGCGTCACGCCCGACTATGCCGCCATCAGCCGCTTTGCCAAGCAGGGCATCGACCTGCTGCTTTCCGACTCCACCAACGCCACGGTTCCTGGCTTTACCAAGTCCGAGGCCGAGGTCGGCCCCAACCTGCTGCACGCCATCAAGAACGCGCCGGGCCGCGTGTTCGTCGCGTCGTTCTCGAGCCACATCCATCGCCTGCAGCAGATCTGCGATGCCGCCCGCAAGTGTGGCCGCAAGGTCGTCGTGACCGGACGTTCCATGCTCACCAACACCCGCGTGGCGCGTGAGCTTGGCTATCTCAACATCGACGATGCCGATATCATCGATGCCTTCGATATCGATAACCTGCCCGACGATAAGATCGTCGTCATGTGCACCGGTTCTCAGGGCGAGCCGCTGTCGGCCCTGTCCCGCATGGCCAACGGCGAGCACAAGACGCTTTCTATCCACGAGGGCGATACCGTCATCCTCTCGGCAACTCCCGTTCCCGGCAACGAGAAGGCAGTTCAGCAGGTCGTCAACAGCCTGGCCAAGCTTGGCTGCGACGTCTGGGATAAGTCCCGTGCCCTCGTCCATGTCTCGGGCCATGGCAGCCAGGAGGAGCTCAAGCTTCTGATGGCCATGGCCAAGCCCACCTACTTTATGCCGGTTCACGGCGAAGCCGTGCATCTGCGCGCCCATGCCCAGCTTGCCCGTAAGATGGGCATCAAGGACGATCACATCTTTATCCTTGATAACGGCGACACGCTCGAGATGCGTGGCGGTATCGTCAAACGCGGTGCGCCCGTCGAGTCCGGCGTCGTTTATGTCGACGGTCTGCGCATCGGCGACACCGACCCCATCGTCCTTCGCGATCGCCAAAAGCTCGCCAACGACGGTATGGTCACGGCTGTTGCCATCGTCTCGCTCAAGCACAAGAAGATCGAGGCTATCGAGTTCTCGGGCCGCGGCGTTTCGTTTGCCATCGACGACCAGTTCTCCGAGGATGCCTCCGCAGCCATCATGAAGACGATCGAGAAGGGCAAGTTTAGCTTTACCAGTAGCGGCTCCGATGCCATTCGCAAGGCCGTGCGCGATTCGCTCTCCAACTTTATCTGGAGCCGCACGCGCACCCGTCCGATGATCATCCCAGTCGTCATGGAGGTTTAGTTTGGCGCGCGGATCTGCACAAAACGCCAAAGGCAACAAATCCAACAACCAACCGGCATCTGCTAAGGGTGCCGGTTCCCATCTGCGTGCCAATAAGGGCCACGAGTCCGAGTTCGATGAGTTCGAACCCCTGGTCGAGCCTTCGGCCAATCGCGATATCGCCGGCGTTATCATTGCCGTTTTGGCGATTGCGTCCTTCATTGCCGTGATTTCTCCGGCAACGGCACCCGTGACAGCTGCGGTTGCCGGTTTCTATCACCTCGGCTTTGGTCTGGGCGCCTACGTGCTGCCGATCGTCATCTTGCTGTTTGCCGCCACGCTCTTTTTGGGTGAGGACTCGCCGCTCAACATTCGCTCGGTCGCGGGTGGTGCCGTGGTCTTTGTGGCCATTGTTTCTATCCTATCGTTGATGGTTCCGGGTACGACCGACTCGTGCGACCTCATGTTTACGCCGCAGAACCTTTCCGCCTCGGGCGGCTACATTGGCGCCTTTATCGCAAGTGCCTTGCAAAACGCCCTGGGTAAACCTATCGCTATGGTTGTCTTGCTGGGCCTTGTCGTCGTTGGCCTGGTCATCATTGGCTTTTCGGTGGGTGGCGTTTTGCGCTCCGCACGTGATCGCGCTGCCGATTTTGCCGAGCGCCGTCGTGCCGATGTCAACGCGAGCCCGTGGGGCGATGAAGAGGCCCTGTCGGTTCCCGGCGTTGCCCGTCCGCACCTGAGCATTCTGCGCCAGAAGGGGGCTGACGCCGCGGTGACCACGTTCATGGGTGGCGATGCCGACCCGGTTTTGGATGACGACGAGGACGATGACCCGTTTGTCGACGTGTCCGAGGCCGTGGAGGCCGAGCGCGCCAAGACCACGCTGCTGCCGCGTCGCCATGCCAAGAAGGGCAAGGCCGCGCCCAAGCTCAACACGAGCGAGCCTGACCCGTCTTGGTCCGATAGCGAAATTGAACTCACTGAGGGCGATGACGATTACGACGAGGCTCCGCTCGAGACCGCCAAGACCACCTTGCTGCCGCGTCGCCGCGCCAACGCAGGACAGGTCACCGGACAGTTTTCGATGGAAGACGACCCGGACAAGGCTGACGAGTCAGAGCCGCCATTTGCCGTGAATCCCGTTTCGGCAGCTCCGCAGATCCCTGACTTCCTAAAGCATCCCAAGGTTTCCGATGCCTCCGCCCCCACGGCTTCCGCTGCTCCTGTTGCAGCCGGCGATGGGGGAGCGGACGGTACCAATGCCGATGCCGAGGGCGACCAAGAGGACGGCCTCAAGCTTCCGCCGCTCGAAATCCTGCATGCCAACCCGCAGTCGGCGTCCTCCGCGTCTTCTGACAAGGAGCTGGAACAGACTGCCGAGTCGTTGCAGTCCACCTTGCTTGAGTTTGGCCGTAGCGCCCGCGTCGTCGGCTGGATTGCCGGCCCCACGGTCACGACTTTTAAGCTGCAGCCCGGTGAGGGCGAGCGCGTGAGCAAGATCTCGAGTCTCGAGGACGATATCGCGCTTTCGCTTGCCGCCCAGTCGGTGCGCATCTTTGCGCCGATTCCCGGCACCTCGCTCGTTGGTATCGAGATTCCCAATCGCAAGCGTCAGAACGTCAACCTAGGCGACGTACTTCCCTATGTGAAGGGCGGTCCGCTCGAGCTTGCCATCGGTCGCGATGCCGAGGGCACGCCGGTTGTCGCCGACCTCGCCAAGATGCCCCATCTGCTGATCGCCGGTACCACGGGTTCCGGTAAGTCGGTCATGATCAACTCCATCATCACGACCCTGCTCATGCGCGCGCTTCCCGAGGACGTTCGCTTGATCATGGTCGACCCCAAGCGCGTCGAGCTCGCAGGCTATAACGGCCTGCCGCACCTTTACGTGCCCGTAGTGACCGAGCCCAAGCAGGCCGCGAGTGCCTTGCAGTGGGCGGTGTCCGAGATGGAGCGCCGCCTGAAGGTCTTCGAGCGCCTTAACGTGCGCAAGATCTCGACCTATAACGAAAAGCAGGCCGCCGGCGAGTTTGAGCATTACGATAACCCGCCGCAAAAGATGCCCTATCTGGTCATCATCATCGACGAGCTTTCGGACCTGATGATGGTAGCCGGCAAGGATGTCGAGGCCTCGATCGTCCGTATCGCCCAGCTGGGCCGTGCTGCCGGTATTCACCTTATCGTGGCTACGCAGCGCCCCAGCTCCAACGTGGTGACGGGCCTTATTAAGGCCAACATCACCAACCGTATCGCCTTTAACGTGGCTACGGGCATCGATTCCCGCGTCATTATCGACCAGATGGGCGCCGAAAAGCTTACTGGTTTGGGCGACATGCTGTTCTCAAAAGTCGACTGGGGCAAGCCCCGCCGTATCCAGGGCTGTTTTGTCTCGGACGACGAGATCAACGAGATCGTCGAGTTCGTTAAGTCGCAAAGCGAGCCCGACTACCACGAGGAGATCCTGTCTGCCGTGGCGCCCGCTTCCATGTCCATGGCTGGTGGCGGCATTGTTCGCACGGGCGTTGCCGAACCGCAAGATGACGACCCGCTTATCTGGGAGGCCGCCCATATTGTGGTGGAATCGCAGCTGGGCTCCACATCTGGGCTGCAACGCCGCCTCAAGGTTGGCTATGCGCGCGCCGGGCGTATTATGGACATGCTGGAAGAAAAGGGTGTCGTCGGCCCGCCCGATGGTTCCAAGCCGCGCGAGGTCCTGCTGGACGAGGAGGGGCTCGCCGCGTTGGAGTCTGTCGACGCCGAGATGGCACGTGAAGATCGTGAGTTTGGAGGATTCTGATGGCTGCACGCTTTGGTGACATGCTGCTCGAGCAGCGTCGCCGGATGGGCCTTTCCATCCAGCAGGTCGCCAACACCATCAAAATCAGGCCGCAGATCATCGAGTTTTTCGAGACCGGTAACTTTGCATCGATGCCTCCGCGCGGCTATGCGCAGGGCATGATTTCGAGCTATGCTCGCTTTTTGGGGCTTAACCCGCGCGAGGTCGTCAACGCTTATTTTGATGACCTCATGGCATATGAACGCGAGACCTCGCAGCAGGGCGGTCGTTTTCAGGATGCTGCCGGCTACGTTAACTCGCGTTCGTCGGTCGATAACGGACGCTTTCTGATGGTTCAGGGTGGTCGCTCGACGCGGTACGGCCAGCGCCCTCCGCAGGCGGGCTATATCACCGAGACGGGCTCCAGCGAGGAGATTCGTTCTCAGCGAGATCGCTTTCGCAGTACGCCCATGCCGGATGATCGTGCGCTTCCCGCCGCTCGCGGGTTGAGTCGCGATCCCCGCGCCGGTTACGGCGACGGTGGCTACTCCGGTCGTGGTTATCGCGGAGTTTCTGCCGGGCGTTCCCACGGTGGATATGCCGACGCCGATACCACGCAGGTGACGCCGCGCCTCCGTTCTCAATCGCAGCCTTACGGGCAACGCTCTTCGGCGCCTCGCTCTGGCCAGCGTGGCTATCAGAACCGTGGCGAGCTTGCGCCGCGTTCGGGTCAGCGCGGCTCGCAGAGCCAAGGCGGATATCGTGGTCGTCCCGATAGCAGTCGCGGCCGTATGCCGCAGGTAAACGGTCGCGGTGGCTCTAATCGCGGACGCGGCGGTGGACGTGCCCCCCAGAACAATGGACTCGATCCGCGCATCATCTACGCCGGCATCGGTGCCGTGGCGCTTTTGTTGATTCTGCTCATCGTGGTCCTCCTGCGTGGCTGCGGCTCTTCTGCACCCGAGTCGACGCCCGAGACGCCCGCGGCTACCAAGACGACGACCAAGAAGTCTTCCAAGACGACCGAATCTGTTGACGAGGATGAAGGCATCGACGAGGCGACGGATTCTGCCGATTCCGATGCCGCCAAGGCGAACGCGAAAAAGAAAGAGGACGAGGTTATCAAGGTCAAGGTCTCCGTTGCCAAGGGCAAGACCGCCTGGATCGAGGTCAAGGTCGACGGTAAATCGGTCTTTGGCGCCCAGGCAACCGGTCCCTTTGAGCAGGAGTACACGCCCGAGTCCTCGATCGAGATCACCACGTCCAAGCCCTCCGATGTCACGGTTACCAAGAACGGTGAAAAGGTTCGCTACGACACCAAGACATCGGGCGTGGCGCGCGTGACCATTACCGTTCCTAAGAAGGAGACCACTGACTCCGAAGACGGTGAGAGTGCCGACGGCACCGATACCGCCGACGGCACCGACGCCCAGTCTACCGACGGCACCGACGCCCAATCTACCGACGGTACCGACACGGCATCCGACGGCCAGACTGCAAACGATTCAGATGACTATTCGTACGACAGCTACTAAGGCTCCCCGTACCGAAAGGAAGAACCATGGCTAAAGATTCCAGCTTCGACGTTGTGTCCGAGGTCAATATGCAGGAGGTCGATAACGCCTTCCAACAGACCACCCGCGAGATCTCTCAGCGCTATGACCTCAAGGACTCCGGCGCCACCATCGAGCTTTCGAAGGGCGACAAGCTCTTTACGATCAATGCCCCGGCCGATTTTGTCTCCAAGCAGATCATTGACGTGCTGAGCTCTAAGCTCATCAAGCGCGGCATCGACCTTAAGTCTGTCTCTTGGGATGCGCCGCAGGCGGCTTCGAGCGGTACCGTGCGCGTGCTCGGCCATATCGTCGAAGGCATCGACCAAGCGACCGCCAAGAAGATTAATAAGGACATCAAGGATCAAAAGCTCAAGGTCAAGGTGACCATCGAGGCCGATAAGCTGCGCGTTACCTCGGCCTCTAAGGACGCGCTTCAGACGGTGATCCAGTTCCTGCGCGACCAAGACTACGGCCAGCCGCTGCAGTTTACCAACTACCGCTAATTTACTCGAAAGGACCGTTCTCCAACATGGATACTCCGTTGGGTTCCGTACTCTACATCACGCTTGGCTGCGCTAAGAACGAGGTCGATACCGACCGCATGCGTTCGCTGCTGACCGCTGCGGGCTACGAGGAGGCATTCGACCCGCAGGATGCCGATATCGCTATCGTCAACACGTGCTCGTTTCTCGCCTCGGCGACGTCCGAGAGCATCGAGACCACGCTCGAGCTCGCTAACGAGGTGCAGGACGGCGTTCGCGCCTGCCCCATCGTCATGTGCGGTTGCGTGCCGTCTCGTTACGGCGATGACCTGCCCGACGAGCTTCCCGAGGTCGCTGCCTTTGTGAAGGCCGATGAGGAAGACGGTATCGTATCTGTCATCGACAACGTTCTTGGCGTGGAGCGTGAGATCGCAGCCTATATTCCGCATGTCAAGCGTACTGTCGAGGGCGCCGTTGCCTACGTCAAGATCTCCGATGGCTGCAATCGTTTTTGCAGCTTCTGCATGATCCCCTACATTCGCGGTCGCTATCATTCGCGCAATGCCGAGAGCATTATCTCCGAGGTTCGCGACCTGGTTGACGGCGGTGTGCGCGAGATCGTGCTGATCGGCCAGGACACGGGCATTTGGGGCACCGACTTTGCCGATGATGACGTTGCCGAGGGCTCGCCGCACAATCTGGCGCAGCTGCTGCGCGCCGTCGCCGAGGCCGTGCGCCCGCACAATGTTTGGGTCCGCGTACTCTATCTGCAGCCCGAGGGTATGACCGACGAGCTTATCGAGACGATTCGCGATACGCCTGAGGTGCTGCCCTATATCGATATCCCCGTGCAGCACTGCGACGCCCGCATCCTTAAGGCCATGCGTCGCTCCGGTTCGCGCCAGGAGCTCGAGGATTTGTTCCGCGACCTTCGCGAGCGCATCCCCGGCATCGTGATTCGCTCTACGGCCATGGTCGGCTTCCCGACCGAGACCGACGACGAGTTCCGCGACCTTATCGACTTTATGGACACCGTCGGCTTTGACTACACGAGCGTCTTTGCCTACTCGCGTGAGGAGGGCAGCCTGGCCGCCAAGATGGAGGGCCAGGTCGATGAGGAGGTCAAGCTCGAGCGCGCCCAGGAGGCCATGGATCTGGCCGAGTCGCTCGGTTTTGCCGCCACGGCAGCCCATGTGGGTGAGCGCGCCCAGGTGATCGTCGATGGCATCGAGGAGACCGAGGACGGCGCCGAGCTGATCGGTCACGCCTGGTTCCAGGCGCCCGATTCCGATGGCGCGGTGCATCTGGACGCCAGCGAGGCGTCCGTGGGCGATATTCTGACCGTCGAGTTTACCGATAGCTTCTGCTATGAGCTTATCGGTCATGTTGTGGAGTAGGAGAGCGTCGTGGCAAACGAGAGCAATAAGGAACTGACGAGTGTTTGGACGCCCGCCAACATCGTGACGTGCGTTCGCATCGTCTTTATCCCGGTGTTCATGATCGTTTCGGCCCTGTCTCACGCGAGCGTTGCCGGTACGGACTGGAGCACCTTCGACGGCCCGCTCGCCGCCGCTGCCTTCATTCTGTATGTGATCCTGTCGTGCACCGATAAGGTCGACGGCTATCTGGCGCGCTCGCGCAACGAGATCACCGATTTTGGCAAGTTCTTGGACCCCATCGCCGATAAGCTGCTCGTGTTTTCGGCCCTGCTGCTGTTCCTTGATTTTGGCGCGGTGACCGTGTGGTCCGTGTTCATCATCCTGTTCCGTGAGCTGCTGGTGAGCGCCCTTCGCATGGTCGCGAGTGCTGCCGGTGTAGTCGTTGCCGCCGATAAGCTCGGCAAGTACAAGACGGCGACCACGATGGTCTCCATCTGCGGCTATCTGTGCGTCTTTGCGATGGCCGGCCTTCAGCTGGGGCCGGTGTCGCTGCTGCTCGGTGTCTATTCGGTGTCGCGCTTCCTGTACGTCATCGCCGTGATTTTGACCATTGTCTCGGGCGCCCAGTACTTCTGGAACTGTCGCAAGATCGTCTTTTCGGTCTAGGTCCTGGTGGGTATGACGGAGTCTTATTTGCAGATCGTCGCAAACAACGAGGAGCTGGCGCGCTATATTGTCGAGCGCGCGAGTGCCCGTGGTGTGACGGTGTCGACGGCGGAGTCGCTGACGGCGGGCATGATCGCCTCGACGATTGCCGATATCCCGGGTGCCTCTGCGGTGCTTCGTGGCGGTGCGGTGACCTACTGCGATGAGATCAAACATCGCGTGCTCGGCGTCGAGCAGGAAACGCTCGATCGGTTTAGCGCCGTGTCGCACCAGACGGCGCGCGAGATGGCCGTGGGCTCGCTGGACCTCTATCAGAGCGATGTGGCCGTGAGCGCAACGGGCTACGCTGGGCCCGGTGGTGGCACTGAGCAAGACCCCGCCGGTACGCTCTATATTGGCTGGGCGTATCGCGCGACCGATGGGGGAGCGCCGGTTGTCGAGTCTGCGCGCTGTCATTATGAGGGCGATCGGTCGTGCGTTCGGGCCTATGCGGTCGCGGAGGCTTTGGAGCGCATTGTCCGCGTGCTCAATTCTATGGATTAGACGTGGTTTAAGGGGCCTTAGGGCCCCTTAATTGTGGAGATAGGGACCTTTGATGATATTGCCGTTTGGGCTGGTACAAGGCTTAAATTTGTTCGAACACCCGTATTTGTGATTGGCGTGGTCAAGCGTTTGGTCGGTGATTGGTCGGCGTTTGGTCGGGTTTTGGAATGGTCGGGTGCATATGATGAATCTGAACGGTTGACCACGAACAGCCGTTCGTTTATTATCGTTTCAGGTTGTTAAGAGGAGGGCTATTCATGGCCAAGAATTCAGGTCCCGTACGTACCGTTCATGCACGCACAACGGGTAAAGAGCGCGATGAGATGATCGCCACCACCAAGGCCGAGATCGAGAAGAAGTTCGGCCAGGGCTCTATCATGAGGTATGGCGACGGCGGTCCGGAGCTCGAGGTCGAGGCTATTCCGACGGGCTCTCTGGCGCTCGATGCCGCCTTGGGTATCGGCGGCGTGCCGCGCGGCCGTATCGTCGAGATTTATGGTCCCGAGTCCTCCGGTAAGACGACGCTTTCGCTCGAGATTCTTGCAGAAGCACAGGCCATGGGCGGCGTCGTTGCATTTATCGATGCCGAGCACGCGCTTGATCCCACCTATGCCGCGCGCATCGGTGTTGATATCGATGAGGTCCTCATTTCCCAGCCCGATACGGGCGAGCAGGCGCTCGAGATCGTCGATATGCTTGTGCGCTCAGGTGCCATCGACGCCATCGTCGTCGACTCTGTTGCCGCCTTGACTCCACGTGCCGAGATCGAGGGCGAGATCGGTGACACGACGGTGGGTCTGCAGGCTCGCTTGATGAGCCAGGCACTCCGCAAGCTCGCCGGCTCGCTTGCCAAGTCCAACACGACCTGCATCTTCATTAACCAGCTGCGCGAGAAGATCGGCGTCATGTTCGGCAACCCCGAGACCACCACGGGCGGCCGCGCGCTCAAGTTCTTCTCTTCCGTGCGAATCGATATTCGCAAAATCGATACCATCAAGCTCAAGGACGAGGTTATCGGCAATCGCGTTCGTGCCAAGGTCGTTAAGAACAAGGTGGCGGCTCCGTTCCGTTCGGCCGAGTTTGACATCATGTACGGCACCGGCATCTCCAAAGAGGGCTCGATTCTGGATATGGCCGTCGAGTGCGGCATCTGCAAAAAGATGGGGTCCTGGTTTGCCTATGGCGAGGACAAGCTCGGCAATGGTCGCGAGGCCGCCAAGACGTTCCTGCGCGAGCACCCCGATTGCGCCGACGAGATCGAGCACAAGGTTCGCCTTGCCTGCGGTCTTGAGTATGACGACGATGCCCCCTCTGAGGTTGAGTTGACCGATCAGCCCGCCCCCGAGGAGTTTGATGAGCTGTACGCCATCGATGGCTCCGCAATGCTCGACGATGACGACGAGTAGCGGATGCCGACATGTCGTATACGGTGACCGAGGCTACGGTCGTCTTTCCCGATAAGAAGGCGGCCTCTTCGTTCTCGAGTGGTTATGCGTCTAAAAAGCCCTGCGCGCATATCGATTGCGATCTCGAGGGCGGTTTCGAACGTTCCATTTGGATTCCCGTGCGCGTGGCGCGCCTGTACGTTAAGAACCGCCCCGATCTTCCCTGTGATTGGGATGACTTTCGCGAGGCGGTGCAGCTTATCGAACGCAAATGTGCACTCACCATGGTGACCGAGATGCTTTCGCGCCGCGATCATGCCACGGGCGAGGTGCGCGATAAGTTGGCGCGCTATGGCTTTCGACAGCCCGCGATCGATTTTGCGGTTGCTCGAGCGACCGAGTATCGGTTTTTGGACGAGAACCGTTTTTGCTCGTACTTTATCGAAGAGCGCAAACGTCGCGGCTGGGGACAGCGCAAGATCGAGGTTGAGCTCAAGCGTCGTCATGTCGTGCTTGACGATATCCCCGGGTATCCCGAGGCATATTTTGCCGTGGATGACGACTTGGCCCGCGCTTCGGCCTTGCTCGCTAAACGTCGCGTCCCCGAGGTCCGTGCATTCGAAAAGCTCGTCAGATTTTTGATGGGTAAAGGCTTCTCGTATCACATCGCCGCCGATGCCGTTAAGGCACGTCTCGATTCCGAACGCGAGGAATGTGCAGTTTAGGCGTATGCGCTTTGTGGCCCTGCCGTTTACCGCGTTTTAGCCGCCGTGCTGGGGCCATTTATTTGACAGTTGTTGTGGTTCAACGTACGATAAACACTGTCATTTGCTTTGTGATATGTGCTCATCTGTGATGAGTTTGTTTATATGTTTATCTGTATCCGACCCGCATAAGCTGCGCCCATATTACTCAAATGTCGCGAGCCGTTCGTAAGGACGGTTCGCTTTGTTGTGTAACGAATCCATAAAAAGGAGTGAGCATGCCTATCATCGCAGCGCTCGTTGGCATCGTTTTGGGTGCCATCGCCGCCATTGCCTACATGCGCACCGCCAAGCAGGGTAGTCTTCACGAGGCCGACGAAAAGATCCAGTCGGCACACGCACAGGCTGAGTCCCTGATCGGTGATGCTAAGCGTCAGGCCGAGACCCTCAAAAAAGAGGCTCTACTCGAGGCTAAAGAGGAGATCATCAAGAACAAGCAGGCCGCCGAGGCCGAGGACAAGCAGCGTAAGAGCGAGATTCGTACGCTCGAGAACCGTGTGATGCAGCGCGAGGAGTCCCTTGATCGCCGAAACGACGCTCTCGACAAGCGTGAGCACCAGCTGTCCAGCCAGGCCGGTCAGGTCGAGAAGCGCTCCCGCGAGCTCGAGGAGCTCTGCGCCAAGCAGACCTCCGAGCTCGAGCGTATCGCCGACCTGACCCGCGAGGACGCTCACAAGGAGCTCCTCGATAAGGTTCGCGGCGAGGTCACCCACGAGGCTGCCACGATCATTCGCGAGTCCGAGCAGCAGGTTCGCGCCGAGTGCCACAAGACCGCCCAGGAGATTCTGTCCCTGGCGATTCAGCGCTGCGCTGCCGACCACACAGCCGAGGTCACCGTTACCTCCGTGCACATTCCCTCTGATGACCTCAAGGGCCGTATCATCGGTCGCGAGGGTCGCAACATCCGGACCTTCGAGCAGGTTTCCGGCGTCAACCTCGTGATCGACGACACGCCCGAGACCGTCGTTCTTTCGAGCTTCGACCCGGTCCGTCGTGAGACCGCCCGTGTCGCCCTCGAGAACCTCATCGCCGACGGCCGCATTCACCCCGCCCGCATCGAGGAGATGTATCACAAGGCTGCCGACCTGGTTCAGCAGCGCGTGCGCGAGGCTGGCGAGCAGGCTGCCTTCGATACCGGCATCCACGACCTGCACCCCGAGATCGTCAAGACCCTTGGTGCCCTGCGCTACCGTACCTCGTTTGGTCAGAACGTGCTTCAGCACTCCCTCGAAGTCTCTGACCTGTGCGGCGTGATGGCTTCCGAGCTTGGCCTGGACGTTGTGACCGCCAAGCGCGCCGGCCTGCTGCACGACCTGGGCAAGGCAATCGACCATGACGTCGAGGGCCCGCATGCCGTCATCGGCGCCGAGCTTGCCCGCCGTTATGGCGAGAAGCCCGTTATCGTCCACGCTATCGAGGCTCACCATGCCGACGTCGACCCCAACACGGTGCTCGATGTCCTGGTACAGGCCGCCGATGCTGTCTCTGCCTCTCGCCCCGGTGCCCGTCGCGAGTCTGCCGAGAACTACATCAAGCGTCTTGAGAAGCTCGAGGAGATCGCCAACTCCCATGATGGCGTCGAGCGTACCTATGCCATGCAGGCTGGTCGCGAGGTCCACGTCATGGTTCAGCCGGACAAGATCTCCGATGCGCAGTCCACGGTCCTGGCTCACGATATCGCCCATCAGATCGAGGAAGAGATGGAGTATCCCGGTCAGGTGCGCGTCGTCGTGATTCGCGAGAGCCGCGCTGTCGATATCGCTAAATAACATGAGCGACGCGAACGAGCTCATCTCATTTATCGCGTCGATGTCGGGGGAGGGCAACCTTCGCGTCGAGGAGAACCTTGGCGAGGGGTATGTCCGCCTCCGCGTTTCGGAGGCCGAGCGGCGCCAGGCAAAGCACGACATTCAGCATATCGAGGATATCGTCATCGAAATGCTCCGTAATGCTCGCGATGCTGGCGCCGACAAAGTCTATCTCGCTACGACCAAGGAAGATGGCGTCCGCACGCTTGTCTTTCTGGATAACGGTTCGGGCGTTCCGCAGGATATGCAAGAGCGAATCTTCGATGCCCGCGTTACCTCCAAGCTCGAGAGCATGAAGATGGACCGTTGGGGCGTTCACGGTCGTGGCATGGCATTGTTTTCGATCAAGCAGAACACCGACGAGGCCCGTGTGGTCACGTCTGGTGTCGACCTTGGCTCGGCCTTTAAGGTGAGCGTTGCGGCCGACCGCCTCAGTGAGCGTGCCGATCAGTCCAGCTGGCCCCAGGCCGTCAAGGATGAGGATGGACGTTATGTCTGTGCTCGCGGCCCGCATAATATTATTCGCGCTGCTTGTGAGTTTGCGCTCGAGGAGTTGCGTGGTTGCGATGTCTATCTTGGTTCTCCGTCTGAGATTGCCGCGACCCTTTATGTTCAGGCGTCAAGTAGGCTCGATACGTCTCGTCTCCTGTTTATTGATGACGAGAGCGAGCTTCCGGTTGTCGATCGTTTAGGCCTTGCCTCTGATGCCGAGGACTTTATCCGTATCTGCTCGGGTTTGGGTCTTGAGATGTCCGAGCGCACGGCACATCGCATTTTGGCAGGGCAGATTAAGCCCGTTCGCGGTGTGACCGCGCGTCTGCTGCGCGAGCGTGATTCGTCCTCGCATGCGCCGGCTCCTGTCGATCTCGCGAAGGATCGTCGCGGGCTACGTATTGCCAAGGATGACATGGCACAGTTTTCGCGTGCTGTGGAGCGGGACTTCAATGACCTTGCCGCCAGGTACTATCTCAACCTTTGCGGCGACCCAAAGATTCGTGTTTCGCGTGATCGAATCACTGTGACTTTCGATCTTGCCAAAGAGGAATAGTGCCTTTACCGAGTCCTCTCGGTACGATACAGTTATTGCAGTTAAAACGTACTTTTAAACGCAGGAGTTTCTTCATGGATTGCCTGAAGGTATCAAGCAAATCATCGCCCGCGTCCGTTGCCGGCGCCATCGCCGGCATGGTCAAGGATGGTGTACCCGTCAACATCCAGTGTGTCGGCGCTGGTGCTGTCAACCAGGCCATTAAGGCCGTTGCCATCGCTCGCGGTTTTTTGATCCCAACCGGTTTTGATATTTCCTGCGCGCCCGTGTTCTCCGACATTCTCATTAACGGGGAGTCGCGCACGGCCATCCGCCTTTCTATCTACGTTCACCAGATCAATCGAGCTGCTATGGATAACGTCGTCATGGATGATGTTAAGCCTGTGGCATAGCTTCTGCTAGCCTCGTTTCGCTCCCCAACGTTAGGACTTATGCACATGGATCAGCGTTCCGTACGCGATATTCTTGCCGGTAAAACCTACTTTATCCGCACCTTTGGCTGCCAGATGAATCAGCACGACTCTGAGCGCGTGAGCGGTCTGCTCGATTCGTATGGTTGCCTCATGGCGCTCGATCTTGAGCATGCCGATATCGTTGTCTTCATGACATGCTGCGTGCGCGAGGCCGCCGATACTCGCCTGTACGGTCAGTGCAATTCCTGCAAAAGCCTGCCGCCTTCGCCTTCGGGCAAGCGTGTGGTTGCCGTGGGCGGCTGCATCGCGCAGCGTGATGGCGAGGGACTGCTCACCAACGTCGATAACGTCAATGTCATCTTTGGCACGCATTCTATCGCACATGTGGCCGAGCTCATTGCCGAGGCGTTCCTTGACGGCAAGCGTCATATCCGCACCAATGAGCATGAGGATACGGATGCCATGAGCATGCCGTGGCATCGAGAGACCCAGTATCACGCTTGGGTGCCCATCATGACGGGCTGCAATAATTTCTGCACCTATTGCATCGTGCCGTACGTGCGCGGTCGCGAAAAGAGTCGCCCCTTCGAGGAGATTGTCGACGAGGTGACCGGTTTGGTGCGCCAGGGCGTGCGTGGGATTACGCTGCTAGGCCAAAACGTTAATTCATATGGTCGCGATCTGTTTGGTAAGCCGCGTTTTGCCGATCTGCTGCGTGCCGTGGGCGATACGGGTGTGGAGCGTATCTTCTTTACGTCTTCGCATCCCAAGGACCTGTTGCCCGAGACCATCGACGCCATGGCCGAGACGCCTGCCGTTATGCCGCAGCTGCACTTGGCCGTCCAGTCAGGTTCGACGCGGATCCTCAAAGAGATGAATCGCCGTTATACACGCGAGGACTATTTGGGCCTGGTCGATCGCATTCGCAACCGTATGCCCGATATCGCGCTCTCGACCGACATTATCGTCGGCTTCCCGGGCGAGACTGAAGAAGACTTTGAGCAGACGCTCTCGCTTGCCGAGACGGTCCGCTATGCTCAGGCCTATACCTTCATCTATTCCAAGCGCGCCGGTACCCCGGCCGCAGAGATTGACGATCCTACGCCGCATGAGGTTATTCTCGAGCGTTTCAACCGCCTGGTTAAGGTTATCGAGACCACGGCACACGAGTATAACCAGGGTGAGCTTCATACTGTGGTTCCGGCGCTTATTGAGGGAACGAGTAAAAAGAACGACGCGGTCCTGCTGGGCAAGAGTCCTAAGAATCAGACCGTTCATGCGCCCATCCCCGAGGGCTACAGCATCGATCAGCTTGTTGGCAAGATCGTTGATGTTGACGTTGACGTTGCCAAGACCTGGTATTTGTCCGGCTCCGTTGTGGGCGAGCCGCGCTAATGGTTTCTCCCGGGGCAGGTCTTTCCGCCGTTGCGATCGTCGGTCCGACGGCGGTTGGTAAGAGTGATGTTGCCGACCGTTTGGCCGCTCGTCTTTCGTCCGAAGTGCTGTCGTGCGATGCGATGCAAATCTATCGCGGCATGGACATCGGTACCGCAAAGATGGCGCCCGATGAGTGTACGGCGCCGCTGCGTCTCGTCGACATTGTAGAGCCGGGTGTGGCATATTCTGCTGCGCTTTATCAGGCTGACGCTCGCGCGCATGTTGAACGTCTCCTTGGTTCGGGTTGCCTGCCGGTTTTTTGCGGAGGTACGGGGCTGTATCTCAAGGCCGCCCTCGATGAGATGGACTTTCCCTCGGGCGAACTTGAGGACGATCGCCGTGCGGGCTATCAGGAGCTTGCCGAGCGCATAGGCGAGGAAGCGCTGCACGCGCTGCTTGCCGAGCGTGACCCCGAGTCCGCTGCGGTCATCCACCCCCATAATGTTCGCCGCGTGATTCGTGCGCTCGAAATGCACGATGATGGCGTCTCCTATGCGCAGCAAAAGTCGCAGTTTAGTGTTCCGCGCGAGCATTATCACGCTCTGTGGTTTGGTCTGACGCGTAATCGCGAGGTGCTCTATGAGCGCATTAACCTGCGCGTCGATCTTATGTTTGAGCAGGGTCTTGTTGATGAGGTTCGCGGTCTTATGGACCAGGGGCTGGGAGATGCCCTGACTTCGATGCAGGCAATTGGCTATAAAGAGATCATCGATGCTTTCAATGGCGTGATGAGCATGGATGAGGCTCGCGAACTCATTAAAATGCGTTCGCGTCGTTATGCCAAGCGTCAGCTTTCGTGGTTTAAGCGCGATGACCGTATCGTGTGGTTCGATATGGACGAGTTTACGATCGATGAGGTCGTTGAGGACATCCTGCATCGTATTGAGGCTGCCTAATGGCCCGTTTCCCCCTTGTTCCCACGGCACCCGAGCCCGAGCGTGCCATATTAGTTGGTGTTGAGTGGCGCGACAATGCATGGCCGCTCGATCGTTCGCTTGACGAGCTTGAGCGCCTTGCCCATACGGCTGGCGCCCAGTGCGTGGCGCGTTTGTCACAGCGTCTGGTTAAGCCGTATCCAAAATCGTTTATCGGCTCCGGTAAAGTTGAGGAGCTTTGCGGGCTCGTGCATCGTATGGATGTTGATGTTGTTATCTTCGACGACGATTTATCGCCCTCGCAGCAATCCTATTTGGAGAAAGCCGTGGGCGAGCCGGTAAAGATTATCGATCGTACAGCACTGATCCTGGATATCTTTGGCCTGCATGCTCAGACGCGTGAGGGACGCCTACAGGTACAGCTGGCACAGCTTCAATATCTGTTGCCTCGTCTGCGTGGCATGTGGAGCCATCTCGCCAAGGAACAGACGCGCGGCGGCATCGGCTCACGCTTTGGTCAGGGCGAAAGCCAGCTCGAGGTTGACCGATGTTTAATTCGCAACAAGATCGCCGCGCTTCGTCGCGAGCTTAAGCAGGTTGAACAGCGCCGCGATGTCCAGTCAAAGAGCCGTATCGAGTCGCCAGCGTTTCGCGTTGCCTTAGCCGGTTATACCAATGCCGGTAAGTCGACGTTGCTCAATCGCCTGACCGGGTCTACGGTGCTTTCACAGGACAAATTGTTTGCCACGCTCGATCCGACGACGCGCTCGTATCGCTTGCCCGGCGGTCGTGGTATGACCATTACCGATACGGTTGGCTTTATTCAAAAGCTACCGCATGGTCTCGTTGATGCCTTTAAGTCCACGCTGTCCGAGGTCCTTGGTGCCGATCTGATCCTTAAAGTTGTGGATGCCTCTGACGAGGACTACGAGCGCCAGCTCGAGGCAGTCGATCGCGTTCTTGACGAGATCGGTGCCGGCGAGCGTTTGACACTTACGGTGTTCAATAAAATCGACCTACTCGATAGCGTCGATCGATTGAGTTTCCGTCGTCGCTATCCCGAGGCCGTGTTGTTCTCGGCCCAGACGGGCGAGGGGCTCGACGATCTCGTCGACCGCATTGCTCGTGAGGCGGCTGCCACCGATGTCTTGCTCTCCGCTGATATCCCGTATCGCGAGGGCGCCCTCATTACGCTGGTGCATGAGCAGGGAACCCTTCTGCATGAGGAATATCTCGAGGACGGCGTTCGCATTGTGGCGAAGTTGCCGGCCCGAATCGCGCCGCGTCTTGAGCGCTATCGTACGGAATAAACGAGCTCTAGCACGCCTAGAATGACAGGCTGATGAAGCAGGTAGAACGGTAAGGCATGCCGACCGAGGACTGCGAGCGCCGGGATGGGATTGGCGTATGCCCATGCTGACGCTTCGAGGCTTGATGCTTGTGCCACCTGGGCAGCAAAAAAGCCGGTAAGGTACATAAAGACAAACGGAATGAGCGGATAGTAATCTCCCGAAACAAAGCCCGGGCCCGGAAATCCTAGCCATGCCAGGTAGGGGAGTGGGTAGACCGCCTTTGGAATGCCCCAGGTTAGGGCAAAAATAACAAGGCACACTGCGATGCCCCACGAGCCCGGTATTTTTTGGAGTAACGGACGGGTGAGTGCAACCACCGCGGTGCACGCCGCCATGCAATAAATGATGCCAAAGTTTACCGAATCGTCGACTGACACTAGTGTGGTTGCAATCCATACGATCAAGGCTGCGGCTGCGTATTTGAGGGCACGCTTACCGTTATTACGCGAGAGCGTGCACATCCACCAGGCGATAAACAAAAATACCCAGCTGATACTAGCGCGCCAGATATCCTGGAAAACCGTTTCGGTAAACCATGGCATATCCCATCCATATAGGTAGGCCAAATCGTAGCAGGCGTGAAAACCTGCCATCGATAGCATCGTAAACCCGCGGACGGTATCAAATATGGTGATGCGTTTTTGCATTACGAGAACCGGCGCATTAATCCGACAACCTTACCCAAAATAACGGGGTTCGTCGCATAGATGGGCTCCATAGTGTCGTTCTCGGGCTGCAAGCGCACGCGCCCCTGCTCCTTGTAGAACGTCTTGACGGTCGCCGAGCCATCGATCATGGCCACGACAATTTCGCCGTTCATGGCGCTCTTTTGCTCGCGAACGATAATGTAGTCACCGTTGTAGATGCCGACATTGATCATTGAGCTGCCGTGCACTTCAAGGATAAAGGAACCCTGATCGGTGGCGATTTCGGTCGGGATAGTAAAAGTGTCTTCGATATTCTGCTCGGCCAGAATGGGAATCCCAGCCGCGACGCGACCAACGAGCGGTAGCGAGACCGTTCCGCGAGGTGCGGTGGGCTCGTCAGATTTAGAAATTGAGACCGAGGAGCCGTCCTCGTTAAAGAGTTCCAGGGCGCGCGGTTTGGTGGCATCGCGCTTGAGTAGCCCACGTGCCTCCAGGGCAGAGAGATGGGCGTGCACGGTGCTGGGGGAGGAAAGACCCACGGCAGAAGCCATCTCGCGCACGCTGGGCGGATAACCCTTCTCCTGCTGATATTCCTTGATGAAGTCGTAAATTTGCTGCTGACGCTTGGTAATTTTGCGAGCCATCAGGGCATCCTCTCTACCCATGTCAAACAAATGTTCGAATTTTGCTTGACAGGAACAACTGTTCGAAGATAATAATAACCGAACATTCGTTCTCGCGCTAGACATTTTTGTCCGCGCGGCTTGATAAAACTGTTCTCAGCAAAACACGCGAGAGGAGAACATGATGAACGCAACGAATATGGTCCAGGGAAACCTCGCCCTTAAGCTCGAGACGCCTGCCGCGCCCGCTTTTACTGTTGTCAAGGGTGGTCGTTCCGGTTATCAGCCTTTGCCCGTAAAGTCTGCTCGTAATCAGCATGCTGTTGCCGCGCCGACTCCCGTTGCCCTGAAGGTCTCGACGATTGTCGCCGTTGCCGTTGCGCTCGCACTCTTCTTTGTCCTCGCTACGTCGGTCTTTAGCGCTCGTCACGCCGCGTATGCCGAGTCCGTTTCCAACGTTACCTACGAGACCATTCGCGTTCAGCCTGGCGATTCTCTTTGGTCGCTTGCCGAGGAATATCCAATCGAAGGCCTTTCCACGCATGAGACTTCCGACATGATCCGTAACGTCAATTATCTGGAGCATGGTTCGCTCGCCGCCGGTGCGTATCTTAAGGTTCCTGCTCGTTCGTAATCATTATCGCGCTGCGCATGGTACCCTTGTTATCGTTTAAGAGGAGGTACCATGCGCTGTCCCAAATGCGGCAAGGCACATACCCGCGTCGTTGATTCCCGTATGCAGGAGTCAAACAACACCATTAAGCGCCGTCGCGAATGTTGCTCGTGTAACTATCGCTTTACAACGTTCGAGCGATGCGAAGACCCAATCGAGGTCATTAAGTCGGACGGAACCAAGCAGCGGTTCGATCGCAATAAGCTGCTCGTCGGCTTGATGCGCGCCACCATCAAGCGCGATATCGACACTAAGAAGCTCAATGAGATTATCGATGACATCGAGGTCGAGCTGCGCTCTCGCACGCTGACGGCCGTTACGTCCCATGAGTTGGGTGACATGGTGCTCAAGCGCTTGGCCAAAATCGACAAGGTGGCGTACATCCGCTTTGCCTCGGTCTACCGCGATTTCAAAGACGTCGATGAGTTTCTGCAAGAGCTCGACAAGCTAAGGTGATTCCATGTCCAACATTACCGTCAACATAAAGCGTCTCGACCCCACCGTCGAGCTTCCCAAATACGCCCATCCCACCGATGCCGGCTTGGATCTGCGCTCCAACGAGGACTGCGTCCTGAAGCCCTTCGAACGCCGTCTGGTCTCTACTGGGCTGGCCATCGCCCTGCCCGATGGCTACGCCGGCTTCGTCCAGCCCCGCAGCGGCTTGGCCATCAAGCAGGGCCTGTCTATAGTCAACACGCCAGGTCTCATCGACGCCCACTACCGAGGAGAACTCAAGGTTATCCTCATCAACCTGGACCCCTCCAACAACATCCAAATCAACAAAGGCGACCGCATAGCCCAACTCGTCATCCAAGAAGTCCCCACGGTCAACCTCATAGAAGTAGAAGAACTAGACGTAACCGACCGAGGCAACGGAGGCTTCGGCTCCAGCGGCGTCGCCTAGGGCGCTCGTATCCCTCCCGCCCGGGGCTTACCTATATCATTCCATGCTCAAACATTCTCGCGTCGCTTCGCTCGCTGCGAAACTGCGCGTGGAACGATATAGGTAAGCCCCGGGCGGGCGGCTACTCGCTTGAAACAATATTTACTTTTCTAGTAAGCCGATGCGACAAAGGGGCTGTCCCTTTGTCGCATCGGCTTACTGTATTTATATTTTCCTGTTTTACCTTTGCAGGTTCTAATGGAGGGGATACCGAAGTAGCTGCTAGTAAGTAAACGCAGCCGCTCTGCCGGAGCCGCCCTTATATCGTTCCACGCGCAGTTTCGCAGCGAAGCGAGAATGTTTGAGCATGGAATGATATAAGGGCGGCTCCGGCAGAGCGGCGGACATTCGACTAGCGGATATGCGCGGGCTTTCCGCCCCAGTAGAAGCGGCAGAAGGCTCGTTTGCGCTTTTGGGGTTTGCCTACGAGCTCCATGGTTGCGATGGCGATGTCCTCCGCTGCGCGTGGACGGCGTAGGACATCGCCGTTGATGAGTAGCGCTTTGAGCGATTCAGGGTGGTCGTGCAGGTGACGAAGCGTCACGATGAGCTCTCGTGCCGTGGTGACGTGCATGCTGGCGCCCATGCCGGTGAGCATCGTGGTGTTGGCCTTTTCTTGACCGTATGATTTGCCCAGCAGGATCATCGGCAGATGTGCGCATAGGCACTCGGTGACCGTGAGTCCGCCCGATTTGAGGATTGCCAGGTCGCAGCCGTGCATGAGGGCCGCCATGTCGTCCACGTAGTCCAGAACCGTGACGTTTTCGAGCTTCATGGCGTCGAAGAGCGTCTTGAGGCGGGTGGCGTATTCCTCATCCTTGCCCGGCAAAAAGACAAAGTGCATGTCTTCGAAGCTGCGCAGGAAGGGGAGTGTGTGGTCCATCGCTGCGCGAAAGCGGACGTAAGGCTGAGGCAAGCTGGCACCGGCCATTACCAGCACGACGGTCTTGTCGATGGGGAGGTTGAACTTGGCTAGCTCTTCCTCGCGATTGTAATCCGTGTCGAATCCGGCGCGGATAGGAATGCCGGTAATGCGAATCTTTGCCTCGGGTACCTTGCGCGGGCGCAGCGTTTCGGCCATAAACTCGTTGGCTACGCAGAATAGGTCGGTGTCCTTGTGGGGCCAAAATCCTTCGACTTCGTAATCGGTCGGCACGCAGATGACCGGAAAATCAATACCCGTGATGACGCGGGCGCCCACAGCGACGTTGGCCGCCGTAATGTGTGTTGCGACCACGGCTATGGGCCTGCGGGTCCGGACGTATTCGTTGAAGGCGGGGAACATAATTCGTGACCATGCTGTGCCGCCGCCCCAGAGCAGATGTCCTGTAAGCGTATATCGCCAGGTCAGGTCGTAAATGGGACGCGTGGCGCCGGTAAACGACGCTGCTGTTTTATTACCATCGAACCTAATGCGTCCAAAATCGAGGATATCTAGGACTTCGATCTCAATATCCTCAGGGATTCCCTTGGTGCCGCGGATAAGGTCAAATGCTTGTGCAATCGCGTTGGCGGCGGCTTTGTGGCCCGATCCAACCGATGCGTGCACAATGGTTACCAGGGGTTTTTGTGCAGGTAAAACGGTCATTTGCTCCGGTTGGGGAGTGGCTTGCATGGGCAGGGGAGCGCTATTGCTCGTCTGCGTTTGATCCATCGATAACTCCCCTTCAGCTTTGTTACGCGATTTATCATTGTAGTGCATGAGTGTCATGTTCACGTAAATTTGGGTATGAGCGCAAAGAACGACAACGTTTCGACGAGAGGATTCTTCATGACTACCGATCAGCCGATTGATGTTGCGATTATCGGTGGAGGCCCCGCGGGCTATGCTGCCGCCATTTACGCTGCGCGTGCCAACCTGACGACGACTGTGATTGAGCAGGGCATGTCGGGCGGACAGATCGCCACGACCAATGAAGTCGAGAACTATCCGGGCATTCCGCTCTTGAGTGGCGCCGAACTCGGCGAGCGTTTTCAGCAGCATGCAGAGGGCCTGGGAGCACAGGTCGCATGGAGCATGGTTACGGGTATCGATTACGATGCCGATGCAGCGCTGTTTACGGTGCATCACGATATGGGCGATACACTGGCCTCGAGCGTTATCGCTTGCATGGGTGCCACGCCGCGTCCGGCAGGTTTCGCTGGCGAGGATACGTATCGCGGTCGTGGCGTTTCATATTGCGCAACATGTGACGGCATGTTCTTCCGCGGCAAACAGGTCTTTGTAATCGGTGGTGGCAATTCGGCATGCGAAGAGGCGCTGTTCCTGTCAGATATTGCCAGCAGTGTGACCATCGTTCTGCGCCGCGACCAGTTCCGTGCGCCTGATGGTGTTGTTCAGAAAGTACTCAAAAAGGACAATATTAAAGTTAGGTACCAAACTAGTATTGTTGAGCTTTCTGGTGAAGCGATGCCCACGACAATTACGTTCAAGGACAATGCAAGCGGTAAGACGCATGCCGAGACCTTTGATCCTGGCTCGTTTGGCATTTTTGTCTTTACCGGCACGCAACCCAATACCGAGCTTGTTGAGCATCTAGTCGATCTGGCGCCTGATGGCGGCATTCTTACTGATGAATCCATGGCGACCCGCACGCCAGGTCTATTTGCCGCTGGCGACATCCGTTCCAAGCGTTTACGCCAGGTTGTGACTGCCGTTTCTGATGGAGCCATAGCGGCAACGAGCGTATACGCGTTTCTCCGTGGATAAGTACGATAATATATCTTATGTAAGGTTGCTATCTTTAAACAAAGTGGTTGGACGATGCATCAATGTGCAGTCCAACCACTTTTACTTAGCGGCTATGTGGTATGCAAAACTAGATAACCTAGAATACAATATAGCAAACGAACGGAGGCCTCTGATGAACCACGTCAAACATGTTATCCCGATGTCCGATACGTCGGTCGGCATTAAGCCGGAGGATATTCAACCGACGGTACTGCCGGACGCATTTATTCAGTCCGATATGGTGGGTAAACTTAACACTTTGAGCCTGCCACGCTATGACCAGCTGCCCAACGTATCGCTCTATCGCGATCAGGTTATTGAATATGTTGCGCAGTGGATGGAGCCGCTTTCGATTTGCGTAGAGAAACCCGTTATCACTCCATCGATGATCAATAACTACGTGAAGGTCGGCCTCGTTCCTGCTCCGGTTAAAAAGCAGTATGGCCGTGAGCAGATTGCGCGTCTCATCGCCATTTGTATCTTTAAGCAGGTGCTGCCTATCGCTGCGGTTCAGGCGCTTTTTAATATTCAGCGCTTGAGCTATGACGCTCCGACGGCTTTCGATTATGTAGTCGATCAACTTGAGGCATCGATTCGTGCGGCGTTTTCCGTCGAGCAGACTCCCGTGCCCGATACCGCACATCAGGTTACGCGCGAGTCGCTGCTTGTACGCAGTGCAGTATCGTCCTTCGTTTCGAAGGCCTACCTGATGAGCTATCTAAAGTTCAATGGGTTTAATAGCTAACCGAGGTATAAAACGGTCGGGATAAGAGGCCAGTGGCCCCTTATCCCGACCGTGCGTTTGTCTAGTTGGACATTATCGGCCCGAAGCCACGTCCATGCCGTAGCCGATGATGAGGCCGTGCATCTCGGCATAGTATGAATCTAACCCGTTACAGGGCATGATGATAGTCTTGGAGCCTGGCCAGCGCTCCACAATGCGGCTGGTAAGCGCCTGGGCTCCAGATTCGTTCTCAACGTGATCGATGATGACCTCGCCGCCCGTGAAACCCTCGGCCTCCATGGTGTCGACAATCTTGGTGAGCATCTTCTTTTCGCCGCGCGTGTGCCCAACGAGTTCAATTTTGCCCGCTTCGCTCGCCGTGCCCAAAATGCGGATATTGAGCTTGTTGGCAATGACGCCGGCTGCCTTAGGAATGCGTCCGGCCTTCGCAAGGTTTTCGTAATTACACAGGCTAAAGAGGATCTTGCTGTTCTGCTCCAAGCTATCAAAGTAAGCGCAGGCGTCCTCAAAGGAAACATCCGGGTTACACGCAAGATATCGATCAAACAGTAAGAAGATCAGGTCCATCTTGCCGCCCGCTGCCCGCGAATTGACCAGGTGAATCTGGCGGTTGGGCTCCTCGGCAAGTACCATATCGCGTGCCGTAGCAGCAGCATTGTAGCTTCCCGAGACGCCCTCAGAGATGGGCATGCAGATCGTCTTGTCGGCAAGTCTGAAGAGTTCGGCCCACTCCCCTACGCTTGGACAGGCGCTCGAAGAAGCGCTCGACTCCGCCTGCACGGCGCAATTGAGCTCGTGAACATCGAGCGAGAGGTCGTCAACGAATTCACGCTCCCCCACTCGGATCTTAAGGGGTGCAAATGCAAAGGTGGTATGGGGCGCGGTCGGTTGCCAATCGCGGAGGTTGCAGCTTGAATCGGAGATAAGTGCCCAGCGCATAGAGGGTCCTTTCTAATTGTTCCCATACAATTATAGCCATCTTGCAGACCGATTGGGCCGCTATCTAGTATTCAAAACTAGATAGCGGACTGCACGAAAGGCATAAGAATGGACCCCATGGCTCAAAGCCACGAGGTCCACATTCACACGCTGTGTAAGATGACTTAGTAACGCACGAAGATGTAGTTATTGTTCATGCCGGCGGCAACGGAGCTGATGATAACACCCGTGTTGTAGTCGGAAGCATGAATCATCTGACCACCACCGATGTAAATGCCGGTATGGTACGAGTTGACCACAACGTCACCGGGCTGCGGATCGGACACACGCGTCCAGCCCATAAAGGTACCCGTGGTGCCTAGTCGGCAATAGCGACCAGTGAGGCAATAGCTAACAAAACCAGAGCAGTCGAAGCTGTTCGGGCCAATTCCGCCCCAGGAATAAGCGCAACCAAGCTTACTGTATGCACGCGAGACAACAGAACCGCCGTCGACGGACTGGCTCGGAGCAGAAGGCGTCGGAGCCGGAGCGGGCGTGGAGGGCTGCGGCGTCGGAGCAGGTGCCGGCGCAGGAGCCGGAGTGTTGCCGCCCTGGTTGTTGTTATTGCTGGTCTGGCCACCGTTGTTGGTGTTCTCGGTCGTACCGGCAGTCTCGTTGCTCACCGTGGCCTTCTCGGCGGTGCTGGCGTTGATGCCGGCCTGCAGCGCGGCGTTGGCCTCGGCCTCGGCGGCAAGCTCGGCCTGCAGCTGTGAATCCAGAGAGTTTACGACGTTCTGGGCTTCAGCCTGCTGGGCATTAAGCTCGTCGACCTTCTTTTGCGTGGCGGCGACGTTCTTCTCCTGCTCGGCCTGCTTATCGGTGAGCTGCTGCTTAAGCTCCTTGACCTCTTGAATGGTCTGAGCTTGCTTATCGGAAACTTTGCCGTAGTAGAACAGACGGTTGAGCATATCGCTCAGGTCATCGACACCCGTCAGAACCTGAAGCAGGCTCAGACCGCCGGTTTTGTACTCGCCGGCGACATAGGTCGAGAGCTTGGCCTGACCATCGGCGATCTCCTGCTGCTTTTGCGTGATCTCGCCGGCAGTCTGATCGAGTGCCTGCGTCTGCGTGGCGAGCTCATCGTAAATCTGCTGAGTTTGGGTGCCGATCTGCTCGAGCTTCGTACGAGCAGCGGCAAGGTCGGATGCGGTATCGGCGTAGGCAGGAGCCGCGAGGCCCAAGCCCAAAACACAAGCGAGGGTTGCCGTAGCAGCGCAGCGTGCCATGTTTTTGTGCGTGTTTGCTGTGCGCATGTAGCTTCCTTTCCAGTAACTAAGGGTAACGGCTAGTCCACCGTCACCAGGCTAAAGAGCTCCACATCGTCATTAGACGGCGTGAGCTTCTCGCGCGGGTTGAGAAACGCAAGCTCAAGGATACAACCGTAACCGACAAGCTTTGCGCCCATATCTCGCACCAGTTTACCTGTTGCCTCGACGGTTCCGCCCGTCGCGACCAAGTCGTCCAGAATCAACACGGTATCTTTAGAGCTGATAGCGTCGGCATGGATCTCAATTGAATCGGTGCCGTACTCGAGCTCGTAGCTCTGGCTTACGGTCTCGCGCGGCAGCTTGCCCGGTTTACGTGCGGGAACAAAGCCAGCGCCAAGGGCTACAGCCACCGGTACGCCAACCATAAAGCCGCGAGCCTCGGGACCCACGACCTTGGTGATTCCCATGCCGGTAAAGTGCTCGGCGAGCGCATCGGTCATGGCTTTGAGCGCCTCGGGATTGCCAAAGAGCGGCGTGATGTCTTTAAAGATGACTCCGGGCTCGGGATAGTCGGGGATGTCGACGATTTGAGATTCGAAGTCGTACATTGTGTGACCTTTCAATGGGTTGCCGAAATTTCAGCTGAGGTTATTTGCCTGCGGTGGAGGAGCCGGATTGCGAAGGGGCGACGACCTTGAGCGGCTTTACGAGAGAATCCTCGTGCGAAGCCGGCGCGGCTATCTCTTCGTTTTTGGCCTTGGTGGACTCGGAGCGAGTGATTTCCTCATCGAGTGCATCGATGTCGGCGTCCTCGACCACGGCGTTGAGCGACTCAAAAACGCGGTTCTTGAGCAGCGCAGTGTGCACACCTTCCGTCAGGTCGTGAAGCTTCTTAAACGCACGCTCGAGCTTGGCGTCGCGCTCGTCATCGGAGGTATCCATTCCGAGCATGCTCACGAGCACCTGCTCAAACATCGAGGACTCGCGGTTAGCGGAAGACACGTACTGACGCAGGTTGCGTGGCTCGATATGGAAGCGCGACAGCTCGGAGCAGTAACGGATGATCGGAAAATCGCGACCATCGACGAGCTCGCGGTTCTGCGGGCTTTTGATGATGCGAATGAGGTCGTTTTCGGCGAGCGACCTGATAAACGAGATTTCGACACCCAGCATATCGGGAATGGTCTCGATGGGATGCAGCTTTTGCTTAGTCTCCTTGGGCTCCGTCTTGAGCGGAACATCGGACAGCAAGCCCACCTCGTAAGCGAGCGTTGACAGGTCCGTGGCGTTTTCCAAGCGCTGCTTAATTACGTTGAGCGGCATGTAGCGAGTCTTCTGCAAGTGCAGAATGACCTCCAGGCGATCAACGTCCTCCTTGGAGTACTGACGGTATCCCTTAGGCGTACGATGAGGGGTAATGAGCCCCTCATCCTCTAGAAATCTAATTTTTGAGTTCGAAAGATCGGGGTATGCGCCTCGAAGTAGGTTGACGACTTGGCCGATACTCAGATAGTTGCGTTCGGCCATGCCCTACTCACCGGTTTCGATGCGCTCCGGCGTGCTCTCGTGGTAGATGAGCGTAAACGTACCGATTTGGACGGAAGAACCGTCGTGCAGCGGGGCTGCGTTGACAATGGCGCCGTCGACCCAGGTGCCATTGAGCGAGCCCAGGTCCTCGATGTGAGCGCCGAGGCCCTCGCGAATAATGCGCGCATGGCTGCGCGAAACGGTCATGTCGTTGAGGAAGATGCCGTTCGCGGGATCGCGACCGATGGTGGTCACGTCGTCCTCGAGCTCAAAGGCGGCACCAGTCTGCGGACCCTTGACGATGGACAGAACGGGGGCGGTGATGCGCACGTTGGCCATGAGGTCGGGAACGGTGACGTCGCTTGAAGGCACGCGGAATACGCAGGTAGCGTCAGCAGTCTTATCATTCTGAGGCATATTGTTAACCATGTTGTCCATGACAACCCCTAACTTATCGCGGACGTGCCGCAAATTATGAACCGTACGTAATCATACCCCAACGAATCAGTCTTCGATTTCAGGGTTCAGAAAGTCGATGTCCTCGTCCTCGGGATGCGTGAGAGCCTGTTTAATGGCCGCTCCGCCCTTAATGGAGTAGATGACAGCCGTGAGCATGGAGAAGATCACGCCGCCGTACACAAAGAAGATGCCGAGGGGCACCGAGCTTCCGTTGAGGCCCGGGAAGGCCGTGAGGGTAGAAGGCAAAAGATGCAGGCCGTCAACAACGGGGAACCCGAGCAGCATGAGCGAGAAACCAGTCATGAGCAGCGCTGTGGCAATCTTTCCGGGAAAGACGACATCGATGGGGCGACGGTGATAATGACGAACGATGAGCGTGCCGATGCCCAGATAGATGTCGCGGCCAATAATGAGCACGCAGACCCAGATGGGTAGCTCTCCGCGGACCACCAGTCCCAAGACGCCGGTGAACAGCAGCGCACGGTCGCAGATGGGATCCATGACCTTGCCGAGCCATGAGAC
>NZ_JBDPAC010000003.1:0-7763 GCF_039836695.1 Collinsella aerofaciens | reverse complement strand
CGTAAAGATCTTATTCGACGGGTAATCGGAGGTGCCGATAAGCTCCTTTTTGATCTTCTTTTTGATGCCCACAGGACTCCCCCGCTGGTTAACGACAAAACTTTCGATACTATACCCGTTCCTGCGATGTCTATCCAGCGCAAGCATAGAGAGTCCAGACATGTGGAGGACGCTTTTAGGCGGCGGGGATTTCGCATTCGTGTACATCAGCCTCCAAACATGTCGAAAAATGTCGATTTTGGTGGCTGATGTACACGTTTTGATTCGGTGATTACATCGAGCGGGAACGTTGTTGCTTTAAGCAAAATAATCATGGTGATTAAAACAAAAAAGGTCAGGCACTAGGTGCCTGACCTGCAAACTTCTGGTCGGGACGACTGGATTCGAACCAGCGACCCCTTGACCCCCAGCGAGGTCAGAATGACCCTGACCTGTGCTTATTTTGTTAAAACACGCGCAGATAGCGCAAGTAGCGCATTTCCGCATTTGCAAATTTTACCAGCTCAGCGCGGTCTGTCCAGATAGCATATTTTCGGCTTCGAGGAGCGCGGTGCAGCCGATGATTTAATCAACGGGGGTAGGAGCCCCGAATCGTCGCCTCTCCGGGTTCCCGCAGGTGGGCCCGCCTGTTTCTAATCAACTGCGGATTTAGGAGCAGACATGCAGAACGAGAAATGCAGCAATATAACCTTACGCGTATGCGGAGCCGGCGGCGTGAGGAAGAACAAGGGCAAATGGCAGGCTGTCGTGACGGTGGCCGACGAGATGACCGGGAAGAAGGTCCAGAGGACCAGGAACACCCGCGTGCCCTGCCTGAAGCAGAGCGCGCGGGGAAAGGCGGCGGCGATGCGCGTCCTCGCGGAATTCAGGTCGGAGGTCGAGCTGGAACTCGCCGAGGCCGAGGAGGCGAGGGCCGCTATCGGCGCCGGGCTTCCCGCCGAACAGCGGGATGACTACGCCGCGCTGCCGCTTTCCGAGGCGCTCGAGAAGTTCATCGACTTCTGCCTGGAGATGAATAGGATCACCCCGACGACCCGCGACGACTACCACTACAGCGCCCTGCACATCGAGCGAGACGAGCTGGGTCTGGTCCCCGTGAACGAGGTGACGACCGACGACGTCAACGCGTGGTCGAGGCGCAGGATCGCCCTGGGCACGGCGCCGGACACGCTCAACAAGTCATTCAAGCTCGGCAAGCGGCTCTACGCCGTCCTGCTGAAGCGCAGCAACGACACGATCGGGAGGAACCCGTTCGACGGCGCCCTCGCGCCCAGGGTCATCGCCAGGCCCAGGAACGCGCTGCGCTCCGACCTCGTGCCGAAGCTCAACTCGGTGACCTCGATGATGCCGGACTCGACCTTCAGGCGGACGGTCGTGCTCGCCCTGCACACCGGGATGCGCATCGGCGAGGTCTGCGGCCTGCGCTGGTGTGACGTCGACTTCGAGTCGGGGCTCATCACGGTCAGGCACTCGGTGGCCTACGTCAAGGACAGGGGCTCCTTCATCAAGGACACCAAGAACCACGACCTGAGGACGATCCCCGTCGACCCGGTGGGCCTGCTCCCCTTCCTGAAAGAGATCCACGAGATCGATTCGCAGAGGCTCCGGGAGGCATCGGCCCTCGGCCTGCGCGACCTCGCGGACAGCTACGTCGTGTCGCGGCCGGACGGCTCCTTCGCCACCACCAGTTACATCCGCAGGGCGTTCAAGACGTTCTCGGAGACCAACGGCCTCATGGGCACCAACGACGAGCTGATCACGTTCCACGGCCTGCGCCACACCTTCGCGACGCAGTGGATCCGCCACGGCGGCGACATCAAGGCGCTGCAGTCGATCTTCGGGCACAAGGACGCCATGGTCACGCTCAACGTCTACGCCGACATCGAGCCGATGTCCAAGATCCAGAACATGCTGCGCGTGTTGCCGAGCCTGTGGCGAGGCTACCTCGGCCTGAGGGTGGACCCCGGCCCCATGTTCCAGCAGAAGATCCGCGAGGCGATCGAGACGCTCGAGGCGTTCGGCTACGGCATCTCCGAGCCTGACGACCGCAACGTCCTCATCCGCGACGTTCAGACGATAAGCCGCCTCTACCCCACCGAGTACGCGGCAGTGCTGGGGGCCATCCCGACCGAGGCGACCGTGGTCGAGTAGAGGCTGAGACATGCGCTTTCCCAAATCCGTAGCGCAAGTACGGGAATGTGGAATAGCGTTCAGATATATTCTACCCGGTCATCTCGGTGACGCAAATGCGGCACGGGTTTCCGCGAACGCGGATGCCCGTGCCTATCTTTTTATGATTGTGAATACGCCTGCGCGAATGTAGATGAAGCCCCGCGGTTCAGGCCGGGGATTTTCAGCCGCGCCGCCTGATTTCGAATAAAGGCCTGCAAATGCAGACGGCTTTCGGGGGGCCCGACGGCACCTCTCTCAAAAATGGGAGTATGGCCCGAGGCCGCACCTGTGCCCCAGCTCCGCCACGAGGGCATCGTTGTCGGTCACCGAGACGATGGCGTCGCCGTCGTAGGGCGCCTCGATGTAGACGCGGTCGAGCGAGTTGGCCGTCCCCGCCCAAAGCGTCCTGGTGCGCCGGACGCCCCGCACGTGGGCGTAGGGTATCACCGAACGCGTCCCAGCGTACACGACGACGAGGCGGTCGCCGTAGAGCTCGAGGCGGTTGCTGCGGACGGGAAGGGCGGCCAGGGCCACGAGGGCCGGGACGGGCAGCAGCGCGAGCCAGCCCCATAGGAGCGCGGGACTCGAGCTCAGGAAACACGCGATACACGCCGCGGATAAACCGCCCGCCACAATCACCATGGCCGCTATGAACCACGGGTCTGTCCTGCCGGGGAACACCCGCTCCGGCCGCTCGTCCTTCTCACCCATTACGGCCTCCCTCCCGACGCCCTCCCTGGCGGAGCGTGGGGCCGGAGAGTGCCTTGAACCCGTCGCCGACCATCTCGCCCCCCGTTCCGTGGGCCTTCTGTAGTGGTGTGTACCCCCGACTGTTCGACGGATGTCGTACGATTAAAAGTTTGTCTAACCTTTTAAGACGGGTGCGGCAAGATCGAGCAGATTGTCCGTGCGAGAGGCTTCCCGCCGCAGCGCCCGGTCTCGGGTTCGATGCATCGACATCCGTCTCAGGTGGTATCTCCGCTGCGCGGCATTGCAGGGTGCAAAGCCGCGCAGCGGAGATACCACGGAGTACGCCGAGGCTTTGCTCGCGTGGGCTGAAACATATTCCCAATCCGGGAATGCATATATATAAGTGCGATCGTTTTGCCGTAGATGGGAAACCCGTCGGCCGGGCGGGACCGGAGAGCCGGGCGGGACCGGAGGGCCGGGCGGCGAATGCGAAAGGCCGGATGCAGCCGATGCCCTGAATGAGGTCCCAACACATGGGAGGGGCAGGTGAATCCATCTCTTTGGCGGCTCCCGAGGGCATGGATTTCCCAGCCCTCGCCCCCGAGGACATCTTGCAGACGATTCGCAGGTCTCCGAGCGGTAGGTACCTGATGGAGCAGAGGGCCGCGCTGGCGTAGTTGCCGCACTTCGACGATATGGACGATGACGAGCTCCGCCAATTCGCCGCCCAAGTCAGGCCGTGATTTTATAGAATTCAGGGAGGACCGCTGTCACGTTCGCCGTTTAAGAAGGTGCCGCTTTGAAATATCTCGTCGAGGATTTCGATGATCCGGCAGATCCCGTCCAAGACTACGCCGAGGCCAAGCAAATCGTCCGAAAAGTACTCGGCTCCCACCCATCGGTGAGACAAGCTGCCACATGGCCATGGAAGCCTCATTTATTTGCGAAGAACATCGGCTAGCCGCAGGATTGAAATCATCGACCGATAAGTGAGTTCCACCTTTTCGCCCGCAAGCAGTCGTTTCGAGCCAATCTCATCTAGCCCCACAAGCCGAGAAAACAGCGGGCCGCTCATCGTGCCCTCGTCAATTGACTCCCTTATGGTCTTCAAAACGTCCGTATCATGAAGCGATGCCGAGCTGTAGGGGGCAACACGAGCGGAACTCTCAATTAACGACGAGACAAAAGGATGGAGATGCTTTGGACATAGTCCATCAAACACCACATCCCCATTGTCATCCGAGCCGACCAGGCGCCAAGTATAATGATCGACCCAGTCATCTCCGTCATATATGGCGTCCATGAGCAACTTCCCGTCTAGAGAGAGAAACCTATTTGGACATCGGGGCGCAAGACCGCAATCCATATCGGTCCTGCAGCAGCTCCAACCCAACGCACCACATAGGTTCCCTTTCGTACATGTGTATCAATCTCCCCGAAATGCCGGAGAATGCAATTCCAGACCCGTTTGTCGGATAGCAATCGACGTATTTTTGTTTTCCGCTCACAACCTTGTATAGATATATCGTTCCAGCAAAAGAGAAGGTATCGTGACTATTTTAGATCTATATGGCCAATTCGAGCCCTCACCATGGCAATTGTGGCAGCTGGGTTTCTTTTCATTAAAATTTCACTTTGTTAAATCCCTGCCCCTAAGCATTAAACCCGAAGTCCACCGAGTGGGCGAAAGTAAAAGAGGGTCGAATCCGAAGCAGTTCCCAGACAATTGGCGTCCGGCCAGACACTTCGGTTTGGCCCTTTCTTTCCAGGACTCTATAACAGCAAAGCACCTGCTAGATGGGCTTTTTGTGGGTGGGTAATTGTAACAGCTGATTGAACTGCAACGCGCTGGGGCCAATAGGGCGAGGCAAACTGGCGAGGTGTGTCGTCGCGAGTGCAACCGCCACGGTCGACGACGCGGTCGTCCAGCTGCCGCGGCACGGTGCCACCGCTGTGTGTCTGGCCCTCGGCGCGACAGAAGGAGACACTGTTGTGGCCGATGGGCTAAGACCGTTGCCGACCAAGTGCCGTTAGCGGCCATTGGCACATGTCAGCCAGACTGATTCTGTGGGTATAGGGTGGCATTTCACTAAGGTCGGAAACTCCCGCAACCATTGATTGATTTCGACATGTCCGAAATTCATATTACGTATATGGGTAACAATCATTTATAGGATCCCTCAAGTAACCTTAGTAACCGAACCGGGGCAGAAGGGCCTACAAACAAGCCGCGACGAACAGCTTCTTCCGCATTTCTTTAGGCAAGCGAAAAGAGGGATGGCATGACGGCCAAGAGCTACGTAAAGATCGTTATTGTTGGCTCTGCACTTTGTCTTGCAATGGTGCTATGTGCATCATTTGCGAGGTATAGGTCCGAGCAGTCGTTCATCGATGGCGCTGAAAACGGTTTTGGCATAGACGGGATGTATGTCAACGATGGCGCGACCAGGCCGTCTATGGCGATTCTTGCAGGCGAAGACATGGAATGGCAAATCTGTAATGACGATGGCTCTTGTCTGAGTGGTCGTTTGGCCGCAACGAGCGACCCGAATTCGTTCGATCTTCTCGACAATGATGGATCGGATTGCGGTTCAGTTCACCTGTCGTATGCATCACGAGACGGGATGGACGGCATTCTCTACGTCTCCCACGAGACTGGCGATTTCAAGATGCGCAGGACTAACCGAGTGCCGGCTTTTATCGAGGAGTGAGAACTCCCGGCGGTCTGCCGATCAGGCCGCCGGGGTATCGAACCCCGCATTCATCCGTACACACACGGATGAATGCGGGAAGTGTCCGGATGAAGTTGATAATCAAGGAAACAATGCCGTTCTGCCTGGGACGGCTTTGGCCTGGACTTTAACTACAACATCGCGATCGACACTTATCAGCTCGTGCGACGCGCATGGCCAGATCTCGGACGCTGGTGCATGGAGGACCTTCGAGATTTACTGTACATCCAAAACGACGACGCACACCGCGTGCTCGCCGACTGCGAAGACGAGTTGGCTGTCTACAATGCGATCAGAAACGGCGTGAAGTCCGGAGAGCTTTCTGTCGAACCGCCGCGCCGTCGCGCGAGCCGACCGGGCAACCCGGGCAATCTGGTCCTGGCTCTCCCGGTCGTATTCCTACGATATCGCCCCTAGATCACCAATGTGTCAGATAAAGAATGAGGCAATGGCTGTGATCACGCCTACGGCGGACGCAACGACTGCGCCTTTTTTCCTCTCCTTTAGTCCGACGAATAGGGTTGCCGTAAAGTAAAGGGCGGAAATGCAGTCTATGGCAAGCAAAACGAGTTCCTTGGGCGGTTTCAGCAAAAGGTCGCTAGCAAAGAGTAATGCAAGCAGGGCAAAGCCGATTGTGACCAAGTATCTCGATTGATTTTGCGACAGCATGGCAACTGCCTTTCAGAACATGCAAGTGAAAAGTCGGTACGATGTCATTGCGGTTGCAAACAAGCCGCCGTCAGGACCGGTTGTCACGAGACCGGCGATAACGCATTTTCTCGGTTTCCAGCTCATGACAGACCCCTCTCTCATGGTGCAACGCATACATTATGAGATATGCACATTATCTCGCTAATCAATTTCAATATCCATCATCCAACTAAAGAATACTGACTCACTGGTTCAGCGACGATGCGTTTTTACCCTCGCGTTCCCACTCGCCGCGTCGGCGGTCGGAAGGGTCTCCGTCTCGCAATCAGCGACCTTGTAACCGTATCTGTCGAGCCAGGCGGCAAGCACGTCCCAATCGACGCGCTTCCAGTCGCCGCCCGGCGCGTGCTGCATCACGAGGCCTCCGGCGACCATGAGCGCGTGGATATGCCCTCCTTGCAGGCCAGCGATGATCCCGCCGGTGCATACGATGCCAGGTCGCTGTGCCGGCATGGCGCAAACGTATTGGCCTTTGTGCCCCTTTTGGCAACTTTAGCATGGCTGTAGGTTAAACCAACCCACAGCCATGAGCACGTTAACGTAGTACTATGCTAATTACACGGATAAGGCAGGGGTATTTTTCTTTGGCGAATAAATTTGTATTTTATGGCAAGGGGAGTGGCGTTAAGGTTTTCATCGCTATATCAGTTGCCGTGTTCGCATTCTCTGCGCTATTTCTAAAAGTGGAGCGTTGCCAAAAAGATAGCGGAGGTGACTATTCACATTTGTGGTTCGTGAGCGGATTGGTGTTGAACGTTGACAGCTCTGGCGATTTTACCATGTCGGTCGAAAGCGAAGATCCATATAACGACGGGTCTGATCGTCTGACCATTCTGGTTGATTCAGAACATACGCGCTATGTAAGCGATAGCCCCGTGAGCGTTGGGTCTAAAGTCAAGGTAGGCTATTTTCTCGATTCCCGAAAGAAAAATACGATTCGCTGCTCTTCTGTGGATGTGTTGGAATAATTTTTGAGTAACTATCAGTAAAAAGCTGCGAGCAAAGGCCGCTCCACGTGGAGCGGCCTTTTTGGTGGATAGACGTTGCGGAGGATGATTGATTGACGTTTTTACTCCGCATGGAAATCGAGTGAGGATTCTGTTCCGCGAGGGGCGTGTTTTGAGGCTCTTGGCGGTACGTAATTCTCGTTCGGCGTCTTGACGGGACAAAACCCTCGGTTGACTTTTTGAAGCGTCCCTAGAATCAGCTGTTACGATAAAAACGGGGGGGGGTAACTCCGCGGACACGGCCTAGCGCGCTGCCATCCAGTGCCGATTCTGCCATACTCGCAATTCGGCGAGGATGAGGAGTATGAATTGATCGGGGCTTATAGGACAAAATGTGTGTCCTATAAGCCCCAAGGATGACGATTCCAATACGGATGACGACACCAAAACCGGCATCGACGGTTCCATGGACGATTCGGATTCCAAATAGGCCCTGTTAGTTTATCTACTT
>NZ_JBDPAC010000039.1:0-7286 GCF_039836695.1 Collinsella aerofaciens | reverse complement strand
ATGAGCTCGTCCCAGGTGCCGCCGACGCCCATCAGGAACACGGCGTCGTAGCCCTCGTCGGCGACCTTGTCGGCGAGTTCGATCATCTTCTTGCCGGTCTCATAGACGTTCTTGCCGTCCTCGACGTAGCCCTCCTGGCTAAAGTGCATGATCTCGATCTTCTCGGTTTCCTTCATGGCTTTTCCTTTCTGTCCTGCACGCGAATCTATACATCGCGTTTCTTTTCGATACCAATTATAGACATACACCCAACGTGTTTTTAATACCATTTTTCAATCTGTTCCAATCCTCGGTGAACGGTCGAAATTCTCTGGTGAGTGGTATTAAATTAGAATTTGATGTATAGCTAACGCCCCCGGCGTCTCCCTTGCGTGACAAAGAACAGCGTTCCTACCAGCGCAATAATGGTCGATGCTCCAAACAGTACCGTCTGGACGCCCAAAGCCTCCGCCAAAAACGGAGCCGCCAGCAGCGGCACCACGCCGGCGCTCATCAGGCCAAAACGCACAAAGCCGGTAATGCGCCCCAGGTATTTGATGTCGGCACGCTCCTGAATCAAGATCATCTGCAGCGGCTCCAGGAACCCCCAGGCCAGACCGTTAATCGCCTGACCGATAATCGCGACCCCCAGCATATCGGTGCCCACGTACACCATGGACCCAATGCCCACGGCCATGAGCGCGCCGAGCAGCAATCGCAGGTTGACATGGCGAGCAGAAAGCTTGGTCAGGATGAACGCACCCACCGAGGAAGTGAGGCCCACGACCGAGGACAACCAGCCCAGCCAGACGATATCCACGTTGAGTACATCACGGTAGAACAACGACTCCAGCGAATCGAACGCGCCAAACGCAAAGAAACCCAAAAAGCCCGAGATAAAGATGAGGCGCAAGTCGTGGTCGCGAAACGTAAGTCGCGCACCCTCGGCCATGCCGCCCAGAATACCGCCCTTCGGCTTCTCCCCTTTTGCGGGAGCAACACACTCGTGACAGCCCAAGGAGAGCACGGCCGCCACACCCATCATGCCCGCCATGAGCAGATAAACCGATTGCGTGGCAAAACAGCTCACGATGGCACCGCCGAGCAGCGGGCCAGCGGTATAGGCGATATTGCTGTAGAACACCATGAGGCCGTTCACGCGGGTACGACCCTCGGTGGTCGACTCCAGGTATCCCGGAAACGCATGCGTGCAGGTGTTGATAAAGCCGCCCGCAAGTCCCAAGACGCACGCGGCAAACACAAGCCCGGGGACAGACAACGGCGCTAACCCCACGCCAAGCGATAGCACTGCCGTAATCACGCACGTCACAAACGACGTCCGGCGCGGTCCAAAGCGATCGATGACCGAGCCCGACACCATATTGCCCACCGACGTCATAAGATTGCGCGCGAGCGTAATGGCGGCAACCAAAAAGGCCGTGCCGGCCAGATCATACGTGGCCGCACCGATAAGCCCCAAAAAGTAGACCGCGTTGTTGGCGCACCACTGCAGGGACTCAATAAGAATCAGCCTGACCTCTGCCGGCGTCAGGCGCATTGCTTCGCGACCCTTCGCGAACATACGAACTCCTTCTATACAAAAAGGGGATGGAGAGCATAGGCCTGCTCCATCCCCTTTCCAGGTTGCAACGAAAATCTATGCAGCCGGGCCCTTACGCCAGCACGCCGAAGAACGCGCCGATGATGCCCACGACCATGGTGGCCACGATCAGCACCATGGGGTTGATCTTCTTGGACAGCAGCCAGTAGTACAGCCAGAAGGCGATCATGCCGAGCATGCCGGGCATGATGCCGTCCAGGATGTCCTGGAGGGTCTGGGCGTCGTCGCCCGAGCCGATGGCCACCGGGATGCTGGCCCAGAACATGTCCTTGCACATGGCGCCCACGACCATGACGCCCACGATGCCCACGCAGGTCATGATCTTCTGCATGAGGCCGGTCCTCTGGGCCTCGTCCAGGAAGCCCACGCCCAGCTCGTAGCCCTTGACGGCGCCCCAGATGCGCAGCGCGAAGCCGGGGACGTTGTAGATGAGCAGGAAGGCGATGGGGCCGAAGGGGTTGCCGGCCTGGCACAGGCTGATGCCCACCGCGGCGGCGACCACGCGCAGCGTCGACAGGAAGATGGAGTCGCCGATGCCGGACAGCGGGCCCATGAGGGCGGCCTTGACGTCGTTGACGCTCTCGGGCTCGATCTCGCCGCGGGCGACCTTCTCCTCCATGGCCATCGCGATGCCGCCGACGAACGGGGCGAACTGGACGGTGATGTTGAAGAACGCGCAGTGGCGGTGCAGGGCCGCGGCGTAGTCGTCGGGGCGGCCGGCGTAGATCTTCTTGAGCATGTTGGCGACCATCAGGCAGAAGGCGATGTTCATCTGCTTGTAGTAGGTCCAGGAGAACTCCATGCCCAGGGCGCCGACGTTGACGGCGCTCTTGACGAGGTCGGAGCGCGTAATCTTGTTCTCGGGACTAGAAGTCATCGTCCTCATCCCCTTCCGCGGAGAGCTGGGGCTGGGCTCCGCCCAGGCCGAGCAGGTCGAACTTGTCGATGCCGATGATGATGGCGATCAGGGCGACGCCCAGGACGGGCACGTTGGCGTAGGAGCACAGCAGGAAGCCCAGGAAGTAGAAGGGCACGAGCTGCTTGGTGAGCACCAGGCGGCCGAGCATGGCGAAGCCCATGGCAGGCAGGAAGTTGGCGGCAACGCCGCAACCATCAATGATGAAGGACGGGACGAAGTCGAGCAGGCCCTGGATGGCATCGGAGCCCAGATAGAAGGCGCCGCCGCACAGCAGGAAATACTCAAGGCAGCCCCAAAGACCCATGCCCCAATGAACGGCGTAAATGCCTTTAAGGTTTCCCTTGAGGGCGAACCTGTCTGCCATATCGACAAACACGGTGAACAAGGCACTAGTAATGTTGCCGATCGTCAGCGAAAGGACAGCGATGGGCATGGCGAGCGCGATGGCCGTCTCGGTACCCTGACCGAGCTGAATGGCAAACGCGCAGGCGAGCACGCCGCCGATGGTTTCGTTAGGCGGCACGTAGGCGCCGATGGAAACCGAACCCATGAACAGCAGCTCCAGGCTGGCGCCGACGGCAAGACCAGTCTGCAGGTCCCCCAGCACCAGGCCCACGAGCGGGCACAGGACGATGGGGCGGAACGCGTAGAGGGTGCCGAGCTGGTAGTCGAGGCCTCCAAACGCTCCGACTAAGCCGACGAGGATTGCTTGGGTAAGCATGGTTCCTCCAAAATGGGAAATCTCGAGTCATAGCCGGTCACCGTCGCGCGCGCTGTTGATATCAATCCGGAAACTCGACCACACGGCCCGAAGCGTACCTGGTGTGCTGTTAACACCTATGCCAGGCACAAATGATTTGATACCAATTATAGATATGCAGGTTCTTACTATTTAATACCACTCGCTCAGCGGGGTGTTTTTTACCGTAAACGGCAGACGTATCCCATCAGGCGCGCTCTTTGTTTCGATGGCGGACAAGCGCCACCAGAAAGCCATCGCCAAAGGCATCGTATGCCAAGTTGCCTACAATCACCAAAACGATTATCGCCGCGCCCAAAAACTCGTTCCAGCGAAAGACCTCGCCAAAGAGGAGCGCCGACCAGCAGGGAGCGAGCACGACCTCGCTCATGCAAACCAAGTTGGCCGCAAACGCGTTAGTGCGCGCAATCCCCTTGGCATACAGCACACTCGCAAGGCCGCTGCAAAAAAGGCCATGCACCAGCATAAGCCCCCACTCAAAGGGTTTTACGGAGCCTAGGTCGCCGGCAAAATAGACGATCGGCAGTATCGAGATGCCGCAGGAGATGAGCGAGGACACCATGGGCGACGCATCGGGGCGAGAGTTTAAAAAGAAACACAGCCCAAAGGTGGCTCCCGAAATGACGGCAAGCAGGTTGCCGAGCATGCCCTCGGCACTCAAATCGCCTAAAAAGAACAGTCCCATACCCGTAAAAGCAACCACCACGGAGGCAATCTTCGCAGGCGAGGGCAACGTGCGAGTTGCGAGCGACTGATACACGATAACGAAAATCATCGAGGTGTACTGCAGGACGATCGCGTTGCCGACCGTCGTGAGCTGGTTGGCAAAGTTAAACGTGGTGCCCGTCACGAAGTTGCAGACGGCCACAAGGACAATAAGGCGGCTGACGCGGAGGACGGGCCTGCCGACGAGCAGGATAAAGAGCGCCATAAATATTGCCGTGACGGCACCGATCAAAAGAGCTGACTGCGAATTGGCGCGAACGAGAATGCCGATAAAACTCCACAAGAGCGCCGTGCCAAATAGATACATCGCCCCGCTCACGCCATTATCGGGTGGATTGTCAGATCGAATCACGAAGCACCTCCAGCTAGCTTTCGGTAATAAAAAACGGCGACCACAACGGGTCGCCGTTTCCCTTGGGGGCAGAATAGAACGCAGGAACCTACGCCAGCACGCCGAAGAACGCGCCGATGATGCCCACGACCATGGTGGCCACGATCAGCACCATGGGGTTGATCTTCTTGGACAGCAGCCAGTAGTACAGCCAGAAGGCGATCATGCCGAGCATGCCGGGCATGATGCCGTCCAGGATGTCCTGGAGGGTCTGGGCGTCGTCGCCCGAGCCGATGGCCACCGGGATGCTGGCCCAGAACATGTCCTTGCACATGGCGCCCACGACCATGACGCCCACGATGCCCACGCAGGTCATGATCTTCTGCATGAGGCCGGTCCTCTGGGCCTCGTCCAGGAAGCCCACGCCCAGCTCGTAGCCCTTGACGGCGCCCCAGATGCGCAGCGCGAAGCCGGGGACGTTGTAGATGAGCAGGAAGGCGATGGGGCCGAAGGGGTTGCCGGCCTGGCACAGGCTGATGCCCACCGCGGCGGCGACCACGCGCAGCGTCGACAGGAAGATGGAGTCGCCGATGCCGGACAGCGGGCCCATGAGGGCGGCCTTGACGTCGTTGACGCTCTCGGGCTCGATCTCGCCGCGGGCGACCTTCTCCTCCATGGCCATCGCGATGCCGCCGACGAACGGGGCGAACTGGACGGTGATGTTGAAGAACGCGCAGTGGCGGTGCAGGGCCGCGGCGTAGTCGTCGGGGCGGCCGGCGTAGATCTTCTTGAGCATGTTGGCGACCATCAGGCAGAAGGCGATGTTCATCTGCTTGTAGTAGGTCCAGGAGAACTCCATGCCCAGGGCGCCGACGTTGACGGCGCTCTTGACGAGGTCGGAGCGCGTAATCTTGTTCTCGGGACTAGAAGTCATCGTCCTCATCCCCTTCCGCGGAGAGCTGGGGCTGGGCTCCGCCCAGGCCGAGCAGGTCGAACTTGTCGATGCCGATGATGATGGCGATCAGGGCGACGCCCAGGACGGGCACGTTGGCGTAGGAGCACAGCAGGAAGCCCAGGAAGTAGAAGGGCACGAGCTGCTTGGTGAGCACCAGGCGGCCGAGCATGGCGAAGCCCATGGCAGGCAGGAAGTTGGCGGCAACGCCAAAGCCAGCAAGGACAAAGGGCGGGATGAAGTCGAGCAGGCCCTGGATGGCGTCAGCACCCAGATAGAACGACAGCGAGCACAGCAGGAACGCCATGATGATACCGGTCAAACCGATCAGGAAGTGCATCGCATAGACACCCTTAAGGTTGCCCTGGCCGGAGTAGACATCAGCGCGGTCGACCAGGATCGGCAGGGCGGCGTTAAGGATGTTCTTGATGGCAAGGCACAGCGTGGCGATGGGCATGGCAAGCGCGATGGCTGCCTCGGTGCTCTGGCCCAGCTGGATAGCGAAGGCGCAGGCGAGCACGCCGCCGATCGTCTCATCAGGCGGCACGTAGGCGCCGATGGAGATCGAGCCCATGAACAGCAGCTCCAGACTCGCACCGATCGCGAGGCCGGACTGCAGGTCCCCCAGCACCAGGCCCACGAGCGGGCACAGGACGATGGGGCGGAACGCGTAGAGCGTACCGAGCTGGCAGTCGAACTTACCAAATGCGGCGATAAGTCCGATGAGGATTGCTTGGGTAAGCATACATCCCCCTTTCCATATAGGACACTACGAAGAGCTCAGACTCTTCGAAATTGAACGCCTAGAGCACGCTGGCGCAGTCGACCTTGGGGTCATCGGCCAGGGGTCGAATCTCGACCTCAACGCCACGATCCAGCATCTCGCGCACATCGGCTTCCTCGGCCGCGGTCAGGAAGATCTGACGAGAGACCTGACGAGCGTCGGGACGCTTCTCGTCCTTGGGCTTGGTGTTGCCCAGGTTGACCGACTTGATCTGCGGGCAGCCCTCAACAAGCTGCTTTGCCTCAGCGATAGTGGCGACGCAGATGATCATCTTGTACTTGTCGGTCACGCCCGAGTTGATAGCTTCGATTGCATGCTCCATATCTTTGATGACGAGCTTGCAGCCGGCAGGCTTGCCCATCTTGAGCGTCGTCTTCCACACCGGGTCGTTAGCGACCTTATCGCCCACGCAGAAGATGCAGTTGGAGCCAAGGCCCTGAACCCAGGAAACTGCGACCTGGCCATGAAGCAGGCGATGGTCAACGCGAAGTAGCTGAATCATAATGTGACCCCCCAAAGGTCTTGTGCCGTCATACGGCGTGTCAGTAGGTGCTGCGGATTAGAACTCTTCCTCCTCCTCGTCATCGACCAAAAGATCGTTGACAAACTTCACGCGCGTATCGTCCGCAGCGACGATGGCGCGAATCGTCTCCTCAACCGGCGCCGACTCGTCAGAGAACAGCAGCTGGATGAGCAGAGGAAGGTTCATGTTGGTAACGAGGTACGTGCGGGGACGCGTCTGGACGATCTTGGTGAACTCGTTGTTAACGCTACCGCCAAAGAGGTCGGTGCAGACAACGACATCATCGTCGGCAGACATGCCTGCCAGCAGTTTTTGGGCCTCTTCGGCCACGTCCATGCGGCCATCGACGAACATCGAAAGATCGTGGACGTTGTCGCGAGCGCCCGAGAGCAGCTCGACGCTCTCCTTGATGCCGGTGGCGAAGTGCGCATGGCTGGCGATGATGTACTGCCTCATTCTGTGTTCCTCTCAATAGCCCGGCACGTTCCCGCACCCGTTTTCTTTAGTAGTCGAACTGGTGATAGTAGCGACGATACTTGAGGTTGTGCTTGGTGACCGTCTCGTAGTAGCGAGCCAGGCGGTCGGTCACGAGCACCGTCAGAATCCACGGGGAGACGATGACGCGGAACTCGTCGTCAAGGCCGGGGATCGCGAACTCGGCGGTGTCGATGATGTTGATGTCGGTGTCGCC
>NZ_JBDPAC010000038.1:0-9778 GCF_039836695.1 Collinsella aerofaciens | reverse complement strand
CAGGCTTGTTCACATGCTCGCCAATACCCTTAACGCGCCAGCGGCCGGTGCCCTTCTCGCCCGTACCGTTGTGGTGCAGGTCGTTCTCGCCATCGTAAGCCTTCAAGAAGCGGCACTGATAGTTGTTAACGCCCAGGTAGTCGTTGTAGAGCGCGGCCTCGCGCATGATTTCCAGATCCTCGTCCAGGATCTCGATGGTGCCGCCCGAGACGGCAGCCAGGCGGTTGGCGCACTCGAGGGTGTCGGGGGCATAGTCGCCGCGGAAGGTGGCGTCGAGCAGAAACTGGTTCTGCAGCACGTGCTCGTTGTTGGCGGCTTTGATGTCGGCGGGGTCGTTCTCGTTGAGCGGATACTTAAACTCCAACGACTGAATGACGCCGATCTTGCCCTTAAAACCGCCGTTGTGGAAGGCCAGCACGGCCTTGGCGTGGGCGAGCATCATGTTGTGCTCGCACTGGAAAGCCTCGGCCAGATGCGCCTTGACGCCACCGGGGAAGGTGCCCTCGATGTAGGTGTTGGAGGCGTCGGCCCAGATCTCGTTAAAGGTGAACCAGTAGGTCACCTGGTCGGCGTACTCCTTAAAGCAGAAGGTGGCAAAGTCCACAAAGGCGTCGATGGTCTCGCGGTTGAGGAAGTCGCCCTTCTCAAAGAGGGGCAGCGGCGTATCGAAGTGATGCAGCGTGACAAACGGCTCAACGTGGTGCTTGTGGCACTCGGCGAAGAGATCGTGGTAGAACTGCACGCCCTCGGGGTTCATCTCGCCGGTGCCGTTGGGGAAGATGCGGCTCCAGGCGATGGAGAGGCGAATACCGTTGATGCCAAACTCCTCGCACAGCTCCAGATCGACGGGGTACTGGTTGTAGAAGTCGGAAGCGGGATCGGGGGAGAAGCGCCCCTGGGCCTCCAGGAAGTCGTCCCAGGCAACCTTGCCCTTACCGTGGGTGCGGGTCTCGCCCTCTACCTGGTAGGCAGCGGTGGCGCCGCCAAAGACAAAGTCCTCGGGAAACTGCGCAGGCGGGTTGGTGACGCTAGCGGGGTTAACGGACATGATGATCCAATCGTCTAAATCGAAGGGCCAGCCGGTCTTGGATGGTCGGCTGGCCCTGAGCGTTACTTACTTCGAGAGTTGCTCGCTTACGAAGGCGAGAGACTTGTCGCCGTTCTGGGAGAGCTCGATGTACTGCTTACCGCGGCAGGCGACGCATTTGTTGCCCACGCGCTCGCAGTCCTTCTGCAGGTCGGCCAGGTAGCTTGCGGCCTGCGGGGCCAGGACGACCAGGTCAAAGTCGGGGAGCATGTCAACGTGGTTGCCATAGGCCTCGGCAGCGGTCTCAAGATTGATGCCGCGCTCTTTGGCAGCCTTGGCCAGCGCGTTGGCGAGAAGGCCCGAGGTACCGCCGCCCTGGCAGAGCACGAGCACGCGCTTGCCGTTGAGGTCGCTGGCGGTCGTTGCCTCGGTGGCGGCGGGAGCGACGTCGGACTTCACGGCCTCGGCAGCAGCACCGGCGGCAACGCTCTTGGCGTCAGCCTTGCCCTGGAAGGCGTCGTTGAGCTTGGCGGCCTTCTCGGCGTTCTTGGCGGCGAGCTCCTCCTGGGAGATCTCGGCCTCCTCGGCGCACTTCTGGGCGTCATAGGCACGGAAGAACGGATAGTACAGAACGAAGTCGACGACCAGGATAAGGGCGAGCATCACAAAGGCGAGCGGCTGGAAGCCCAGGCCCATGATGGTGCCGATGGGGCCGGGGACGGTCCAAGGCAGGGTGTACATAAAGCCGTTCATGCCCAAGAAGTCGATAAAGATCTTGAGGATCCAGATGTTGGCGATCGGGGCAAAGACAAACGGGACGAAGAAGACGGGGTTGAGCACGATGGGTGCGGCGAACAGCAGCGGCTCGTTGACAGCAAAGCAGACGGGGACGATGGCGGCCTTACCGACGGCGCGCATCTCCTGAGACTTGGCCAGGAAGCAGAACATAAAGACCAGGACGAGCGTGGCGCCGGTGCCGCCCATGCAGACGACGAAGTACTGGGCACCCTGGGTCAGGACAGCGGAAGCGTGCTGGCCGGCCTGGAACGCAGCCAGGTTGTCGGTCATGTTGGCAACGAGGGCGGCGGCGATGGCGGGCTCGACGATCGAGGGGCCGTGGACGCCGACGAACCAGAAGAGGCTCATGGCGCCGTAAATCACAGCGAGGCCGATATAGCCGTCGGCGGCGGTGAACAGGGGCTGGAACACCTGGATGACGCCCTGGGCAAAGCAGAAGCCAAAAGCAGCGCGGAAGACGATGTCAAACACCCAAAAGACGGTGATGCAGACGGAGAAGGGGATGATGTCCTTAAAGGTCTGCGAGATGTTGGGCGGAACCTGCTCGGGCATCTTGACGGTGATGTTGCGCTTAATGAAGAACTTGTAGATGATGCCGGTCACAAACGCAGCGATGAAAGCGGTCAGCAGGCCCTTGGAACCAAGGTAGGTGGTGTTGAAACCGCTGGCAGCGTCCGTGGCGATGGTGTCGCTCGAAAGGAGCAGAAAGCCGATGATGGCCGCGCACATGCACGAGATAAAGTTGATCTGGTTGTTCTTGGGCAGATCGCGGTTCTGAGCGTCGGCGAAGTGCTTGGCCGTGGTGGCGGCGCAGGCGATGGCCAGGATGCCCATGGAGTAGTTGTAGCACTTCCACAGGGCGTTGTTGATGTCATCGGGCCAGTAGAAACCCCAGATGTTGGGGACCGAGGCTACCAGGCAGAAGATGGACGAGAAGATGATGATGGGGATGACGGAGATAAAGCCGTCGCGGATCGCCTTGAGGTACTTGTTGCGGGCGATCGCGTTGAAAAAGGGCTGGCCCTTTTCGATGATGGCGATGAGTTGCTCCATGCAATGCTCCTAAGAGTCGGTGGGTTAGCAACGATGGTAGCTTTTGGCGTTCGGTTGCCAAAATGTTGACGTTGCCATTTTGTGACACAAAAAAAGACGCGAACCGGTGGTTCCTGTGCCTGCGAACCGTCGATTCCTTATGCGTAAACGTTTGAGCCGCCCGGTGGCTCTGTGTTTGCACAATGGCAACGTTAACATTTGGGCGACAAAAGCCGTTCGGGGAAGCAAAAATGTCGGTGAACGGTAGGTTTTGGGTGGTGAACGTATGGTGGGGGAGGCGTTGGATATACTTGAAGGCGTTAAAAATGACTGCGCAAGGTGCCACCAATGGCATCGTTGACATAGAAAGATCGACCTATGGCCGCTGTTAAAAAATCGGTTTCCGTTAAGGATGTGGCGCGTCTCGCGGGCGTTTCGGAGCAGACGGTCTCGCGTACGGTGCACGATTCGCCCAGCGTACGCCCCGAGACCAAGGAGCGCGTGCGTGCCGCCATGCGCGAGCTGGGGTATCGTCCCAATTTTGCCGGTCGATCGCTGCGCCGTGGCAAGTTTAAGACCGTCGGCGTCGCCATGTTCAACATTACCGGCACCGGCAACCTCGACCGTATGGAGGGCTTTGCCGCCGCGGCCGACAAACATGGCTATGCCATCACCCTCACTAAAGTAGACGGGCATCCGTATACCCTCGAGAGCGCATCGTCGCGCATGAGCGCACTGCCGGTGGATGGCATGGTTGTGATTATGAACCGCATGCCGGCGGACTTTGGAACCTTCGAGCCGCTGCCCGGCATGCAGACGGTGCTCGTTACGATGTTGGAGCACCCGCTCTGTTCAACGGTCGATAACGACCAGTTCGATTGCTCGCGTCAAGTTGTTGAGTACTTGCTGGGGCGGGGGCACAAGACTGTGCACTTTATCTCATGCCCCGAGCGCTCGCTTTCGGGCATGCGGCGCGAGGAAGGCTGGCGCGAGACATTGCGCGCGCATGGCATTGAGCCCCCGCAGCTCGTGCGCGGCGACTGGACGGCACAGAGCGGATATGCCGCAGGCCAGGCTCTGGCGGATGATCCGACCTGTACTGCCATCTATGCCTCCAACGATGCCATGGCATATGGCTGCATTCGCGGGCTCGAGTCGCGCGGAAAGCACGTGCCCGAGGATGTGAGCGTGGTGGGTGTTGATGACAGCTTGGGCGATATCGTGCCCGATTGTCGCCTGGCCACGGTGCGCTTTGACAACAAGCGCGTCGGCATGTGGGCGGTTGACAAGATTGCCGGCGCTGAGGGCGTTGAACCCGGTGTGGAGCACATGCTGTTTCCGGGCGTGCTCGTCGAGGGCGATACGGTGCGCGATTGGCACTAGGGCGCGGGTCTGTTTGGGTTGCCGCTAATTGTGTTCGATATTGTTTAAATTGGTTTAAAAACCGTTCACGGGCAAAAATTGACCGTTCATAGCTTGAAATTACGTTTTGCGCTGTTCTTTTTTGTTTGAATGTTAATGTTTCTGCCATACAGAACGCAGCGCGTATGCCCGGACGCGATGCTCTCCATTGGTTCATATGTGAAAGGAACGCAATATGGCAACCAAAGAAGAAATCTCGATGGTTGGATTCGAGATTGTCGCATACGCAGGTGACGCCCAGACCGATCTGCTTGCAGCGCTCGATGCTGCTCGCGAGGGTGATTTTGAGAAGGCCGAACAGCTGCACAAGGATGCCAGCGATGCACTTATCGGCGCCCACGACACGCAGACCAAGCTGCTTTCGCAGGAGGCCGGCGGTGGCGAGATGGAGATGACCTTCATCATGGCCCATGCTCAGGACACTCTCATGACCACCATGATCCTGGAGAAGCAGGCCCGCTTTACCATCGATGCCTACAAGCGCATTGCCGAGCTCGAGGCCAAGCTCGCCTAACGAGCCCTCACAACCAAGTCCCCTTCCAAAAGCTCTGCCGCTACCCGCGGCAGGGCTTTTTCTGTTCTCCTCCCCGCAACTCATCCCGAGATAGTCATTGGGGACGTTCTTAAACGACTAGTCGTTGGGGACAGTCTTGGGGCTTCTGTTCGTCTTCCCGTTCGGTTTTTCGCAGGGTGGGTATACTTCCATCCGCAATACAGGCCGGAATGAGGAGGTATCCAAATGCCGGACAATGGATCGATTCAAAAAAGAGACGCGCACGAGATGGCTCATGGGCGTCCTGTCCAGATAACCGAGCACACGACGGTAACCGAGCTGCAGCCCAGCCTGTCCGATGTCGTGTGCGCAAACAAAAAGCTGCAGATCGGTATCATCGTTGCGCTCGTGGTGCTGGCGTTGCTGTCGGGCTTTGTAGCTCGTCCGCATTTCGCCGATACCAAAACTTGGGACCCCACCATCGAGGTTATCGACCAAAAGAAAGGCAACGTTTTGGCGCTCACGGCTTCATGCGTTGCTCTATCTGCGGGCATTACCGCGCTGCCTGGTGATACGGGAACGCCGGTTGCCGAGCAGCTCGCACAGCTTTCAGGCAACCTTGGCATCGTGCTTGCCGTGCTATACCTAGAGAAATATTTGCTCACGATTTTGTGGTCGGTTGGCCTGGGCATCTTAATCCCGTCTGCGTTGGTGCTCTTTGCGGTGTCGCTCGGCATTCACGGGCGCTGGAGCACGAGCACTGTCCTGCGCCGTGTGGCGACACGCGTACTGGTGGTTGCCGTGATCGGCATGGCGCTCGTGCCCGCGAGCGTATGGGTGTCGCAGAAGGTCGATGAAACGTATCGCGTAAGTATTGAGCAAGCTGAGCAAAAGGCTGCGGACGCTGCGGATGCGGCCGGCACCACGGACAAGTCAGCCGAGACCAGCTCAAAATCGAACAAGAAAAAATCCGAGACCACGGAGTCCAAAAACGTGCTCGAGCAGTTGACTGATGGGGCATCGAGCCTTGTTACGTCGGTGACCAGCGGCGCCAAGCAGATGACCGATGAGATCGTGCGGCAGGTGACCGATCTGATTGATGGCGTCATCGTGATGATCGTGACTTCGTGCGTTATCCCGCTGCTGGTGCTCGTGGCGTTCCTGTGGCTGGGCCACGTGCTGCTGGGGATCGATATTTCCGGCCCGGCGAACTATTTGACGGGTCGTTTCTTGAGCACTCCTTCCAAGCACGCCAAAAAGGGTGGGCAGTCTGAGTAGGCGGCAAAGCGATCTTTGGAAAACCAACCGTAAGAAGGGCGGCCGAGATGCGTTCTCGGCCGCCCTTTTTGTTTGTTGAATACGTGACAAGCCGGGCATTCCCTGAATCCAAACGGTCAGCAATCATCCGTAAACGGTATTTGTTCAAAAAAGAACAAAGATAAACAAATAGTTGTTGCAGTTACTGTTCGAATGTGTTCAAATAAACATGAACAGTGAAGAACCGCACATTCAGATGCCCGGACCTGAACGCGATTCAACACTTCCAAACAGAAACTACGCACCTGCGTATCTCTCAAGGAGGATGTCATGAGGGTTGTAATCGCTTCCGATGCCGACGGTATGTCGATGAAGGAGTCCATCAAGGAGATGCTCATCGCCGACGGTCACGAGGTCGTCGACTATTCCGAGACCCCTGCCGCGGACTTTGTCGATTCCGCGACCGCCGTTGCCAAGGACCTGCTGGAGCACAAGGATTCCCAGGGCTTCGCATTCGATAAGTACGGCGTCGGCTCCTATATGGCCGCCGTCAAGATTAAGGGCATGGTCGTCGCCAACATTTCTGACGAGCGTTCCGCCTACATGACCCGCGAGCACAACGGCTCGCGCATGGTCACCATGGGCCCGGGCGTTGTGGGCACCGAGGTCGCCAAGAAGATCGCCCGCGAGTTCCTGCGCGCCCAGTACGCCGGCGGCCGTCACCAGATTCGTGTCGACATGCTCAACAAGATGGCCTAACGAGAGCCACCGAGAACTCGAACTTCTACCTCAACTTGTGAATTCAGACGAAAGGACGTTCTGATGAAGAAGACCATCGCAATCGGTTGCGACCATATCGTTACGGACGAGAAGATCTATCTGGCCGACCGCCTGGAGCAGGCTGGCTACAAGGTGCTCGACTGCGGTACCTACAGCCACACCCGTACGCACTATCCCATCTACGGTAAGGCCGTGGGCGAGGCTGTTGCCAGCGGCAAGGCCGACTTTGGCGTGGCCCTGTGCGGCACCGGCATCGGCATCACCAACGCCGTCAACAAGGTTCCCGGCGCCCGCTGCGCCCTGGTTCGCGACATGACCTCTGCCCTGTATGCCCGTCGCGAGCTCAACGCCAACATCGTGGGCTTTGGCGGCAAGATTACCGGCGAGTTCCTGATGGCCGACATCATGCTCGCCTTCCTGGAGGAGCCCTACGAGAAGACTCCCGAGCATGATGCTCTGATCGCCAAGATCGATGCTTGCAACAAGGCCGACGCCGAGGCTCAGGCTGACCCGCACTTCTTTGACGAGTTCCTCGAGAAGTGGGACCGCGGCGAATACCATGATTAGCGGGTATCCGGCGTAATTAACTAGTCCGTTGACGGCTCGCGTTTCTGTGAGGGGGCGCGGGCCGGTTTGCTATCAGCCCAATTGGCCCAGCGGGCTGGACGTGCATTGCTCTTTTGTTTGCGGCGCTGCCTCATTACCTTTCTGCTAAAGGCACGACGTTCACAATGGATCGTGCGAGATGATATGTGAAGGAGAAGATTCCCATGGAGTTTGTTCTTGATAACGGCTCTGTCCGCATTGCGTTGAGCACGGCTGGCGGATCGTTCACTTCTATTGCGGCCAACGGCCGTGAGTACCTGTGGCAGGGCGACCCGGCGGTGTGGTCGGGCCAGGCACCCATTTGTTTCCCGATCTGCGGCGGCCTTCGTGACGGTCGCGCAATGACCATGGGCGGCCGTGAGGTAAAGCTTGCCCGTCACGGCTTTGCTCGCAAACAGGAGTGGAAGCTCGAGGAGCAGGGCGACAACATGATTGCGCTGAGCCTAAGCTCTGCCGACCATGCCGAGTTGCTCGAGCAGTACCCGTATCCGTTTAAGATCGTTGCTCGTTACACGATCGATGCGGAAAAGGTGGCCGTGTCGTACGAGGTGACCAATGAGGGCGCCGAGGACATGCCGTTCTTTGTGGGCGGTCACCCTGGCTTTAAGTGCCCGCTTGACGAGGGCGAGTCCTATGACGACTACGAGCTCCGTTTTGAGCAGCGCGAGGCCGCCGAGCTCTGTACTGCCGTTCCCTCGACGGGCCTGATTGATGTTGAGCATCGCAGCAAGAACCCGATGGTTGGCCATGACCTGCCGCTGACCCACGAACTCTTTGACTTCGCGGAGACCATCTTTGACGTGCTCGAGAGCCGCGTGGTTACGCTGACCAAGAAGACCGAGGACAAGGGCGTGCGCCTGACGTTCCCCGATATGCCGTACCTGATTGTGTGGAGCAAGCCCGAGGGTGACTTTGTGGCCGTGGAACCGTGGGGCGGCCTGTCCACCTGCTCCGACGAGGACGATATTCTGGAGCACAAGCGTGGCTGCCTGGTGGCCAAGCCGGGGGAGACCGTCACCCGCGGCTTTGAGATCGAGATCCTTTAACGAGCTATCGTATGTTTGGGGTGGTCATGCCGCCCCGGAAACAGGAGTTCAATATGATTCTGACCGTTACCATGAACCCGTCGATTGATACGCGCTATCAGCTCGACAAGTTGATCATCGACGACGTGAACCGCGTGACGCCCGAAAAGACCGCTGGCGGTAAGGGCCTCAACGTGAGCCGCGTGTTGCTGCAGCTGGGCGACGACGTGCTCGCGACCGGTCTGCTCGGCGGCCACATGGGTGCCTATATGGCCGAGCTCATGGATGCTGACGGCGTCAAGAACGAATTTGTGCCCATCGCCGGTGAGACGCGCATTTGCCTGAATATTCTGCACGAGGGTAATCAGACCGAGCTTTTGGAGAGCGGCCCGCAGATCACCCCGGCCGAGCTCGAGGCCTTTACGGCCAAGTTCGCCGAGCTTGCGGCGAAGGCGGACGTTGTGACGCTTTCGGGCTCGCTGCCGCGCGGCGTCGATGCCGGCTACTATGCCGAGCTCGTCAAGATCGCCGAGAAGGCGGGCGCCAAGGTGCTGCTCGACACCTCGGGCGCATCGCTGGAGGCCGCGCTGGAGTCCGACGCTAAGCCTGAGCTCGTAAAGCCCAACCTGACCGAGATTAACGGCCTGCTGGGTACGTCCTTTACGACCGATGATGTCGATGCCCTGCGCGAGGCGCTCGCCGCCGATGACCGCTTTGCCGGTATTCCCTGGGTTGTCGTTTCGATGGGCGCTGCCGGTTCGGTGGGCTTCCATGAGGGTCGCGCGTTCTGCGCCAAGACGCCCGCGATTGCGGCCGTGAACGCGACGGGTTCCGGTGACTCGACCATCGCCGGCTTTGCGCATGCCATTGCTGCCGGCGCCGACGACGTCACGGTGCTCAAGACCGCCAATACCTGCGGCAAGCTCAACGCCATGGATCCCAAGACCGGTCACCTGGTCATGGACCGCTGGGACGAGATCTACAACAACGTTGAAGTAACGGAGCTTTAGAGTTACGCGGTTTTACCAAACCGCGTAACCAGCCGACGCTGCAAGCCCGCCAGAGCGGCAATCTGCCTTTCAGCTTCGGCGGCATGACCAGAAGGTCAATGCCGCCTCGCTTCAAGGCACCTTGCTCGCTTTGGCGGGCTTTCGCTGTCGTGGCCAAAACATCGGCGTGGTCATTGGGGACGTTCTTAAATGACTGCGGCAGATAGGGACGTTCCTTTTCTGCTGGCAGTTTGGGACACTCCTTACGGGGCACCCATTACAGTCTGAAGTGGGCCACCGATAAATTTCGATGGCGAGCATTCGGCGCATTGCCTACGATACGGGCAAG
>NZ_JBDPAC010000037.1:0-10766 GCF_039836695.1 Collinsella aerofaciens | reverse complement strand
AGAGTACTGCGGGGTCAGCCCGTGGGAGGCCAGGGCGCCGCTGACCGGTGGACGGCACCGAGCCGTACGCTTGAACTGAGAAGGGGGGAGGCCTCGCGGCCTCCCCCTTTTTTGCGTTTACGGGGCGTAAATGACTCAATTACACCAGACGATCTTATCGTTTTTGGTATTGAGCCCTTATTTAAAGAAGATAAATCGAATAACAAGGGCAACTGCTATGGCCACAATGATCAAAAGCAGGATTGTCAGTCGATGCTGCTTGCGTCGTTTACTTGATGAAACGAAGATTGATTTTCCCTGTTTTGGCGTTTCGAGATAGCGAGCCGAATGCGTCAAGGTTTGCTTTGGTCGAGGACCTCTTTGTCGATGAGCGGCGGATGCTTTCAGTGGCTCCTCACTAGCTGCGCTGTTTTTAGATAATGGTGCGTCTTTCAGATATACAGGGTCTCCCGAGGCGACGCCCATATGTTTACGTCCCGTTTGGGCATCCTCGAGCGTTTGATATCGATTTCTCGTCACATACTCGGGCTCCGGATCATTAATGGGCTCTTGCGAGATGTGGGGGCGATGGAACCGTGGCGGCTGCGTAGAAGTATCTTCCCCCTGCGTCGGCATAAACATATTGTTCTGGTTTTGGTCGTCCATGATGCCCTTTAGCTCGTTACCAACAACGTGTACGCGCTCATTGTAAGCCCCTTGTTATTTGTAGCTGCGAACATACTCGTTATTTAAGCTCTGGTTCAAAGAACCTTAACCTTACTAAAACCTTAGTCAAACACACTTAGATATGCTTATAGTACTGGACTCAAAAAACTTTATAGTCGATGTATATATGAGCACTGGGTGGGCATATATAAGAGCGTCAAAAGAAGTCCCAGTCACCTAGAAGATGACTCGGCAGTCCTATAAAGGAGTGGTAAACATGGCAAGCATGGTTCCTTATCGTTCGGTTTTTGGCGTTCGTCCCTCTGCAAGCTCGCTGTTCGATCTGTTTGATGATATGAGCGACCTAGCGAACAGCTCGATTGCCTCTAAGGCGTTCCCCGTTGACGTTGAGGATAAGGGCGATGGCTATGAGGTCAAGGCTTATCTGACCGGCGTCGCCAAGGACGATATCGATGTCGAGCTTAACGAGGGCCGTCTGTCCATTAGCGTGAATGTCGAGGAAGACGAGGAGAACGAGGGCAAGAACTTCCTGCAGAAGGAGTTCAGCTCGTACAGCGCGACGCGTGGCGTGTATCTAAAGGACGCTTCGAGCGAGGGCCTCTCGGCTAAGTACGCTGACGGCATCCTGACCGTTACGGTTCCCAAGATCGTCGAGAAGAAGAACGTTACGAAGATCTCCATCGACTAACTTCGTTGGTGTTCTGCGCTATTAAAAGACAGCAAAAGGGGCTGGGAAGCGATTCTCGGCCCCTTTTGCTGTCTAAGACAGTCTATTGAATGGTTGCTGGCCGATGCTGGCTTGCTGGGCGTATCGAGAGTTTTCGCGATCCTTGGAGAAGGGTGGCGGAGCTACCGACCTCGTCATCAAGGGTTGCGTCTAGAGCTTTGGCATAGCTTTTGACGGTAAGGCTCGGACGATTGTTATCTTGGCTGATATGCATGGCAATGAGCTGTTCGGTGCGATCGGTAACAAGTTCGCGCGCGGCTTCGGCGGCTTGGCCATTGGAGAGGTGTCCCCTTGCAGACAGGATGCGCTCTTGAAGAAAGCGGGGATATTCTCCCTCGCGCAGCATGGTCACATCGTGGTTGCTTTCGAGTGCGAGGACTCGACAATCTTTGAGGGTGTTCATGGCTTGGCTCGATAGCTCTCCGGTGTCGGTGGCAAAGCCGATGGAATCATCGAGGGCGTCAAATCGATAGCCGACTGGATTGATGACATCGTGTGACGTTGAGTAGGTTTGCACGTGGATGCCGGCAATGGATAGGGTGTCACCGGGATCGAATTCCTCGACAGGCAGATGCGAAAGGTTTTCTTTGCTCGAAAGTGTGCCCCTGCTGGCAAAGAGGGGGCCGTGCCAGTGCTTGCACCAGACATCGAGACCCTTGATGTGATCGCTATGCTCATGAGTAATGAGAAGAGCCGAGACGTTGTCAGCCGAGAGCCCCAGTTCTGCCATGCGCTTTAATGTCTCGCGGCGAGACAGTCCGTCATCGACCATAATGAGCCCCTGCGGGCCCTCGATGAGTGCGCAGTTGCCTTTAGAGCCACTGCCGAGGATATGAAGGTACAGACGAGACATAAGATTCCAAAGGATACAATGGGTGCGGACGAATGGAGGAGGAAGCGAATGCCAACGGTATCACAGCATTACGGACACCATGCCGTGCCCGGGGCAGTCGATGAGACCCGAACGAGGCAGCAGGCTGCTCCTGTCGTGCTCATGGTATCAGGCGGCGCGGACTCGACGGCACTGCTTCTTATGGCGTGCACATCAAAGCTGGATATCCAAGACGGGCGCGGTGTTGCCCCCATTGCTCGCGAGCGCCTGCATGTGCTGCATGTAAACCATCATCTGCGCGGCAAGGCGTCCGATGGCGACGAGGCCTTTGTGCGTGAGCTCTGCGCGAAATATGGTTTACCGCTGTGCGTGGAGCACGCTTATTTTGATGGGGAGTCGGGCAATATTGAGGCCGCGGCCCGCGAAGTGCGCTATGCCGCGGCGCGGAGGTATGTTCGCGAGCTCTGCGCCCAGACGGGGGCACCGCGAACGGCGGCTCGTATCTGCACCGCGCACACGTCTTCGGATCGCGCGGAAACGTTTTTGATGAACGCGATTAAGGGTTCGGGGCCCGCTGGCCTATCGAGCATTCCTCGCCGGAGGAATATCGTGGTGCGTCCCTTGCTCGACCTAACTCATGGCGAGCTTGTGGGCTATCTACAGGTACATGGTCAGCCGTGGCGTGAAGACGAGAGCAATGAGGATATCTCGTATCTGCGAAACTACGTGCGCCATCGGGTAATGCCAGTGGTGGCACAGCGTAATGCGAGCGTGTGCAAGACGATTGGCGCCGCCTGTGAGATCTTGGGTGACGAAGACGCGTTTCTATCCCAGCTGTCGGCGCAGGCGTTTCGAAGCTGCCTGCGCAAGGAGGCGGCGGGCGCGCTAGTGCTCGATGCCAGACGCCTTGCTGCGGCCGAGGTGGTAATCGCGCGGCGCATCGTGCGACTGGCGATTAAGCGCATCGATCCGGACGCTCGTCCAGAGATGCGACATGTGGAGCGAGTCCTTTCCTGCGTTGCCGAGGGCGCCGGCTCGGTCACGCTTCCGGAGGGGATTGACGCACGCATTGAGTTTGGCATGCTGGCGTTTAAGGCGCCGGCGGCTCGCGAGGGCCTGGTCGCGGACTGGGTTACCGTACCCGGTCGTTTGCCGTTGGGCGGGGGACGTATGCTGGTCACAGAACCGATGGCCGTTGAGCCGGGATGCGATATCGTGCGTCGCGCCCGTGAGCTTGCGGCTGCCGGGGAAGTGACAGCTTTGGTAGACGCGGCTGCCCTGGGTTTTGCCGACAGCGATAGTGAGCGGATCCTGGCGGGCTCGCGTGGCAAGATCCCTGTCGAGGCGCGATTGGCGCGCCTGTGGGTGGACGGTCCCGCACCGGGAGACGTGATGTGCCCGTTAGGGATGAGTGGCCGAAGCAAGAAAGTATCCGACTTGCTAGGCGAGGCTCGCATTCCCGTTTCCGAGCGCGCCGGCGTGCCCATGGTGAGGACGGCGCCGGGAGGTGCCGTGGTGTGGGTCGCCGGAGTTCGCGCGGACGAGCGTTTTAAGTGCACGGCCGCAACGCGCGTGGCATATCTGCTTCGTGTGGTCGATGCGGAATAGCGTCCTACGCCAGCTATTCTGTGCGGCGTTGACGGTATTCCCGCGCTGATGGTGCGCGGGCTGGAAAATATACCCCGTGCGCTGCTAGAATGTGTAGTTCGCGTCCATACGGCGGTGTGTGGGCGATTAAGCACAAGAAAGGGTTGTCATGGCTTCTCAACATCCGGATATCGAGAAGGTTCTGTTTACGCAGGAGGATATCGACGGCATCGTTTCTCGCCTGGGCGAGGAGATCACTCGCGACTACGCGGGTAAGGATCTGGTGCTGATCGCGGTCCTGCGCGGTGCCGTTGTCTTTATGGGCGACCTGATGCGCAAGATTGAGCTACCGACCAACATCGATTTCATGGCTGTTTCGAGCTATGGCGACGGTGTGAAGTCTTCGGGCATCGTGCGTATCATTAAGGATCTGGATATCGACATCCGCGGTCGCGACGTGCTGATCGTCGAGGACATTCTGGACTCGGGCCTGACCCTCAAGTACCTGATGAAGAACCTCGAGAGCCGCAAGCCCGCTTCGCTGGAGGTCGCCGCCTTCCTGTGGAAGGACGTTGAGGACCGCACCTCGGCCATCACGCCCAAGTATGTTGGAACCCATTGCCCCGATGCCTTTGTGGTGGGCTACGGCCTCGACTATGCCGAGCGCTATCGTAACCTTCCGTATCTGGGCATTTTGAAACCGGAGGTTTATTCGTAAGATGCCCGACGACCATAACGATAACAATTCCCAGACTCCCCGGGAGCCTAAGATCCCGGGGATGCCCGGAGGCAAGAAGCCCACGCGTACGGGCTGGCTGTATTTTCTTTTGGCTTGCGCGCTTCTGGGCTATGCCTTCTTTAATATGGGTTCCGGCTTTGCCAGCTCCAGCAATACCGTTAAGCTCGCGACGAGCGAGATGGTCAGCGCCATCAAGCAGGATTGCGTCGAAGATCTGACCTATACGGTTCAAGACGGAAGCGTGACGGGTCATTACTGGAAGACAAAAAAGGACAAGGGCGATACGAGCGAGCTCAAGAGCTTCTCTTCGACCTATGTCGGCTCCGATTCGCTTGCCGAGCTCATGGCGGAGCACCCCGATATCAAGTACATCGTCAACACCAACGATCCCGATTTTTGGGGCGACTTGGCGATGAGTGTGCTTCCGACGATCGCCCTTATCGCCATCATGTTCTACTTTATGCGCCAGATGATGGGCGCCAACAACAGGAACATGCAGTTTGGCAAGACCAACGCCAAGACCAACGAGGCCACACGCCCCAAGGTCAAGTTTGAAGACGTTGCCGGAGTGGACGAGGCAGTCGAGGAGCTCGAGGAGATCCGTGACTTTTTGAGCGATCCGGATCGCTATCGCAAGCTGGGCGCCAAGATCCCGCGTGGCGTGTTGCTGGTTGGCCCTCCGGGCACCGGTAAAACGCTGCTGGCCAAGGCCGTTGCCGGCGAGGCGGGCGTGCCGTTCTTTAGCATCTCGGGTTCCGACTTTGTCGAGATGTTCGTAGGTGTCGGCGCCAGCCGTGTGCGTGACCTCTTTAAGGAGGCCAAGTCCCAGGCCCCGTCGATCATCTTCATCGATGAGATCGATGCCGTGGGACGTCAGCGCGGAGCTGGCTTGGGCGGCGGTCACGACGAGCGCGAGCAGACGCTCAACCAGCTGCTGGTCGAGATGGACGGCTTTGAGGAAAGCGAGTCGGTCATCCTGATCGCCGCCACCAACCGCCCCGACATTCTGGATCCGGCGCTGCTGCGTCCCGGTCGTTTTGACCGTCAGGTTACGGTCGACCGTCCGGATGTGAAGGGCCGCGAGCAGATCTTGCGCGTGCATGCCGAGAACAAGCCGATGGACGAGGACGTTAAGTTTGAGAAGCTCGCCCAGATGACCGTTGGCTTCACTGGTGCCGATCTGGCAAATCTGCTCAACGAGTCTGCGCTGTTGGCTGCCCGCCGCCATCGTTCCGTGATCTCGATGGACGAGGTCGAGGAATCGATGGAGCGCGTGATTGCCGGACCGCAGCGCAAGGGTCGCGTGATGACCGAGGCCGAGCGCACCACGATTGCCTACCACGAGAGCGGTCACGCCCTGGTGGGTCACATCCTGGAGCACTCCGATCCGGTCCACAAGATCTCGATCGTCAGCCGCGGCCAGGCTTTGGGTTACACGCTGCAGCTTCCGCAGGAGGACCACTTCCTCAAGACCAAGAACGAGATGCTCGACGAGCTCGCCGTGTTCTTGGGTGGCCGCGTTGCCGAGGAACTCATGTGCGACGACATCACGTCGGGCGCGAGCAACGATCTGGAGCGCGCGACCAAGATGGCGCGCGAGATGGTCACGCGCCTGGGCATGAGCGAGGAGCTTGGAACGCAGGTGTTTGGTGAGGCGCAGCATCAGGTATTCCTGGGCCGCGACTATGCCGATCATCAGGACTACTCTGAGGAGACGGCGCGTCGCATCGACATTGAGGTCCAGCGCATTATGCGTGAGGCCCATCGTCGTGCGGTCGAGATCCTGGATGCCCGTCGCGATCAGCTCGACCTGATGGCCAAGGTGCTGCTCGAGCGCGAGACCGTCGAGGGTGACGCCGTGAACGCCCTGCTCGACAACGAGTGGGACGCCTACCTTGAGCGCGAGGGCGATATCCTGGCGGCCAAGGAGGAGCGCAATGCCAAGGCGGCCGGCATGCCGACCAAGAAGCGCACGCCCCGTATGAGCGAGGAAGAGCTGGCGGCTGATGCCGCGGCCTTTGCGCAGGCGGCCATGCAGGAGGATGCCGAAGTCGCATCCGATGATGCTGACGATGACCATGCCGTCGTCGATGCCGATGCCGACACCGACGCCGACAAATAGTCTTTGTGGCGAAAGCCTCCGCGGGGAAACCTGCGGAGGCTTTTTCTTTTGAGCGATATGGGGCCGTCTGTTGATTGGGGACAGACTTAAATGAGCGTTTTCACGCATTTAAGTCTGTCCCCAATCAACATTGCTGCGGCACTTTGCTCGACTAAAGCGTACAATAGCGCCTATGCGAAAGGGGAACAGATGATCAACGAAACTATGTATGCTCGCGGCGCGGAAAGCTCCATCATCCGTGAGATTTTTAGCTATGGCCTTGAGCGCAAGGCGCAGATCGGTGCGGAAAACGTATTCGATTTTTCGCTGGGCAATCCGAGCGTTCCGGCGCCCGCTGCTGTGGCTGAGTCGATTAAGAAGGCCCTGGAGCTGCCGAGCGACCAGCTGCACGGCTACACCCCCGCTCCGGGCCTGCCGCAATGTCGAGCAGCCGTCGCCGAATCGCTCAACCGCCGCTTTGGAACGAACTATGAGGGTAAGGACGTCTTTATGACGGTGGGTGCCGCGGCTTCGCTCACCTGTACGCTCAACGCCGTTACGAACCCGGGCGACGAGGTTATTGTTATCGCCCCGTACTTTCCGGAGTATCGCGTTTGGATTGAGAAGGCCGGCTGCACGTGTGTTGAGGCGCCTGCTGATGAAGACACGTTCCAGCTGAGCGTGGACAACGTGCTCAAGGCGATCACCGATAAGACGGCTGCCGTCATCATTGACTCGCCCAACAATCCGACCGGTGCCGTATATACATGCGACACGCTGACGCGACTGGCCAATGTTCTGCGCGAGGCCAACGCTCAGCGCGATTCCGAGAATCCGATTATGCTCATCTCGGATGAGCCGTACCGCGCGATCGTGTACGGTGCCGAGGTGCCTTGGGTGCCCTCGATCTACGAGCACAGCATCGTGTGCTACTCGTATTCCAAGTCGCTGTCGCTGCCTGGTGAGCGCGTGGGTTGGATCTTGGTTCCCAACACCAATCCGCAGGCTGCCCGTCTGATGCCGGCTGTTGCGGGTGCTGCCCGTACGCTGGGTTTTGTATGCGCACCGGCGCTCTTCCAGCGTGTGATCATCGATTGCATCGATGAGCCGAGTGACGTTGAGGCCTATGCACGCAACCGCACGGCGCTTACCGATGCATTGGCGGAGTACGGCTACACGTATGTTGAGCCGGATGGCGCGTTCTACCTATGGGTGAAAGCACTGGAGCCCGATGCGAACGCCTTCTGCGAGCGCGCAAAGAAGTATGAGCTGCTCGCAGTGCCCTCGGACAGCTTTGGCATGCCGGGCTGGTTCCGCTTGGGCTACTGTGTGAGCTACGAAACGATTGTCAATTCGCTACCCGCTTGGAAACAGTTGGCGGACGAGTATCGTTAAAAGTAAAGCGCTCTGCCTGCAATGTTTTACGTGAAACGGGGTTTGGTGTTAAGCCGGACCCCGTTGTCATGGACGTTGTGTCTTTGGGATGAAGTGGTTTTACGACTATCGAAGGCTATGCGTACAATGAATATAAGCGACGGCCGTGCCAGATAAGGAGACCTGATGCCCTACCTGCTTTCTTGTGACATTCATACCCATACGATGTTCTCTGCGCATGCATATTCGACCATTGAGGAGAATGTGTACTGGGCGGCAGAGCGTGGTCTGCAGGTGCTCGGATCTGCCGACCATTTGAGCTCTATGGTTACAGCTTGCCCCAATGACCTGCGCAGTTACCAGTTCTTTATCAACCAGGATATCTGGCCGCGCATTTGGAGCGGCGTGCTGGTGCTGCGTGGTGCCGAGGCCGATATCGTTTCGCTGGACGGAAGCCTGTTTGGCGAGGACACCCCTGTCACGCTCGATATTGCCGGCGATTCGTACAGCCGTCAGCATTCGCTGTTCGATTTGGTTACGCGTAATGTGGATTATTTGGTTGCGAGCGTGCATAATCCGCAGATTGCTGAAGGCGCGACGCTGGCCCAGACGACCGAGATGTATATCAATGCCCTGGAGCACCCCAAGGTGTTCATGCTGGGTCACACGGGGCGTTCGGGCGTGCCGTTCGATATCGACGAGGTGCTGTTGGCAGCTAAGGCCAAGCACAAGATTATCGAGATCAACAACCATAGTCTTGAACACGGTGTCGACGCTGAGCATTGGGCCGTATGCCGCAAGATCGCCGAGCGCTGCGCCGAGCTGGGCGTGGGCATTGGCGTTTCGACCGATGCGCACATTGGCATGGCAATTGGTAAGCTCGATCACGCCCGCAAGTTGCTCGACGAGATTCACTTCCCGCTGGATTTGATCGTGACGCGCGACCGCGAGACGCTGTTGCGCGAGATGGCGGCAGCCGGCGTGTGCGACCTGCGCAAGGGGATGTAGCGGAGTTTATAAACCAAGTGAAGGGGGCGGCCCGGGCGAGCCGCCCCCTTCTTGTGCCAGAGAATTAGCGGCGTTCGAGGACCGCTACGGTTTCGGTATGGTCGGTGTGGGGGAACATGTCGACGGGCGTGATCTTGAGCAGGCGATAGCCTCCGTCGAGGAGCTGGTGCAGGTCGCGCTCTTGGGTCACGGGGTTGCAGCTGATATAGGTGATGCGGCGCGGCTTAAGCGCGCAGGCAGCTTCGAGGAGCTCGGGGGTAGAGCCGGCGCGCGGCGGATCGATGGAAAGGACATCGACCCTCTCGTTGTTGTCGGCGGCATCCAGGATGTAATCGGTGGCATCGTCGGCCATAAACCAGGCGCTGCGGGTAAGACCGTTGAGCTCGGCATTGCGGCGTGCGTCGGCAATGCCCGCCGGGTTGCGCTCCACGCCGAGCAGTATGATGCCGATCCCCTTGTTCTGGGCATCTTTAGCTGCGCAAAGACCGATGGTGCCGCTGCCGCAGTAAGCATCCATAAGCACATCGCCCTGGTGCAGATCCATGCCGTCGATAGCGAGCTGGTAGAGCAGCTCGGTCTGCTGCGGGTTGGTCTGGTAGAACGCGGTAGGGGAGATATCGAATTCGCAACCGAGCAGCTGGTCGCGCATGCACTCGGCGCCATATACAATGCGGGTTTCCTCGCCGAGGATGGCGTTGCCGGGACGTCCGTTGATGTTTTGGGCGACGGTGACGATGCGCGGATCGAGTGCAGCGACGGCATCAAAGAATTCCTGCGCATGCGGCAGGTCGCGCTGGGCGGTCACGAGGGTGACCATAATCTGGTCGGTGCGCCAGCCGCAGCGAACGACGGCATAGCGAAGCAAACCCAGATGCTTGTCCTCGTTAAAGGCAGGAATGCGCAGGCGCTCAGCTTCACGCGCGATGCCGTTAAGAATCTGTCGGGCGCCCGGTGCCTCAACAGGGCATTCGGGAACAGCAACGATTCTGTGCGTGCCGCGCTCAAAAAAGCCGCAGCGGACAGTGCCCTCCTTGCCGGGAGCAAAGGGGGTGGCAGCCTTATGACGAAAACCACGCGGAGCAGGATATTTGCCCGGGTCGCCCAGGGTGACGCCCATACCGCGAATGGGATCGACGCTAATACCCTCGCGCTCGCATAGAGCAGCAAAAAGCTCCTCCATAACAGCCTGCTTAGCTGCCAACTGCTTTTTATAAGGACGATTGAGCGCCGTGCACCCACCGCAAGCTTTCATAATGGAACAGGGAGACTTGGGGTCCACAGCTTTACGCGCAGACGAAACCTGATCTTTATGCGGGCGCTTGGAACGAGTCTGAGACGCCTTGTCCCCGCTCCGACGAGAGCCGGGACGCTTGGCCTTAGCCCTGCTCTTGGTCGATTTGCTTTTTGCAGCTTTAGAAGACTTGGATTTCGTAGAAGATTTCTCCTCCTTCGACCCCTCAGCCGCCTCCACCAAAGCACGACGAGCCCTACGCTCCGCACGAGATTCTGCCATAAATTAACCCCACTAATTTACAAATTGAAAGCTGCAAGCATTGTACCGTGCCAAGCTAGCGGACGATATGCAAGTGCCCATTTCATGTCAGTGATAAGCCCAACGATGTTTGCCCGGCGTGGGCGGGGAGCGGCGCGTAATTAAGTTTATCGCGAGTTCCGCACGCAAAGGAAAGCACTTAATGTGCTTTCCGTCTTGCGCAGGACTGTAGAGCAGGAA
>NZ_JBDPAC010000036.1:0-11302 GCF_039836695.1 Collinsella aerofaciens | reverse complement strand
CCCTGCGTGCGTTGGGCATCGACGCGGCGTTTATCGGCGCCAACGGCATTCTGGATGGCGATGTGTCTACGTCCAATATGGACGAGGGCCGTATCCAGCAGCTCGCCTTTAGCAAGGCAGACTCGCGCTACTTGATCGCCGATTCAAGCAAGATCGGCAAGCGCGACTTCTACACCTTCTGCCGCCTGGACAGCTTGGACGCCGTGGTGTGCGAGCCGGGCATCGCCGCCGAGGATCGTGTCGCCATCGAGGAACATACGCGGGTCATCTGCTAGCTAATGCTACAGACGATACTTCTGCCCCCTGCCGGCGCGGGGGTACCGCTTTACAATGACGCGTAAAAATTTGCGCGCCATTTTACGTGTCAACGTGACGCGATTTGACGCGCAAATAGGAATTCATGGGCGCTCGGAAGATCGACGGAGTTCGTGAACCTGCAACTTGGTTGGGTAGCGTACGAAGTCCTCCAGCGGGACCGAATATGTTTTCGGTATCATATCGGTATCAAATGATACCGAAAGTATGTTCGTGATACCGAAAACTAGAAACCATGCTTTATAACTGCTTGGAAAGTTCGGATTTGACTATCTTATTGTCTCGATCTGTAACAGTTAGACGGTTAAAAGTGGGCTACGTGTTACAGATTGAGATATTTCTGCTCGGGCGTTCTGTTTGTCTCGATCTGTAACAGCTAGGGCCGAAATACTCGACTAGATGTTACAGATCGAGACGAATGATCCGCTCGGGCCCACCAAAACAAAAAAGCCGCATGCGAACCCGTGGAGGGATTCGCATGCGGCCGACAGGGGATACGCGGCTGAAGTTAGGCCATGAGCAGGCCGGTCTCCGCGACGTTCTTGTACCAGTACGCGCTTGCCTTGGGATAGCGCTTCTGGGTCTCGAAGTCGATGTAGAACAGGCCATAGCGCTTGTTATAGCCGTTGGTCCAGGAGAACTGGTCCTGCAGCGACCACACGAAGTAACCGTCGACGTTCACGCCGCCGTCGATTGCCTTGAGGATCCATGCGAGATGCTGACGCATGTAGTCGATGCGAGGGGCGTCGTCGATAAAGCCGTCCTCGAAGTCGTCCTTATAGCCCATGCCGTTCTCGGTGATGTAGATCTTCTTGTAGTTGGGGTAATCGTTCTTAATGCGCAGCAGCAGGTCGTACAGGCCCTCGGGATAGATGATCCAGTCCCAATCGGTGGTGGGTACGCCTTCGCGCACGCATGACTCGCCCACGCCCTTGAGGAACCAGCGCGAGGAGCCCTTGTCGCCGGTGCCATTGTGGTTGATGTCGTTTTCGCCCTCGGCGGCACGCAGGAACTGGCACTTGTAGGTATTGACGCCCAAGCAATCGTTGTAAGGGAGCGCGGCGGTCAGCGCGGCGATGTCCTCGTCGCGGACGTCGAGCTCGCCGCCGGCGATATGGGCCAGCTTGGTCGCGGCCTCCATGGTGTCGGCTGCATAGTGGCCGCGGAAGGTGGCGTCGAGTACCCAGCGGTTGTTGATGACGTCGGCCATACGAGCCGCCTCGCAGTCGGCAGCGCTGTTGGGATCGAGGGGATACTTGGGCTCCAGGTTCTGGACAATGCCGATCTCGCCCTCAAAGCCGCCCTCATGGAAGGCGACGACAGCCTTGGCGTGGGCCACCATCATGTTGTGCATGAGCTGGAAGGCCTTGTCCAGGCGGTACTTCTCGCCGTGCGGCCAGTTGCCGACGATAAAGCTGCCCTCGGCGGTTGCGGGAATCTCGTTAAAGGTAAACCAGTGCTTGACCTCGGTGAACTCGGCAAAGCAGAACTTGGCGTACTCGACAAAGGCGTCGATCGTCGTGCGCGTCAGGAAACCCTCGCCGCCGTTCTGGTAAAAGGCCTCGGGCGTATCAAAGTGATCGAGCGTGACGTAGGGGATAACGCCAGCTTTGTTGCAGGTGGCGAAAAGCTCGTGATAGAAAGCGACACCCTCGGGGTTAATCTCGCCGGTGCCACTGGGGAAGATGCGGCTCCAAGCGATGGAGACGCGAATGCCGTTAATGCCGAAGCGCTGGCACAAGTCGATATCGACCGGATATTTGTTGTAGAAGTCGCTTGCGGGGTCGGGGGAGAAGCGACCCTGAGCAGCCAGGAAATCGTCCCAGGGCACTTTGCCCTTGCCGTGCGTGCGGGTCTCACCCTCAACCTGGTAAGCGGCGGTGGCGCCGCCAAACACAAAGCCGTCGGGGAACTGCATGGGGTTGGTCATGAGTCATCCTTTCTGTGGGATACGAATAGGGAGAGGTGCCCGAACTGGGGATCCGGGCACCAACAGAGGAAGGAACTAGTCGAGGTTCTCGCGGAGCCACTTGATGGCGCCAGCGGGGTCGCGAGTAAGGTCGATATATTCCTTACCGCGCGGGGCGAGCAGCTTAATGCCCAGGCGATCGGTGTCGGCCTTCATGTCGTTGTAGTAGCTACGAACCTGCGGGGCGAGCACGATGACGTCGTACTGATCCATGATGGCAGTGTGCTGGCCATAAGCACCGGCAGAGGAAGCGATGTTCTCTCCGGTCTGTGCGGCACCTTCCTTGATGGCGTTGGCAAGCATGGCAGAGGTGCCGGCGCCGGCGCACAGGACGAGGACCTTCAGGCCATCGACATCCTTCTTGGCGGATGCATCGGCAGCGGGCTCGGGCTGATCGGCGACAGGCTTGCTGTCGGCGGCGGCAACGGTCGTCTCGACGGAAGCGGTGGCCTGCTCGACAGCGGGCGTAGAGGCGTTGGCGGCGACGGAAGCGGCACCATCGGACTCGAGACCCAGCTCGGCGGCGCGCTCGGCCTCCTGGTCGCAGAGCAGCTTATCGTATGCCTTCAAGAACGGCAGGTAGATGATGGCGTCCAGCAAGATGACGATCGCGACAAACACCAGGGCGATAAGCTGGAAGTTCGTGGTGATGAAGATGCCGATGGGGGCAGGGGTAGCCCAAGGCACCACGAAGGAGAAGCCGTTCATGCCCACGTTATCGATAAAGAACTTGGCAACACTCACGTTGACGCAGCCGGCGGCAACAAAGGGGATGAGCATGTAGGGGTTAAGGATCATCGGCGCGCCAAAGAGCAGCGGCTCGTTGACAGCAAAGGCAACAGGAACAATCGAGGCCTTACCGACGGCTTTGAGCTGCTTGGACTTCATAAAGAGAATCAGCAGAAGCGGCACGATGAACGTGGCGCCGGTGCCGCCGAACTCACCCACGAGCGACATGTTAAAGGTGAGGGAGTGGGCGGGGTGGCCGCCTGCCAGCAGAACCTGCAGGTTCTCGGCCTGGTTGGCAAGACGGATGGGGTCGATGCCCGGCTGGACGATCGAGGGGCCGTGGACGCCGATGAACCAGAAGAACGCGGTGGCTGCCTGGATAAGGATAAGGCCAGGATAGGTTTCTGCAGCGGTAAAGAGCGGGGAAAGCAGTTTAATAAGCAGCTCAGAGAACGGAACACCCATGAGGTTGCGCACGACGATATCGATGATGCCGCAGATGATGACAGCGCCACCGAAGGGGATGATGTCACGGAAGTTCTGAGCGATGGCGCCCGGGACCTCCTTGGGCAGCTTAATGGTCAGATCGCGCGAGACGCAGAATTTATAGACCCACACCGTAATGAACGCGGCGATATAGGCCGAGAACAGACCGCGCGTGCCCATGCTGGTGCAATCGAAGACCGAAAGCTCGGAGCCGTCGAGCTTGGTGGTGAACTGCGTAACAGCGAGCAGCAGCATGCTGCACTGGGCGGCAACCATGGTGGAGCCGTCGTTGAGCACTTTGCCGGCGGGCATGCGACGGTTCATGGAAGCCGTAAAGTTCTTGGCAGTGGTGCCGGCGACCATGATGCCCATGACGCCCATGGTGAAGTTGTACAGCTTGTTGCACCAGTCGATGAGCGGCTGGGGCAGCGTGATGCCAACTACGCCAGGAAGGGTGGCAATCAGCAGGAAGATCGAAGAGGTGAGGACGATGGGCATGCACCCAAGGAATCCGTCCTTAATGGCCTGGAGGTAGACGTTCCTCGAGATCTTCTCAAAGAACGGTTGATGCTTTTCGAGCATCTTTACGATGGCGTCCATAGAGCTCCTTTGCTGCTCGATGCGCGATGCATGTGGATGGAACTGGTCGTCGATGGATGGTCAGGACTGCCCGGAAACCTTCCTGTATAAGGAAGGCATTGCGAAATGACAACGTTGTCATTTCGTTAATGACAACGTAAGACATTTTTGGAAGAGCAACAAGGATATACGGGTGAGCGGTCGATATTGTCCGGTAAACGGTTGATTTATCAGTCAGGCAGGTAGTGTATGCTAGAACGCAAAAAACAAGCGATGCAAAACCGACTAGAGAAGTAGTGGCAACGATGGACAAGAAAAATGTCTCAATGAATGATGTGGCAGTTGCCGCGGGCGTTTCTCTCAAGACGGTGTCGCGCGTGATCAACGAGCCCGATAGCGTGCGAGAGTCGACACGCGATAAGGTCCATTCGGCAATGGAGGCGCTCGGGTTTCGAGCCAACTTTGCCGCGCGTTCACTCAAGTTGGGCCGTTACGGGTGCATCGGCGTGGTGATGTTCCACTTGTCGGGCGGCGCTGTGGACATGATTGACGGTATCGCCGATGCCGCCGAAGAACGCGGCTTCGCGCTCACGATGATTAAGAAGCGCGCGGGGGAGAAGATGACCCTTGCCGAAGCGGCGCGCAGGATGTCGCAGCTGCCTGTTGATGGCATGATCTTCAACCTGCGTCAGATGGTCGATGACTTTGATACCTTTGAGGCACCGAAGGACCTCAAGACGGTGATTATCACGCCGATGGAGCATCCTACCTGCTCTACCGTTAGTGACGATCAAGAGGGTGGTGCGCGCATGGCGTGCGAGTACTTCTTAAATCGCGGGCACAAGAACGTATACTTCGTCTCTGGTAAGAAAGAGTCGCTGTCGAGCCAGTGTCGTATGAAAGGTTGGCGTGCGGCACTCGAGGCACGTGGCATTGAGCCGCCCGAGCCTCTGCAAGGCGATTGGAATGCGGATAGTGGCTATGCCGCGGGCCTTGTGCTTGCCGATAAACCCGATTGCACGGCGGTCCTCGCTGCTAACGACTGCATGGCAAACGGCGTGATGGTGGCTCTACGTGACAAAGGGCTCAGTGTGCCCGACGACGTGTCCGTGATCGGCTTCGACGATGAGCTCTACAAGACGATTCCCAACTCGATTCTGACGTCGGTGAAGTTTCGCCACCGCGAGCTGGGCATCCGTGCGCTTAACGAGGTCGTCGCAGGTCTGGAAGCCCCGAGCTCCAGAAGCCGTACGCTCGTCTCGGGCGTGTTGGTCGAGCGTTCCAGCGTGAAAGACCTGCGGGCGTAGACGTGCTCGGCCTGCTCGTCTAAATCTGTAACAGGTGGGACCCGAAAACTCGACTAGGTGTTATAGATTGAGATTTTGTCTACCCAGCCATCATCTTTGTCTCGATCTGTAACAGTTAGGAGTGAAATGACCAGCCAGGTGTTACAGATCTAGATTGATTGGATTGACCCATCTGTTTGTCTCGATCTGTAACATCTAAGCGGTCAAAAGCGGTCTACATGTTACAGATTGAGATTTTTGGCTTGGCCTGTGCGTTCACCTCGATCTGTAACAGCTGGGACCCAAAAACTCGGCTAGATGTTACAGATTAAGATGAACAGGAGGACGGGTGCGGTCTAAACAAAATGGCCCGCGCATCACGCATCGATGCACGGGCCATTTTTTTTCTGCGAGCGGCAGGTGGCGTCAGCGTCTTATGCCTCGAGGTTTTCCTCGATCCAGGCGACGGCACCCTTGGGATCCTTAGTGAGGTCGATGTACTGTTTGCCCTTGGGCGACAGCAGCGTGATGCCCAGGCGGTCGGTGTCGGCCTTCATCTCGTTGTAATAGGTGCGAACCTGCGGAGCCAGGACGATGACGTTGTACTGGTCCATGATGGCGTAGTGGCTGCCGTAGGCACCGGCGTTGGCGGTAATGTCGATGCCCAGCTCGTCGGCGCCTTCCTTAAGCGCGTTGGCGAGCAGTGCAGAGGTGCCGGCGCCAGCGCACAGAACCAGAACCCTCAGATCCTTGCCCTTAAGGGCGGACGGAGCTGCGGAGGCCTCAGTGGCAGAAGCGGTCTCGACAACAGGAGCCTCAACGGCGGGGGCGGCAGCGGTCTTGACGGCCTTGGTCTCCTCGGCCTCTTCTTCGGCCAGGGTCTCGGCCTCCTGCTTGCACAGGACGTTGTCGTAGGCCTTGCAGAACGGGTAGTAGATTAAGAAGTCAACGACCAGCAGGACGACAACCAGGACCAGAGAGATCGGCTGGAAGTTGGTGTCGATGAAGGTGCCGATCGGTCCGGGGAGTGCCCACGGCATGGCATAGATAAAGCCGTTCATGCCCAAAAAGTCGATGAAGAACTTACCAATGAGGACGTTGGCCACGGGGGCAAACAGGAACGGGATCAGGAAGTACGGGTTGAGGATGATGGGCGCGGCGAACAGCAGCGGTTCGTTGACGGCGAACATCACGGGTACGACAGAGGCTTTGCCGACGGCCTTGAGCTGCTTGGAGCGCATAAAGAGCAGGAAGATGATCGGGACAATGAACGTGGCGCCGGTGCCGCCGAGTTCGCCGATGTAGTTACCGAAGTTCTCGGTCAGGGCGAGGGCGGGGTGACCGCCGGCCTGCAGCGTGGCGAGGTTGGTGGTGATGTTGCCAAACAGCGCGGCGTTGAGGGCAGGCTTAACGACCGAGGGGCCGTGGATGCCCATGAACCAGAACAGCGGGATCATGAACCAGATGAGGGCGAGGCCGGCGTAGGAATCGGCAGCGGCGAACAGCGGGCTCACCAGCGTGGAGATGACGTTGGCAAACGGGACGGCCAAGCAGGTGCGGCAGATAACGTCGATGACGGCGACAAACAGGATGGAGAAGCTGAAGGCGAAGATGTCGCGGAAGTTCTGGGCGATGGCGCCGGGGACTTCTTTGGGCAGCTTGATGGTGATGTCTCGCTTAATGCAGAAGGCATAGATGTTGACCGTGGCAAATGCGGCGACAAAGGAGCTCAGTAGGCCCTTGGTGCCCATGTTGTCGGTAAAGAACACCGAGACATCGGCGCCGTCGATCTTGGCACTCGTCTGGGTAACGGCCAAGATGAGCATAGCGCACATGGCGGCGACCATGGTGCTCGTGGCGTTGATGGCCTTGCCGGCAGGCATGCGGCGGTTCTTGGAGCCGGTCAGCGCGCTTGCGGTGGTGCCGGCGACCATGATGCCCACGACGCCCATCGTGAAGTTGTAAACCTTGTTGCAGAAGTTCACGACGTCGACGTTCCACCAGTCGGGCAGCGTAAAGCCGCCGACCGTGGCGACAACGCCCGGCAGGGTTGAAATAAGCAGGAAGACAGAAGAAGACAGGATGATGGGCATTGCTGCCAAAAAGCCGTCTTTAATGGCCTGAAGGTAGATGTTCTTAGAGACCTTGTCGAAGTACGGCTGACCTTTCTCCAAGAACTTAACGATCGATTCCATAGTTCACGCTCCTCTTTGCATGAAATCTTAATGGCATGGACATTGAAAACCTATATGGTCTCCCGCTTGCTAAAAGCCCGGGTGCAGGCGGGGTCGGTCCCAGGGGGAGAGAGGGGAGCGGCTGGGTTTGTATCGCATAGGGCCGCTCCCTTCTCGGGAGAAAGCGAGGCGATGCGCTACTGCGCGTCCGCCATGGTGTCGGCGAGCTCCTTGTACCAGAGTGCCGACTGCTTGATGTAGCGTTTTTGCGTGTCGAAGTCGATGTAGAACAGGCCGTAGCGCTTGTTATAGCCATTGGCCCACGAGAACTGGTCCTGCAGGCTCCAGATAAAGTAGCCCTGGACGTCGACGCCCTCGGCGCGCGCCTGGAGCACCTTCTCCATGTGCTGGTCGACAAAGTCGATGCGCTCGGGATCGGCGACGATGCCGTTTGCGTCGGGCTCGGGGTCCTTGTGGCCCAGGCCGTTTTCGGTGATATAGATGACGGGGAGGTTGGGATAGGTGGCGCTGATGCGCTTGAGCGTGTCGTAGAGGCCTTGCGGGTAGATGAGCCAATCCCAGTCGGTGGTGGGGATACCCGGCATATCGACCTGCTGCCCGACGCCCTTAAACTTAAAGCACGAGGTGCCCTTGTCTCCGGTGCCGTTAAAGCTGTTGGTGGACTCGCCATCGTAGGCGGCGATAAACGCCGACTGATAGTAGTTGAGGCCGAACATATCGTTGCGGGGCGCCGCCTTGGCGAGCTCCTCCATGTCGCTGTCCTCAACCGTAAGTGTGGCGTTGTTGGCACGCAGAATCTCGTTGATGAGTGAGAGGGTGCGCGCGGAGTAGTGACCCAGGAAGGCGCCGTCCATGATGAAGTCGGTGTAGAAGGCGTTGTACAGGTCGGCGGCGTGCTGGTCGGCGGGCGAGTCGGTGGCAGGATATGCCGGCGTCAGGACGTTGACCATGCCAATGCGTCCGCCCAGGTGCTCGGTCTCGTCAAGATCCTTATACAGGTTGACGGCGCGGGCGTGGGCAACGAGCTCGTTGTGCTGGCTCTGGATGCCGCTCGTCACATCAAAGTGATGGTTGGGCGGGAAGTTGCCTTGGATGTATTGGGAGTGCGAGAGGCTGATGAGCTCGTTGATGGTGAACCAATTCTTGACCTCGCGGAACTCGCGGAAGCAGAACTCGGCATAGCGCACATAGGCGTCGACGGTCTTGCGGTTGAGCCAGTCGCCCTGGTTGAACAGGGCGGCGGGGGAGTCAAAGTGATGCAGGGACACATAGGGCTCGACGCCATACTTTTTGCAGCAGGCGAACAGCTCGTGGTAGTGCTTAACGCCCTCGGCGAGGGGCTCGGCATCGTCGCCGTTGGGGAAGATGCGGGTCCAGGCGATGGACACACGGATGGCGTTGAGTCCATGCTCGGCAGAAAGGCGGATATCCTCCTCGTAGCGGTTGTAGAAATCACTGGCCGGGTCGGGCAAAAAGCGACCCTGGGCGACAAGGTAATCGTCCCACATGGTCTTACCCTTGCCTGCCACCTTCGTGGAACCTTCCGTTTGGTACGCGGCGGTTGCGGCGCCCCAAACAAAGCCCTTCGGCAGCTGCTGTACGCGGTTTAGCAAAGACATATGTATACACCCTCTCGTCTCACTGTTCGATATTGTGCGTTTGCGCTCATGAGGCTCCCTGGTTAGCGTTCAGCGGTGAAAAAGCCCGATAAACACTATCTTAAAATGATTAGAACCAAAATAAGCACGTGAACATTTGACAATGAGCACGTTAACATCCGGCTGGGATGTATAGAAACAAAACAACTTCAAACAGCCGCGAACGGTTGTATTTGTTCGGTAAGCGGTTTTGATTGACAGAAGTTTTCATGTTGTGGTATATGGCTCGGGTATCATGAGCACGTTATCAATGTATGTACGATGCGCCATGGGCGCGGGGAATAGTTGGGAAGCAGGTTAGCGTGGAAGGCATGGCTCAGCAGACAAGGAATGGTCGTTCGGCGAGCGCGGCAGAGGTTGCGGCGCTCGCTGGCGTGAGCCGCCAGACTGTGTCTCGCGTGGTCAACGGTATGCCCAACGTGACGGAAAAGACGCGCAAGCGTGTGCTGGCCGCCATGGAAGAGCTGGGCTTTCGTCCCAATTTTGCTGGAGCGGCGTTGCGCGGCGGATCGTATCGTTCTATTGGCCTGTGCATGTACAACATCACACGTGTCGGTAACCTGGCGACGCTCGAGGGTATCATGCAAGCGGCGCGCGAGCACGATTTTGCCATCACGATGATCGAGATGGGCGGCGACAAGCCCTATACACTTGCCGATGCCTCGCGCCGCATGGTCGAGCGACCCGTCGACGGCATGATTCTCAACATGAACCGCATGGCTCCCGATTTTGAGGAGTTTGTTCCCCAGCCGGGAGTGCGAACGGTCATCCTGTCCATGTATGCGCATCCGCGCTGCACGACGATCGACTCCGACCAGTATGGTTCGTGCGAGCTGTTGACCAATTATCTGCTGGAACATGGTCACTCGAATATGCGGTTTGTGGCGGGTCCGGAAAGCTCGATTTCCTCGCGTTTTCGTGAGGCCGGTTGGCGCGATACGCTGGGTCGTGCTCATGTCGATGCCGCTCCGATGCTGCGTGGCGATTGGAGTGCGGACAGTGGGTACGCCATGGGCGAGCGGATTGCCGCCGAGGTGCTTGCCGGCGGGTCGCAGGCGCCGACTGCCGTGCTTGCGGCAAATGACCAGATGGCGCTGGGTGTTATCGCCGCGCTCGAGAACGCGGGCCTGTCCGTGCCCGACGACGTGAGCGTGGTTGGTATCGACGACGCACTCGAGGGACTTGTTCCTCACAATCGGCTGACGACGCTGCGATTTGATTTGCGCGGTGTCGGTAAGCTTGCGTTTGAGGCGGCGGTTGGAGAGAGCTCGTCTATCGAGGCGATTCATGTGCCGAGTACGCTGGTCGAACGCTCGACTGTTAGGGACATACGGGGTTAGGTCCTACTCCGTTTGTCTCGATCTGTAACAGGTAGACGGTCAAAAGCGGGCTACGTGTTACAGATTTAGATTCTTCGGAAAGAGCAATCCTGTTCATCTCAATCTGTAACAGTTAGGACCGAAAAACTCGGCTAGATGTTACAGATCGAGACAAACGGCTTCCGACCTGCACAAAAAGGCCGGGGGCGGCGCGCCGTGTGACGTGCCGCCCCCGGCTGAGAAATGGGGACAGGTTATGTGAGCGGGGCAATTCCGCCAACCGCTCGTCGCAAGCCGCTAGTCCAGACGACGGGTCTGCGCCACGTGCTTATACCAGTATGCGCTTGCCTTGGGCGTGCGCTTCTGGGTTTCAAAGTCAACGTAGAAGAAGCCGTAACGCTTGTTGTAGCCATTGGTCCAGGAGAACTGATCCTGCAGACTCCACAGGAAGTAGCCGCCTACGTTGACGCCAACCTCCATGGCCTTGAGCAACCAGCGCAGGTGCTGCTCAATGTAGTCGATGCGCGGCTGGTCGTCCACAAAACCGTCCTTGTAGGGGTCCTTGTAGCCCATGCCGTTCTCGGTGATGAAGATCTGCTTGTAGTTGGGGTAGCGCTGCTTAATGTAGACGAGCAGGTCGAACAGACCCTCGGGATAGATGATCCAGTCCCAGTCGGTGGTGGGGATGCCAGGCTTGTTCACATGCTCGCCAATACCCTTAACGCGCCAGCGGCCGGTGCCCTTCTCGCCCGTACCGTTGTGGTGC
>NZ_JBDPAC010000035.1:0-13501 GCF_039836695.1 Collinsella aerofaciens | reverse complement strand
CTCGTACTCCAACACCAACGTCAAGCTCATCGGCATTTCGGGAGGCGTGTCCTACGGCGCCTTGGGCATGAGCCACCACTCCGCGCAGGATATCGCCGCCATGAGCGCGATTCCCAACATGCGCGTGTATCTGCCGAGCGATCGCTTTCAGACCGCCGAGCTCGTGCGCGCCCTGGTCGCCGATAACAAGCCGGCCTACATCCGCGTGGGGCGCAATCCGGTCGAGGACGTGTACACCGAGGACGAGTGCCCGTTCCAGATGGACCGTGCCACCTGGGTGCGTCGCGGCACCGATGTGACGCTTGTCGCCACCGGCGAGATGGTCCGCCATGCCGTGGACGCCGCCGACCTGCTGGCCGAGCAGGGCATCTCGGCAACGGTGCTCGACATGTACTGCGTCAAGCCGCTCGACGCCGAGGCCGTGATTGAGGCAGCCGGTGCCACGCGCGCCGTCGTGACGGTGGAGGAGCACAGCCCCTTCGGAGGCTTGGGCTCTATGGTCGCGCAGGTGGTGGGCGAGCATTGCCCGCGTCCGGTCAAGTGCCTCTCCCTGCCCGACGCGCCGGTCATCACCGGCACGAGCCCCGAGGTCTTTGCGCACTACGGCCTGACGGGCGAGGGAATCGCCAAGACGGTCGCCGAGTTCCTCGGCAACTAGTAGACACAGACGCTGCGCGGCCGCCAAGCACCGCACCTTGCCGTTCAAACCGTCGCTTGCGTACGCAGAGTACGCGGCGCTCCTCTCTCACGGCAATCTGCGGCACTTGGTGGCCGCTCGCTCCTTGTCCGTCAGTCTGTCTTTGATTTGGCGGAAGGAATGGGAGAGTACATGAGCAAATACATCATCGGAATCGATCAATCCACGCAGGGCACCAAGGCGCTGCTGGTGGACGAGGGCGGCCATCTGATTCATCGTGCCGACCGCTCGCATCGCCAGATCGTCAACGAGGCCGGCTGGGTGAGCCATGATCCGGCCGAGATTGCCGCCAATGTGCTGGCCGTGGCGCGTGCCGTGGTGGAGGAGACCGGGGTCGACCCGGCCGACGTCGCCGGCATCGGTATCTCCAACCAGCGCGAGACCACCGTTGCCTGGAACCGCACGACGGGCGAGCCGCTGTGCGACGCTGTGGTGTGGCAGTGCGCCCGCGCCCGCGAGCTGTGCGACAAGCTGGCCGCGCGCGAGGGCGTGGCCGACCTGGTGCGCGACACGACGGGTCTGGTACTCTCGCCCTACTATCCGGCGGGCAAGATGGCCTGGATTCTCGCGAACGTTCCCGCGGCTGCCGAGGCCGCGGCAGCGGGCGAGCTGTGCCTGGGCACCATCGATGCCTGGGTGGTCTGGACGCTCACGGGCGGCGCGGAGTTCCGCTGCGACTGGTCTAACGCCAGCCGCACGCAGCTCTTTGACCTGCGCCGTGGCTGCTGGAGCGAGCCAGTGTGCGAGGCCTTTGGCGTCGACGTGGCCTGCCTGCCGCAGGTGACCGATTCCGATGGCCTGTTCGGCACGACGGACCTGGGCGGCTTTTTGCCGGCGCCCGTGCCCATTCACGGCGTGCTGGGTGACAGCCATGCCGCCTTGTTCGCGCAGGGCTGCCACAGCCGCGGTATGGCCAAGGCGACCTATGGCACCGGCAGCTCGGTCATGATGAACGTCGGCGACGAGTTTGTTGCCAGCTCGCACGGGCTTTCGAGCTCGCTTGCATGGCGCATGGACGGCGTGACCGAGTACGTGCTCGAGGGCAACGTGAGCTACGCCGGCGCCGTCAAGACGTGGCTGCGCGATGATCTGGAACTCATCAATAACCCCGAGGAAGTTACCGACCTGTGCTACGCTGCCAATCCGGCGAGCCGCGTCTACTTTGTGCCGGCGTTTACCGGTTTGGGCGCGCCGCACTGGGCGAGTGACGCCGAGGGCTGCGTCTTTGGCATGACGCGTACCACGGGTCGCGCGGAGTTCGTGAAGGCCGCCGACGAGTCGATCGCCTATCAGATTTTTGACGTGATTGATGCGATGGTCGAGGATTCGGGTGCGGCATTGGCCGAGCTTCGTGTTGATGGCGGTCCCACGCGCGACGCGTATCTGATGCAGTTTGAGAGCGACTTGGTTGGTTCGCCCATTCGCATCGCGAGCAACGATGAGATGAGCGGTCTGGGTGCGGCCTGGGCCTGCGGCATTGCGCTGGGCATGTACGCGCGCGATGTCGTCGACGTCTACGGTGCCCGCGGCATCGTGGAGCCTGCCATGACCGCCGACGAACGCGTCAAAAAGATCGCCGGCTGGTGCCACGCTGTAGCCGCCACCATCTCGTACACTGCCTAGCATGATTTTTCTGGGACGGGGATTAAAAACTCATTGATCTCCGCCCCAGGTAGCTTATTTGGGACGGGGCTTTTTTGACTGGTATGATTGGTGCGACCATTCGAACCAGCTAAAAGAGCCCCGTCCCAAATTGACTATCGAGAGGATCTGCCATGGAGCGCATCGCGAGCTTTTCCGTTGACCATCTGCTGCTCGAGCCCGGCGTGTATGTAAGCCGCATCGACCGCGATCCGGCGACCGGCGCCGCCGTCACCACGTTTGACCTGCGCCTGACCACGCCCAACAAGGAGCCGGTTATGAACACGGCCGAGTGCCACACCATCGAGCACCTGGGCGCGACGTTCCTGCGCAATCATGCCGAGTGGTCGAGCCGCATTGTCTACTTTGGCCCTATGGGCTGCCGCACGGGCTTTTATCTCGTCGTGTTTGGTGAGCTGACGAGCGAGGAGATTCTGCCGCTCGTGCGTGAGCTGTTCGAGTTTGTCGCCGACTTTGAGGGTGATGTCCCCGGAGCCGCTCCCGAGGAGTGCGGTAACTACCTGGACCAGAACCTCCCCATGGCAAACTGGCTCGCGCGCCGCTATCTCGACCGCGACCTGGCCGATATCGACGAGAAGCACCTGCACTATCAGCAGGCGTAAGGCTGCTGGTAGGAATAGCGTTTGCGCCAGAAGCGCTCCCGCTCTTTGTGGGGCGCTTTTTCATGCTGGGCGCTCAAAACGGAACGAGATAGTTCTAGAATGTTCATACTGTCCCATAAACGAACAGGAGCGAGCATGCATATCTACTCTGTATCAGATCCCGAGTTCAAATCTTATGGCCGCGTGTGGAACGACGTTCCGTCCAACCTGACCGCTCCGCTCGTCGGGGCGCTTGCCTCCACGCCCATCCCCGAGGGTAGCAAGTACGTAGCAAGCGCGCCGGAGCTCGAGGGCGTCAAGGATGCCGATAAACTGGGCTTTCTCATGTTTGGCGGCCGTCCCTTCCAGCTCGGCTGGTGCAACGGCCACAACACGCGTCTCAACTGCCTGGAGTACCACCGCGCGAGCGAGTTCAACTTGGGTGCACGCGACTTTATCCTGCTCGTGGCACATCGCTGGGAGATCGAGGACGGCAAGCTCGATACTGCGTGCGTCAAGGCGTTCCGCGTGCCGGCGGGCAAGGTCGTCGAGGTTTTCAACACCACGCTCCACTACACGCCCTGCATGGTCGACGAGGGCGGCTTCCAGGTGATGGTCGCGCTGCCCGCTGGCACCAATGGTCCGCGCCCCGAGGCTGCGGCCGATATGCCCGCGGCTGGCGACAGCTACTGCTATTGGAAGGCCGACAAGTGGGTTCTCTGCCACGCCGACAGCCCCAAGGCAGCCGAAGGCGGCTACGTAGGCCTCATCGGAAAGAACCTCGACATCGCCGTGGACTAGAATCTTCCGTCTCAATCTGTAACGTCTAGCGGGCTAAATCGTCTCTACCTGTTACAGATTTAGACAAACTGCAGGGGAAAGACCGAACAATCTCAATCTGTAACACCAAGCCCGGTTTTGGCGGCCCAACTGTTACAGATCGAGACAAACCGGGCCCAATCCACCACAAAGGTGCCTGCCCCCATTGTGGTGGCTGCCTAGAGTTGGCTGCGCAGGTAGTCAGCCATATATGGTACGGCGAAGCGCACGTAACCGCGGCGCGCCTGTTCGATTACGCCGGCGTCGATGAGACGCCGGCGATACTTTTGCGCATAGTCGGGTGTGACTGACATGCGCTCGGCCACATCGGAAATGCGCGACACGCCGTCTTCGTCATCGGTCATTGCAGCGAGAAACGCAACATCTTGGTCCGATAGCGCGGCGAGCGTCGTTTCGCACACATCGTTTTCGAAATCGGCCTTTGACGCTTCGATTGCTCCGTCGACTTGCTCTGGTGTTACGTGTTCTCCTGCCTGGCAACGATTGGCGATGTTGTAGCCGATGAGCTGCAGCATGTAGGGCGAGCCCTGAGTTGCGCGAGCAGCGTCCAGCCGAAGATTGCCTGGAATATCAAGGTCGAGCTCTTCGAAAGCTCGCTGATAGTAGGCATCCACATCTCCAACTGAAAGCGGTTCGAGCGTGACCTTGCGTGCGCGGTTGAGAAATGTCAGTACGCGGTCGTTGAGTGTCGCGGAGACTGCTCCCGGGAGGCCCGCCATGACGAGCGCGACGTTGAGCCCCTCGCCGACCAGCTCTTGATAGGCGGTGACGAGCTGTCTGATCTCGGGCGAGTTTGCCTGGAGCTCGTCGATGAGGATGAGGATGCCATGCCCTTGCTCGGTTAACTTGCGTGCCAGCTGCGTGAGTTTGAACTGAAAACTCTTAGTTTCCTGCACATCGCGCGTGAACTCAAGGCCGGCTGAGAAGCCGAAGACGCTCAGGCTGCCGCCCGCAAGTTTGGGGAGACGATGCTTGTTGGCGTAGGGCTCGCCCGCTTCCTGGATCTTCTCAACAATGCGCTCGAGCATATCCTCGGAGGCTACGGTGGGCGTGGCGACAACAAAGCCGAGCTTGCGTGCGCGATCGGCAAGTTCCCACAGCAGAACCGTTTTGCCGCTGCCTCGCTGGCCGAGCATGAGCATGGCTCGGTCTCGATTGCCCGGCTCCTGCTCAAGGCCAGAGATGAATGTCGAAATCACGCTCCCGCGCCCCACCAGATAGGACGGGCGATTTCCAAATGAGGGGGAGAAGATGGTTTCAGTCATGAGTCTCCTTTCCTTTTTTTCCTATTTTTTCCTTTTTTCCCTATTCAGTCAAATATCCCGCCGGCGAAGGCGGCTACGTAGGCCTCATCGGAAAGAACCTCGACATCGCCGTGGACTAGAATCTTCCGTCTCAATCTGTAACATCTAGCGGGCTAAATCGTCTCTACCTGTTACAGATCGAGACAAACCGCCCCAAACCACCACAAAGGTGCCTGTCCCCTTTGTGGTGGTTTGGGCAGGCGGGTATCAAAAAGTGTCAGATGGGGGCGGCTGTCGAGCCGCCGTGTGCGAAAAGAAGTGTCGACCTGCGCCGCTGTCGTTGAGCGAGGCCCTATTTGCGGGGATACTGAAACCACGACAAGCAGCGTATGAAAGGATCGATGCATGGCTTTCCGTAAAGACTTCTTGTGGGGCGGCGCGACGGCTGCCAACCAGTGCGAGGGCGCCTACAACGTGGACGGCCGCGGCCTTGCCAACGTGGACGTGGCTCCGCACGGCCCCGAGCGCTACGCGGTGGTCTCCGGCCAGCGCAAGATGCTCGACTTCGAGGACGGCTATTACTATCCCGCGCAGACCGGCATCGATTTCTATCACCACTACAAAGAGGACATCGCTCTCTTTGCCGAGATGGGCTTTAAGACCTTCCGCATGAGCCTGGCATGGACCCGCATCTTCCCCAACGGTGATGAGACCGAGCCCAACGAGGCTGGCCTGGCCTTCTACGAGGATGTATTCCGCGAGTGTCAGGCGCACGGCATCGAGCCGCTCGTGACCATCACGCACTTCGACTGCCCGATTCACCTCATCAAGGAGTACGGCGGCTGGCGCAACCGCAAGCTCATCGACTTCTACAAGAACCTCGCGACCACGATCTTCACCCGCTACAAGGGTCTGGTGAAGTACTGGCTTACCTTCAACGAGATCAATATGATCTTGCACCTGCCGTTTATGGGTGCCGGACTGGTCTTTGAGGAGGGCGAGAACAAGGAGGCCGTCGAGTACCTGGCCGCCCACAACGAGCTCGTCGCCAGCGCTTGGGCAACCAAGATTGCCCACGAGATCGACCCCGAGGTCAAGATCGGCTGCATGCTCGCCGCAGGTAGCTACTACCCCTACAGCTGCCGTCCGGGCGATGTGCGCCAGGCGCAGCTTGACAACCAGAGCAACTATTTCTTCGTCGACGTCCAGAGCCGCGGCTACTACCCGGCCTATGCCGTCAAGAAGCTCGAGCGTCTGGGCATCGATGTGGGCATGACGGACGAGGACCGCGAGATCCTGGCTGCCAACACCGTCGATTTCATCAGCTTTAGCTATTACAGCACCCGTTGCTCCGCCGGTGCCGATAACCCCGATGTCGAGCGCACCCAGGGCAACGCCTTCGCCGGCGCCAAGAACCCCTACCTGCAGGAGAGCCAGTGGGGTTGGGCCATCGATCCGCTAGGCTTCCGCATTACGCTCAACGACCTGTACGACCGTTATCAGAAGCCGCTGTTTGTGGTTGAGAACGGCCTGGGCGCCAAGGATGTTGTCGAGGAGGATGGCTCCATCAACGACGACTACCGTATCGACTACCTGCGCCAGCACATCGCCGCGATGCGCGACGCGGTGACCGAGGACGGCGTTGACCTGCTGGGTTACACCACCTGGGGCCCGATCGACCTGGTGTCTGCCGGCACGGGCGAGATGTCCAAGCGCTACGGCTTCATCTACGTCGATCGCGACGATGCGGGCAACGGCACCCTCAAGCGTTCCAAGAAGAAGAGCTTCGACTGGTACGAGAAAGTTATTGCTTCTAATGGTGAGGACCTGTCCTAAGGGCACTGAGGCGCTCAACCTTGGGGCTCCAGCCCTCCTCGCGTACCTAAGTACGCTTCGTCGGGCTTGTCGCTCCCAATCTTGAGCACCTCAGGCCCTTAGGGGGCGGGCCTGACCGCTGTGGATTTCGCGTGCTCATCCTCATAGTCTCCTTACCAAGGCGCCCGGCGAGTATGTGCTCGCCGGGCGCCTTGCCGTCTGCGGATTTTGGGACATGTGGCCCGCTTTTTGAGCCTGCCTGTCGGTACACTAAAAGCACTATGGGTACCCGCGCACGACATACTGGCCATGCGGCCGCCCGATCCGCACCCGTGGCGGATCCCAGGGGCGGCAGGCTCTTCGCCATGCCGCGATTCCTGGTTGGCATAACACATCAGGTATACCGTCACCGCGTCTTTGCTTTCGCTGGCGCCATCACCGCACTGTTCCTCATGCTTTTGGCAGCCTTGCCGGCGCTGTTCGCCTTCGATCCCAAACTTTCCAACGCCGTGCCCGCCTATAGCGAGGTGTCCGAAGAGGTCGTGGATGCGCTCGTCCATTCGAGCTCTCTCCCGTTGCTTGTCGCCGCAATTGTATTTTCGATTTGGGGCGTATCGGTCTATCTGCGCTGTTTGGACTATGTGTTGCGCCGCCGCCTTGTTGCCATCGCCACCATCTGCGCCTTGTGGATGATCGAAGTCATTCTCAAGTACAAGTCGTTCACGCCGTTCTATGCCACCGTGCTGTGGTACCTGTACTACGTGCCCATGACGCTCATTCCGCTGCTCTACCAGTTGTGTGGTCTGCGCCTTGCGGGCCTGGAGCAACACCGCCTGGGTCGCCGCTACTGCGCCGCGCTGTGGATTGTGGCCATCCTGCTTATCGGATTTGTGCTCACCAACGATTTTCACCAGCAGGTCTTCCGCTTTGACCGTACGAGCGACACCTGGAGCAACGATTACACGTACGGCTGGGGCTATTTCGCCGTCCTCGTGTGGACGGCCTTTGACTTCGTGGCCTTTTTTATCCTGGTTGGTCGGTCCTCGTCCTTTCGCATCCAGCGTTTCTCAGGCACGGCGGCGCTCGTACTGCTGGGTGGCGCATTCTTTGCCGTCTCGTATGCGTTGCGCGTGCCCTGGGCATGGAGGCTCAACTTTTCGCTCGTCTATTGCGTCCTGTGCGTGGTGGCGATGGAAATCTGTCTCGATTGCGGTGTCATTCCGTCGTATCACGACATCGCCGGCATCTTCGACACCTTGCCGCTCGACCTCAAAGTTCTAACGCGCGACCTGCAGGAGGCCTATGCCACGCCGGTGTCAAAGCCAATGCCGGTAGGCGTGCGCGAGGAGTTGCGGACCCAGGAGCACGGCCGCGCCCATGCCTTTGCCGTGGCGTCCGATCCCGATGTAATGTATCGCGCCTTTCCACTGCTGGGCGGATCGGCCCTGCTTGCCCAAGACGTGTCGGAGCTCAACGAGCTTAACCGTGAACTGGCACATCGTCGCATGGAGCTGCAGCGTCAAAACGAGCTGCTCGCCGCCGACTACGACCTTAAGACGCATTTGGCAGATCAAGAGGCCGAGACCTTGCTGGTCCAAGACGTGGACCAAGCGCTTGCCCGCGCGCTCGAAGGGATGTACGACCTACTGAGCTCGCTGCCGCCGTTGACCGACGAAGCGTCTTCGCACGAGCGTTACCGCATGCTGCAGCGCGCCAAGATGCTCGTCGCCTATTGCAAGCGCAAGGGGTCGCTCACGTTGGCGCAGCACGGGGAGAGCGGTTTTGATCGCGACCGCATTCAGCTCATTGCCAACGAGCTCGCAAGCGACCTGCGCACCATCGATATCGATTGCGCCTCGATTATCGCCATACGGCGCCCGTTGCACGCCAGTACGGTAAGCGCCCTGTACGACTGCGTGTACGACTTTGCGTTTTTTGCCTACACCACCGACCATCCGGCGCTTATGTATCACTTGGGCGACCATGACCGATGCAGTGTCGAGCTGCGTGCCACGCTTTTTTCCAACGATGATGAAGATCTTTCGCAGACGCCCGCTGCGCAAGAGCTCGAAAGCGCTCTGCAAGGGCGCAACGTGGTATACCGCTTTGAGGGCGAGCCCGGCCAGCTGCGCATGATCGTCTTGATGCCGCGGGCAGGTGAGTGACGATGCAGATTTCGCTCATCCTTCCTCAAATTGTTGCGCTCGACGTGGCCTTTGCCCTGGCGGCGTGCTTGCAGACCATTCACGTTCCGCTTATCGCGTCGCGCCGCTCGTCCTATAACCGTAAGGTGATTTGCGCCTACGAGGCGAGCCTTGTGCTTCATCTGATGATTTCGGCGCTTATCCTGTTCGCGTCGTCTGGCTCGCATCTGGTGGCGCCGCTTGACGTTTGCGCCAGGGCAATGGGCGGAGCGTTGTGGCTCAATGCCGCGATCTTTGCCTGTGGCGTGGTGCTTATGGTGCACTATCGTCGCCCCGTCATGCTGGTCGAGCTGCTGCTTGTTGTCGCCGTTACACCGCCGGTGGTTTTTGCCATGGGCTTGGCGTGGACCGTTGTCCTTATCGCAGAGGGAGCGTTCTTCCTGTTCCGTTCCATCGCGGCGCTCTTGATGGACGTCCGTAACCGCCAAGAGGATATCACCACGTTCTCGACGATCGAGACCATCAACGTGATTCCCGTGGGCATCCTGTATCTAGACCCGAGGGGCCGTCCGCTGCTCATGAACCGCTGCATGCGTAAAAACCTGGTGGAGCTTCATATGCCAACCGATCTACGCGACATGAGCAGCACGTGGAACGACCTGCGCAAACTTAGCATGCAAATGCCCGAAAGCAGCAGGAACCGTGTGCGGATTAATCTGGACCGCTTTGGCGAGGCGCGGGCGGTGGTCGAGGTCTCTCCCGCCGAGATTCGCCTATTTGTGTGCGATCGTGTTATGGTTTCGGGCCGTTCGTTCGAGCGCATTATCGGTCTTGATGTGACAGAGTACGCGCATGCTCATGACCGCTTGGCGCAAGCCAACCACCTGCTTGAGCTTGCGGGCCAAGAGCTCCAAGCCCAGATCGAAGAAGTCAAAAAAGTTGCCGACAATGCGGCCTACCTACGTATGCGCGCCCGCGTTCACGATGTGATCGGGCAGCGCCTGTCCATTCTGCATCGCTATTTGGAGGAGGGGCGTCTGGACGATGAGTCGCTCGAGCAGATTGACCCGTTGCTGCGCTCAATCGCCGCCGATTTGCGCAGTGGCGGCGCCAGCGAGCCTGCAGAGCAGCTGGGTGATATCGTCCATGCTTTTGGCCTGGTGAGTGTGCAGATCGATGTTGAGGGTGCGCTGCCTGAGGACGCGCGTGTCGCGGCGGCCTTTTTGCAGATTATCCGCGAGGCCTCGACCAACGCCACCAAGCACGCGCAGGCCCACCAGGTCCATGTGCACCTGTGGCAGGAGGAGTCGAACGGATGCGACATCGCGCGCATGACCATCTCTAATGACGGCGCGCCGGCCCCCGTATCGTATCGCGAGGGAACGGGTATCCCTGGTATGAGGCATGTCGCACAGAATCTGGGCGGCAGCCTAGAGGTCCACGCCGCCCCGCCCTTTACGCTTACGGTATCCATTCCGCTTACGCCCAACGCTGCTGTTCGGAGGAGAAGCTCATGATTCGCGTCCTTATAGTCGAAGACCAGGCCATCCTGCGCGAGAGCCTGGCACGCTCCGTTGGCGACCAGCCCGATATGACCGTTGTTTCCGCGATCGCCGATGCCTCCGAGGCCTTAGGTGTCGCGCTCAAGGAGCGTCCGGACATGATACTGATGGACGTATGCACCGAGCATGATTCCAACGGCATCGTGGCGGCGGCGCGCATCAAGGAGCAGCTGCCCGAGTGTCGCATCATTATCATGACCGGCATGCCCGAGATCACCTTTGTCGATCAGGCCCGCGAGGCGGGCGTCGATAGCTTTGTGTACAAGAATGTCGGTATCGACGAGCTGTTCGCCGTGATGCGCTCCACGCTGGCGGGCTATTGCACGTTTCCCAAACCACCCGAGAGCATTTTCTCGGGCACGGCGGCCCTCGACGATGTCGAGCTATCGATTTTGCGCCTTGCCTGCGAGGGCAAAAGCCGTCGCGAGATCGCGGCCGAGCTGTTTATGAGCGAGGGCACCATCAAGCGTCGCATCTCGGAGATCCTGAGCAAGACCGGCTACGACAACATCATGCGTCTTGCCGTGCATGCGGTGACCGAGGGCAGCATCGTCCCCAATATGGAGCGCTAAAGCTCGTCGCGCATCGGCATAAAAACGGCGGGGCCGCAGGATTAACTCCTGCGGCCCCGTCTGGTGTGCGCGGATGCGTCCGCCAATCCGCGGCTGATGTTACGTGCCGCTACGCGATGGTTGCGGTGTAGGAGGCGACGTCCTCGTAGGAATCGGTCAGGTAGGCGTCGATGCCGATGGTCGTGTTGACCAGGTCGTCAAGGCTGTCAAGCTCGCCGTTCGAGAACGTGAATTCCTCAGTGGCGTTGGTGCCGGGCATCAGGTGAGCCGAGAACCAGGGGTCCTTCATGGTGCCGTTGACATTGGTCTTGCCGGAGGGAGCGTAGAAGGTCAGGTCCTTGTCGCTCTTGTTGGTGATGTTGACGACAAAGCCGATGTCGCCCCAGTCGTCCTTGAACTTCTCGGTGATGGTGATGGTGCACAGGTCGTCATCGGCGACGGTGACAGCGGGGGAGATTTCGACGCTCTGGACATCTTCGTCTTCGACGGCCTCATCGATCTCCTCTTCCTTCTCGGCCGCCTCGCGATCCTTCTTCACCGTGCCGGACAGGTCCTTGTCGGACTTGGTAAAGACAAGATTTCCGTCATCTTCTTCGAGGATGAGTTTGCCGTCCTTGAGCTTCATGTCATACGACTCGTCTTCGGCGGTGAGGGTTACGGTGGTGGCGTCCTTTGCCTCCCATTTAAGGTCGACGACTTCAAGGAACAGGTCGAGGGCACCTGTACCGTCCTCATCGAGAATCAGGACGCAGTGGACACCCCAATCCTCGAGCATCTTCATGTACTCATCGGTTAGCTCTTCGCCATCCACGGTTCCACCCGAGAGTTCCCAGCTGCCGACGAAGTTGGCCTTGGGGTCTTTGCCGCCGCCGCTGCAGCCCGTCAGGGCAAAGGCGAGCGCCAGGACGCATGTCAGAAATGCGAGTGCGGACTTTTTGAACGTTGTCTTCATGGTGTCCTCCTTTATCGAACGAAACCCATAGAAGCAAATGCGGGGGTGGCGGACCTCCCCGCCAATTACCGGATAGAGGGGCTAGGGCCTGGGCGTTCCGCAGTTGCTGCAGAACTTGCCGCCGTTTTCGCTGCCGCAGTTGGGGCAGAACCACTTGGCCGGTGCCGGGGCGGGTGCGGGACTGCCGCACTCGGGGCAGAACTTGCCGGTGTTGGTGGCACCGCAGCTGCAGGTCCACGTGCCGGCCGCGGGGGCAGCGGCAGGAGCCGGTGCGGGGGCGGGAGCCGGAGCCGGCTGCGGGGCAGCCTGCTGCTGTGCCTGGCCGGCGGCGAACAGCTGGCTGGCATTCATGCCGCCCATGCCACCTGCCATGCCCATGCCCATAAAGCCGGCCATCGCGCCGTTGGGGTTGGCCGCTGCCGCGCGCATCGCGTCGCTCTGGGCGCTGGCGATGTTGGCTGCTGCCATGGTGGGATCGCGCATGACCGCGGCCTTCTGCAGGTCCTTGATCATCTGCTCGTCTTCTTGCGAGGCGGCGATGGAGTTGACGCCAAAGCTCACGATCTCGACGCCGCGCAGGTCGCGCCAGTCGGCCGAGAGGACCTCGTTGAGCGCGCGGGCGAGCTCGGTGGTGTGACCGGGGATGGCGCTGTAGCGGATGCCCATCTCCGAGATCTTGGCAAAGGCGGGTTGCAGGGCGGTGAGCAGCTCGGACTTAAGCTGGCTGTCGATCTTATCGCGCGTGTAGCTATCGGTCACGTTGCCGCACACGTTGGTGTAGAACAGCAGCGGGTTGGTGATGCGGTACGAATACTCGCCGTTACAGCGCACGGAAATGTCGACATCCAGACCAATGTTGTTATCGACCACGCGGAAGGGCACGGGCGAGGCGGTGCCGTACTTGTTGCCGATGATCTCCTTGGTGTTGATGAAGTAGACACGCTGGTCCTTGCCCGCGTCGCCGCCAAAGGTAAAGCGGCTGCCGATATTGGCGAACGTCTCCTTGATGGAGTCGCCCAGGTTGCCGCTAAAGACGCTCGGCTCGCTGCCGGTGTCAAAGACAAACTCGCCAGGCTCCAGCGCGACCTCGATGATCTTGCCGTTTTGCACCACGAGCATGCCCTGGCCGTCGTTGACGGCGATGACGGAGCCGTTGGAGATGACGTTGTCCTCGCCGCGCGTGTTGGAGCTGCGGCCGCCGGTGCGCTTGCTGCCCTTGCAGGCTAAGACGTCAGCGGGCATCGATTCGCAATAGATAAATTCCTTCCACTGGTCGGCCATGACGCCGCCGGCAGCTCCCAATCCAGCTTTCAAGAGTCCCATGGTGATCTTCCTTTCTCGTCAAAGGCCGGGTGGTATTGGTCAGAATGGCTAATCGTCCTTGTTGTCCTTCATGACAACGGTGGTCTCGGTGTGGCTGAAGGTGTCGTGC
>NZ_JBDPAC010000034.1:0-14906 GCF_039836695.1 Collinsella aerofaciens | reverse complement strand
ACCCCGGAGGAGTTCCGGAATCAGGCCCTCGCGGCCTAGTCGCTATTTAGGGCGTCCAAGATTTGGGACGTAGTTCAGGATGTTGTTCTAGCGGGCTATTTGCGTTTAGGCGCTGGTGGCTAAATTATGCCTATGAATCTTTAAGTCCAAAAAGGTTATCGGCTTCATCGTCAGGCATATATTCCAGCACATCGCCCGGTTGGCAGTCGAGTGCCCGGCATATCGCATCAAGAGTTGAAAAGCGCACGGCAGAAACCTTGCCCGTCTTGATGCGCGACATATTGACCTGGGAGATGCCCACGCGTTCCGCAAGCTCTTTGGATGAGATCTTGCGTTCGGCAAGCATGCGGTCAAGCCGCAGAATAATCATGGATTCCCCCTAGAGCAACTCGTCATCTTGTTTTTGCAGGATATACCCGTAGCGGAAGATGCTGGCAATCAGGCAAATAATCAGGCCTGCAAAGAGCATGGAGGGCTCGAATAACTGGCCGACGAACGCATCCGTAAAGCTGCCGCCAAATCCTGAGAGTATCATTCCCGTGATTACGGCACCAAGAAGTCTCACGGAAACGCCGCCGATAAGGAATAAATGTCCTACTCGACGAAGCGTCTGGTTACATTCAAGGTCAAAGGGCCTGCCTTTCTTTTCAATGTTGAAGAAAAGCCTGCGCACGCTTAGCGCGATGGTAAGCGCGAGACATGTCATCAAGAGGCTTCCTATGGCAGTGTGACCATCGTGTGCGACGAGCATAAGTGGGGCCTGTGCATTGGTACCGACGATAGCAAGGCACGGTCCTTCGCCGGCTTGAAGTTCTACGGATTGGAGACACGACCCTTGGGAGAGTCCAGGCAATATGAGTAGAAGGTCAATCGCAATGACTGCGAGGAGTCCCAGAGCGAGCGCGGTGGTAATGCAGATTGTGGCCCATTTGCAGATGCGAGTGAGCTTCCTCAGATCGGCTATTGCCTGTTCACGGTCGATGGCTTCATTCGATTTGGGTACGTTCCAGCGGATCATAGCTCCTCCAACCAATGTCTTGGATGATACTTGTATTTTATAACATATTTAATGATAAACGATAAATAATTACAGATTAGAGTAAGTAATGTTTGTGAGACGAATAGCGAGAGCTATGGCTCATTTTGGGTGCCTGAGTTTGGTGCGCGGGGGATGAGGACAAATGTCAAAACTTTCCGTGATCGCACAAGTGCTTCATCGGGTTCCCCGATTCATATGGGAAAACAACTGCAAACGATTGCAAGTAACCGGTGAACGGTCGAAAACTACCGTTCACCGATAATCTCAAAACTGGTTCTAACTGGTATTAAGTCAAAAAGACCAATTCACATATCTTCACAATGACCTGCAATTTTTCTACACGCTATTTTTAGCCGCCCTGCGTTGTTTAGACACAGGAAAAGATCCGATTTTTTGCCAAAGCATTTCGAAACGGTTTCAAAACCGCAGGTAGAAGTGTTAACGACCGGTAAACGGTCGATTTATCACCGTGAGCGGTGCAAAAACGTTTTACCGTATGAATCAACGAAAGCGACCTCTTCTGGGGTGATATAGTGACAACAACACATCACGTGGTTACTACCAGTTTAGAAACCACTGGTCTTCAAAGAACGCTTTCTAAGAAGCTTTAAGGGCGAGTGCCCGCTGGCTTCCGAAAATCATCGGACTCAGATTGTACACACCTTCGGAAGGGAAATTTGAATGGTTGGCTTTATTCTTACCGGTCATGGACAGTTCGCACCCGGCCTTGCAAGCGCTATCGCTATGGTTGCCGGCGACCAGCCTGCTTTTACCGTCGTTCCTTTTGAGGGCGACCAGGCCGCATCCTACGGTGAGGATCTCCGCGCCGCTATTACCGCCATGCGCGAGGAGTGCGATGGCGTGCTTGTCTTTACCGACCTGCTTGGCGGCACCCCGTTCAACCAGTCGATGATGATTGCCCAGGATGTCGACAACGTCGAGGTTCTGACTGGCACCAACCTTCCCATGGTTATTGAGCTTCTGTTCCTCCGCGGCAATGCCACGCTCGCCGAGCTTGGCGAGCAGGCCGTGACCGTTGGCCAGACGGGCATCACCGCCCAGACGGTCGCATCCGTTGCCGGCTCCGAGGAAGAGGATATCTTCGGCGACGAGGACGGCATCTAATGGCCGATTTCGGAGCCAACGTCCTGAGCTCCTCGGTCGCCCTTTTAGGCCTGCTTGTCATCATGGGCTTGATTTACACCATCTGGTCGCAAATCAACATGAAGAAGAAGCAGAAGTACTTCAAGGAGCTGCACACCGAGCTCAAGCCGGGTCAGGAGGTTCTTTTCGCCGGCGGTATCTACGGAACCGTCAAAGGCATCGAAGGCGAGAAGGTCCAGATCAAAGTCCGATCCGGAGCCGTCGTAGATGTTTCGCGTTACGCGATTCAGGAGATCAAGTAACTGTCGTCAGCAAATATCGAAAGGAAGCTGATCAACATGGCAGAACCCAACATTCTTCTTACCCGCATCGATAACCGACTGGTTCATGGTCAGGTTGCAACCCAGTGGAACTCCACCCTGGGCTCCAACCTCATCCTCGTCGCCAACGACGACGTGGCGTCCAACACCATGCGCCAGAACCTCATGAAGATGGCCGCTCCCGCCGGCGTCGCTACGCGTTTCTTCTCCCTGCAGAAGACCATCGACGTCATTGGCAAGGCGAGCCCGCGCCAGAAGATCTTCATCGTGGCCGAAACACCGGAAGACGTGCTTACGCTCGTCAAGGGCGGTGTGCCTATAAAGAAGGTAAACATCGGCAACATGCACATGTCGGAAGGAAAGCGCCAAGTCGCCACCTCCGTCGCAGTTAACGACGAGGATGTCGCTGCGTTTAAAGAGCTGCAGGAATTGGGGGTGGAGTTGGAGATCAGGCGCGTTCCGAGCACGCCTGTTGAGGACACGAGCAAGCTCTTCTCGTAATCCTCGTGATCCACGTTGTCAGGAGTGAAACCCTGACGTTCTGTACGTGATATCCAAAGTGCGTACATACATTTTGAAAGGAGGAGCAAGATGGAATACTCGATCATCCAGATCGCTCTGGTCTTCGTTGTTACGTTCATCGCGGCAATCGACCAGTTTGACTTCCTCGAGTCTCTCTATCAGCCCATCGTCACCGGCGCCGTCATCGGTCTTATCCTTGGCGACCTCAACACCGGTCTTCTCGTGGGTGGTACCTATCAGCTCATGACGATCGGCAACATGCCGATCGGAGGCGCTCAGCCGCCTAACGCCGTCATCGGCGGCATCATGGCAGCCATTCTCGCTATCGCCACGGGCCTCGAGCCCAACGCGGCAGTCGGCCTCGCCATTCCGTTCGCTCTGCTTGGCCAGCTTGGCGTTACCCTGGTCTTCACGCTTATGTCCCCGCTTATGTCCACGGCCGATAACATGGCTCACAACGCGGACACCAAGGGCATCGAGCGCCTGAACTACTTCGCCATGGCTCTGCTCGGCCTGATCTTCGCTGTCGTCGTCACCCTGTTCTTCATCGCTGGCGCTACCATCGGTCAGACCATCGCTTCTGCCATCCCGACTTGGCTGCAGACCGGTCTGTCCGCTGCAGGCGGCATGATGCGCTTCGTCGGCTTCGCCGTCCTGCTCAAGGTTATGATGAACCGCGATATGTGGGGCTTCTTCCTCATGGGCTTCGGCCTCGCGCTCATCACCGTTGCCAACGATTCGCTGGCAACCCCTGCTCTGCTCATCCTCGCTCTCATCGGCTTCGGCATCGCTTTCTGGGACTTCCAGCAGCAGACCGAGCTGAAGGGTGCAGCTGTTTCTGACGGAGGTGACTTCGAAGATGGCATCTAATGAGTATGTGATCCCGGAGCACTACGAGGATCTCACTCCTGCTCCGCAGCTCGACCAGAAGACCCTCAACAAGATGGCTTGGCGCTCCTGCTTCCTGCAGGCATCGTTCAACTACGAGCGCATGCAGGCCGCTGGCTGGCTTTACTCCATCATCCCCGGTCTGGAGAAGATCCACACCAACAAGAACGACCTCGCGGCTTCCATGAGCCACAACCTGGAGTTCTTCAACACCCACCCGTTCCTCGTCACCTTTGTTATGGGCATCGTGCTTTCGCTCGAGCAGAACAAGGTTGACATCCCCACGATCCGCGCCGTCCGCGTCGCCGCAATGGGCCCGCTCGGTGGTATCGGTGACGCCCTGTTCTGGCTGACGCTTGTGCCTATCACGGCCGGCATCACCTCCAACATGGCCATCAACGGCAACGCCGCTGCGCCGATCATCTTCCTGGTGATCTTCAACGCCGTCCAGTTCGCTCTGCGCTTCTGGCTCATGAACTGGTCCTACAAGCTTGGCACCAGCGCTATTGACGCTCTGACCGCCAACATGCAGGCCTTCACGCGTGCCGCTTCCATCATGGGCGTCTTCGTCGTCGGTTGCCTGGTCGTCACCATGGGTGGCACCCAGATCAACCTCCAGATCCCCAACGGCACCACCCGTGGCCTTGCCCCTACTACCGTGATCGTCTCCGAGAAGGAGGCCGAGAACTTCACCGGTATGGAGGGCATCGATACCGAGACCGCTGAGGCCGGTACCATCGCCATGACCGATGAGGACGGCAACGCCCTCACCGCCACCGATGCAGACGGCAACGAGGTCAAGTGCGGCGTCGCCGATCTGGGCAACGGCATGGAGTCCGTGACCTACGCTACCGTCACCGAGGATCCGGTCAACTTCTCTGTTGCCGACACCCTCAACACCATCGTCCCGAAGCTCGTCCCGCTTATGCTTACGCTGCTGCTTTACTACATGTTCGCTAAGCACAGCTGGACCCCGACCAAGGGCATTCTCCTGCTCTTCGTCCTTGGCATCCTGGGCGCTGGCCCGCTTGGTCTCTGGCCGAGCATCTGGTAAGGCTCTAGCTTGAGGGGTGTGTCCCTACGCGGCTCACACCCCGACCCCTTAAGCCATGTGTATGTTAAAAGCCGCGTGCTCGAAAGAGCGCGCGGCTTTTGTTTTCTTGATGATTCGGGTGTGGCAGACAGATAATGCTAAACACCCTAGGTAGTTAGCCGAATTCGAGCAAAAGGGAGGATAGGATGGCGATCGGAGCGCGTAAGCAACCGCTGTACGATCAGCTGGTCGATATTCTGACCGAAAAGATCGACCATGAATATCGCGCCGGTGACATGATTCCTTCCGAGCGCGAACTTTCGGAGCGCTATGGTCTCTCGCGCACTACGGTACGCCTGGCTCTGCAGGAACTGGAGCGTTTAGGACTGGTGGTTCGGCAGCACGGTCGCGGTACCTTTGTGACCGACCGTTCGGCAAAAGCAACCAATCTTATGCAGTCCTACAGCTTTACCGAGCAGATGCGCGCGATGGGTCGCGACCCCGAGACCACGATTCTCGAGTTTTGCGAGATGGAGGCCGATAAGAATCTGGCCGAGCATATGGGATTGCGTATCGGTGATCGCATTTTTAAGCTTAAGCGCCTTCGTTCTGCCGATAACATGCCCATGATGGTCGAACGCAGCTATCTACCGGTTCGTCAATTTCTTTCCCTAAAGCGACCACTGCTGGAGCGTAAGCCGCTTTACGATGTGATTGAGCAAGACTTTCAGCAAAAGATTCGCGTGGCCGAAGAGGAGTTCTATGCGAGCATAGCCCGTCCCACCGACGCCCACCTTTTGGGAATTGTCGAGGGCTCGCCTGTGCTCGATTTGGTCAGGACTACGTATAACGAGTCAAACGAGGTTGTGGAGTATACACTCTCGGTTGCTCGTGCCGATCAGTTTAAATACAAGGTTTACCACCAGCGTAGCAACTAGTGTCCGCATTGTTTCCATATGATGATTCTTTGCATTTAACTGGTTACTACCAGATAACCAACCGAAGTGTATAATTGCACGTCAGAGGATTACTTCTAGAGAGAGGTATTAGAAATGTTCGAGAAGAGTGTCGAGGAGCTCACCGAGCTCGGCGCCCAGATCACCACGGCCGAGATTGCTCAGCAGCCCGAGCTTTGGCGTGATACGCTCAACATCTATCGCGAGAACAAGGAGGCCATCGAGGCCTTCCTGGCCGAGGCTCGCGCTATGGGCGAGGGTCGTCTGTCCGTTGTCTTCACCGGTGCCGGTACGTCCGACTACGTTGGCGATACTTGCGCCCCGTACCTGCGTCACGCTGGCAACACTGATCTCTACGACTTTAAGCCCATCGCCACGACCGACATCGTGAGCGCTCCGCGCGACTTCCTGCGCGCCGAGGATCCCACGCTCGTGGTTTCCTTTGCCCGCTCTGGCAACAGCCCCGAGAGCCTTGCCGCCGTTGCCGTTGCCAAGGAGCTCGTCCACAACGTCAAGTTCCTCAACATCACCTGCGCTCCCGAGGGCAAGCTCGCCGTCGAGTCTGCCGATGATCCCAATGCGCTGACGCTGCTCATTCCGCGCGCCAACGACAAGGGCTTCGCCATGACCGGTTCTTATTCCTGCATGACCCTGCTCTCCACCCTTATTTTCGACACTGCCTCTGACGAGCAGAAGGCCGAGTGGGTCGAGACCATCGCCAAGATGGGCAAGGAGGTTATCGCTCGCGAGTCCGAGGTCGCCGATTACCTCGCTGGCGACTTCAACCGCGTGACCTACCTGGGCTCCGGCTCCTTTGGCGGCCTTGCTCAGGAGAGCCAGCTTAAGATTCTCGAGCTTGCTCACGGCCTGGTTGCCACTTCTTACGACACTTCCATGGGCTATCGTCACGGACCCAAGTCCTTCGTCGACGATAAGACGCTCGTCTTCGTGTTCGTCAACAACGACGCCTACACCCGTCAGTACGACATCGACATCCTCAACGAGATCGGTGGCGACAAGATCGCTCAGCACACCGTCGCCGTTCAGCAGGAAGGTGCCACCGTCTATGAGGGTGAGTCCTTCACCTTTAAGGGCTACGAGGCACTTCCCGAGGGCTACCTTGCCCTGCCGTTCGTGATGTTTGCCCAGGCTATCAGCCTGCTCAACTCCTTGCGCGTGGGCAACACGCCCGATACGCCGAGCCCCACCGGCACGGTCAACCGCGTGGTCAAGGGCGTGACGATTCACCCCTTCACCGCTTAATCGCGTCCCCCTGTAAGGGCGCCCGTCCGCTCATAACGGCGGGCGGGCGCTTTTTGTTTTTACATGGACCGGGTATAAGCATTACCACAGTCAACTGCTTTAGAAGCAAGGAGTGCATATGAGCACGTACGCAATTAAGGCTGACAAGTTCTTCTTGCCGGCAGGCCCGCAACTGGGCGGCTATCTTATGGTCGAGGATGGCGTTTTTGGCGCCTGGCAGGCCGACGAGCCCTCTTGCGAGATTAAGGACTACACGGGATCGTGGATCGCACCGGGTATGGTCGATACTCACATCCATGGCTTTTATAACCACTCGACTACCGATAACGACCCCGAGGGTATCGATATCAGCTCGACCGAGCTCGCCCGTCGCGGTACCACCAGCTGGCTGCCCACGACGTTCACCGATGGCGTCGAGCAGATCAAGGATGCCTGCGCCGCTATCGCCAAGGCGGACGAGGGCCGCGGCCCCGACTTCTGCGGTGCTCGCATTCAGGGCATCTACCTGGAGGGCCCCTTCTTTACCATGAAGCACGTGGGCGCGCAGAACCCCGCTTATCTTATCGATCCCTCCGAGGAGGTCTTCGATCAGTGGCAGGAGGCTGCGGGCGGTCGCATCGTTAAGAGCGCCATGGCGGCCGAGCGCGACGGTGCCGCTGCTTATGCGGCTGCTCTGAACGCCAAGGGTGTGGTGACCAGCATCGGTCACTCCGACGCCACCTACGATGAGTGCATCGCCGCCATCAACGCCGGTGCCAGCTGCTTTACGCATACCTATAACGGCCAGCGCGGGCTGCATCACCGTGAGCCCGGTGTCGTGGGCGCTGCCATGTCCACGCCCGAGACCTACGCCGAGATCATCTGTGACGGCAAGCACGTAAACCCTGCCGCCATCAAGGCGCTGCTACAGGCAAAGGGCTGGCAGCACACGGTGCTCATCACCGACTGCCTGGGTTGCGGCGGCATGCCCGAGGGCAGCTACACCAGTGGCGGCATGGACGTCATCATGAAGGACAACCTGTGCTGGCTCGCCGACGGCAAGAGCATTGCCGGCTCGGTGCTCACGCTTGCCCAGGGCGTCAAGAACATCGTCGACTGGGGCATCGCTAGCGCCGATATCGCCATTCGCATGGCAACTGAGGTGCCGGCACGCTCCGCGCACATCGAGGATAAGTGCGGCAGCATCATGCCGGGTCGCGACGCCGACTTTGTCGTGTTCGACCATGAGCTCACCCTCGTCGAGACGTATGTTGGCGGCCAGAGCGTCGGCAACGCCTTTACCGAGTAACGATAGAAAAAGACGGCGGGCCCGAATCTGCTCGGACCCGCCGTATGGGTTAAACGCTCAAAAGCACCTTAACAGTTACAGCTTGTTAGCGATCTTCTTTGCCGTGCGCTTGACGCCGGCCACAAGACCCCCCGCGGGATGCTCCTTTTCGTATGCTAGACGCTTCTCGCGCTTGGCGTACTCTTCGACGATGATATCGCCGTACTCATCTTCGATTTTGTCGAAGAAATCGACAGCTCCCTTAATCTCTTCGGCAGTTGGGTGCCCCTTCTGGACACCGCCGGTGAGTTTGAACGGCCCCCACGTATCAAAGCCGGGACAGCCGTAGACGCCCATAAAGATGGCCTGCCTCATGCGGCAGATGCCATCGATATCCTTGCCGTACCACTTGTTTTTGCCACCGTAGGTCATAAGGCCAAACACCTTGTCCTGCGGCTGCAGCACGTTCGTGAGCACGCGCGCCATATCTTTGTCGATCTCGGAGTAATAGATGCCCGTGGCGACGCCGATCAGATGATATTCGTGCAGGTCGGGGTATTCGTTTTTACCGAGTGACTTCACGTCGAGGGTATCGATTTCGGGGTGCGCCTCGACGATGGCGTCCACGAGCTTTTTCGTATTGCCGTGGTGGCGTGAGGCATAAAGGATGATGGTTCGCATAAGAAGGCCTTTCAGCTGTAATTGCATCAATGTCTGTATGGTACCCCGTTGCATGGCTGGGAAACCGGACGCATCGATGAACGTGCGGGTTTGTCCTTTGGTCAGGGCCGAGACGGGTTCTTGCGAGCAAAAAGCAGTTGTTCGAAAGGATGGACAATGGAATACGCTCTCTCCAACGATTCGATTTCTATCAAGGTCTCCACGACCGGTGGTTCGTTTACCTCGATTGAGGCTGGAGGTCGCGAGTACTTGTGGCAGGGCGATCCCGCCGTGTGGTCCGGCCAGGCACCGATTTGCTTCCCGATTTGCGGAGGTTTGCGCGATAACAGCGCCATGACGTTTGCCGGACATCATGTGAAGCTCGCCCGCCATGGGTTTGCGCGCAAACAGGAGTGGAAGCTGCTGAGCCAGAGCGAGAACGAGCTGGCGATGTGCCTGGCTTCGGAGGATAACGCCGCGCTGCTGAGCGATTATCCGTATCCGTTTAAGCTTGTCGCCCGCTATACGCTCGAGGACGCCGCCGTGCGCGTCTCCTATGAGGTTACCAACGAGGGCACCGAGGACATGCCTTTCTTTATCGGTGGACACCCCGGCTTTAGGTGCCCGCTCGATGAGGGCGAGGCCTATACGGACTACGAGTTGCGTTTTGAGAAAGACGAGGCTGCTGAGCTTTGCACTGCCGTCCCCTCGACTGGCTTGATTGACGTGACCAACCGCTCCAAGAACCCCATGGTGGGAAAGACGCTGCCTCTGTCACATGAGCTCTTCGATTTTGCGGAGACCATCTTTGACGTGCTCGAGAGCCGTCAGGTCACGCTTTCCAAAAAGGGCGAGGACAAGGGTGTTCGCCTGAGCTTTGAGGGCTTCCCGTACCTCATTGTGTGGAGCAAGCCCGAGGGTGATTTTGTGGCAGTTGAGCCCTGGGGCGGTCTTTCGACCTGCTCCGATGAGGACGACGTGCTTGAGCACAAGCGCGGCTGCCTTATCGCCAAGCCCAAAGAAACCATCGTGCGCTCGTTCACAATCGAGATTCTGTAGTCGCATGTAGCCAATTCGTTTTGCAAGGCATAAGGAGCCTGCGAGATAAGGAGCTAGAAATGATCCTCACCGTTACGATGAACCCGTCCGTCGATACGCGCTATCAGCTCGATGAGCTCATTATCGACGACGTCAACCGCGTGACGCCCGAAAAGACCGCCGGCGGTAAGGGCCTCAACGTGGCCCGCGTCCTGGGCCAGCTGGGCGACGATGTCGTGGCAACCGGCCTGCTTGGTGGTCATATGGGCGCCTATATGGCCGAGCTCATGGATGCCAACGGCATTAAGAATGATTTTGTGCCCATCAAGGGCGAGACTCGCATCTGTCTCAATATCCTTCATGCTGGCAACCAGACCGAGTTGCTCGAGAGCGGCCCGACGATTGCCCCCGAGGAACTCGATGCCTTTACCGCCAAGTTCGCCGAGCTTGCGAGCAAGGCCGATGTCGTTACCATCTCGGGTTCGCTGCCCCGCGGCGTCGAGGCGGACTACTACGCCAAGATCACGGGTATTGCAGAGAACGCCGGCGCCAAGGTGCTGCTCGATACCTCGGGCGCCTCGCTCGAGGCTGCGCTCAAGTCCGAGGTCAAGCCTGAGCTGGTTAAGCCTAACCTGACCGAAATTAACGGCCTTCTGGGCACGAGCTTTACCACCGACGATGTGGACGAGCTCCGTTCCGCGCTCGCCTCTGACGCCCGCTTCTCCGATATCCCCTGGGTCGTCGTATCCATGGGCGCTGCCGGCTCAGTTGGCTTCCACAATGGCCGTGCGTTCCGCGCCAAGACCCCCGATATCCCCGCCGTTAACGCTACGGGCTCTGGCGATTCGACCATTGCCGGCTTCGCACATGCGATTGCTGCCGGCGCCGACGACGAGACGGTGCTGCGTACCGCCAACACCTGCGGCAAACTCAATGCCATGGATCCCATGACCGGCCATCTGGTCATGGACCGTTGGGACGAGGTCTACAACGGCGTTGTCGTGACCGAGCTGTAAGAGCTTGGGCGTCTGCCCCGGCATCGGTTGCCAGCTCATGTCGACGACAAGTGCAGTAGCATTATGCCGGGGCGCGACGCCGACACTGTCGTGTTCAATCCCGACCTTACCCTGGTCGAGACGCATGTGGGTGGCAACAGCGTCGGTAATGCGTTTGCCGAGTAGCCGCCAAAGAAACGATCCGAGAGGGGATTTAGATGATTTACGGTGCATTGGGCGATATCGAGGAGTACCGTGGAATGCTCAAGGGCCTCGACGTGCTGATCGACTGGCTCGAGGAGAACGATCCGGCGAAGCTCGAGGTCGGCAGCCATTCGATTCTGGGCGACAAGGTCTTTGCGAACGTCATGGCTCCCACGACGCGTCCCGAAGCCGAGGCCCACTACGAGACGCATCAGCGCTATCACGACCTGCAGATCGACGTCGAGGGTCGCGAGGCCTTTAAGGTTGCCACGGGCAGCCTGACGCTGGTTCAGGAGTTTGACGAGAAGGACGACTACGATTTGGTCGATTCCGACGCCTCGATCGCCGGCGATCTTGCTGACGACAAGTTTGCGCTGTTTGTTGCCGGCGAGCCTCACATGCCCACGCTCGAGTTCCCGGGCGATGGCGCGCAGCCGGTCAAGAAGATCTGCTTTAAGCTGCTTGCAGACGCTTACTGGGAGGAGTAACGAGCCGCTCGGCTGAGCTGTTCGTTTTGCGAGCGTTATCCCTTGGAGGAATGCGCTTGGGCCCCGCTGATCGCGGTTCCTTTGGGGATTGCGGTTGGCGGGGCTTTCTGTTTTTGAGTAGGGGGGTTGAGGCCGTTACGATACGTGGATTGGCACGCACGCACTCAAAATCGGCAACAAAAAAGCCGCCCGAAGGCGGCTATCTTGTGCAATGGAGCCAGCGACCGGGCTCGAACCGGTGACCCCCGCTTTACGAGAGCGGTGCTCTACCAACTGAGCTACGCTGGCGGCCATGTGGTGACGCAACTGAGGCGTCAACGGCTGTCTATGATACGGGACATCGCACATCCGCGCAAGGGTTCTGATGGCTTTTCTCACTTTAAATGCACTAATATTAGAGGCGCGATGTCTGCGGCGTCCATCTGGCGCTTGACCAGCTGTTGAGTTGGTGGTCGACGTCCCGCTCGTATGGGTCTCAAACAGAATGGGGCAGCCATGGCTCAACCCAAGATCCTTCTCACGCGTATCGATGACCGTTTCATTTACGGACAAGACGTTGAGCTGTGGAACGAAGCCGTGGGTTCCAACCTTGTCCTAATCGTCAACGATGAGATCGCGGCAGATTCGCGCCAATGGGCACCCATGAGGGTGGCGGCGCCAGAAGGCGTTTGGACGCGGTTTTTCTCGGTGCAAAGGACCATCGACGTCATTCATACCGCAACGCCTCGCCAATTGATTCTGATCATGGTGGCCTCACCCTCCGATGCGCTCGCGCTGGTTAAGGGCGGTGTGCCAATAACCAAGATTAGTATCGGCCATATGCGGGCGGGGGAGGGCAAGCGCTCTGCAACGCCTGCCGTTGCCGTAGGCGATACAGACATCGCCGCCTTCAAAGAGTTGCAAAAGCTCGGTATAGAGCTAGAAATCCGCTATCTCCCCAGTTCCGCCCCCGATCCCATCGGCAATCTGTTCAACTGATCCCTTGGGGACGGAGGAAAACGGATCATTTTGCCTTCGTAGGGGATCTGTGTGGCGCTGTCCGCCAAAACTATGCCGGTTTTCTACGATGAATTGCTTATCGCCGAGCATGCCAAATTTGCAGAGAATAAAACCGCAGGTAAACGAGCTGCTAATTTTTTATAAACCAGCGCGTGGTCGGACATAGTGGGTTCATCGTAGTAATTCGGCATAGTTTTGTTATGTCACCAATTCGGTGGCATCGAAAAGAAGGATTTAGGCATGAAGCAGCGCCCGTCGGCGGTGTGCCGGCGGGCGCTGCTGTGCGATATGTTGTGTTATGGGCTTAGTGCCTCATAAAGTGGTACTCGATCACATTACTGTAGGGATGACCCGGGCCCACAATGCCCTGCGGGAACAGCGGCTGGTGCGGCGTGTCGGGGTACATCTCGGCCTCGAGGGCAAAGCCGGCGCCCCAACCATAGTTGGCATCGTCCTTGGCGTGCTCGTCGCCCAGCCAGTTGCCGGTGTAGAGTTGCACGCCCGGGGCGGTGGTGTAGTAGTCCAGCTCACGACCGGTCCACATCTCCTCGACATGTAGGGCGCGACGCAGGTTGCGGCCGTACTGATAGCCATCGATGCACAGGCAGTGATCGTAGCCACGGGCCTGCTTAATCTGCGGGTCGTCGGCCTCCATGCCGGGTGCGACGGGGCGCAGCTCGCGAAAGTCAAACGGTGTTCCCTCGACCGGAGCGATTTCGCCGGTGGGGATGTTCTGCTCGTTAATGGGCAAGTAGTGGGCAGCGTTGGCGATAAAGAAGTGCTCACAGTCCATGCCGGCGTTATGGCCGGCAAGGTTAAAGTACGTGTGGTTGGTCATGGACACGTAGGTGGCACGGTCGCTCTCGCAACCATACTCGATACGGAAGACACCGGTGCGTGTAACGGTAAACACGGCCGTAAAGGTGCGGTTGCCGGGCAGGCCCAGCTCGCCATCCTTAAGCGAGGTGGTCATGCGCACGGCGTTGTGAGTCTCGTCGAGCTCAACGTCCCATACGCGCTTGTGCAGACCATGCTCAAGATCGCTGTGCAGGTTGTTGACGCCTTCGTTGGCCGGCATGTGCCAGTCCGTGCCGTCGATGGTGATCGTGGCGCCCGCGGTGCGGTTTGCCACGGGGCCGATGGTCGCGCCAAAGCAGGCGGGGTTGTCAGAGTAATCCTCGAGCTTATCGAAGCCCAGTACCACATCGCGCACGTTGCCGGGAATATCGGGCACATCGATACCCAGCACGGTGGCGCCATAGTCCATAATGCGAACGCAGATCTCGGGCCCGTTGAGGGTATAACGATGAACGGAGGTGCCGCACGGCGCGGTGCCGAAAAGCTCGGAAGTGATCATTTGGTTCCTAACATCGAGGTATTTCGGACAAACTGTAGCGCGAACAGGTGAGATTATCACTACACCCCACTAAAGCAGGGGGTATTTTTCTCAAAAAAGTGATGATTGGAGCTGTGCGGGTGTTCATTTTTGACGCGCACGAGTCTGATACAATTTGTTCGTTACTGTTTGAATGATATGCGCGCAAAGAACGGCGAGGATTCATCGTGATTAAGGCAGAGCGACAGGATAAGGTTCGTCAGCTGCTCGAAGAGCAGGGCACGGTTTCGGTCAAGGAGATTTCGGATGCGCTGGGCGTTTCGGATATGACGATTCGCCGCGACCTCGAAGAACTTGCGAGCTTGGGCGAGATCGAGCGCGTGCACGGCGGCGCCCGTAGCGCACAGGGACGTCCCCATGCTATGTTGCGCCATGAGTATTCGCACAGCGAAAAGCGCACTAAGCATGCCGAGGAAAAGCTGCAGATTGCGCGCCGTGCTGTGAAGCTTATCGAGGAGGGCTCGACCATCTTTTTGGGTACGGGCACTACGGTGGAACAGATGGCCTCGATGCTGCCGGCGTGTCGCCTGCGCATTGTGACCAACTCGCTTTCGGTGTTTAACCTGCTCGAGGCGCGCGAAGACTGCGACCTGTGCCTCGTGGGCGGCATGTACCGTCGCCGCACCGCCGCTTTTGTGGGACCAACGGCCGAGGATACCCTGCGTGCGTTGGGCATCGACGCGGCGTTTATCGGCGCCAACGGCATTCTGGATGGCGATGTGTCTACGTCCAAT
>NZ_JBDPAC010000033.1:0-15292 GCF_039836695.1 Collinsella aerofaciens | reverse complement strand
AGCCGTTTGTCTCCACCCGCGTAGCGGGTGGTTTAAAGCTGGCCGCTGCGCGGCCAGCAGACTAAAGTCTTGAATAAGAATACGAGCCCGCAGCGCCAATTACCACGCCCTCCACCAGCGAAAGCACTACACCGATAACGGGAATGGCAGCGATAACCTCGAGCACGACCGAAATAACGCTCGAAAAGACTCCGAGACCAAACGACGTGGAACGCATCAGCGGACGATCCATGCCGTCATCGATCTTAAGCGACAGATCGCGACCCCACTCGATGCCAAAGCCGGAACCGCACACGCTCGCAATGCAAGCTGCCAAAAAGCCGATGGCAGCCGCAATGCCGCCAATAACGGGAATAAACAACACGAGCACCGACACAACGCAAATCAGCGCCGGCAAAAACGCGATTTGGCATACACGCTGAAGCACACCCGGAGTCTTGGTCATATCTTGGAACGCCTGAGCCACACAGCCCTTTGGCGCATTCGCCACGGGCGGTTGCGGAACAAACTGCTGGGGCTGAGGCTGTCCCTGGGGAGCGGGGCCAGCGGCACCGGCATTAGGAGCACCACACACGCCGCAGAACTTGTCGTTATCGCCCATGGGGGCGCCACACTGCGAGCAGAACATAGAATCATCCCTTCGTATCTTGAACAAATCACTTGGATCGCAAACGATGTCTTTAGCATCATTATTGCCCAATGTGGGGTCAAATACTCAAAGATGACCGATTTGCAAGATACACGGCGCCAGCAGGCGGTTCGTTGAATACGTCTGTGCTAGTTCGTTCCGCGGAAGCCCTTGCCGACAATCTCGGAGCTGTCGACGATCGTGATAAAGGCACCCGGATCGACCTCGCGCGCATAACGGCGCAGCTGCACGGCCTCGCGACGGCTCAGCACGCTCATGATCACCGTCACGCACTTGCCCGAGAAGGCACCGTAGCCGCGACTGATGGTCGCCGTACGGTTGAGATGCTTGACGATAAACTCCTCGACCTTAAGGGGCTCGGAGCAAATGACCGTGCAGACTTTGCGCAGGTGAATGCTCTCAATGGCTTTGTCGACCACAAGCGTCTTGGCAAACAGGCCGAGCACACAATACAGACCGACACGCGGGCCATACAAAAAGGCCGCGATGGCCACGATGCCGATATCAACCAACAGCAGCGCGCGGCCAATCTCGAGCGTCGTGCGGCGCTTGAGGATCATGGCAAGAATGTCCGTGCCGCCCGTCGAGGCGCCAATATCAAAGACAATAGCGCTGCCGAGCGCCGGCAGGATCACGGCAAAGCACAGGTCGAGCCACATATCACCCGTCAGAGAGACATCGGTCGGAATAAAGAGCTCAAACAGCGAAACATAGGCGGACAGCGCAAACGAGGCGAAGACGCTCCACAGGATTGCCTTGCGCTCCAAAAAGATAAAGCCCAAAACGACGAGAACCGCGTTGATAATCCACATAAAGACGCCGACGGGCAGGGTCGGGAACAGCGTGGACAGAATGACCGACACGCCCGAGGTGCCGCCAAAAGCAAAGTGATTAGGGGTTTTAAACGCAACGATGGCAAAGGCCGTAAGAATCAGGCCCAGATTGAGCTCGGCAAAAAAGCGCGGGAAGCCCGGCTCCTGGCTGCGCTTTTGGCCGGCACGCTCGCCGCGCTCGATATCGGTGCGATCAACCACGCGCTCCATCGGCACCACGGGAGGACGATGCATCTCCTCGGCAGCACGCGATGCCGCCTCTGCCGCGGCGGCCTCAATCGCCCATGCCTTGCTTTCTGTTTCGTGCTCGTCAGCCATTACGGCAACCCCTCGTTAACAATTTGGAAACAATGCGCCCATTAGGGTAACGCGGAACGCGACGATTGCAACCCCTAGTTAGACGAGCGGTATGCCTACATCGGGGGGCATACAAATAACGGCCGGCCACGCTTTTGCTTGCGCGGTCGGCCGTTTAACGTTTTCGCAGATAAAACCTGCCAAAACAAACCTGTCCCTTTTTGGAAGGTTATTCGTGCTGGCTGGTGCGGTGCTCGTACTCCTCGGGGGTGATGACGTCCTCGATACGCAGGTTGACGCCCGCCACCTCAAGGCCGGTCATCGCGGCAAGGCGCTCGGTGACACGTGCCTTGACATCGTCGAAGATCGCGGGCGCATAGGCGCCGTACTCGATGATGACGGAGATGTTGACGACCACGCGATTGTCATCGGTGACCTCGACCGTCACGCCCTTGGTCAGATTCTCGGCACCAAACTGCTCCTGCACAAAGTGCATGAGGTTACCCTTCATGCCCAAAACGTGCGGAACCTCGCGGGTGGCCATGGCAACGATCTTCTCGATCACACCGTTGGAATAGGTCAGCGAGTCCTCGGACTCGTCTGTTTCCTCATCATCCTCGTCCGCGTCATCGGCGGACTCGGCCTCGACGAGCGCCTCATCCTCGAGCGTCACATCCTCGGCTTCGGCGACGGCCGCCTCGTTCTCCTCGAGCTCGGTATCGGCCACATCGACCTTCGTATTAAAAGCCATGGTTCCTCCTTATGCCTGCCGCGGATGCGACAGTCGAATACGTATTAGCGGCCGCTAAACAGACGGCCGAAGAAGTTGACGATACCGTTCTCGCCGTCGCGAATCTGGCCGATCACGGCGCCGATCAGCACAAAGAATGCGATGACGAGCGTGTCCCACAGGCCGAGCGTGAGCACCAGCACGGCGAGCACAAAACCAGCGACGGCTCCAAGCGTGGTGTTGGGATGACGGACGGCATAGCTCCAGATGGCTGCCCCCGTACCCTTGATGAGACCCATGGCCTCATCAAAATCATCGGCGACCGCGTCATGCGACTCGGTACCCTCCACCTTGGGATCGACGGCCTCGCCTGCCGGCACGGCGCTCTGATCGATAGTCAGACGCGGGGTGCGGACGGTCTTGTCTTGATTGGTATCACTCACCGGAAACCTCCACGGTCTGGACGGTAGTCTTGGACGGCAAAAAACGAACGCGTGCGATCGTACCCGGCGTGCCGAGCATGGTATCGCAGGCCTCCTCGATACGTTGCTGCATCGCAGTAGCCAGAGACGCCACGTCCTTATCGTCAAGCGCGATGGCGTCGACCTTAAAACAGACGCGCGATTCGTCGGAGCCCTGTACGCGCGCCTCGACGCGCTCGATCATCACGCGGTCGTCGCGCTCGGCAGCAACCCTGGCGCACGAAGAAAGCGCCGCGAGCGTGACCTCGATATTGCGCTCCCCCGCCGGATGCACGCAGGACGGCTCACGACGAGCAAACATCAGGCGGAAGAAGCTTACCAGCACGCCGATCGCCACAACTCCGCCGCATGCCGTCACGACAATGCGCGGCATGGGGTCGCGCATCAGCAGCATAAAGCGATACGTATACGGCCCCCAAAACTGGCAGACAAGCGTACCCAGCGCCACGATGGCGGCGGCAAGATACACAATCGCTAGGGCTCGTTTGAGTACGCGCACGTGGCGCTCCCTTCAAATCTCGGCTCTCGAAATGCAAAACGGTTCGCATCATTATAAAAGAGCCGGGTCCGGTGCTCTACGCACGCGGATCCGGCTCATCTATTCCACGAGGCTTGCATGCTCGCTTCATTATGCCCAGATATGCACGGCTTAACCCGTGCGGGCGCTACTCCTCCTCGAGGGCAGCGATGACCTCGTCGGTCATGTCCATGGTGCTGTAAACATCCTGGACGTCGTCGAGCTCCTCAAGACGGTCGATGAGGCGCTGAACCTTCTTGGCGTCGGCGCCGGAGACCTCGGTCGGGGTGGTCGGGACCATGGTGGTCTCGGAGCCCTTGACCTGGACGCCCTGCTCCTCGAGCGCCTTGGAGACAGCCATGACCTCGTTGGCAGTAGTCCAGACGATCCACTCCTCGCCGGCGTCCTCGTAGTCCTCGCCGCCGGCCTCGGCGATGGCCATCATGAACTCATCCTCGTCACCGGCAGCACCGTTGGCGATCATGGTCTCCTTCTTGGCGTTCTCGTCCAGGATCTCCTTGGCGACGACGATCTGGCCCTTGCGCTCAAACTGGAAGGCGACGGAGCCGGAGGTGCCCAGGTTGCCACCAGCGTGGGAGAAGGCGGAACGGACATCAGCAGCGGTACGGTTGCGGTTGTCGGTCAGGCAGTCGACGTAGACGGCGACACCGGCGGGACCGTAGCCCTCGTACACGATGTTCTCGTAGACGGCGGCGTCAGCACCCGAACCAAAAGCCTTGTCGATAGCGGACTTGATCTTGTCCTTAGGCATGGACTGAGCCTTGGCCTTGGCAACGGCAGCGGCGAGGCTGGCGTTGTTCTCGGGCAGCGGGTCGCCGCCGAGACGGGCAGCAACGGTAATGTTGCGGCTGAGCTTGGAGAAGAGGGCGGAACGCTTGGCGTCCTGCGCGCCCTTACGATGCTTGGTTGTGGCCCACTTAGAGTGTCCGGACATACGTGTCTCCTATCGGTTTCGACCTAAAGCCCAGCGCAGATGCTCGGGCAATATAAACAAACGTCGTTATGATATACCTACTGGCCTGCGAGATAAACCCCAAAATGAAGGCGTCGTGATGATGCCCCCCTTTGGTGCAAAGAAACCTGACCCCAATGCACCAAGTTAGGACCAGAGGAGATCGCTGCGGGTGATGGTGGCGCCGATGGCAAAGGGCATGCAGGCGATGACCGGATACAGATAGCGCATGTAGGTCGAGCCGTTGCAGGGACCGATCAGGCACACGGCGAGCACGCCCAGCAGCGGCACCCAGATCGCCAGCGCACGCCACGAATGACGACGTAGCAGATAGACCACCACGGCGATCATGATCCACACATAGGTGGCCGAGCTCATGGTGAGCGAAATAAACGGGATGCGCTGCACCGCCACACGGTACAGATTGATCAGGTGGTCGCACCAGCGCACTACGTTGCTATCGACCGGATGGAAGTCGAAGTACTTGAGGTTGTCGGGACGCGCCATGATCTCGGCACTACGCGCCGTGCTGTAGACCCAGGCATCGCGCGCGCTCGGATAAAAATAACCATAGTAGTTATTGATAAGCGCCGAAATATAGCACTCGGGATCCTTCTTAAACATCTGGACCCATACCTCAAAATAGGCATCGATGTCCTCCTGCGAGGCGTACTCGTTAAAGCAGTTCTTGACGGCATCGGACTTGTCGGGGTTGTAGCGGCGGCCCAGATTCTCGTACTTGAGCACGCGGTCGATCACGGCGCGCTCTTCGTCGGTCACCAAACCGTCGCAGGGTGCCTCCACGATGGTGCCGTCCTCCTTAACCGTAGGGTTGACGCCCGAGTTGAGGCCGTCGTGCTTTTGGACGAAACGAGCCGTCTGCTGGAACGGAATCGAAAGGATTTCGCGCTTGGAGCCGGGCGTAATGTCGTGCGCCGGCATAAAGACCTTGGTGAAGTACATATTAGAGGCAAGGCAGAGTGCAAGCACCGCAAGAACTCCCACCCAGCGGAAGCGCGAGATGGCGCCCGAAGGCGCAGCACCGGCCTGCTTGGCTGCACGACGAGCCGTATGCGCGTCCCATGCGCAAAACGCCGCCGCGATTACGCATGCCGCCAGGGGAAACACCAGACCGCCGTTGCGCAGAAACGTGGAACCCATGGCGCCCAGGGCGAGCAGCAGCCAGTCGTGGCGCGCAAAGAGCACGGGGGCTTTCTCGCCCGCTCGCTCGACATTGGCATCACGACGAGGCAAGCCACATGCCACGAGCTTGACGGTCTGTACCAACAGCACCAAGAACACGTCGGCAAAGAGCACGTCTTTGGTGAGCAACGCCGCGTAGTTAGAGAACATCGGCATAAACGCAAAGAACAGCAGGATCACACCGCGAACCGGCAGGCTCACGCCCAGTTTGCGCAGCGACGAAATGGAATAGGCCATGCAGGCAGCCGTGATGACAAATTGAGCGCAGGTGTAGATGGCAAGACCCGCGTTAGCGCTGTTGAACAGCGAAAGCCCCAGCTGAACGCACGAGCCGATAATGGCCGTGTGCACTACGGGATGATGCCCGTTGAGCAGCACGTTGGGGTTGAGTAGGCGCAGGTAGTCGCTCGTGCCGTTGGGATAGTTGAACCACTGGCGAATCTGCGCGCCCGTATCTCCCATAAAAAGGCCGGGCAGCGAAGCGATGAGCGTGGGCGCCCAGGCGATCATAAGCACCAGGAAGGGCCCGGCAAAGGGATGGACCGAGAGCACGGCGTGAGTCACACGCCATACGCGGCCAAAGTGTGCTTCGGAAAACGGGATGCGTCGGGAGCTCAGCCAATCTAGACACTCAAAGGCAAGGTAGAAGGCAACGACCGCCAAGAGCATCCAGCCCGCGCTGCCAATCCAGGCGCAGATGATGCGGGCTTTGTCGCCAAGGACAATCTCGGCCGAGTCGGTGAGATCGTAGCTGCGGCCGAACACCATGCAGATGGCGAAGAACAGCGACGGCAGAATGATCGATGGACGCCAGGTATCGCCACGGCCAAAGAACACGTAGCGAAACGGCAAGGTGAGCAGGCAGGCAAGTGCAAGCAGCATGACCGCGTCGGTATGGCCGGCAAACGAAAGGAGCACCTCGTAGCACACGTACAGCATGCCCGAGGCTTTGGGGTCAATCGCCAAGACTGCGTTGCTCGACACCGGGGCAGGATCGATGGAAAACGCCGTGGTCGCCAACAGCGCGAGCAAAAATGCGATGAGCGTCTGCTTGGCGGGGTAGCGCTTAAACCAGACGATGCGGGCAGCGTCGCGCGCAGCCGTTGTGGAGAGGTCGGAATCCTTCACAGTCCAAAGAGCCTTTCTAGAAACCTGCCAAAAAGGGACAGGTTTATTTTGGCAGGTTTTATCTGGGGAAACGTTACGGTTCTGTCATCGTTGCCCAGCGAACCACCACAAAGGTGCCTGTTCACTTTTTGGTGGTTAAGCGTCGAGGTAGATGCGCTGGGGTTGGTTGCGGCGACGAGCAAAGATGATGAGCGCCAGGCCCGCGATTACGAGCGGCAGGCTCAGCAGCTGACCCATGGTGATGACGCCGCCCAGCAGATAGCCCAGCTGCGCATCGGGCACACGCACAAACTCAATCAAAAAGCGAACGATGCCGTAACCCATCACAAAGACGCCCATAAACGTGCCTTGGGGCAGTAGCGGCTTTTTGCGGCTGAGCACCTGCAGAATGCAAAAGAGCACAATACCCTCGAGGAATGCCTCGTAGAGCTGGGAGGGATGACGCGGCATATCGCCCGCGGTGCCGCCAAAGATCACGCCCCAGGGCAGATCGGTCGGCTTGCCCCACAGCTCGCCGTTGACAAAGTTGGCGCAGCGTCCCAGACATAAGGCCAGCGGAGCACCGATAACGGCAAGGTCGGCGATGGTCCAGGCGTCGAGCTTGTACATGCGGCACACGAGCACGCCGCCGATGATGCCGCCCACCAGGCCGCCATGGAAGCTCATGCCGCCTTCATTGGTAGCAAAGATCTCGAGCGGATGCGCCCAGTAGTAGCCGTCGCCGTAAAAGATGACGTAGAACAGGCGGGCGCCAATGATAAGGCCAAAGACCACGCCGACCACGACACTCGTCAGGTCGTCGACCGTAATGTCAAAACCCCAACGGCGCTGCGTGCGGTACATGACGACCGCCGTGAGCAGAGCTCCGACCACATAGGCCAAGCCGTACCAGTAGATGGTGATGGGCCCCGCCGAGATGGCGACGGGATCAAGCATATGGTAGAGGTCGTTGAGCATATCGGTCCCCCTGCTCCCTACATACAAATGCGGCCGCGGGCCTTGCGCTCGCAGCCGCATATTCGGGCGTGACGTCTATGCGGAGCATATCGCCCGCAGCTTTCACTTCTTAGAACGGCGCATACTCGTCGTACAGGTCATCGGTCTCGCCGGAGGCATTGACCTGCTCGACACGCGTAACGCCGGGCACGTGCTCCTTGAGGATACGCTCGATGCCCATGGAAAGCGTCAGGGCGCTCATGGGACAACCGGCACAGGCGCCCTGAAGCTCCAGCTTGACGACGCCCTCGTCGTCGACGCCCACATACTCCATATCGCCGCCGTCGGCCTGTAGATTGGGGCGAATCTCTTCAAGAACCTTCTTAAGCAGCTCTTCGTTAACAGCCACAGGGGCTCCTTTCTCACAATAACGCGGGCGCGCCCGCGGACAGAAGCTATGTTACTACAGCCATGTACCCGCTCACGAGCCGTCCATGCGCGCAGACGCGACTTTCACGAGTAGTCAATTTGGGACGGGACTCTTTGAGCTGCGTTCGTCGTCAGATAGCGACAACGCATAATTACTGTCGAGCCTGTCCCCCGGTACCAATCTGGACATCGACGATAACCTGGCGGTAGCTGATGCCACAGGAGTCGAGGATGCGGCGGCTGATGCGTCCATCATCGGTGTCGGCGTACTTGTTGTCTAGGTAGACAACCTCGCCCACGCCCACCTGCGCCAAAATCTTGGCGCAGTCGTGGCACGGGAACAGCGTGACGTAGACCGTGGAACCCTCGAGGTCCTTGAGCGAGCCACGGTAGTTGAGCACGGCGTTGGCCTCGGCATGGACCACGTAGTTGTGCTTGTCCTGCAGCGGGTCGTCGCTCGTACCCCACGGAAAAAAGTCGTCGTTGAGCGCCGAGGGCGTACCGTTGTAGCCCACCGAAAGGATGCGGTGGTTGGTGTTGGCGATGCACGCACCCACCTGCGTGTTGGGGTCCTTGCTGCGGCGCTGCGCGGCGATGGCCACGCTCATAAAGAACTCGTCCCAGCTAATGACGTCCAGGCGCTTGCCTGACGAAGTTTGATGAAGATCGTCCGACATGGCAGACACCTCCGTAATCGCAATAGTTTGACCCATTGTAGCAGGTGAAAGGTGGAGGCGTTTGTCCCACCGGCGCCCTCACTTTTACACGCGGCGGGGCTTTTGGTTGATGCGGTAGAGCTCGGCGAGACCCCGCAGCGTCAGCGCGTCGTCTACCGTCAGGCTATGGCCGACCAACGCCGCGAGCGCCTCGGCATCATCGCCGGTGATGATGATGGGCACGCTGCCCTCGCCCGCCGCCTTGGTCGAGCGCATCTCGGCAAGCACCATGTCGAGCATGCCGTCGATGCGGGCTACCTCGCCCAAAACCACGCCCGAGCGCATGGCCTCGCGCGTGTTGCGACCGATCACATGCGTTGGCGCCGAGGGCTCAACCTGGGGTAGGCGCGCTGCTGCCGCCGAAAGCGAGCGGGCGCCAAGTGCCAGACCCGGCGCGATGACGCCGCCGACAAAGGTTCCGTGCGCATCGATGACCTCGATATTGGTCGTAGTGCCCAGGTCGATCACGATGCACGGAGAGCCGTAGACGGCACGGGCCGCCACGGCGTCGGCGATGCGGTCGGGACCGATCTCTGCTGGATCGTCGTAGTGCACGGGCATGCCGGTCTTGAGGCCCGGTCCCACGGTGAGCACGCGCCCCGTGCAAGTGCGGGAAAGCGCTGCCTTCCACGGGCGCTCGAGCGCCGGCACTACGCAGCTCAGCACTGCGGCTGCGGGAACGAGCGCACCCGGCATGCCCGCATCGGCTGCCAGTGCGCCCATGACCTGCGCGAGCCTCATGCGCGCCTCGTCGGCCGTGATGCTCGACGGCGTCGTGATCTCGCACGTCGCGAGCGGGCGCTCCTGCGCCGCGGCCGAATCCTCGGCAAACAGGCCAAAGCGAATGAACGTGTTGCCCACGTCGACCGTCAATATATATGCGCACCCATTAATCATCGTCGGCGCTCCTTTCGTCTGCCCAGCAGTATATCGCCTACCTAAACCAGTCATCCCGAAATGACTAGCTTGCGGTTATACTGGTGCGCGGTCGCGCGCGAGCTCACGCGGCGGCCCTTGGTAACCCGACTTCCCGCGCCGTATCCGTAGCGGCGCTCCCGGGGGAAGCGGATATACGCAAAGGAGTTTTATATGAGCAATCCCTCGAACCGCGCCTCGATGCGCGGGCAACTCACGCTGCGCGGCGTCGTCATCGGCGTCCTTGGCTGCGTGATCATCACGGCAAGCTCGGCCTATACCGCCCTCAAGATGGGCGCCCTCCCCTGGCCGATCATTTTCGCTGCCGTCATTTCGCTGTTCTTCCTGAAGCTCATGGGCAACGCCAGCCTCAACGAGGCCAACGTCACCCACACCATCATGTCTGCGGGCGCCATGGTCGCCGGCGGCCTGGCGTTTACCATCCCGGGCGCCTGGATGTTGGGCTATGCCGACCAGATCAGCTGGCTCGACATGTTTATCGTGGCGCTCGCCGGCACCATCTTGGGCCTTCTAGCGACAGCGCTCATCCACCGTCACTTTATCGTGGACGCCGCGCTGGAGTTCCCCACCGGCAACGCCGCAGCTCAGACCCTACGTGCTACCGAGGCCGGCGGCAAGACCGGTAAGCAGCTCTTTGGCTCCATGGCCATCGCAGGCATCTACAGCGTGCTGCGCGACGCCCTGGGCGTGGTGCCCAGTATGCTGTGCACGCTCAATATCCCCGGCGTGACCTTTGCCATCTACAACTCGCCCATGCTGCTGTCCATCGGCTTCCTCGTGGGCTTCGCCCCCGTCGCCTTCTGGTTTGCCGGCGCGCTGCTGGGCAACTTTGGCATCATCGTTGGCGGCACCGCTGCTGGCCTGTTCGATATTGTGACCGCGCAGGGTATCGTCAAATCCCTCGGTATGGGTCTTATGATGGGCTTTGGCGTCGCCGTCGTCCTTAAGGACATCCTGCCGCAGGTCGCCGGTATCGTCCGTGGCCTCGCCGCCGACAGCTCCACCGACACCGACGAGCAGTCGCTTATCTCGGGCTCGCTTAAGCTCGACGCCGGCATCATCGGCCTGGGCACCGCAGCCATCGCTGTGATCGTTGCCATCGCGCTCGACCTCGGTCCCGTCCCGGCCGTCATCGTCACACTGTTTACCTTTGTCACCACCATCATGAGCGCACAGAGCTGCGGCCAGACGGGTATCGACCCCATGGAAATCTTTGGCCTCATCGTCATGCTCATCGTGGCAGCCTTCGCGCAGCTCGCGCAGGTCAAGCTGTTCTTTATCGCCGGCGTCGTGGCCGTGGCGTGCGGCCTTGCGGGCGACGTCATGAACGACTTTAAGGCCGGCGCCGTGCTGGGCACCAACCCACGCGCACAGTGGGTCGGCCAGGCCATCGGCGGCATCGTGGGCGCCCTGGTCGCTGCCGCCGTCATGGTCGCGCTCGTCACCGCCTATGGTCCGGACGCCTTCGGCCCCGACAAGAGCTTTGTGGCCGCGCAGGCAAGCGTGGTCGCCACCATGGTCTCGGGCATCCCGAGCGTGCCGTGGTTTGCGGGCGGCTTTATCGCCGGCATCATCATGTACTGGCTCGGCATTCCGGCCATGATGATCGGTCTGGGCGTGTACCTGCCGTTCTACATGTCGCTCACGGCCTTCTTGGGCTCCTGCGTTAAGCTCGCCTACGACAAGTGGGCCGCACACCGCGACGCCGAGGCCGGTCTTTCGGACGAGGAAAAGGCCGCCAAGGACGCCGCCTTCCAGGAGCAGGGCTTGGTCGTTGCCAGCGGCCTGCTGGGCGGCGAGTCCATCGTCGGCGTTATCCTGGCGTTTGTCTCTGTTGGCTTGAGCCTGCTGGGCTAAGTCGAGCGGCCGCTCGACGGCAACCATATCGCCTACGGCTTGCCCGGTCGGTAGCTTTCGCGGCTGCCGACCGGGCTTTTTGATATCGAAACAAAGAAAGGCCGGCACGCTGCGTTTAACAGCGCGCCGGCCTTATCGGTTAAGCTATCGAAGCGCTCCTGCTATGAACCGAAGTTCGTTGCAGAAACTACGCTCGAAACGCTACATCTGCTTGCGACGACGATCGCTCAGCGTCACACCAGCGGCCACGAGAGTGATACCGCCGATGACGAACACCTCGCCCGCAAGAGCGGAGTCATCGCCAGTCTGGGCGAGCGCGGCCGACGTGGCCTTCTTCTTGGCGACAGGAGCCTTTGCAGCAGCCTGCGCAACCTGAGGCTTGGCCTGCGGCTCAGCCTTGGGATGATACTTGTCGTACTCGGCCTGTGCGGCAGCCAGGGCATCCTTAGCATCGTTAAGCTCGGCAAGCGCGGCGGCATAGGCGTCGTTGGCATCGGACAGTTTGGCATCGGCATCGCTCAGAGCAGCCTTGAGACCAGCAGCGGCATCAACGGCGGTCTTATAGCGAGCGTAGGCAGCGTTCAGCTTGACCAGCTTCTCGTTGCCCGTCGTGCCCGCGGCAAGGGATGCCTTGTGGTCGACAGCCTCAAGATCGGCCTTGAGTGCCTCATCGCTGGCAAGCTCGGCCTTGGCCTTGACGATCTCGAAGTTCGCATCGACGACGGCTTCGTTGGCGGCCTCGAGCTGCTTCTGGGCATCGGCGACACCGGCGACGGCGGCGTCATAGGCGACCTTGGCGTCGTCGACCGCTTTCTGGGCTCCAGCGAAGCGCTCGAAGGCCTTGTTCGCGGTGGCAAGCTCGTCCTCGGCGGCCTTGGCCTTCGCCTGTGCGTCGGACAGGGCCTGCGTCTTGGCGGCAACTGCCTGCTTGGCGCCCGAAAGAGCGGTCGCGGCGCGCACATCTGCGGCCTGAGCCTTGTCAACGCCAGCCTGGGCAGTGTCGTCGGCCTTCTTGGCATCGTCAAGCGTGCCCTGCTTGTTCGCAAGATCCGTCTTGGCGGCATCGCACTTGGCGGCAAGGTCCTTGACCGAAGCGGTAGCGTTGTCATACGCCTCTTTGGCCTGATCGGACTTTACCTTGGCAGCATCGCGGGCGCTGCGAGCCTTCGCCTTTTGAGCAGCGGCATCGGTTGCCTTTGCCTTGCCGTCAGCAAGCGTGACGTTTGCCTTATCGAGAGCTGCCTGGGCAGTAGCGGCCTCGCCCTTGGCGGCGTTGAGCTTGGTCTTGGGCGTCTTGACGTCGATACCCTTGAGTTTGGCTTCGGCGGCGGTGTAGGCGGACTTGGCGGCAGCAGTAGCGGACTGAGCCTTCTCGTACTCGCCCTTGGCGGTGTTCATGTTCACATCGGCTGCGGTGAAAGCGTCCTGGGCGGCATCCTGCCCGTTTACAGCTGCGAAGTAAGCTTCCCTAGTAGTTCCAAAGTTCTTCTGCGCCTCGGCGAGCTTGCCCTGAAGCTCCTTGAGTTGCGCCTTCTGCGCCTGCGTGCCGCCAGCGTTATAGGCGGAATCGATGTAGTCGTTCAGGAGCTTCTTGAACTCGGAGACAGTGAAATCAGCCTCACTGTCAAAAGAGCTGTAATCGAAGATTGTTACCTCGGAATCGGTGTTCTTACCGCTACCGGTCGCGATGCCGATAGCCTTCGTGCCGGCATCGATGATGTTGAGATAGTGCCCGCAGGCGTCTCCTCTTTGATTGCCATTCTTATCTTTTGTACCGTGGTACACATCGTAATAGTTTTGGTAGATATAGTACGAATCATAGCGATGAGCCATGAGATCTTTGCCGGCCTCGCTATCCACACCGTACTTTTTAATCCAATTCTCGTAATTAACCTTCTCCTGAGTGTAGAGACCGGTGTAGGGCCAGCCCAGGGTATCCTCGGTCTCGCCGCCGGTATATGCGCCGCCTCCGTCGGCAAGATTTTCGCCGTTGTCGAAGTAGCAGTTCGAGTGTCCCCAGATGTTCGATGAATACGATGTATTGAGGGCGGCTGCCACAGTCATGCGGAGGCTGACGCTGAGCGCCGACTGACCGTTCGCCTTGCGGAGGTTGTTCTGGGTATCGAGGTAGGTCAGAGCGTTGCGCATCTGCTCCAAGGAAAGTGGATTGGTGTCGCGAGACATGTCCTGATCGACGTACTTGTCATACCATTCTGCCTTGTCATCGGCACCGGTCAGCATCGATACGGCGTCCTGGGCGTTCTGTTTCTGCGTGGCTGTGAATTGGCTGCCGCCGATGATGTAGTTCATGAAGCCGAACATACCCTGACTGATGACTTCCTGGTCAACGGTCATGTTGGACTTTAGGTCTGCAATCTGCTGCTCAAGAGCCTCAACCTGGGCATTAGCAGCGTCATAAGCCTTTTCCGCGGCGTTCGAAGCGGCGCAGGCTGCCTCCCACTCGCTGCGCTTCTGCTTGCGAACTTCGACAAGCTTATCGTACTCAGCCTTCTTGTCGGCCTCGGTCTGCTGGGCCTGCTCGTATGCCGTCTTCGCGGCGTCACGCTTACTGGCCGCGTCCTTGTACTCCTTGTTTGCCGCATCGTATGCAGACTGGGCAGATGCCACAGCAGCGTTGGCGGCGTTGGCCTTCTCCTGCGCGGCAGCGACGGCAGCCTGGGCGGCCTGCAGATTTGTCTGTGCGGTGGCGTCGGCATCCGTCGCGGCATTGAGCTCCGCCTGCGCGGTCTTGAGCTCACCAGCAGCAGCGATCTTGGCGGCCTCAAGCGCACTCAGGTCGACACCCGTACCCGAGACGGCAGCATCGAGCGCGGCCTGCGCCTGGTTGAACTTCTGCTGGGCGTTATCGCGCGCGGTGGTTGCGGCTGCGAGCGCAGCGGCAGTCTCCTGCTTCTTGGCCTGGGCAGTCGTCAGAGCGGCCTCAGTGTCCTTCTTTTCCTGCTGGGCGCTAGCCTCGGCAGCCTTGGCCTGGTCCAGATTGGCCTGTGCAGTAGCAACGGCCTTATTGGCGTCATCGAGCTTTGCCTGTGCGTCCTCGACGGCCTTCTTGGCGGCCTCGTACTCGTCCATACCCATGGCCTCGAGCTTGGCCTGGGCATCATCGAGGGCCTTCTTGGCCTCATCCTGCTTTGCCTTGGCGTCCTTGAGCGCCTGGGTCTTATCCTCGACACTCTTGTTGGCTTGATCGAGCTGATCGTTCAGGTCGCCCAGCTTCTTCTGCTGCTGCTCGGTCTTTTCGACGGCGGCTTTGAGCTCGTCAATCTTCTCCTGGAGCGCGGCTACCTCGGCCTCGTTCTGCTCGGCGGCGTTATCGGTCACGGCCTGCGAGGCCTGATCCTTTTGCTGCTGAGCCTGCTTTTGAGACTGACCCGCCGCGTCGGCCTTCTTCTGGGCGGCATCGTAGGCGGCCTGAGCGTCCTTGAGCTGCTTTGCCGACTCCTCGGCCAGCTGGGCAGCCGTCTTTACGACCGCTTGGTTACCGGCGGCAACGGTATTCTCTACAGAACTACCCCATTACAGTCTGAAGTGGGCCACCGATAAATTTCGATGGCGAGCATTCGGCGCATTGCCTACGATACGGGCAAG
>NZ_JBDPAC010000032.1:0-15351 GCF_039836695.1 Collinsella aerofaciens | reverse complement strand
GCCCTGGATGGCGATCATACCAGCAACAAAGCCGGGGACGAGCGCCGGGCGCTTGCCGATGGACTCGGCGATGTAGGCGGAAAGCACCGGAACCATGAGGTTCATGGCGATGCCGCCGATGATCTTGAGCATCGCAGCAAAGCTGTTGTAGTCAGACGCCGTCGAATCGAAGGACGTAATGCCCCACAGGAACGAAACGGCGGTCAGAACACCACCAGCAACGACGAAGACCAGCATGTGGCTGACGCCGTTCATGAGGTGCTTGTAGATGATGTGGCCGATGGACTCCTTCTCCTCGACCTCGTCCTCGACATCGGCAGCGGCTGCAACCGTGCTGTCGCCCTTGGCGGCGAGCGCGCGGTCAATCAGCTTACCGGCGGCCTCAACGGACAGGGCCTTGGAAACACCAACGGAAACCATGGGCTTGCCGGCGAAACGCTCAGCCTGGACATCCTTGTCGGCTGCGACGACGACGGCCTTGGCACCAGCGATCTCACTCTTGGTGAGCTCGTTCTCGACACCGACCTGGCCATGAGTCTCGACCTTAATGGTCAGACCGCGCTCGGCAGCTGCCTTCTCCAGCGCCTCCTTCGCCATGAAGGTGTGCGCAATGCCGGTCGGGCAACCGGTCGCGGCGATGATGTCAAACTTAGCCATGTGTCCCTCCTTCTTGAGTACAGCGCCCGCGGGCGCTCCCCTACACGCGCTTCGATGCGCGTTTTTCCACAACTGAAAGATACCAACCTACCGTCCGCGTGAGAAGAGACAAGGTGCAATTCTCCGGTGAAAGGTTCTTTCATAACCGTAAACGGTAAGTGAAAGTTTACCATCAACACTTGAAACGGCAAGGTGTATCTTGTAATTGAAAATGCCCGTATACTATGGCATTGCGAATCAAATTAGATTTTCATGCCAACCAGGAGCCATCCATGACCGATAGTAGCAAGAGCGCACTTTCCCTCATTAGTACCCACCAGGGATACAGCGAGTCCGAGCAGCGCATTGTCGACTATATATTGGAGCACCAGTCCGAGGCGCCACGCCTCACGGCGGCTCAGCTCTCGCGCGCCGCCGCCACGTCCGAGGCGACCGTTTCGCGCTTCTGCCGCAAGCTGGGCTTCGGTAGCTTCCGCAGCTTTCAGTTTTCGTTGGCGAGGGATTTGGAAAGCCAGCGCAACGAGGGCCTGACCGACGAGGTCTCGCTCGACAATATGGAGCAGAGCCTCAAAAACATCCTGGCTGCCAAGGTGAGCGAGCTTAATGCGACCATCGACGGAATCGACCACGATACGCTAGCGGGTGTTGTGCATGCCCTTAAGCATGCAGGGGTTATTGAGTTTGCAGCTGTGGGCAATACGAACGCGGTCGCGCTCGATGCGACTTTTAAGTTTTCGCAGCTGGGCCTGCGCTGCATGGCGAGCACCATTAGCGAGACATCAATCGGCTTTGCGCTAACGTTACGACCGGGTGACGTCATCGTGCTTATCTCAAACTCCGGCAAATCGCGCCGACTGAATCGCATGGCAAAAGCGGCTCGCGACTGCGGCGCAACCGTGGTCGTCATCAGCAGCGATAGCAAGTCTCCACTTGCGCGCCTCGCCGACTACACCTTTAATACCGTCAATCACGAAGCGCTGCTGACAACGGGTGACTTCGCGTTCTCCAAGATCAGCGCCACGATGATCATCGAAGTCATCTACAACTTCCTGCTGCCCGAGATTGAAGACGCTCGCGAGCATATCAGCTACTACGAGGAGCTCATCCAGCCGGATAAGGTCGTTGAGTAGGTAAATTGGGGAGCCGATAGACGCCCCTCGCCACGAAACCCGCCCATCCACTACGTTTTAACCGCAACCGCCAACCATACACCCAAAATAGAGAAAACCGCAGGCGTTCTACCTGCGGTTTTCTTTTTGCAATTCTCGGCGTGGTTGCCGATGCCCTACCAAACGTAGTAGATGGACCCGTTTCGTGGCGGCCGGGTTGGACATGCGTGTGGCGACTCGGCCTAGGCACGCGCCTCCGCAAGCATCTGCCTGGCGTGCGCCAGGCTTGCCTCGGACTGATCGCCGCTCAACATGCGGGCGATCTCGGCGGTACGCGCTTCGCCGATTACCTCGTCCAAATGCGTCTGGGGAACATCGCCCGGTTCCTTGCTGACGACATAATGCTTGTCAGCCATGACGGCGACCTGCGCCAAGTGGGTTACGACAATCACCTGATGCGTAGCGGCGAGATCTGCCAGCACGCCCGCGAGCGCACGCGCCGTGGAGCCACCGACACCAGCATCGACCTCGTCGAATACCAGCGTATCGACACCGTCCGCGTTACCGAGGACAACCTTGCTTGCCAGCATGACGCGGCTCAGCTCGCCGCCCGACGCAATGCGGCGCAGGGGACGTGGCGTCAAGCCGGCACCGCTGCGGTATAGCAGCTCGTAGCTCGAAGGACCAACGGGCGTCCACTCAGCACGGGGAAGATCGCGCGACTCCCAGACGAGCTCGGCGCCGCCCATCTCCAAGCGAGCCATCTGGCGGCCGACCTCGTGGCAGAAGCGCGGGGCCGCCGTATTGCGAGCGCGCTTAAGTGCCCTGGCAGCAGCGAACAGCTCGCGCTCGGCGCTCCCGAGTGCCTCATGCGCCTTTTTGATCTGTTCATCGCCATCATCGACCAGCGACAGCAGCTCTTGTGAGCGGTCGCGCATGGCAAAGACATCGTCCATGGTCGGACCCCACTGACGCAGCAGGCCCTTGAGGTCGGAAAACCGCTCGCGCATGCGAGCGAGCTCGCGAGGATCGAAGGCGACCCCATCGCGATAGGAACGAAGCTCGTTCGCGCAATCCTCAAGAGAGATGCAGGCATCCGAAAGTGCATCGGCAATGTAGCCCAGTTTGCGATCGACGGTAGCCATTCGGGAAAGCTCCGCCACGGCACTGTTCACGGCATCGAGCGCTCCCCCTTCGGCGGCAAGCGATGCATGGGCATCGTTAGCCGTGGCAACCAGTACCTCGGCATGTTCGGAGCGCGGCAGCAGTTCCTCGAGTTCCTCATACTCACCCGGCTTGGGGTCGACCTCGCTGATGCGCTCGAGCGCAAAGCGCGCCTCCTCGACGCGGCTCCCCTGTGCACGCGAGGCCTCTTCGACACGTCGAACCTCCTTGGCGGCAGCGCGCGATGCTTTAAAGCAGACACGGTACGCATCCAGCGCCTCGAGTGCCGGGCGCCCCGCCCAGGCATCGACCATCGCAACGTGATGCGCCGGATCGAGCAAGCGCTGGTGCTCGTGCTGGCCGCACAGATCCATCATCACACCAACGCGCTCCGAAAGCTCGCGCACACTGGCGATGCGGCCGTCAATCTTCACGCGGCTGCGGCCCTCGGCAGAAAGGCTGCGCTGGACCGTGAAGCCTTCCGTGTCGTGCGGGCCGTCAAACAGCCGCGCCTCGACGCTCGCCAGCGCCTCGCCCTCGCGCACCGTCGACGAATCCGCGCGCTCACCCAAAATAAGCTTGAGCGCCGAGAGCAGCGCAGTCTTGCCGGCGCCGGTCTCACCGGTCAGGACAGTCAGGCCGGCACTCGGCACCAGCGTCGCCTCGCGAATGAGTGCAATGTTAGAAACCTGCAGCTCATCGATCATGACGGACTCCGTAGAATACGCGGCTCACCGAGTTATAGAAGCTCTCGGGGCCGTAATCCAGCAGCAGCACATCACCGGGCCCACGACGCACCGCCACGCTCTCAACGGTGCCATCACAGGTAATAAACTGTCCATCGATAGCGATCGCCGGAACGCTCGGACGGTCATCAGACATAAAGATTTCGACGACATCACTCGGCGAAGTCAAGAAGGCACGGGCCTGAATGGTGTGCGGCGCAATGGGTACGCAGACCATGCCCGTATAGTCGGGGCTCACGATGGGGCCACCGGCGGAAAGCGCGTAGCCCGTAGAACCAGTCGCCGTCGAAACGACGACACCGTCACCGCGTAGGCGGTCGATATGGTGACCGGACACCGTGATGTCAAACTCGACCATATCGGACAGGGGGCCGCGCGTAAGCGCCATGTCGTTGAGGGCGAAGGTGCGCACGACATCCTTCGTACCGTCTTCGCGCACGGACACGATATCCGCGGCGATGGTAGCGCGACGGCTCACATGCAGCTCGCCGGAAAGGGCATCACTCACGACCTGCAGAATGTCGCGCTCCTCGGGGCTCGCAGCAGTTAAAAAACCCAGGTGACCATAGGAAAGACCGAGGATAGGAATCTCGCGATGGTTGAGGATGCGGGCAGCGCGCAGCAACGTACCGTCGCCGCCGAGCGTAATGACCAGATCGGAGCCGTCGATATCAGGCGTGCTTTGAATCTTCGATCGCTGGTCGGCAGCCCATGCGACCTCATAGCCCTGGCGCGTCAGCCAAAGCTCGAGCATCAGGCCACTCTCGACCGCCTCTTGCTTGTAGTAATTGGGAACCAGAAAGACCTTCATAGCGTTGCAGCTTTCTCGCTCAAAACCGATACCTGGGATTGCAGCACGTCTTGCGAGCGGTCGCCAGATTCAAATCTCGTGCCGTACAGGAAAAACTCAACGTTGCCCTTGGCACCATGAATGGGTGACACGCACACATCGACCGGGAAGAGGCCCTTGGCAGCAAAGAGTTCAACCGCCGCCACGAGTGTATCGCGGCGCACGGCGGGATCGGTCACAATGCCGCCCTCGCCCACCAGCGCCGCCGGAGCCTCAAACTGCGGCTTTACGAGCGTGCAGAATGCACCCGTAGGCGCCAGGCACGCCAGCACCGCATCGATAATGTTCCCGATGCTGGTAAACGAGACATCACACACTGCCAGGTCGATGGCGCCGGCATAGCCAAGCTCAGGCAGCTGCGTCACGTTTGTGCGCTCATGCAGCGTCACGCGATCGTCCTGACGCAACGACCAATCGAACTGGGCGCGACCCACGTCCACCGAGACAACGGTCGCAGCTCCGCGCTTGAGCAGGCAATCGGTAAAGCCGCCGGTAGAGCAGCCCACATCCAGACAGGCAAGGCCCGTCGGATTGATACCAAACGCATCAAGCGCGCCTTCGAGCTTAAGACCGCCGCGGCCAACATATGGAATGCGCCCCTTCACGTGCAACGGCAGGCCCGGGGTTACCTTAAGGCCCGGCGAAGTCAAGCGCTCGCCGCCACTCGAGACCAAGCCGGCCATAAGAGTGCGAAGGGCATCCGCGCGATCGGCGCAGATGCCCTGTGAAATCAGTTCGTCATCAAGACGCACGCGTTTCATGAATGCCATCAACCATTCGTATCCGGAGATGCGGCCTAGCTATCCTGGGATTCGTTTGCCGCATCCTCATCGTATTCCTGCTCGAGCTTGTCGGCTTCTCGCGGCGTCAGCTCAAACTTGTCGACCATATCGACCGCGCGGGAGCCCAGCTCAATCGCTTCGTCAAACAGATCGAGTGAACGCTCCAAGGACGTATCCTTGGAGCGAACGGTAGCGATTATCTGGTCCAGACGCTCCGAGATCTCGTCGAAGTTGCGGACGGAACCCTCTGGCATGGCTACTCCTCGACGGAGTCGACAACAGCCTCGGCGGCGTCCGCATCCTCGGCCAGCACGTCAGCCTCAGCCTGGGCAACCGCAACCTTGGCGGCAGCCTCGGCAGCCTGTGCCTCCTCGCGAGCGCGATCTTCGGCCAGCAGCTCTTGATACAGGTCCTCGCCCGGCAGCTCCTCGCTGCGAGCGATCTTGCCCAGCACGCCGTTGACGAACGACGCGGACTGGTCGGTGCCATAGGCCTTGGCAAGCTCGACGGCCTCGTTGATCACGATGGCGTCCGAGACCTCCTCGTCGGTGAGGAAACGCATCTCGTAAACGGCGATACGCAGCAGATTGCGGTCGGCGCCGGGCATGCGCATAAGATCCCAGTTCTTGGCAACGGAGCGCAGAGCGCAGTCGATGCGATCGATATGCTCATAGGCACCGCGGCACAGCTCCAGCGCATAGGGATCGAGGGGACCCTTCGAGATCAGGAAATCACCCTCGAGGACGCGCTCGAGCGGGCTGTCCGTGGCCTCGGCCTGGAACAGCAGCTGCAGCGCCTGACTGCGGGCAAGCGTGCGCCCGCGATAAACCTTAAGGCTCAAAGGTTACTCCTTGGGGAAAACGAGGCCGTCGATGCAAACGTCAACGCGCTCGACCTCGACGCCCACCTGGGCATCGATGGCGGCGACCACGGCGGCGCGAACGGCCTCGGCGAGTTTCTTGAACGGATAGCCAAAGAACACCACGACACGCACGGTTAGTGCGAGCTTGTCGCCGACGACCTCGGCCTCGACCGCCGGCTCGGAAGCCGGGGCCTTGGACGAGAGCATCATGGAGACAAGGTTGGTGGCAAGGTCCTTGACGCCAACGGAGGCGATGCCCTCGACATCCGACACGGCGCGCGAGACGATGGCGGTCAGAACATCGGGCGAAATGCCGATGCCGTCAATCTTGATTTCCTGGGGCATGAGTCCTCCTAGAAGAGTTGGTTGCTAGACGCGGGAGACGAACTTGCCGTCGCGGGTGTCAACCTTGATGACCTCGCCCTCGTTGAGGTACATGGGGACCTGGATGACAGCGCCGGTGTCGATCGTGGCCGGCTTGGTGGAACCCTGGACGGTGTCGCCCTTAAAGCCCGGGTCGGTCTGGACGATGGTGGTCTCGATGAACATCGGCGGGGTCACGCCCATGAGCTCATCGTCGGCAAAGAGCAGCTGGCAGATGTCGTTCTCGCGCAGCCACTTGGAGTTCTCGCCCACCATGTCCTCGGGAACGGGAACCTGCTCATAGGTCTCATTGTCCATGAAGATGTAGTCGGCGCCATCGTTGTAGAGGTACTGGAACTCACGGGTGGTGAGCATAACGCTCTCGAACTTGGTGCCGGCGTTGCAGGTGTTCTCGACGACGCGGCCGCTCTTGATGTCGCGGGTCTTGTAGCGCACAAACGCGCCGCCCTTGCCCGGCTTGACATGCTGGAACTCGACGATGGTGTAGACCTTGTCCTTGATGCGGAGACCGAGGCCGTTCTTGAAGTCGGCGGTAGAAATGGTAGGCATAGCGACCTTTCTTGTTATGGGCAGGACGCACAGGCGTCCAAATTACATACGACAGAAATTATACACTTGCAGACGGCACCTGCAGCGAGCGCATAAAAAGAGAACGCGGGGCGTCCGAATCGATCCGGACGCCCCGCCCCAAACTATCTACCGAAGTAGACTAGCAATCGATAACGTGCAGGTCATGCGGGGTCTTAGTGAAGGGCTCGTAGCCGTTCTCGGTGACCACGCCGTAGTCCTCCAGGCGCACGCCGCCCACGCCGGGCAAGTAGACGCCGGGCTCCATGGTGACAACCGAGCCGATCTCGATGGTGTTCTTGCTGCGGTTGAAGTTGGGCAGCTCATGGATGTCGATACCGACGCCGTGGCCCAGGCCATGATTATAGTAATCGCCATAGCCGGCATCGCCGATGATCTTCTTGGAGAGCTTGTAGATGTCGTTGCCCTCGACGCCCGGATGAATGGCGGCGACGCACTCCTCGTGCGTACGGCGCACGAGCGCGTACAGGTCGAGCTGCTCCTGCGTGGGCTCGCCCATCACGACGGTGCGTGTCATGTCGGAGCGGTAATCGCAGTAGCCCGCGCCATAATCCATGAGGACAAAGTCGCCCTTCTCGATCACGCGATCGCTCGGCACGGCATGCGGATTGGCGGTGTTGGGACCGCTCGCCACAATGGAGCCGAAGGCCAGGCTGTCGGCGCCGTTGGCGAACATAAAGTTCTCGAGCTCGTTGCGAACCTGCTTCTCGGTCATACCGGGCTTAATGAAGCCGAGCATGTGCTGGAAGGCGGCATCTGTGATCGACTGCGCATGGCGCATGAGCTCGATCTCCTCGGCGTCCTTGATGGCGCGCATCTTGCGGATGTCGTCATGCATCAGCGGCAACATACAGGCGACGGAACGATCCTCCAGACCACGCTGAATGCCCTGGTAGAAGTTGATCTGCATATCGTCCTCGACAGCGCAGACGCGGCACTTGTTGGCTGCGATCTTGCCGGCGACCCAACCGGGGATGGTGCCCTCGTCCATGTCGTAGACCCAGGGGCTGCCGGCGGGCGTGTTCTCCTCAAAGCTGTTGAGGTAGCGCGAGTCGGTGTGGAACAGGCACTGGTCGACCGTAATAAACGCAGCGTGCGGGAACTCGAAGGTGTAGTCGAAGACGCCCTTCACGCCCGTAAGCCAACGAAGGTTGGCCTCGTCGCGCACCACGATGGCGTCGTAGCCACGCTCGGCCATCAGGGCACGGACACGCTCGATACGACCGGCAGGACCGGCAGCAAACTCAGACATGCAGATTCCTTTCTTGTTGTCTCCATATAGACGGGACGGGTCTCAACCGAACGACGGAATCGCATGCGATCCGCAACCGATTGAAAACCCGCCCCTCAACATGATACGAAAGACGATGGAAGTCAATAAATCTTAGAGAAGTTCTTTGCGAGAAGCCAAGTAGGCGTGAGCATGGCGCTCAAGAACCTCGTCCTCGACGCTCGTTAGGCGAATGGCACCGAGTGCTGCGGGCAGCGGCAGCATGCTGCGATTCGAGCGAGCGAACTGCTGCTTGCGGAACTCCTCGATATATGCGGCAGGCTCCAGGTCGAAGGCAAGTTCCTCGATACCAAAGTCCTCCAGACAGTCATCGACCTCAAAGACGTAATCGATATCAAAGTCGCAGGCATCATGTGCTAGGCGCGCCTCAAAGCGCATGCCCTCGGATAACAGCTGATAGGCAGGGACCTGCGAAGCGGCATCGCCCAAGCAAGCGCGCAAGGTACGCTCCCCCGTCTTGCCAAAATCGAGCGCATGGCGGGCGCTCGGGTTCGTGGCCATCAGTACGTCCTTGCGAGCAGTCTGAGACCATTGAACGGCGTTGACGAGCGCGACCTCCTCGCCCGCGAGAATCTCGGGGACGGTCTCAGTAAACTGATTCCAGCGGGACTTGCTGCTCGAAAGCATGGTGCCAACGAGTACCGCATAGCCGAGCTTGAGGTCCTCGGGGTTCGCCTCGCGAACAAGGTCGAGGTCACACACGACCAAGCCCGGTTCGGGACGGAACGCGATAGCGGGAAGCGCATTGGCCGACGAGGCGACGAGCGGCTTCATGGTCGTCGCGACCGTGAGCATGGCGTCGAAGGTCGTCGGCAGCAGCGCGCACTCGGTTCGGCCACACCACTGGTTGGCGCACCAGCTAACAACCGAGCAGGTTGCGGCATCGCCAACGGCGACAACCAGATCGTCGCAGGTAATGCCGTTGGCAGACAGGGCGCCAAAGATCGCATCGGCATCGGCCAGCGTGGCACCAGCAGGCGAAAGCTCAAGGACTAGCAGCGACACGGCAAAACCGGCGTCGACCAGAGCATGCTCGACGACCTCACCAAAACGCTCGGATGTGGCGTCGTTCCAAACCACCATCGCGCGCTTAGGCTTGCCCACAGCCGAGGAAAACATGCGCGACAGCTCATCGAACGCGCCCAATCCGACGCGGACATCGACACTGCGGTTTTGGAAATTGATCAGTTGACGGCGAATCATAGCAGCCCACGCTCCAAAAGCATCTCGGCACAAAGGTAGGAAACGTCCTCGAAGGACTTGTTGCGAATATCAAGGGTAAGGTCGGCGGCCTGGCGATACAGCGGACGGCGATGCTCAAACAGGCGCGCGGCATGCTCGGGCGAGCGGAAATCGGGGCGCGTGTCGGACCGACGAATCTGGCGAATCGAATCCTCAAAGTCGCCCTCGAGGTACACGCACGTACCCATTTCGTGCATCAGCTCAATATTCACCGGCGTTTCGACGATACCGCCCCCGCACGAAACCAACAGGCTGCGCTCGCTTTGGAGCGAACGGAGCGCCGAGGTCTCGAGCTCGCGAAAACGACCCTCACCCTCGGTCTCAAAAATCTCGGTTACCGACTTGCCGCAACGGCGCACGACCAGGCGGTCGGTATCGATAAAACGCCGCTTGAACATGGTGCCGACGTTGCGCGCGAGCGTCGATTTGCCCGCGCCCAAAAAGCCGATAAAGAAGATATGGTCGCAGCCGTGTTTGGTGTGCTGGGACATGACGAGACCTATTCCTCGCAGGGAAGGTCGCGCAGGGCCCGGCGCTCAAAGATACGGAAGATCTGCGTATACCACAGGTCCTGCGTCGCCTGCGGCTTAACCAAGATGGTATCGACGCCGGCGAAGTTGCCGCTCCACACGTCCGTGTAGAGCTGATCACCGATCAGCACCGCCTCGTCGGCCGTGGCGCCGAGGCGCTTAAGACCCGCCTTGAGGGCAAACGGCGCCGGCTTCATGGCGTGGCTGATGGCCTCGAGCCCCAGCTCGCGCGCCGACGCCATGACCTGATCGCGATGCCAGTTATTGGACACCATGCACAGCTTGAAGCCCTTGGCATGGGCGGCCTCGAGCCAAGCAGAGACCGCAGCGGGCACCTGCTCGGTATCGCGCGGCACCAGTGTGTTGTCGCGGTCGAGCAGAATGGCGCGCTTACCATCGGCCCAGAGGGTATCGAGGTCGATGCGATCGACCGAGGCAACATATCGTTTGGGGCTAAAAATCCTCATGATCAATTCCAAGACTGTTGATGCTCTTCGTAGGTCTTCGAGAAATACTCCTCGTCCTGCGTAATGTAGAAATACAGGTCGTCGGAGTCGGTCGGCTCAAGGGTGGCCTTGAGCGCCTCGAGCGACGGAGAGCAAATGGGCGTGGGCGGCAGACCCTCGTGTTTATAGGTATTATACGGACTATCGCTCTGCAGGTCGTCGGCGGTAACCTCGCCACCGGTGACATACATCATGGTCGCATCGCTGTTGAGATAGCGCAGACCGTCGAGCTTGCCGGCAAGGCGGTTGTAGAAGACCGAGGCCACGTGCGCACGTTGATCGGCGTTGAGGCCCTCGCGCTCAACGATAGAGGCCAAGTTGACGATGTCGTAGTCGGACATCTCCACGCCGTAGCGTTCCTTGATCTTGGCTTCGCAGCTCGCAAAGTCAAGCGACTTGTACTCGGTCTTAAACTGATCGAGCATGGCGCGAATCACGTCATCGGCCGTCGGCGAATCGCCCAGCGAATAGGTCTTGGGGAACAAGAAACCCTCGAGCGAATCGTTGGCGGCGCCCTTAAGGAAGCTATAGTCGTCAACGTAGTTGGAGGCCTTGGCCTGGTTGAGGAAGTCTTCCTTAGAGATGCTGTCGTAGGCCTGGGCCACACGGTCGGCGACTTGATCGACCGTTAGGCCCTCAGGGATAGTCAGCGCATTGGAGCCCGCGTTGGGGCCTTCCATGAGCTGCTGAACAACCTTGGTCGCATCCATGCGTGTGGTGAACGAATAATCACCAGGCTTGAGCGACATATCGGCGTTGAGCTTTTTCACCGCCGCATAATAATCCTTGGGATTTTCGACGATATGATTCTCGGAGAGAATCGAAGCGATGCTGTCACCCGAGGCACCATCGGGAATCGTGATAGTAACCTGCTGGCCTGCAACGACTTTCGCACCCTCACCGCCAAAGAAGCCCTTGACGGCTGGCACGACAAAGAAAACGATCGCGACAAGCGCAAGCACGGCAACAACGCCACCGATAATCATAGGCACCGGGGAGCTTTTCTTTTGAGCACCGCGACGAGCATGCGTGTTGTAGCTCGAGCGGGTCGCCGGAGCAACGCCATGCGAACCGCGAGCGTGATGCGAATGCGATTGGGGGGCCTGCGTTCGCCGGGTAGGTGCCTGCTGCTTAAAGCGGGTGCCGCCTGCAGGCTGGGCCGTACGAGCAGTGGGCTGCTGAGCCGCGTGAGAAGCCGAATGCTGAACCGAACGAGCAGAAGGCTGCTGACCCGTCCGTTGAACAGGTTGGGCCGAACGAGAGAAGGACTGCGCCGGGCGCGCGGCAGGCTGAGCTGCGCGCTGCGTCGGCTGTGCCGGACGCTGGCCAGGCTGGGCAGGGCGCGACGCCGGCTGCTGTGTACGATTCGGCTGGCGCGGATCGGAAGCACTAGGCATGCGAAACCTCCTCGTTTTTACGATCGAGCCACGTCTGCAAAAACAGGCTGGCGGCAATCATGTCGATCTTGCCCCTCATCTGCTTTTCGTTGAGTCCCTGCTCGCGCAGGATACGCTTGGCCTCTTGCGAGGACAGACGCTCGTCCTCAAACTCCAACGGAAGATCGAGCTCGTCGGCAATCTTTTGCGCCACAGCGGCAACGCGCTCGGCCTGAGGGCCGGGCTCACCGGCCATGGTCAGGGGACGTCCGCTTACCAGGATGTCGGGCTCATAGTCCTCAACCAGGTAGCGGAACGTCTTGGCCATACCGGTGACCTCGGCAGCCGGAAGCACCTTGACAGGCATCGCCATCTTGCCATCACGGCTCGAGACGGCGATGCCAATCCTGGTCTCCCCTATGTCCAGCGCGAGCGCAACCACAGCGACTTCTTAGATTCTTAGGCGCCGAGCGCGGTCTTAGCGGCCGCGAGGGCATCGGCGATGCCGGCAGCATTCTTGCCACCGGCCTGGGCCATGCTAGGACGACCGCCACCGCGACCGTCGACCAGGCCCGCGATCTGCTTGATCACGTTACCGGCGTGGAACCCGGCCTTCACGGCGTCATCGGAGCCGGCAGCGAGCAGGGCCGGAGTGCCCTTCTCAGTCACGCTGGCGACGACACAAGCGACAGGGCCGGCGACCTTCTGATGCACGGTATCCCATACGTTGCGCAGGTCGGCAGCCTCAAGGCCCTGGAGCTCGGCGACGACGAGCTTGTAGCCGCCGAGCTCGACGGCATCCTCGATGGCACTGGAAATGGCGTCGGAGGAGCCACCGGTCAGAGCCTTTTTGAGCTTGTTGGAAGTCTCGCGCAGCTCGGCCTGCAGGTTCTCCACGCGGGCGGGAACCTCGTCGACGCGGCACTTGAGCGCAGCGGCGGCGGCGTCAACGAGCGCCAGGCGGTCGGCCATGTAATCGAGAGCACCCTTGGAGGTCACGGCCTCGATGCGGCGGACATTCGAGCCCGTGGAGGACTCGGAAATGATCTTGAACAGGCCGATCTCGGCGGTGTTGGCAGCGTGTGTGCCACCGCAGAGCTCTCGGGAGAACGGCTGGTCCTCGGCGCCCACGGAGACGACGCGGACGACATCGCCGTACTTCTCGCCAAACAGTGCGACAGCGCCGACGGCCTTAGCCTCGTCGATACCCATGACACGGGTCACGACCGGCTTGGAAGCGAAGATCTGCTGGTTGACCAGGTCCTCGACAGCCTTGAGCTGCTCGGAAGACAGGGCCTCGAAGTGCGTGAAATCAAAGCGCAGATGCTCGGGCGTCACCAGCGAGCCGGCCTGGGAGACATGCTCGCCCAGGACCTGCTTAAGCGCGGCGTCGAGCAGGTGGGTGGCGGTGTGGTTGCGGCGCAGGAAGCCACGGCGCTCGGCGTCGAGCGCGGCAGTCACGGTAGCGCCGACGGTCAGCGTGCCTTCGGCAACGTGGGCGACGTGAGCATACAGGCCGTTGTGGTTCTTGGTGTCGGCAACAGTCAGCGCAACGCCCTCGGCGGAAAGCTCACCGGCGTCGCCCTGCTGGCCACCCATCTCGGCGTAGAACGGGGTGCGGTCGAGCACGACCTCAACGTCCTCGCCGGCGGCAACGGACTCGACGGACTCGCCGTTGCGAACGATGGCGACAACATTGGCGCCCTCAATGACGTCGTTGTCATAGCCGTCGAATTCGGTCGCGGCAACCTTGTCGGAAAGCTCGACCCACACGTCGTTGAAGCTACCCCAGGCGTCGCCCTTGGCGTTGGCGCGGGCGCGTGCCTTCTGGTCCTCCATGCAGGCGGTGAAGCCGTCCATGTCGACGTCGTGGCCAGCAGCGCCGGCGATCTCGACGGTCAGGTCGATGGGGAAACCAAAGGTGTCGTGCAGCTTAAACGCGACGTCGCCCGGAAGGACGGCGCCGTCGGCGAGCGCGGCCAGGGCCTCGTCTAAGTAAACGCGGCCGTTGTCGAGCGTCGTGGAGAAACGCTCCTCCTCGGAGGCGACGATGCCCTTGACGAGCGCGACGTTCTTGAGCAGCTCGGGATAGGCCTCGCCCATCTGAGCGTTGACCTCGTCGATGAACTTGGTCAGGAAGGCGCCCTCGATGCCCAGCAGGCGACCGTGGAACACGGCACGGCGGAGCAGGCGGCGAAGGACGTACTCACGGCCCTCGTTACCTGGCAGGATGCCGTCCGAGATCATAAAGTCGACGGCACGGGAGTGGTCGGCGATGATGCGCAGGGAGCGGCTGGCGCCGGAGTAATCGTCGGCGTCATAGGTCTTGCCGCTGATCTCCTCACCGAGTTTGATGAGGTGCTGCATTAAATCGCCGTCGTAGTTAGCGGTCTTGTGCTGCATGATAGCGGCCATGCGCTCCAGACCCATGCCCGTATCGAGGTTGCGGTGCGGCAGCTCCGGCATGGAGCCGTCCTCCTGGCGATCGTACTGGGTAAACACGAGGTTCCAGAACTCAAGGAAGCGGTCGCAGTCGCAGCCGGGCTTGCAGTCGGGGCTGCCGCAACCGACCTCCTCGCCCATGTCAAAGTAGATCTCGGAGCACGGACCGCAGGGGCCGGTGGGGCCAGCGGCCCAGAAGTTGTCGTCCTCGCCCAGACGCGAAATGTGATCCTCGGCAACGCCCAGGGAGCGCCACACGTCGTGGGTCTCGTCGTCCTCGGTAAAGACGGTGAAGTACAGGCGGTCGAGCGGCAGCTTGAACTCCTTGGTGATGAGCTCAAAGGCCCAAGCGCAGGCCTGCTGCTTGGAGACGCCGCCAAAGGAGAAGTCGCCGAGCATCTCAAAGAAGGACAGGTGACGGCCGTCCTCGCCGATGCAGTCGATGTCATTGGTGCGGACGCACTTCTGGCAGGAGATCGCGCCGATCTCCTTCATGGTCTTCTTGCCCTGGTAGTACTCCTTAAACTGGTTCATGCCGGCGTTGGCAAGCAGCAGCGAAGGATCGTCGGGGACGAGGGACGAAGAAGGATAGAGCTTAAGACCGCGCTCCTCAAAGAAGTTGAGGAACTTGGAGCGAATCTCGGCCGTAGTCATTGACGGGTAGTCAGCACTCATAGAGGGAATCTCCTCGGTTTCACATCGAAACAGTTCAAACGTAACGATATTACCATCCCACCGCCCCAGCGCAAAAAAGAGGGCCGCCAAACAGCGACCCTCCAGCGAAAGTGCATGTTATTTAGGACAGTCAAATTCTTTGAAAAA
>NZ_JBDPAC010000031.1:0-16119 GCF_039836695.1 Collinsella aerofaciens | reverse complement strand
AGGCCTGGCGTTAGCATGTCGCGATTCAATCTCGAAAACGGCATTGCCCAGTTGACAAAACTATAGGAACACCCCCCATTTTTCGGTCCCACCTGTCACGTTATCAGGAGCCCGAAATCGAAGAGATGGTAAAAGCCGCTTGGGGCACATGTGGTTCCATATGCCCCAAGCGGCTATTTCGATTGCTTATGTCACAAAGAAACCTAGGTGACCTGTTTACACGCGCTAGCGCGCCGGGTCGATAGCCACCTTGCCGCTCTCCAGCACGTGGACGCGACCGTCGGCGAGCATTTGTACGACCTCGGGATACAGCACATGCTCGATCGCATGGATGTGCTCCTCGAGCGTGTCGACGTCCCAGCCCTCCTCAACAGCCAGCGCACGCTGGGCGATGATGGGGCCGTTGTCGTAGATCTCGTTGGCAAAGTGCACGGTCACGCCGGTCACCTTGACACCGCGAGCAAACGCATCGTCAATCGCATGGGCACCGGTAAAGCTCGGCAGCAGCGCCGGATGCAGGTTGACCACGCGATTGGGGAACGCCGCCAGCAGCGGCGTGTGCACCATGCGCATATAGCCGGCCATCACCACGTACTCGCAGCCGCGCTCGAGCAGCTCATGCGCGATGATCTCGTCAGCCGCGATGGGGTCGGCATAGATATCCTTGGACAGCGTGAGCGTCTGGATGCCCGCACGCTCGGCGCGCTGCAAGCCCTTGGCCGAAGGACGGCTCGACACTACAAGCTCAATCGAGGCGTTGAGCCTGCCGGCGGCGATAAGGTCGATCAGCGCCTGCAGGTTGGTGCCCGAACCGCTGATAAGCACGCCGATCTTGAGCGGCTCGGCCGTATCAGTGCCGGTCGGACGGGTGTAGGGCACAAAGCCCAGGCCCTCGGCAGCAGCCATCTGCTCGCTAGCGCTCATCGGAGTACACGACCTTACCGGAGCCCTCGACGCACTCGCCCACGCGGAACGGCTTCTCGCCCAGCGCGACCAGAGCCTCGGTCACGGCAGCCTCGTCCTCGGGGGCGACGATCAGGCACAGGCCGACACCCATGTTGAAGGTCTTGCATGCCTCGTTGGGCGCAAGCTCGGCCTGGCGCGACACGTAGGTGATGACGGGCGGAACGTCCCAACCCATCTCGGCGCCGTTGCGGGTGACCACGGCGTCGACGTCGTCGGCGAGCGCGCGGTTGAGGTTCTCGGTGATGCCGCCGCCGGTGATGTGGGCGATGGCGTGCACCGGAGCGCCACCGCGCAGCAGCTCCAGAATCGGCTTGACATAGATGCGCGTGGGGGCCAACAGGGCGTCTGCCAGCGATGCGCCGCCGAGTTCCTCGAGCGGACGGCTCAGCTCCTCGGCCTTAGCGGCGGCCTCGGGCGTGCCCGGCTTAATACCGTCGACGCCAATGACCTTACGCACGAGCGAGTAGCCGTTGGAGTGCACGCCGGTGGAAGGCAGGCCCAGGATCACGTCGCCGGGGCGGACGTTCGCAGGGTCGAGCATCTTGGGACGGTCGACGACGCCCACGGTAAATCCGGCAAGGTCGTAGTCGGCAGGAGCCATGACGCCGGGGTGCTCGGCCATCTCGCCGCCCACGAGCGCGCAGCCCGCGAGCTTGCAGCCGTCGGCCACACCCTTGATGATCTTTGCCATGTGCTCGGCCTCGATGTGGCCGATGGCAACGTAGTCCAGGAAGAACAGCGGCTCGGCACCCGAAGCCAGAATGTCGTTGACGCACATAGCAACCAGGTCCTGGCCCACCGTCTCGTGACGGTCCATGATCTGGGCGAGCACGAGCTTGGTGCCCACGCCGTCGGTACCGCTAATCAGAATCGGGTCTTCCATATCCTTAAGCGCGGCAGCCGAGAACAGGCCACCAAAGCCACCGATGCCGCCGATGACCTCGGGACGGTTGGTGTCCTTAACCATCTGCTTAATAGCGTCGACGGCGCGGCCGCCCTCGGCGGTATCGACGCCGGCGTCCTCGTACGTCACATGCTTGCTGTCGCTCATCTGAGCCTTCCTCTCCCACTACCGTCCGCCGCCCGGGCGCCAAACGGTGCTCATAGTTGCGTTCATTTCGGCGCGTGCCATAACAGCACGCGCCGTCATATCAACAAAACAGCAGGTAAAACCTACCAAAATAAACCTGTCCCTACATGGCAGGTTTTAGGCCTCGCCGTGCTCCTCTTCCCAGCTGCGATCGTCGTATTTCTCGACCACGGCGTCGTCATCAAAGTGCAGCGGCTTGTCCAGGTTGCGGGGCTTAAAGCCCTCCATGAACTTGTCGCGGCCAAAGCTCTCGGGAATCGCCACGGGGTAGCGGCCGGTAAAGCACGCATCGCAGTAACCGCCCTTGGGCATGACCTTAAGCAGGCCCTCGACCGAAAGGAAGGCCAGCGAATCGGCGCCGATATACTCGCAAATCTCGTCGACCGTCTTGTTGGCGCTGATAAGCTGCGACTGCACGTCGGTATCGATACCGTAGAAGCACGGCCAGATGACCTCGGGCGAGTTGATGCGGATATGAATCTCCTTGGCGCCGGCGTTGCGCAGCATCTTGACGAGCTGCACCATGGTGGTGCCGCGCACGATGGAGTCGTCGATGACGACCAGGCGCTTGCCCTCGATGTTGTCACGCAGCGGGTTGAGCTTCATACGCACGCCCATGGCACGCAGCTCCTGCGTAGGCTCGATAAACGTACGGCCCACATAGCGGTTCTTGATGAGGCCCTCGCCAAAGGGAATGCCACTCTCGTGCGAATAGCCCTCCGCGGGCGGCAGGCCGGAGTCGGGCACGCCGATGACCAGGTCGGCCTCGACGGGCTCCTCATGTGCCAGCTGACGACCCATGTCATAACGGCAGGCGTAGACGCTCTTGCCGTTCATGATGGAATCGGGGCGAGCAAAGTAGACCTGCTCAAAAATGCAGTTAGCAGGCTCTTCGGCGGCAGGCACGCCCTGCTCGGACACAAGGCCCTCGGCGCTGATGCGCAAAATCTCACCGGGACGGACGTCGCGGACGTACTCGGCGCCCACGATATCGAGCGCGCAGGTCTCGGAGGCAACGACCCAGCCGCCGGCGCGCGTGACATGGGTGGTGGCGTCGACCGTCGCGGCGCCGTCCTGCGACGGCAGCTGCGAAACGGATGCGGCATCGGCCTGGTCCAGGCCCTCATCCACCAGCTTGCCCAGCACGAGCGGGCGAATGCCGTGCGGATCGCGGAATGCGTAGAGCGCCTGCTCGTTGATGAGCGTCATGGCGTAGCCGCCGCGCACGAGCTCCATGGTCTTGCGAATGCCCTCGCGCAGATGGCCAGTACGCTGAGTAAAGTAGCCGATGAGTTTGGTCGCGACCTCGGAATCCGAGTTGGAGAGGAACGGTACGCCCAGCTCGATCAGCTGGCGACGCAGCTCGTCGGTGTTGACGAGGGTGCCGTTGTGCGCGAGCGCGATAATGACGCTATTGATGGTAGAGAGGTGCGGCTGAGAGGCTTCCCAGCTCTTGGCGCCGGCGGTGCCGTAGCGCACATGACCCACGGCCAGCTGACCGGAGAGCGTCGACAAGTCGGCATTGGAGAACACGCGGTCGAGCAGGCCCAGATCCTTGCGGACCATAACCGTACCGCCGTCACCAACGGCGATTCCCGCCGATTCTTGGCCGCGATGCTGCAGTGCACGCAGGCCAAAGTACGTCAGTCGAGCCACGTCGCGATCGGGCGCCCAGACACCAAAAACGCCGCATTCCTCATGCAGCTGGTCAGAGTCCGGATCATACGTCGACATGGCGTTCACCTGTCCCGCGGCACGCTCGGCCGCGCGGATGGTTTCTTGAGACATGGCATCCCCTCAGAGCCTCGTATTTTGGCGTTACCCGCCTTATTATACGCACGGCGCGACGCGCTCCCCCGCGCATGAGCAGCGCTTTTTAAAAGCCCACCGAGCTTATTATCCGTTTTGCGACCAAACATTTTATTGGGTAGTCCACTCTCAGGGGCAACGGCCTCGAAGACTTCCCGTGCGCCGTGTCTCGCCCGCGCTAGGGGCTACATTGTTGCAATTGGGACGTTCGTCCTGTCTTTTAGCTGGTCGTCGGCGTATCCTTGTAGGCTACTACAAGACGAGAAAGGTAGCGTATGGATCGAAATCAACTCGACCCCAGTGTCCCCAGCACCACGGAGGCCAAGAAGATCCCCCTTATCATCAAGGTCTACGCAGTCCTGTGCACCCTATCTGGCGTGGGCACGCTCCCGTCAGTCGCCGTCTTTATGTGGCAGGTCATCACCGCACTCATTAACGGCAACGTCGCCGCTAAGCTCGGTGATAACACCCTAGTCGCGGTTGGCCTTATCGTCGCCGGCATTATGCTCTCGGCAGCAAGCGCGATCATCTTGATCGTCTTTGGCCTGGACCTCATCAAGGACCAGCGGCGCAATGCCGCCCGCCTGTCTTACGTCCTCATCGCATTTACCGTCGTGGAGCTTTTAGTTGACGTGATGCTCCAGGGCATCGGACCCTTCCTGCTGCGCCCCGCCGTCCAGCTTGTCATCCTCATTGCGCTGTCGGCCACCGTCGACCCCACGCTACGCCAGGAGCGCGAACTGCAGCGCCGTCTGCAAGAGATGCTCGACCGCGATGCCGCCGCCGAGGGGATGCTCGGCCGCGACGAAACCGGCGAGGGCTACATCAAGCTCAACTACTTCAACCTGTTCTGGGTATTCTTCGTCTGCAGCGTGTTAGGTCTCATTCTCGAGGAAGTCTGGCATATGGTCGTCGTCGATCCCGGCGTCTATCAGGACCGTGCCGGTATGCTATTTGGCCCCTTTAGCCCCATCTACGGATTTGGCGCGGTGCTCATGACCATGGCGCTCAACCGCTTCTATAAAAAGAATCCTCTGATCATTTTCCTGGTAAGTGCCCTGATCGGCGGCGCTTTCGAGGTGTTTGTAGGCTGGTTTATGCAGACCTCATTTGGCGTGGTGTCGTGGAGCTATTCACACATTAGGCTATTCGGCATGCCCGATCCCATCGCGGTATTGACCGGGGGACGCACATGCACGCCGTTTGCCTGCATGTGGGGCCTGGGTGGCCTCATCTGGATCAAGGTCTTGCTGCCGCGCCTGCTTAAGCTCATCAATATGATTCCATGGAAACGCCGCTACTCTGCTACCGTCATCCTGACCGCCGTCATGTTGATCGACGGCGTCATGACGTTGCAATCGCTCGACTATTGGTATCAGCGCGTCAACGGAACCGTTCGAAATATTCCCGTCGCACAGTTCTATGACAAGCATTTCGATAACGAATATATGGAGAACCGTTTTCAGAGTATGACCATGAGCCCCAAGGACGCCACACGCGTGTAGCAAACGCCAGAGCAAAATAGCTCCAACACATCAAAGCCCGCTGGCAGATCTACATGAACTGCCGGCGGGCTTTCGCTATAGACAGACTCGGATTGCCGACGAGGCCTTACGCCTCGCGCTCGACCTCGCTCACGCACTCGTTCTTGATGGTGCCGACGAGCGACTGCAGCGCATCGACCACATGCGGGCGAATGTCTCCGCCAATGAGCACGAGCATGATGTCGTCGCCCACGGTAAGCTCGCCGCTCGCCAGCCACACGCGCACATAGCCGATACCCGGCATCGTGCGCGTCGCCTCGATAGCGGCCTGCACCTTTTCGGCATCGAAGCCAAACACCATGCCGCCCACCTTGTGGCCTGGCGCCACGCCATCGGTCTCGACTCCGCGCACTTCGGCCTTGGGCGTCGCGCGCACCACGCCGTTGTGTGTCAGGTACATCCCACAATCAGCCGCCGAAACATCGGCCTTGGCTTCGCGCAGCCAAGCATCAACCGAAGGCATCGATTTGCCGTTCTCAAGCATCATTTCTCCTTTCACCGTCATTGAGTAGCCCATAATCTATTCCTCGACCGGCGTGAGCACCATGACGGCACGTGTGTTGCTCAGCGATAACGAACGACAGGTCACAAGCGTTACGACCTTGGTTGCCGAAGCAGCACGATCGGTGGCATCGCTCGCCACGGCAGAGGCACCGTCGAGCATCTCGGACAGGTAGTTCTTGAGCCCGTCGTCGCCCTCAAAATTGGGTGTGCGCGCCTTGGCATACGTGTCCTCGACAACTTTGGTCGCCAGTGGTCGCAGTTTATAGGTGGCGTCGCGCGTGATGTAATACGCGTACTCTATGCTGTCGAACGTCACCTGATCGGTCGTGTCCGAGATCACATTGAACATCGATCCGTCGTTCATGTGGTGGCCGTAGATCGTGGTCTGCTGATCCACCATGCCCGGCGCGGTGTCATTGCTATCCAGGAAAATGGCCCCGGATGCATTGGCCGTACCGTCGAACAGCGTGTTGAGGTATTTGGAGTTGTTGTTGGTCTGCACCACGGGATAGTTGATGTTGGTTCCCGGCGCGTAAATCCAACCCACAACCTCGGGATTTGTCTGGGCAAGTGCATCGAAGTCGATAATCGGCACGCCGCTGGCGTCCTTATCGCTTACATATTGCTTCTCGATTTTCTGGTACGAATCGCTTGCCTGTTTATAGCCAATCTGAGCATTGATAAAGATGGCAGCGGCGGCAACAATCAGGCCGATGCCGATGATGATGAGCAGAATGGGAATAATGGAGCGGCGCTTTTTGCGCGGCGGCTCGGTGTAATCCGACGGCGCGGCATGCGATGAAGACCGGGGCGGCTTCTTAGCGTTGCTATAAGATGAAGGTCGATATGCGGCTGGCGCGTCCTGTCGACGATGCGTCGCCGGCGTCACGGGGCGCGGCGCGCGCGGCTGCTGAGGAGAGGATGTCCGACCCTGCTGTGCCGCATGGGCAGCACTCGGCTTCGACGGATCGGGGATCTGAGAAGCCTTGAATCGTTTTCCCTGATAGTCAGACATGGCTCTCCTTATACTGCGGTGAAACGGCGGAACGCCTAGGCGTCGGCCATCTCCTGCTTCATCTTCTCGATAACCTTGCGGTACTCGGGGTCGCAAGCGCCTAGAATCTGCGTGGCGTAGATGGCGGCGTTCTTGGCGCCGTTGATGGCAACGCAGGCCACAGGCACACCCGAAGGCATCTGCACCATCGACAGCAGCGAATCCATACCGCCCAGGTCACTCGTCTTCATAGGCACGCCGATAACCGGCAGCGGCGTGAAGGCAGCCACGACACCACCCAGGTGAGCGGCCTTGCCGGCGGCGGCAATAATCACTTTGATACCGCGATCGGAAGCAGTCGAGGCCCACTCATGGACCTTCGCCGGCGTGCGGTGTGCGCTCGCAATGACGAGCTCATAGGGCACGCCGAGCGCCTCGAGCTCGGCGGTGCAACCTTCCATAACGCCCAGATCGGACTTGGAGCCCATGATGATCCCGACAACCGGCTTCTGACCTGCCATAAACAAAGACCTCCTGTTGAGAGCGGCGACGCGGCGGATCCGCGACCCTTAACTACTGAGAGTAGTATAGCTGCTCCCGTCCCTGCGGTCTTTGTGGCGCTTCGCGGGCGGGCCAGGCTTTATCTTCACTCCGGTTGCTTCGCAAAGTCGTTCAGATAAAGCCTGGCCCGTCCGCGAAGCGCCCTGCGACCTACCGGGGATTGCTATGACGTACGTTGGCTGAAATAAAAAAGCGTGCCCACCGTCCTTGGGTGGGACGGCGGGCACGCTTGCTTAGTTGTCGCTGGGACTACTCAGCCTTATTGCGACGGTGGAAGAAGGCACCGATCGCAGCGATGATGGCTCCAAGGCCACCGACAGTCGCGACAGTTGCCGCCGTTTGATCGCCAGTAACGGGGATCGCCGAACCGTTCTTCTTGCCGCCCTGGGCCTTGTCGCCTGCGGGCTTGCCCGCCTGGCTGCCGCCGTTCGAGCCATTGCCGGAACCCTGGTTGCCCGAACCGCCCTGGTTGCCGGAGTCGGCATCCTTAAGGCCCTCGATGGCCAGCTTGAGCTGGTCATAAGCCGCCTGGAGCTGGGTGTCGGAAGCATTCTCATCACCCAAGACATCCTCGGCGTAGGTAATGGCATCCGTCAGGGCCTTGACGGACTCGGCCGTCTTTCCCTTGGTGTCAGTCTCCTTCGCCTGCTTGACCAGGGCCTTGAGCTGTTTCTTGGTCGGGTTCTCAACTGGGGTCACCGGGGTCTTCTCGAGCGCGTCACGGGCATCCTCGAGCGCCTTGAGTGCCTGGTCGACCTCGTCCTGCGTGGCGTTCTCGTCGCTCAGGATGGCGCGGGCGCTCGCCAAGGCGTTCTGGAACGCGGTCCAGGAAGCCTCGGTGTAGTCACTGGCCTTAAGGTCGCCGGCTGCAACCTCGGCATCCACCTTTTCAATCGCGGCAGTGAGGTCGTCCTTCGCCACCGGATCGGGAACGGCCGCACCGTAGAACTTGAGTTCCGCCATGCTGCAGTAGGCGTCAACGCTGCCACCGCCGGCGTGGAGCACCTTGACGGTCACGTAGCGACCGCGCGCGGCACCAAAGCTCATCTGCTTCCAGTCGCCACGGTCGGTGAGCACGCGGCCGTCGTTGTCGAAGGTAAACGTACCCATCGACGCGGCGGTGCCCATCTCATAACCGTCGGCGGTGTCGGAGACCAGCACCTCGGCCTCAAAGATATCGCCGTTCGTGCCGCCGTCCTGGCGCGGCAGGAACGTGACGTCGGTGAGATCGTAGTCGCGGCCCAGGTCGACGGTCAGGTGCTGGGGCATACCGGTCTTATAAGCATAGTCGCTGTGCCAGAGCGTCTGCTCATCGCCGTCAAGAGCGTTGACGGCGTTGCTGCCCTCATAGTCGGCCTCGCTCGAGAAGCCGGTCACCTTGACGTTCTCGCGGTTCTCGGGCGTGTTGATGAGCTTCTTCTCATCAACGGGGCGCATCTTGAGGCCGTCGATTGCCTTTTCGATCTTGGTCGTAGCGTCTGCGACATCCTTCTTGCTATAGCTGCCCTGGCCGCCGTCGAGAAGCTTCTGAGCCGCCTCGACCGCAGCGGTGAGAGCTGCATAAGAATCCTTGGTGTAGACGGACTCGCTGTAGCCCGCGGCCTTGGAAAGCGCCGCCATGAGCGCAGAGGTGTCGACACCAGCCTTGACCTCGACCTCATAGGATGCGGTCTTGGAGGGGTCGAGCACTGACGCCACCGTGATCGTTGCCTTGCCGGCCTTGTTGGCACGCAAGTAGTAGTTCACGCTATCGCCGGCCTGAACAGCGGAGACGCTCACCACAGAGGAGTCGGAGCTCTCGACCGTCACATAGGGGTAGCCGGCGCTCTCGGGCGTGGCCTTAGCGTCGACGAGCGTAACGTCGCCCTCAAAGAACTCGGTCTGGTTCTTGCCCAGCTCGATACCCTCGATGGCCTCGACACCCTGCGTGTAGTTGAAGTTGATCTCGCGCAGTGTGAGCATCTGGTCACCCGATGCCTCAAGCGGCGTGATCTCGACCTTAGTCGCCTTCTTGCCCTTGTTCTCGGCAGAGAGGCCAAAGGCGTAGCGAGCCTGGAAGGAATCGTACTCCCCACCCGCGAACTCCTGGGTCGAGCCATCCTCGAACGTCACGACGGCCTTGATCTTCTGCACGGTGCCGTTACCGCCGTCGCGGTTGACGACCTCAACGGCATCGAGCTTCGATGGTGTCTTAAAGGCAAATGTCATCGTGGTGGGAAGCTTCACGTAACTCGGAAGCTTGCCCTCGCTGTCCCAGTTGCCGCTCCAGTTCCACAGGAACTCAAAGCCGTTGTCGCCCTCATCGTTATCGAACAGCGCGTTATAGCTCTTCTGCTGAATAAGCTTCTCGACGTTGGAACCGTCGTCGGTCGTGAGCTCGTCGTTGGTCATCGTGATGTTGAAGGCATCCTGACCGTACTCGGCAACCGTGGGCTGCGGAACGTCCGGCATCGTCACGGTACCGTCACTCGTAAACTCGAGCGCATCGCACGCCGGACCGATGAGCCAAGACGTCGAGGGCAGTTCAACCTTGCCGGCCGTCTTGACCTTGAGTTTGAAGCTCGCCACCGCGCCAGTGCCGTTGTAGAGCTTGCCGTCGCCGCGGTTGGCAAAGGCGAGGTTGATGGTCTGTGTGCCGTCCGCGAACTGGACCTTCTCGCGCGACAGGTTCTCCATGCCGGCGGTCGAACCATCCTGCGAGATGCTCTCGGACACAAACTCAAACTGGTCACTCTTAAAGTTGACGAGCGCGCCCAGGGCGTTGACGTTCTTGGCGTCGGCCGCATAGACATCGACGGTGATCTCATCGCCGGCATCGACCTCGGTCTTGCTCGGAATCACCGCGAGCTTGCCGGCGACCTTGCCTTTCTGCTTGGTGCCGCCATCAAGCCCCGCCATGGTAAACGAGTAGTCGTAGACATCATAGACCCCGTTGCCGTTGAGATCGGCAAAGTGGTCGCGAATCTGCGAGTCGAACGTCGAGGTATCGGGCTCGCGGTTCTCGAGACCCAGATAATTCTTCATGTTGGAAAAGTCGCCATCGGAGATCGTTGCCTTGTTGAGGTTGGAACCCACAGCAAAGCCGTCCGTACCATCGGCCTTGTAGATGGCGATCTCGGACGCGGAGAAGAAGTTACCAACCGAAGCGAGCGGCGTCATACGCACGTAGCGTGCGGCCACGGCGCCGTCGAACGTCACCGTTTTGCAGGCGGCGGAGCGCTCCCAATCGACCTCCTGGCTCGTCCAATGGACACCGTCGAGACTCGTCTCGATGCGCATCTTGGTCACAGTGCCGTTGCCGGCGTCGGTACGCGGATAGTACTCGAGCTTGTCGAGCTTGTAGGCGCGGCCGTAGTCGACGGTGAGCGCCTTGCCCAGGTCGTTGCCGCCGGAGTGGAAGCCGCCGTCGCTCGTCTGGAACTCATGGTCGAAGGCGAGATCGGCCTTATGGCTGCCGTAGATCGAGCCCTCCCAGGTGATCTTCTCGGCCTCGGGCACGTTCCGCCATGGGTCGAGGGCGGAGTTCGCCGCGAGCACATCGCTCCAACGGGAGTAGCCCTCGGCGTTGCGCGAACGGATCTGGTAGGTGTGCTTGCTATTGTAGGCAAGATCGGTATGCGTGAATTCCGCTGCATCGCCCACGGCGAACACGGTGCCATCGACCTTAAGGTCGTAGGAGGTAGCACCATCGACCTTTCCCCAGGTGAGCTTAATGCTCGTGGGAGTCGTGGCGTCCTCGGGGGCAGCAAGGTTCGCTGGTGCGGAGAGGTTCTCGTTGAGGCGGTCGGCCGCGAGCGTGGCGTCGGCGTTCACGAAACCGCCCAGCTCGAGCGTCTGCTCCGCTGCAGCGACATCGGTCTTCGCAAACTTGACGTAGACCTTGGGGTTCGTGGTGATCTTAGTGTCGTTGAAGCTCTCGCCCTTCTCGGCCTCGGTGCTGTCCGCATCGCTGCCGTAGTGGTTGAGGTTGGGGCTTTCGTTGTAGAAGTAGACCGCTTGGCCAGCCTCGGGGGTCGCGGCGTCGAAAGCCTCCTGTGAGTCGACCTCGGTCACGTTGAGCGCAGTGCCGCCATTCTTGGCGATGACGCTCGCAGGCTTGGCGGACACGTTGCCCACAAAGGTCGTGGTACGGTTGGAATCGTAACCACTATAGCTGCCCTGGGACGCCGCAGCGGTAAAGGTTGCGGTGCCGCCCGTGGCCTTGGAGCTAAAGACGGTACTCACATGGTCACCGTAAGAGATATTGTCGATCGTGCCGTAGGCATTGTCCTCAGTCGTTTTGTTCTCGATGGAGGAGCCGTCGTCCTCGTACTGCGTGAAGCTGCCCTCACCCTCGGTGGCGAAGAACTCGACGATACGCTGGCTGCGGTCAGTGCCCTTGGTGTTGGTCTCGGTCACAGCCTCGGGGTTGTTGTTCTCGGCATACATCGGCACGATGGAATTGGCCTTTACAAAGAGCGGCAGCTTCCAGAGCGGAGCATCGTAGTTGTTGAGGACCTGGCCGCCGCGGTACTGCTTACCCGAGAAGTAGTCGATCCAGATGGTGGGATTATCATCGGTGCCGTAGTTGGGAAGGTAGATGCCGTTGCGAACGTCATTGCCCTTGTCATCTGCCTGGGTATCCTGATACACCGGCGCAACCAGGAAATTCTCACCGAACATATACTGGTACTGCGTCGAAGTGCTCGCGGCGTACTCGGAGTTGTCGGAGAGCAGCATGGCGCGGATCATGGGCAGGCCGGTATCGCCGTTACCCGTATCGATGTTGGCCGCCGAAGCCGCACTCGTGTAGATATAGGGCATGAGCTGCGCTTTGAGCTTGAGGTAGAAGCGCGAGATGCCCGTGTAGGGATCGCCGTGCGTCATGGGCGACTTGCGGTAGGTGCCCCAACCGTCCATGTCGAGCATAGAGGGCGTGAACGTCTTCCACTGGTAGTCGCGTGCCGAGATGATGGGGTCGCCGCCAAAGATGCCGTCCATGTCGGAGCCGATGTTGGGGTTGCCCGAAAGACTCTGACCGATATACGTGGGGATATGGAAGCGGATGTACTCCCAGTTGCCGCCGTACTGGTCGCCGGTCCAGATGCCGCCAAAGCGCTGCGTGCCGGCCCAACCATCGAGCGTAATGATGTTGGGGCGCTTGTTGGCGCCGGTCGTCACCGTGTCATAAGCCGTCTTGATGCCGTTAAGACCAAAAGAGTAGCCAGAGCCAACCCAGGCGACGTCGGTCTTGAGGGTAGTGATGCCTCCCGTCTTGACCTCGGCGTCGAAGTCGCGAAGCAGGTGCCACGGAGTCTCGGAGTTGCTATCGGGCTCAAGGTTGGACTGGGTCCACAGGCCCGTGCTCACGCCCTTGGAGTTAGCGTACTCGGTGAACTTCTTAAGGTTGTCGACGTTGGCGCGCACGGCGTTGAGGCGCTCGGCAGAACTCGTTCCGTCGGAGTTGACGCCGCCGGTCTTGTAGTAACCGTTCTGGCCATAGCCGGCACCGTAGCCGTCGTTCGGCAGGAACCAGCCGAGCGGCATGTCGTTGTCCTCGTAGTCATCGATAACCTGCCGGGCAGAGAACTGGCGGTCGAAATCGGTCGCCTTCATGTTCTCGGTATCGACCGTAGGACCTTCACCGTTGAGCGTCTCGGACGCAAGCGTGCCGTCGAGCTTGTAGCCCGTCGCCATGCCAGACTCGTACTTAACGTCGCCCTTCTCGCTCGAGGACTTGCTGCCCTTGGTCTCCCACTTCTTCTGACCCGAAGTCGTTGACCAGCCATCACGGTTATAGGCATTCAGATGACCCAGGTAGAAACCGTATTCGGGCAGCAGCACCGGATTACCGGTTACCTTGTAGTAGTCCTGCAGCATCTCGGTTGCCACGTTCGAGGCGCCATCGTTGGTCGCCACGAAGTAGTAGGCATCGAACTCATTCTCGCTGTGCGAAGTCGTGACCGTCGATGCATCCGTAGAACCGAAGTCGTAGGAACCTTCTGCGAACGTGTTTCGGAGCACGCCGTAGCCGTCACTCGTCCAATAGAACGGGTTGGGCGAAGCAACGCCGCCATCGGTCCAGTTGTTGGTGTTGGAGATGGCGATGGTCTGGTTGGTGTGCAGGAAGCGGCCGTTCTGAGTACCGCCGCCAAAGAAGTTCTCGGACTTCGCCTTGGCGAGCGTCTGGACGGTGCCCTTCTTATCAAGGTCGAGGGACGCGGACTCGGAGACCACGACACGGTCGCCCGACTTGATGCTCATCTTGCCAGTCGCCTTGTCCAGAATCACGGTCGCCTTTCCACCGGTGATCTCGATAGTGTCACCCTTGTCGACAACCGTCGCGCTCGGCTTGCTGTAGGTATCCGAGGTGTCGGGCTGGGCCTGAATCTTAGCCGTGTGGGACTTGCTACGCGGCGTGGCATACTCAGAGAACTCGCCTTTGGGGTCGACATTGTAACGGAAAATGCCGTCCTCTAGAAATGTGATACGGCCCTTGATGCCGTCGGCGAAATCGATGTCGACGACGTTCGAGGCGGACTGAGACACGGTCGCCGAGTCGACGCCCTTAAGCGGCGTGGCAATCGCCTGCTGGGGGCTAGCGAACACGAGAGTCGCCGCTGTTGCGACGAGGACCGCGCTTCCCTTCACCCACCGTTTCGTAAAAATGGAATTCCTACGCACCTGGACTCCTTCCCTCCGACATGCGGAAGTGTCGCGGACGCGCGCCCCGCAGCATGGGCGAACGCATCAACGGGGGGGGTGTTCGGTACATTCCGTACAATTGGCCCACCCGTTACCAAGGGGTCAACTGGTAGTAACCAGATAGCCACCTATAAGGTTGAATCAGCATACATGAGCAGTTGCGCAAATTAAGTTTGGAATTCTCCCAGCGGTATAAAAATGAACGTAGATGGCGAAGTGGGTCTAACCAACCATACCAATTGATTCTCCAGCCAGATACCACTTAAGCATAGTTTTACTTGTTTAACTGGTATTACATAACCAATACCTTTCCTCGGAAAACGGGCTTCGCGAATTATCCTGAGGGAAAGTCGTATCCGCCACCCCGCGACCCACCGGGAATTACCATGACGTACTTTGGCTGTTTTTGGTTGGAATGGAAGGTTGACGGAGGGTGGTGGGGTCGCGCGCGCAGACGTGGTGTAAGAGCGTCCTGAGGTCCGTCGCTGCAAGTCCCGATGTTACTCCTTCTTGAGGCCGTGCCTCTCGACTATCTCGTCCACTATCTCCCTGGCGCGCCGCCCGAGCGCGCGGCGCCTCCCCTCCGTCGGGGCCGGCCTGCCCGCGGGCTCGGCGAAGCCCCCGGCGGCCGAGGCCTCGGAGAACACGCGCTGCTGGGACCACTGCCCCTCGGTCTCCATGAGGCTCGCGCACGTCAGGCGCAGCATCGACTCCCTCGAGGGGAAGGACTGCACGACCCTGTAGCGGCGCTTGATCTCGCGGTTGGCGCGCTCCTGGACGTTGTTGGTGCGGAGCTTGGCCCAGTGCGCCCTGGGGAAGGCCGTGAACGCCAGCGCGGAGTCCTCGGCCCGCTCGAAGACCTCGCCGGCCCTGGCGGACACCGACGCCACCCAGGGCGCCGCCTCGGCCCACACGCAGCGCGCGAGGTCGGGGTCGTCCTGGTAGACCGCGGCGTGCACGAGCTCCCTGACGGCCGCCTTGGAGTCCTCGGGCCTGCCCGAGCAGGCGCTCTGGAGGTTGCGCTGCAGGTGCGTCACGCAGCGCTGCCAGGCGCAGCCTGGAACAGCCGCGAGACGGCGGCCACGAGCCCGGCGTGGCTGTCGGAGACCACGAGGCGCACGCCGGACAGCCCGCGCTCGCGCAGCCCGCCGAGGAATTCCGCCCAGGAGTCCTCGCTCTCGGTGTCGACCACGTCGCAGCCCGGGAAGTGCTTGCGCCCGTCGGCGCCCAGCCCGATCGCGGTCACGACGCCCTGCGAGACGACCGACGAGCCGACCCTGCAGCTCATGTAGGTGGCGTCGAGCCACAGGTAGCGGCACGGCGTGCCCGACAGGTCGCGGCGGCGGAACTCCGCCACCTCGGCGTCGAGGTCGGAGCAGAGTCTCGAGACCTCCGAGCTCGACAGCGAGGATATGCCCAGCTTGGACGCCACGCGCTCGACCTTGCGGGTGGACACGCCGCACACGTACATCTCCTGCACGATGGCGGCCACCGAGGTGTCGACGCGCGACCATCGCGCGAGCATGCCCTCGGGGTAGTAGGTGCCGTGCCTGAGCTTGGGTATCTCGAGCTCCACGTCGCCCACGGCGGTCTTGAGCGACCTGGGGCGGTAGCCGTTGCGGCTGTTCCCCCTGCCGTCGCTGCGCTCGTTGCGGCTCGCGCCGCACATCTGCTGGGCCTCGGAGTCCATCAGCGCGTTCATCACGCCGCCCAGCACCCTGCACGCGAACTCGCGCGCGTCGCCGCACTCCTGCCAAAGCCTCGCCGCCTCGAGGGCCTCGTCGCGGCCGAGGCGCAGTACACTCTCTTCTTGGGGCATCGCCTTTCCTTCCATTCGTCACCTTCATTACTCCAACGACGAATTCTAGGCGGTGTCCCCTCCCTTTCAAGAATCAGAACCACCCTTAAAAAGGGTGGTTTGCTCTTAGGGTATAACCCACGGGCCCCGGGCTCGCGTCTAAAGGCGC
>NZ_JBDPAC010000030.1:0-17435 GCF_039836695.1 Collinsella aerofaciens | reverse complement strand
CTTGCATAAATCCTATCAGTATCTGCATAAATATGAGACATCTTTTTGCTTCGTCTCAGGGTACCCCACCTTGGACCGTGCAAAAAACGGAGTATTCAGCACCGTGGGCCCCAACGACCCCATCACAAACGACAAAACGACGCGGTTACAGCAGTGTTGTAGACCGTCGCAAACCAAAAACGCGGCGACAGCCATCTCCGTCCATCGATAGCCCGCCCACAGGGGCTGTCGATGGGCGCCCGCGGGCCACTACGGCCCATTCACAACGTTATGCATTTTTCAGAGCTTGCTGAATACTCCCAAAAATGCACGCTGGGAAGTGCACCACCTATCCGCAGCGGGCAGCATGCTTTGGTTTTACCCGTCTCAGGACATTGACGCAGCACAAAAAGCCCCGCCGTGCGCAGCACGGCGGGGCCAGCAGCAAGTCAAAAGACCATACGCCTACGGGCGAAGGACCACCAAACTGGGTTAGGCAGCCGGGCAGATCTTCTTGAAGAGCTCGATGACGTCGTCGAGCGTCGCCTCGCGCGGGTTGCCCGGGAAGCAGGCGTCAGCCATGGCGTCCTTGGCCAGGATCTCGATCTCGTCAGCCTTCATGGCCTCGCAGACGTGTGGGATGTTCACGTCGGCAGAGAGCTGCTTAACGGCGGCGATGGCGGCATCGGCGGCCTCGGCGGTGCTCATGCCCGTGGTGTCAACGCCCATGGCGACGGCAACCTTGGCCAGGCGCTCAGCGCAAACCGGCTTGTTGAACTCCATGGCGATCGGCAGCAGCATGGCGCAAGCGACGCCGTGCGGGGTGTCGTAGTGAGCGGACAGGGTGTGAGCCATGGCGTGGTCGATGCCCAGGCCAACATTGGAGAAGCCCATGCCGGCGACATACTGACCAAGAGCCATGCCCTCACGGCCGGAGCCGGGCTGGCCGGACTTGGCCTCGGCGACGGAGTCGCGCAGGTTCTCGCTGATCAGCTTAATGGCCTCAAAGTGGAACATGTCGGAAAGCTCCCAGGCGCCCTTGGTGGTGTAGCCCTCGATGGCGTGGGTCAGTGCGTCCATGCCGGTGGAAGCGGTCAGGCCGGCGGGCATGGAAGCCATCATGTCAGGGTCGACGACGGCGACCTCGGGGGCGTCGTTGGTGTCGACGCACACGAACTTGCGGACCTTCTCGGGGTCGGTGATGACGTAGTTGATGGTCACCTCGGCAGCGGTACCGGCGGTCGTCGGCACGGCGATGGTGAACACGGCATGGTTCTTGGTGGGAGCAACGCCCTCGAGGCTGCGGACATCGGCGAACTCGGGGTTGTTGATGATGATGCCGATGGCCTTGGCGGTGTCCATGGAGGAGCCGCCACCGATGGTCACGATAGCGTCAGCCTCGGCGGCCTTAAAGGCCTCGACGCCGTCCTTGACGTTCTGGATGGTGGGGTTGGGCTTAATCTCGGAGTAGAGGCTCCAAGCGATGCCGGCAGCGTCGAGCTCGTCGGTCACCTTAGCGGTAACGCCAAACTTGACCAGATCGGGATCGGAGCAGACGAAAATCTTCTTGTAACCGCGACGCTGGAGCTCGCCGGGGATCTCCTTGATGGCGCCGGAACCATGATAAGAAATGGTGTTGAGAACGAAACGATTAGCCATTGATAGCCTCCCATCGTGTGCGGGGCACCCATTACGCCCCACGCTATGAGTCCCATCCTAACGCTTTTGAAACGAAAAATGCGTGAGAACGTCAAAAGTGTTAAAGCGTTTCAACAGAAGATGAAAAAACTGCGGCAAAGGGACAGTCCCTTTGCCGCATTCGGTTACTTTCGGCAGCCCTCTTTCCAAGCCTCGGCCGCAACCTTCCAGCGTAAGCGCAAGTCGCGCTCGCGGTCGATGAACATGATGGCAAACGCGACAAACAGCAGCAAGCTCGCCACGACGATGGCGTGCAGGCCCATGCGTTCAATACACCAGTTGCCCAACACGGCGCCAAACACAAAGATAAAGATCACGCCAAAGTACAGCAGGCCGTTTTCCAAAAAGCCGCGCCTGTGGGTGATGATGTAATCGTCCACGTTTTGCAGCGCGTTGCGCAAGTTGCCGATGCACATGGTCGTAGCGATACCGTGACCGTGAATCTTGCGGAAGCTCTCGACCTGCATACCGCAGGCAAACGAAGTGAGACAGTTGGCGAGCAGGTTGTAACCGCCACCGGGGATAAAGCTCACGCCCAGCAAGATGACGGCTTCAAAAAACACCGTCACCTGGCGCCAGTGAATCACGCTGCCGAACCGCTCGTGAACCAGGTCGGCAAGCATAATGCCCACGGCAAACGACACCACGGGGAAGAAATAGCGTCCCGCCAGCTGCCAGTTGCCCTCCGAGATGCTTACACCCACGAGCAGGATGTTGCCCGTCTGCGCGTTGGCGAAAACATGGTCGCGCCCAATGTACGAATACACGTCCATAAAGCCACCGGCGAGCGCCAAGATGATGCCCAGCTCAATAGACTCCGATATCTGTTTGGCACGCTGCATCGTCGTGCATCCTCCTTGTTGACGACTCTCTCGTGCGTTGGCGGAAACATAACCGCCGTTCATACTGTAACCCATTGACAACATGGCGTGCGCGCGAGACGGGTTCTCCAACGCGCAGATACACAGTCTGGAAACAAACGATCCCCGTATCGACGCGCCGATCCCCCAGCTCATGTACTCCCCCAGTCTTTTTAGCCCCGTCCCAAAAAGACTGGTTACAATTACGTGCAGCATACAGACACCGGGAGGGATCGTGGCAAAAAAGCCTCAGCACGCTCAGAACAACCAGCGCAGTCAGCAGGGCAAACAGGGCCAGCAGCAAAAGCGCGGCGGCAAGGCGCAGGCCACGGTCGCCCGCACCAAGCATTCCCAAGCGACGCCCGCCCGCCCCTGGCGCCCGGGCCGCGATAAATTCCTCCCCGTCAGTCGAGCCGACATGGATGCACGCGGCTGGGACCAGTGCGACTTTGTCTACATCTGCGGCGACGCCTATGTGGACCATCCCAGCTTTGGCATGGCCATCATCAGCCGCGTCCTCGACGCGCACGGCTACAAAGTGGGCATCATCTGCCAACCCGACTGGACCGACCCCACCAGCATCACCGTGCTCGGCGAGCCGCGCCTGGGCTTTCTCGTCAGTGCCGGCAACATGGACTCCATGGTCAACCACTATTCGGTGACCAAGCACCGCCGCCGCACCGACGCCTATACCCCCGGTGGCGAGGAGGGGCGCCGTCCCAACCGAGCCGTCACGGTCTACGGCAACCTCATCCGCCAGACGTTTAAGGACGCCCCCATCATTATCGGTGGCATCGAGGCAAGCCTGCGTCGCCTGGCCCACTACGACTACTGGCAGGACAAGCTCAAGCGCTCGGTGCTGCTCGACTCGGGCGCCGACATCCTCATCTACGGCATGGGCGAGCACGCGATTGTCGAGATCGCCGACGCGCTCGACGCGGGGCTGCCCGTCGATCAGATCACCTATATCAACGGCACCGTTTACCGCACGGGTTCGCTCGACGAGGTCTACGACTACGACCTGCTGCCCAGCTGGGACGACCTTGCCGCTGACAAGCTCAACTACGCCCGCAGCTTTAACGTGCAGCAGCAAAATATGGACCCTATCACCGGCCATCGCTTGGTAGAGCCATATCCCAACAGCGTGTACGTGGTGCAGAACCCGCCGTCGGCAACACTCACCACCGACGAGATGGACGAGGTTGCCGAACTCCCCTACGCACGCGATTGGCATCCCGACTACGACGCGGCGGGCGGCGTGCCAGCCTTTGCCGAGATCAAGTTTTCCATTAGCTCCAACCGCGGCTGTTTTGGCGAGTGCTCGTTTTGCGCCCTTACCTTCCACCAGGGCCGCGTGTTGCAGATGCGCAGCCACGACTCGATCATGCGCGAGGCCGAGCTGCTCACGCGCGATCCCGAGTTTAAGGGCTACATCAACGACGTGGGCGGACCGACGGCAAACTTTAGCCGCCCTGCCTGCGACAAGCAGCTCAAGCACGGCGTGTGCAAGAACAAGCGCTGCCTGTGGCCGAGCGTGTGCAAGAACATGGTAGTCGACGAGAGCGGCTACACGCAGCTGTTGCGCGACCTGCGCCAGCTGCCGGGCGTCAAGAAGGTCTTCGTCCGCAGCGGCATCCGCTTCGACTACACCATGGCCGACGCCTCGGACGAGTTTTTGCGCGAGCTGCTGGAGCATCATGTCTCGGGCCAGCTACGCGTGGCACCCGAGCACGTGAGCGACGCGGTGTTGTCCGTGATGGGCAAGCCGAGCCGAGCCGTCTACGATGCGTTCTGCCGTAAATTTGAACGCCTGAACCGCGAATACGGACTCAAGCAGTATGTGGTGCCATACCTGATCTCGAGCCACCCCGGCTCGACGATGAAGGAAGCCGTAGAGCTCGCCGAAGCCGTGCGCGACATGGGCTATATGCCCGAGCAGGTGCAGGACTTCTACCCCACGCCGTCCACCATGTCGACCTGCATGTACTACACCGGCGTGGACCCGCGCACCATGGAGCCGATCTACGTGGCGCGCGACCCGCACGAGAAGGCCATGCAGCGTGCGCTCATCCAGTATCGCAAGCCCGAGAACTACAAGCTCGTGCGCGAGGCGCTGGAAAAAGCCGGCCGCCGCGATCTGATTGGCTACACCAAGCATTGCCTGATTCGTCCCGTGCCCCCGCGCCCGGGCGAGACGTCTGCTGGCGGCGGGCATGGCACCGGCAAGAAGGGCGGCAAACCGCATGGCGGCGCCGGCGGCAAGGGGCCCAAGGGTAGCAAGGGGCACGGCGGCATGTCGCGCGCACAGAACACTGCCGGTCGCAATCGCGCGGCCCAGGGACGGCAGGGCGCCAACGGCGGCGGACGTCGCAACTAGGGCAGCGGCGCGCTCGCTGCGTCCATCCCACACGCGTGGCGCAGCGAGCGCATCGCCCCTACCAGCACAAAGCCGGCGATGGCAACCGTGACCACCACGTCGAGCGGAGTGTTCACAAACCACAGCAGCCCCATGAGATACGACCCGGCATTAAAGGCAAAGTGCAGCAGGATCGTGTAGCGGAGCTTTCCGGTCGTCACGAGCACCCAACCAAAGATGAGGCCGGCGGCACCCGCGTAGCAACCCTGCACCCAGTTCATGTGCATAAAGCCGAAGACCGCCGCCTGCAGCACGATTGCCGCGGCGACGCCCCAGGTACTCGGGGCCGACCAGGGCACCATGGCGCCGTCCTGCGCGCTCGCACGACGCCGGCGCTTCCAAAGTGGGCGGCACTGCGGATTAAACGCTCGGAGCGAAAACTCAAAAATAATGCCGCGCACCAGCAGCTCCTCACAAAATGGGGCGCCGAGCACCGTAGTCAGGACGGCGAGATAGCTGGTGTCGCCCATGCCTGTTTCCTCGACAAGCTCGCTGTAGTCGGCCGCGGCATCGGGCAACAGCGACAGCACGGCGTCGGTCACGTAGCCAACGACCACCTGCAGGGCCAAGCCAATCACGATAACGCAGGCGATGCGTTTCCACGCCCCACGCGCTCCCCCGCCGAGCGGATGCTCGCTTTGCCGGCGTGCCATAAACGAACGCGGCCACAGATAACGCCACCACAGTAGCGCCATCAAAAACGATGCCGTCTGCGCGACGGCCTGAAGCAATTGAATGTCGAGGCCATCGATCGAAAAACCCATGAACACCGATGCGACGCCAAGGGCGGAGAACAAAACGACGCTCAGGGCAATATCGGCAGCGACGACGCCAAAACAGGCAAGCGCCCAAATCATCGCATTGAGCATGCCAACCTCCTCCCGACAGGTAGTCGTTAAAGAACGTCCCCAACGACTAGTCATTGGGGACGTTCTTTAACGACTAGTTGCTGGGGACAGTCTTTGCCAAAAGCCCCGTTGGGCGAGATGTCGAACGGGAAGGTGCCGCAGCGATTGAAGGCGGCGATGAACATGCGGATGGCGTTGGACGGCGTGGTGCCCACGAGCTGGGTTGCCGCCGCGAAGGCCGCCTTTTCCTCGGGCAAGACCTTCGCGACAACCGGGGTCATGTGTTCTGCCATGGCGCTTCCTTTTTGAAACGACGGTGGTGCGGATGGATGCGGGCCACGCGGCTGGGCGACGGGCTGTGAAGGCAACCCGATTGGCCCGCATCTGGAGTTTGTTCTACGGCGTTGGTATTACTTGGTATTCCTAAGTATTACCCCGCAGATAGAATACCATACCCGATCCCATGGGGACGGAGAAAAAACGGATCAATTTGTTGCTGAGTAAGTATTTAGAGCGTGATGATGTCCGAGATATTGAGGGCCTGAGCGTCGACGGCATCGTGCGTAGCAAGCAACAGCATGCGGCCGTCGAGCAAGTCGCGCACGACCTCGGCGCATGCGTCGCGCGCAGCGATGTCTAGACCGGTAAAGGGCTCGTCCAGAATCACCGCGTCGCCTGGGCACAGCAGAGCTCGGGCAATCTCGACGCGACGGCGCTGCCCGCCCGAAAGCTCGGCCACACGAGCATGCACATCGACCCCCGGCACCAGCAGGCGCAACAGGGCTGCGGCACTCGAGGCGTCCATGTGCGCGTCGGCGCACACCAGCACGTTATCCAGGGCAGAAACGTCCTCGACCAGGTGCACATCCTGAAACACCATCGAGCACGGTGCGCACTCCCCCGCCGCCAGCGCGAGCAACGTCGACTTGCCCACACCCGAGGCGCCCATCACGCAGGCGCGCCCACCCGCGGGCACGCGAAGCACCAGTCCGTCGAGTGCCGGCGCCCAGGGCGCCCGGTCGCCCACCGCGAGCGCAAGCTCCGCAGCAGCGCCGGCGCCAGCAGAGTCGCCCGAACGCCCGCGAGTACCACGCCCATGTGCCCACACGGCAGCACGCCACGCCGCGGGCCCCGAAGCCCGCAGCAACCACACCAGCACACGCTCGCATGCCCACGATGCCGCCACGACTAGCACGGTCCAAGCCAGCAGGTCAGCCGTCTCGATGAGCAGCTTCGCCTGATAGATGCGCCCACCCACGGTGCCCACCGCCATGCCGATCAGCTCCGCCGCCACGCCGGCCTTCCAGCTCATGCCGATCACAGCGCGGGCGCACGAAAGCACAAACGGCAGGACCTCGCGCCAGGTGTGGGCGCAAAACAGACGCCAACCCCGCACGCCATGCAGACGAAACATCTGCTCCAGCGGCTTATCCACTTGCGCCAAGCCCTCGACCAGCGAAAAATATACGCCCGGCAGCGCCATCAAAAAGACCGCCGCAATGCTCACGCGCGCCGACCCCAACCAAATGAGCAGCAGGACCACCACGCAGGCAACCGGTGTCGCCTTAACAAACGAAAGCGCCGGCGCCACCAGGCGGGCAAACGTCCGCGACCGCACCGAGGCTCCCGCCATCACGCCGCCGCACACCGCGGCAAGCGCCAAACCGCCTAGAATCCGCGCACCCGAGCCCGCCAGAATCGCCCACGTGCCGACATCGCACACCAGCCGCAGCAACGCCACCACGACAGCGCCCGGCCCCGGCAAAATCAACGGCTGCGCCACGAAACCCGCCATCAGCACCCACACGGCAAGCCAAAAGGCGGCAACGGCACCTGCTGCCGCCACCGCCTTCATACGCTCTGTCATGTGTCGAGCAAACGCACGCACGGGCTACTCCATGTAGTAGAAATCGTCAGCCGGGAGCTTGCCGCCCACGGCGCTCGCGTCCGCATCGGCCAGCACCTGCAGGTATCCACCGAGCGCCGCCTTCATATCCTTCCCCGTCTGGCACACGAGCATGCACCCGGGAATCGCCTTTTCGGCAATCGCGGCGTTATCCACGATACCCGCATCGACCACGGCCTGAGCCCAGTCCGCCGGCGCCGCATTGACGGCCTTCACGCTCGCCTCATGGCAGCGCAAGAACTCCGCCACGGCCTCGGGATGCTCCTCGGCAAAGGCCCGACGCACCACGGTCACGCCCGTCAGCAAACGGGAGCCCGTGTCACCTGCCAGCTCGTCCCACACATCGGTCAGGCTCACCGGCGCCGACAGCCTGCCTTCGCTCTTGGCGATGGCAGCGGTCTTGAACGGCTCCGGCAGCACGCCCACGGCGGACGGATCGGCAAGCAGGGCCGACAGCACCTCGGTGGGCTCGCTCTTAAACTCGAGCGCCACCTGACCGGTCAGGCCCGCGCGCTCCAACAGGTAGTTCATGACGTACTCCGGCGTGGTGCCCTTGCCCGTCATGTAGACGGTATGGCCCGCCAGATCGCCAAACGAAGTAACGTCCGCGTTACCCGTCACCACGTTCAGCACGCCCAGCGTGTTGATGTCGATGACCTGCACCGCGCCCTCGGTCTTGTTGTAGAGCACGCTCGCCACGTTGGCCGGCACCAGGGCAATGTCGATATCGCCTTGAATGACCTTGGGCACAATCTCGTCGGCGGCGGTGTTGATCGCAAAGTCGAACTCATTGTCCGTCTCGCCATCGGCAGCCTGGTCCATAAACTGCACCAGGCCAATCGAGGTCGGCCCCTTGAGCGAGGCGGCGTGCACCTCGACCGACTCGGCAGCAGAACTGCCCGCAGCAGACCCGGCAGCCGAGTCCGCGGCGGACCCGGCACCGGCGGCCCCGCCGCCACAGCCCGCGAGCGCAAGCGACAGTGCACCCGCGGCAAGCGCCGAGGCAAACCCCCGGCGCGACACCTCAACATCAAACGCGTGCATCGCTAGCACGTCCCCTCGTTAGGCATCGTCCAAGCGTGATGGTCGGTATGCAGCAACTCCTCGGCCAGCGGCGAGAGCGGCTCGCCCAAGAACTCGCGGTAGCACGCCTGGACATCGGGATTCTCGTGCGAGAAGCGAATGTCCGCAGCGGCATCCAGGCCCCACAGCACCTGACCGCGCTCGGCTGCCAGCTCGCAGCCGTCGTGGATGGGCTGACCGCCGCCGCCGACGCAGCCGCCCGGGCACGCCATGACCTCAACGAAGTCATAGTTCACGCGGCCGTCGCGAATCGCGTCGAGCAGGCGGGCGGCGTTGCCCAGCCCGTGTGCCACGGCGACGCGCACCTTGGTGCCATCGATATCGGCCACGGCCTCCTTCCAGCCGTCCAGGCCGCGCACATCGGTAAAGAAGTCCGCGTCGGGGTTCTTGCCCGTCACCAGGTAATAGGCCGAGCGCACGGCGGCCTCCATCACACCGCCCGTGGCGCCAAAGATCACACCCGCACCCGTGCCAAAGCCCAGCGGCGTATCGAGCGGCTCCTCGACCAGCGTATCCACGCTCACGTGGCTCGCGCGGATCATGCGCACCATCTCGCGCACCGTCAGCGCAACGTCCACGTCGGGCGTGCCGTCCTCGCCCACCATGCTCGGCAGCGCGCACTCGGCCTTCTTGGCCGTGCACGGCATAACGGACACCACAAACAGGCGCTCGGGCTCCACGCCCAGCACCTTGGCGTAGTAGGTCTTGGCGATGGCGCCGAACATCTGCTGCGGCGACTTTGACGTGGAGAGCCTGTCGACAAACTCGGGGTAACGTGCCTTCACAAAGCGTACCCAGCCCGGGCAGCAGCTCGTGAACATGGGCCAGCCGCGGCTGTCACCCTCGCCCTTGGCGGCCTTACCCAGGCGCTCGAGCAGCTCGGAGCCCTCCTCCATAATGGTGAGATCGGCCGAGAAGTCGGTGTCGAACACGTACTCAAAGCCCACGCGGCGCAGCGCACAGGCCAGGCGCTCGACGGTGGCCTCCTCGCGCAGAATGCCGAGCTCCTCGCCCCAGGCGCTACGCACGGCCGGCGCAATCTGCACCAGCACGATCTTGTCGGGATCGGCGATGGCATCGAACACGGTCTCGGTATCGTCACGCTCGCGCAGGGCGCCCGTCGGGCAATGCGTGATGCACTGGCCGCACGCGACGCAATCGGTCTTGCCGATCGGCGCACGCCCGCGGGTGCCCACGGCGGTATGCGTGGCGCGGTTGGTCAGATCCCAAATCCCTAAGCCCTGCACGCTCTCGCACACCTTGATGCAACGCATGCATTTAATGCACTTGTCGTTATCGCGGATGATGGGGAAATCGAAGTCCCAGCCCTCGCGTGCCAGGTGCTGCTCGTACGGCAGATAGAAGATGCCCAGGTCGTTGGCGATGGTCTGCAGGTTGCAGTTACCACTGCGCACGCAGCTCGTACAGCGCGAGTCGTGTTGGGACAGTAGCAGCTGCACGTTGGTGCGACGCGCCTCGCGGGCCTTGGGGCTGTTGGTGTGGACCACCATGCCGTCGAGCACGTAGTTGTTGCAGGCGGCAACCAGCTGGTCGCAGCCCTCAACCTCGACCACGCACGCGCGGCAGCCGCCGATCTCGTTTAGATCGCGCAGGTAGCACAGGGTGGGAATCTGGATACCGACGGACTTGGCCGCGTCCAGGATCGTGGTGTGCTCGGGCACCACGACCTCGCAATTATCGATAGTGAGCTTGACCATGTTGAGTGCTCCGCTTTCGGTGTTGTCGCTGACAGTGGGGTTGTTGGGCTCTACCATTCCAGGTTCCTCCCTCCGCGGAACGCGCCAAAGCCAAAGTGGTCGCAACGCAGGCAGCGGCTTGCCTCCTGGCGTGCCTCCTCCTCGGTGAGGCCCTGCTCGACCAGATTCCAATCGTGGATGCGCTCGCCGGCCTCGCGCTCGCCCAGCTCGCAGCGGCCGCACTCGTGCTTGCCCTTAAACTGCACGGTCGGCAGCTCCACGTCGAGCTTTATCTTGTGGTCAAAGCCCAGGTAGCGGTCGATGTTTGCCGAAGCCACGCGGCCGGCGTTGATGGCACGGATGACGGTGGCGGGACCGGTCTGGCAGTCGCCGCCGCTAAAGAGGCCATCGAAGTTGGGCACGGCGCCGTCCGAATCGGTAACGACGCGACCCCACTTGCAGACGATGCCCATGTCCTCAAACGGCTTGGAATCGATGTCCTGGCCAATGGCCACAAACACGCGCTCGCAGGGAATGACGCGCTCGGGCGTGGCTGCGGCACGCGGGGCCGGACGCCCACGGCGAGGCTCGCCGATAATCTGCGGTTGCACGCGCAGGCCGCTCACGCGACCATCTTCGCCCGTCTCGATGGCGAGCGGGGCCGTAAGCTCCAGAACCTCGCAACCCTCGGCCTGGGCGCCGGCGATTTCGGCGTCCTGAGCCGTCATATCGCAGATGCGACGGCGGTAGACGATGCTTACCTTTTCGGCGCCGCAGCGCACGGCAGAGCGCGCCACGTCCATGGCCACGTTGCCGCCGCCGATGACGCACACGCGCTGGCCGCTCAGGTCGGGCAGTTCGTCGTCGCCGATGGCACGCAGCATCTTGACGGCCGACTCCACGCCGGGCGCCTCTTCGCCCGGAAGGCCGAGCTTCTTGTCGCTATGGGCACCGATGGCCAGATAGACGGCATCGAACTCGTCGCGCAGGCGGACAAGCTCCTCGCCGTTGACGGAGTGATCGAGCTCAACGTCGATGCCGGCGCTCAAGATCCAATCGATCTCGGCCTGCAGGCGCTCGCGCGGCAGACGATAGCTGGGGATGCCGTAGCGCAGCATGCCGCCCAAGTGGTGGCGCTGCTCAAAAATGGTCACCTTGTGGCCCATCACGGCCAGGTAGTAGGCACAGGAAAGGCCGGCCGGGCCGCCGCCGATCACGGCGATGCGCTTGCCGGTGTTGTCCACTACATGCGGCTTGTGGTCGTTGAGGTCACTGTGCTCAACGGCAAAACGCTTGAGGGCGAGAATGTTCATGGGATCATCGACCATGCCACGGCGGCAGTGCATCTCGCAGGGATGCTCGCACACCAAGCCGCAGACGAGCGGCAGTGGGTTGTTCTTGCGGATGACCTTGACGGCGTCGGCATAACGGCCTGCCTCGACGAGCGAGATGTAACCGGGAATGTCGACGTGCGCCGGGCAGCCCGAGACACACGGGACGCGAGCCTCGCGGTCAAAGCCGCAGGAGTGCTCGCGGATGTGGTGCTCAAAATCGTCGCGAAAGCCGCGAATAGCCGTGAGTGCCATGGCGCCGGCCTCGTAGCCGATGGCGCAGTCGCTCGAAAGGTAGATGGTGCGGGCCGTGCGCTCAATCAGGTTGAGCGTGGACTCATCGGCGCGCCCTTCGAGCACATCGGCAAGCAGGTCGCTCAGCGCGCTCAGGCCCACACGGCAGGGCGTGCACTTGCCGCAGCTCTGGGTGGAGCACAGGTTGACGAGCGCCGCCGTAAACTCAACGGGACACGGGGCGAGCGAACTCACCGCCAGACGGCGTCCGAGCGCATCGTGCAGGTCGTCCATGACGGCCTGAGCGTGGCTGCGTTCCATTACATGCAGTCGAGCCATAAGATCCCCTCTCACATGGCAGCCCGGAGGCGAGGCCGGGCGAAATTGCTACACGCACAACACTGACCTAAAAAGTTGTTAGGTCTCCACGCAGTTCGGCAGGCGGCATGAAATGTCACCCTCAGCGGTGAAATAGAACATTACCGCAGATAAATGCCATATTTGGTAAAACGCGTTACCAAACGACAATGCCCCGCCCACGCAATCACGTGGACGGGGCATTGCTCTAGGTATGCGGTCAGCGACCCTGTTGCTTTTACTTAAGCTCGGGCCAGTAACCCTTGTTAGCCTCGATCATGTCGTCGAGAACCTCCTTGGCGACCTTCATCGACGGCACGGTCTTGTTCAGCGTAAAGGCCTTGAGCGCCTTCTCGTACGAACCCTCGATCGTAGCCTCGACCACGAGCTTCTCGGAGTTCAGCTGCTGCATCATGAGGCCCTGCTGGAACAGAGGAATGTTGTCGCGGCTGATGACCTCGGGGCCGTTCTTGCCAATGTAGGCAGGCAGCTCGACCATAGCGTCGTAGGGCATGTTGGGAATAGCGCCCTTGTTCTCGCAAATGACCAGGAAGCGCTGCTTGGTGTCGTTCTTCAGAGCGATAGCCAGGTCGGCAATCCAGTCGCCGTGGCTGCCCGCATAGAACGTGCTCTCGTCGATCTCGCCCGTCTTCTCGTAGTGGTCGATGCCGTCGAAGAGGTTCTTCTCGCGCGTCTCCTCAACCTCGTTAGCACGGGTGCGCTCGGGGTTGGAATGCTCGACGAACTCCTTCTGCTGCAGGTAGTAGTTCAGATACGTGTTGGGCAGGTACTCCGGGAAGCACTCCAGGATCTCGTACTCGCCCTTCCAGACGTAGTACCAGCTGCCCTTAGTGTGGCGGTTCTGCTCGGGGTGCTCGTCGGTGGCCTCCTCGGGCTTCTTTGCCATGAGCGAGCCCATGCCCTTGAGGTAAGAATCGGGCAGCAGAATCTCATGCTCCTTGATGTACTCGCGCAGCTGCGGGAGCACCTCCTCGCCCTTGTGGCGGATCGAGGTGAACCAACCAAAGTGGTTGAGGCCAAAGTAATCGTACTCAACATCCTTCTTGTCGATATCGAGCGCGGCGCAAACCACGTCGATGATCGCGATCGGCATGTCGCAGATGTTGATGATGCGAGCGTTGGGACGCAGCACACGGCAGCCCTCGGAGACGATGGCGGCAGGGTTGGAGTAGTTGAGAATCCAGTAGTCCTTCTTGGCGTACTTCTCAACGTCATCGATCAGCTCGACCATGGGGAAGATGGTGCGCATGCCGTAGGCAAGGCCGCCGCAACCGCAAGTCTCCTGACCCACGCAGCCGTGACGCAGCGGAATCTTCTCGTCCTGTTCGCGCATGGCGTAGCCGCCCACGCGCATCTGGGCAAACACGAAGCTGGCATCCGTAAAAGCAGTCTCCTTGTCGGTGGTCACCGTGAGCTTGATGTCCAGGCCAAGGTCCTCGTGCAAAATCCAGTCCACGAGCACGCCGATCTTGCGCTGGCGCTCCTCGTTGATGTCGTACAGACGAATCTCGTCAACATCGAGCTCGTCCTTGCGCAGGGCGATGGACTTGACGATGCCGGGGGTAAAGGTGGATCCGCCACCACACAGAGTAATGATCATTGTTTACTGCTCCTTCTCAATTGCGTTTTCGACCTTGTCGCGCATCTCGGCGACCTTCATGCCAAAGATGATCTGGATATTGTTGCCGTTGCGGTTGATGCCGCTGTTGGGCACGTGGTTGATGAGGTCCTCATTGATGAGGTCCGGGTTCTTAACGTTCACGCGGAGACGCGTAAAGCAGTTCTCGAGTTCCTCGATGTTGTCCTTGCCGCCAAGACCTGCGACCAGGTCGGCAATACCTGCATCGACGCCCTCTGCGGGAGCCGCGGCAACAGCGCCCTGCTTCACCGCGACAGACGCGGCGGCCTCGCCCTCGGCAACGGACTCGGCGAGCTCGGACTCCTCCTCGCGACCAGGCGTGTGGAGGTTGAGCTTCTTGATGAGGAAGGTGAAGAGGAAGAAGTACAGCGCGGCGTTGACGACTCCGAGCACCAGCATAACCGGCCAGTTGGTCTTATCGACACCAAGAACCAGGTTGGAGACCACGATGTTGATGATGCCGCCTGCAGTCGAAGCGGGCACGGAGAGGACCTTGAGCAGGACCAGGAAGATGCCGGAAAGAACCGAGTGAACGACAAAGAGCACGGGAGCGGCAAAGACAAAGAGGAAGTCCATGGGCTCGGTCACGCAGGAGAGCACGGCGGTGATGATCAGCGGGATGATAACAGCTTTGGTCTTATCCTTGTTCCCCTTGTAAGCGGTGACGATAAAGGCGAGACCGATACCGATGTAGGGCCACAGGTTGTTAAAGGTATAGCTGTTGAAGTAGGTGCTATCGGAGAAGGGCTGGCCCGTCATTGCCATCTCGGCGACACGGATGGGGTAGGCACCGGCGATAACCTGATCACCCAGCGTCAGGGTGCCGCCCACATCGGAGAACTGGAACGGGGTGTAGATGAGGTGGTGCAGACCGGTGGGAACGAGCAGCTTGTTGAGCATGCCGTAGATAAACAGACCGATGTTGCCCGACTCCTTAATGATGCCGGCAACGGAGGAGATGGCACCCTGAACCGGAGGCCAAACGATGCAGAAGCCAGCGCCCATGATCCAGGAAATGATGATCATAATCAGGAACGGGAAGCGAACGCCCGAGAACATCGAAAGGGCAATGGGGAACTGCTTGTTCGAGTACTTGTTGAACACGGCACCGGTGATGCAACCAAGGATGATGCCGCCAAACACGCCGGTATCGAGCACCTGGATGCCCATAACGGTGGCCTGGCCGGTTCCGGTAAGGCCGAGCATGCCGCTCGCATCGGCAAGAGAGCCGGTGGCGTTGAGCACGATGTTGTTAGCCTGCAGGAACAGGAAGAACGACATCAGGGCGATCAGCGAAGCATGGCCCTTGTTCTTCTTTGCCATGGCGCCGGCGATGCCCACGCAGAACAGAATCGAGAGGTTGTTGATGATAAACATCAGCGACTGATAGACAACGGCGCCCACGAGCTGGAACGGACCGAAGCCCAGCACAGGGATCATGGCGCAGATGGTCTTGTTGGTCAGAATGATGCCCACGATGAGCAGGATGCCGGCAACCGAGAGATACATCATCGGCTGAACGATCGACTTCGCGAACACCTCCAACGGCGCTTTGAAATTGAACTTCTTTTTTGCGGTCATAGCGGTACTCCCCTTCCTTTTCCGCAAATTAAGACAGATGTGCCCTAGACAAGACCGTGAGCCTTGCCTTATATCAATCGATGTGTGGGCACGTTATGCCTAGAGACCAGGTTCTCCAAGCAGGTTAACAATGTGATATGCGAGATAACTCTTCTCGGCATCGGTAACGACAACGTTATAGGTAGACGACAAGTGGGCGGCTATGGCATCCGCACACGAGAATGCACACGGATACGCCGTTTCATCGATTCGGAACAGCGCGTCTCCGTTGATTTGCCCGGCCGTAGGATCGAGCGCTCGCTGTGCGAAAAACTGCAGGTGACGAACGAAGCGTTCATAAGGCAGCGAGGTGTCGTCGAGGGTCGTGGCATAGCGCTTGGAAACAATCGCGAGCACGTCGCGAACAAGCTGGACCGAAACAATCAAACGATCGGAGCGTTGCGGCATGGTGGCGTTGACGATATGCAGCGTAATGAAACCCTGCTCTTCTTCGCTCATCTGGATGCCCATATACTCCTTGATAATCTGCAGCGCACGGCCCGCAAGCGCATACTCCTTGCGATAGAACTGCTGGATCTCGAGCAGCAACGGATTCTCGCAGGGGACGCCCTTGCGCTCGCGCTCCAAAGCAAGGCTGATGTGGTCTGCGAGAGCAATGAGAATCTTGTCATTGATATCGACATTGAGCTCTCGACGAAGCATCTGAACGATGTCCTCGCAAATCACGAGGTTGACGGTGGGGATGGACTCCAAAAGATGTGCCAAGCGGTCAATCGTACGCGAATCCTGAGAAGTTCCCTCCTGCAACGCGTAGGTCTTTTCGACCGACGTCTCATCGATGGCATCGCCGGCATGGCGACCAAAGCAGAGGCCTCGACCGATGACGATGAGCTCGGAGCCATCGTCCGAAGTGACCATTGCGACGTTGTTGTTAAAAACTCGCTTGATAACCACGGTGCCCACCACAAGAATTTACTCGGAAAGCCAGACGACAGGCTCTTTAACAGCAACAGGGCCGGAAGCATGCTCGCGAAGAGTCGAGTTCTCCGAACGCTCGCACACGATAACGAAGACCGTAGGATCAAAGCCGGCAGCGCGAACCACGTCGAAATCGACCTCGACGAGGGGCTGGCCCGCGTCAACGTGATCGCCCTGGGCAACAAGCGCATGGAAGCCCTTGCCCTCAAGTTTAACAGTGTCGATTCCGATATGCAGCATCACCTGAGCGGAGCTGTCGTCGGACATGATGCCCAGCGCGTGCTCAGTCGGAAACAGCGCCGCGACGGTGCCGGAAACAGGAGCGCACACCGTTCCCTCTTGGGGAACCACGGCAACGCCATCGCCCACTGCACGGCTGCTAAAAGCGGGGTCATTGGTTTTTTCTAGATGAACAAGCTCGCCGGAAACGGGAGCGAGGATTTCGAACTCGGAAGCCGCAGTCGTCTGCTTATCCGAGCCACCCATTAGGCGAGAAAAGAAACCCATGGTGACATGTCCCTTCATAAATATAGCCCAACCAAAATCAATCGAATGCGCCCATTGAGACACACCCGTTCAAAGACTTTGGTTAGGCCCACGTCCGAGGGGACTCGGTAACCTTCCGCATTTCTTTTACGGGGGTTATTGTAGACAAGCCCAAAGCCGGAACAATCATTATGACCGGCGAACGGTATTTTTTCTCCGATAAACGGTATTTATGCGGTACTTCGGGACGTTCCTTTTAATATGAGCAGGACATTGTCAAGAGGCAAAATCGGGCCTGGCCCCAACGATATGGGGTCAGGC
>NZ_JBDPAC010000002.1:0-208107 GCF_039836695.1 Collinsella aerofaciens | reverse complement strand
ACCCGTCCTTTCGGGCGGCTATCCCGGGGGAGGGGGCAGGTTCTCCACGTGTTACTCAGCCGTTCGCCACTCGCTTCTATCCGAAGATAGGTGCCGTTCGACTTGCATGTGTTAGGCGCGCCGCCAGCGTTCATCCTGAGCCAGGATCGAACTCTCCGTCCAAAATATATGGGCTTCGAGCCCGTCCGGTCCTCTCAGTCATTCGCTGATCGGTTCCGTTCGATTCATATGGTTCTAGTATAGGAAAAGGAATTTCTCGGGGCCGCCTCTCGGCGGCCTTGCGAAAAACAAATCCAAGTTAGACCATTTCAAATGGTTCGATGTCTGCCCGGATGCGACACAACTGGTGTGTCCATCCTCGCAGTATCCGGTTCTCAAGGTGCACGCCCCGCGGCTCATCCGGTCCGACCGGGCCGCGCGGCAAGGAGATATATTGCCAGACCGCGAAGCTCTGTGGGACGTCAATTCCACTCTTCACAAGTCCTACACAACATATTGCTTTCTATAGGTAATAGAAAGACTGGTGCGGATCTTCCGCACGTATCAGATGATGACCCTTTGGTTCAGGAATATATAGAGATCGGTCACCTGTAAGTGTTTATCTACCCGCGCTTTTAGCAATGTAAACCGCGCTTCAGATAAAAAGAGGGAGCGCCGCCACAACGCGACACTCCCCTAGCGATCCAAGAGAATCTATTAGGCCTCGAGAGCCTTCTTGGCGATGGTAGCCAGCTCGTTGAAGGACTCGATGTCCTCGTAAGCCATCTGAGCCAGGACCTTGCGGTCGAGCTCGATGCCGGCAACCTTCAGGCCGTGCATGAACTGAGAGTAAGAGATGTCGTTCAGGCGAGCAGCAGCGTTGATACGAGTGATCCAAAGAGAACGGATCTCGCGCTTCTTGTTGCGGCGATCACGATACTGATACTGCAGGGAGTGCTGGACCTGCTCTTTAGCATGCTTGTAAGTACGCGAAGCGGCACCGTAGTAACCCTTCGCACGGTGCATAACGGTACGGCGCTTCTTCTTGGCGGCAACAGCGCGCTTAATACGTGCCATGTTCTATCAACTCCTAGACGGTAAAACGAAAAACGGGAACGCGAACTTAGGCGAGACGAGACTTGATGACCTTGCGGTCGGCAGCGGCAATCTCGGTCTCCTGACGGAAGCCACGCTTACGCTTGGTGGACTTCTTGCTCAGGATGTGGCTCTTGAAAGCCTTGGCGCGCATAAGCTTGCCGGTACCAGTCTTGCGGAAACGCTTCTTGGTGCCGCTGTGGGACTTCATCTTAGGCATGAAATACTCCTTAATCGGTTACAGAACACTAGTTACTTGGTATCGCTTGCCGCTTTATCCTCATCGAAGGCGCCCTTAATCGGGGCGAGCAGCATAAGCATGTTACGGCCTTCCATCTTAGGCTTGGACTCGACCGTAGCGTAAGGCTTGAGATCCTCGGCGAGACGCTCGAGAACGTTAAGGCCCTGCTCCGGGTGAGCCATCTCACGGCCGCGGAACATGATGGTGATCTTAACGCGTGCGCCCTTCTTGAGGAAACGCAGAACGTGGCCCTTCTTGGTCTCGTAGTCGCCAACGTCGATCTTGGGTCGGAACTTCATTTCCTTGACCTCGACCTTGGACTGGTTCTTACGAGCAGCCTTGGCCTTCATGGCCTGCTGGTACTTGAACTTACCGTAGTCCATGACCTTGCAGACCGGCGGCTCCGCGTTGGGAGCGATCTCGACCAGGTCGAGACCCTGATCGTCGGCGACGCGCTGGGCATCACGGATGGCGAACAGGCCGAGCTGAGAGCCATCGACGCCAATCAAACGGCACGAAGATGCAGTGATCTCGTCGTTGATGCGGGTGTCATCAGACTTAGCTATTTTCCCTACCTCCATTCATAAAAAAATAACCCGGCGCTTCTCGGCAACCAGGTCGTACACATAGACTTCCTCGATTTGAGGAAGGGAATCTAAGTTGTATGACCAGTCAGCTGCTCATTGGCGCCAAAAGGTGGGAACCCTCGGGTTCCTCTTTAGGGCATTGCGAGAACAACGCCTTGCGAATAATAACACGTACAGCGCGTTATCACATTACGTACACGAAAAAGGGGCCTTGACCCCCTTGAACGCTCGCTTGCATGTATGGTGCCCGAGGCGAGACTCGAAGGGCCTTCGCTTCGCGAAGCCCCGGGCTTCGGGCGCGAGGCGCCCTCGCCACGCTCCGCTACAAACAGGCCGCAGGCCTGTTTGCTTAACGCTTCGCGCGCTCACGCGAGTTCGGCACGAAAAAGGGGGCCGCAACCCCCTTGAACGCTCACTTGCATGTATGGTGCCCGAGGCGAGACTCGAACTCGCACGTTGTTGCCAACGGTGGATTTTGAGTCCACTGCGTCTGCCAATTCCGCCACTCGGGCACGTAATGCGTGAGTTAGTTTATCACAGCTTTCTACCGATTAGTCCGAAAATGGAACTTCGAGCATTTCGATGAGTTCGACCGTGCGTAGCATCTCGCGCTGACGGCATCCGCGACCGTCGACCGAAGCCTCACCCATCTGGTTATCGTAAGGGTCCTCGCGCATGCCGTCGAAAGAGGGCTCAAACTCTGCCTGGAATCGATTGTTGGCCACCATACGCCATGGGTCGAGATTGCCAAAGTAGTGACGGCAGCGCCACTCCTCCCCCATCCTGCGAGCAGAAGATCCAAATGACACGTCGGCGTTGAGCCAACCGGTCTGCGGCGTATAGAACTCTGCCCAGTCGTGCGACCCCACCGAATCGGGCGCAACGTAGAGGCCGCTCTGCCAACGGGCAGGCACGCCCGCGATACGGCACATGGTGATAAACGTGAGCGCCATAACGCCGCAATCGCCGCGGAGCGAATGCGCGCAGTCATCGGCAATAGATCCCAAAAGCAAGTACGGCGGCTGATAGCGATAGTCGATATACTGCGTCAGGTAATCATAGATAGCACGGGCGCGATCGAGCGGATCCTCGAGTCCGCCAACAACGCTGGCCGTCAGCTGCTGCAGATACGGCGTAAATGCAATGTGCGGACGGTCCTCAGAAATATCTTCGGGCAACGGCGCGTCCATACACGGATGCGACGGAAGCGCACCCCCATAAATATCGCGATAAGCGGCATTGATTTGATAGCGATAGGTCACCGAGAATGAGCGATCACTCGAAGAAGACCACGAGGCGGTACGCGCCGAAGCGTTCGCGGGAGCAACAGCACCCTCCGGCGTCATATCGAGAACCTCGATATGAGACTGTTGACGACAGGCGGCGGCAACGGGTAGCCAAGCGCGAACGGTCTCCCCCTCTAGAGCGCCGGGGACAGACAAGGACGCCTTAAGCGTAATAACGCGAGTCAATCCGTTTTGCGACTCCATCTCCTTGAGCATCTCGTTGCGCAGTGCTATTCCGTCGGTAGAATCGGGACGCATGCCGGGGACCTCTTTGGGATATACGCGAAGCGAATCGAGGAAGTTGTCGAGAACGAACAGCTCACCATCGATAAAGCGCCAGTCAATACGCTTACGGTCAATCAGATCGTTAAACTGCTCCTCGGTAAACTCAGGCCACTCCTCGCGAATCATCGCAATAGCTCGATCGCGCGACACCGAAAAATGAAGCGGCGTCTCAAGCATGCGATACCGCTCGGCACGAACGCAGGCAGCAAGCGAGGGATCGGGATTTTGGGCAAGTAGACGGTCGCAGGCCTCAATAGCCTGCGAAAGATACCCCGCGTCCTTTAAACGCAGAATCTCGGGTGGCAAGCCAACATCTAGAAAACGGAAGTCATCATTGCAAACATCAACAGAGCAACCAACAGGACCCTCGTCAATAACCTTCCCATCCGAAGGCAACACATTAACAACAGCCATACCAAACTCCAAGTCATTAGAACTCTTGAAGCCCATTGTAGCGAGATAAAAAGAAAGCCCCAATAAAGGAACCCTCAACACCGATAAACGGTACCTCTAAAAATGAATTCAGCCCAGTAACCCTGTAGCGAGTTAACAAAGGAGGCCCCGTTCACCCGGAGCTTTTCCCATTGCGCGACTTCTGGCAAAGCCAGGTGAGCGCAAGGGAAAAGCGTAGGGCGAACGGGGCCTCCGGCGGGAAGTTAAACCGCTACTTACGCCTTGTTGACGGAGCCAAACTCCTCCATGAGCTCCTTGGTGCGGGCAACGATGTTGTCGCGACCAGGCTTGAGGAGCTTGCGGGGGTCAAAGCCCTTGCCCTGCTGATCCTTGCCAGCCTCGATATACTCGCGAACGCCCTTGGCGAAGACGAGCTGCAGATCGGTGTTGACGTTGATCTTGGAGATACCCAGGGAGATGGCCTTCTTGATCTGATCCTCGGGGATGCCGGTGCCACCGTGCAGGACGAGGGGCAGGTCGCCGGTCTGAGCCTTGATCTCGCCCAGGCGCTCGAAGGAAAGGCCAGCCCAGTCGGCAGGGTACACGCCGTGGATGTTGCCGATACCGCAGGCGAGGAAGTCGACGCCCAGGTCAGCAATCTGCTTGCACTCAGCAGGATCAGCGAGCTCGCCGCTGGAGGTCACGCCGTCCTCGGTGCCGCCGATGCCGCCGACCTCGGCCTCGATGGACATGCCCTTGGAGTGGGCAAGCTCAACGAGCTCCTTGGTGCGGTCGAGGTTAAGCTGGAAGGTCTCCTCGTGAGAGCCGTCATACATGATGGACGTGAAGCCGGCCTCGATGCACTTGAAGCAGTCCTCGTAAGAACCGTGATCGAGGTGAAGGGCGACGGGAACGGTAACGCCCGTGGCCTCGACGGCAGCCTTGACCATGTCGGCGCAGACCTTGAAACCGCCCATCCACTTAGCGGCACCAGCGGTGCACTGAAGGATCAGCGGAGACTTGGCCTCCTCGGCGGCCTGGAGAATAGCCAGGGTCCACTCGAGGTTGTTGGTGTTGAAGGCACCGAGACCGTACTTGCCGGCCTCGGCCTTCTTGAGCATGTCTGCTGCGTTGACGAGCATAAAAGAAACCTCCTGTAAGGTTGCTCCGATAACGCCTGAGATTTTACCACGACATACCCGAGCATAAACGTTCGTTTGTTCACGAATACCATCCGATTGGACAAATTTTGACCGTTTGCCCCACAGAATCGACCCACTGGGGAAAATAGCTTGACGATTGAGCGGTCTTCGTGGTTCGGACGACGGCTTCGAGCCTACATCTGCATAAACGGGTTCTGCATAAGTTCGTGCGCCATCGTGGTCGAATCGCCATGGCCCGTCAAGCAAACGGTATCGGGCGGAAGCATCTTGGCAAGTTTGGAGAGCGAGCGCATAATCGCCGCCTCGTCACCGCCGGAAAGATCGGTACGACCGTGGCTGCCCGGGAAAAGCGTGTCGCCCACAAAGGCGATGTTCCCCCGCTCGGTCACGGCGAACAGGACGATGCCGCCCGGCGTATGCCCCGGCGTCTCAATCACCTGCAGGCAGACGTCGCCCACCTCGATTGTATCGCCCTCGGCAAGCAAACGCGTCGGCTCACCCGGATCGGGTATCTCGATACCCCACATGGCGCGCTGCTCCTCGATATTTGCGCGAGGTACCGTCACGTCCTTAGCGCACAACTCATATAGCGCGCTGTCGCCAACGACAGCTCGAACCCCGGCAACCCCGCCAACATGGTCGGCATGACCGTGCGTGCAGACAGAGCCGAGTACGCGCACCTCGGGATGCGCGGTGCGGATATGCTCCACAAGACGCTCGCCCTCCCACGCCGGATCGACGATTAAGCACTCGTCATTCGAAATCACGGCGTAGCTGTTGGTCTGAATCGGGCCGTTGACGAGCGCCTCAATCGAAGCCGCGCCTCGGGGTGTCAGGTCCAAAGTCATATCGTCCACGCGCATACCCTCCTTCTAAAATACGTTCGAGGCACCAAACGATGCCTCGAACGTAACCAATATCTATGATGCTGAGAGGCTCTCGCACCTACACACGGCGCTTGAGTTGCGCTCCGCCCTCGCCGGGCATAAGACGGCGAGCGTCGTAGACCGAATCGACGCTGCTGATGGAAGCCAGCAGCGGATCCAGACCACTCGCGTCCGAGATCTCGACCATAAAGCGCAGGGTTGCAATACCCTCGCGGTTGGTCGACGTGGCGGCAGAAAGGATATTGCCGCCCGCATCGCCAATGGCAATGGTGACATCCTTGAGCAGGCCCATGCGGTCCAAGCACTCGACCACGATCTCGACCTGGAAGAGGGTGTCGGCAGCGCCGTCCCACTCCACATCAATCATGCGCTCGGGATGTTCCATAAGACCCTTGACGTTAGGGCAGTTGGCGCGATGCACCGAAACGCCACGACCGCGCGTGATGAAGCCGACGATGTCGTCGCCCGTCACGGGGTTGCAGCAATGAGCCAGACGGACCAGCAGGCCGCTGTTGCTCTCGCCCTTGACGATAATCCCGTTACTGGCGCTCTTGCCGCGCTTTTGCGGCTTGCGGTTGGAGCCGCGAGCGGGCTGCTTCACGACCTCGGCGATAGCCTCGGCCTTGGTGAGCTGTTCCTCGGGCTTGGGGTCCAAGATTTGCTCGACCTTATTGCCCACAGCGCGCGGGGCAACCTTGCCGGCGCCGACGGCGGCAAACAGGTCCTCGAGCTGCTTGAAGTTAAACTGCTCCGCCACGGCGTTGAGTGCACGCGTCGAACGCGGCGTAGAAATGCCATAGCCACGCTTACGCAGGTCCTTGGCCAGCATATCGCGACCAGCAGCAGCGTCGTCGTCCTTGGTCGCAGCGGCAAAATAGCGGCGGATCTTGGACTTAGCCGAAGGCGTCTTGACGATCTTGAGCCAATCACGCGACGGCTTGGAACTCTTGTTCGTCAGGATCTCGACACGGTCACCCGTCTTAATCTCGTGCGTGAGCGGAGCCACCGCACCGTTGATTTTGGCGCCGACGCAATGGTTTCCCACCTCGGTGTGAACGGCATAGGCAAAGTCGAGCGGCGTGGATCCGGCACGAAGCGCCATGACCTCGCCCTTGGGCGTAAAGACGAAGATCTCCTGATCGAAGAGGTCAACCTTCAGCGAATGCAGGTATTCCTTGGCGTCGGTAATCTCATCAGACGCAGCCCAATCGAGTGAGTGCTTAAGCCAGTTAATCTGGTCGTCCAGACGCTGGGCATCATTGGTCTTAGACGCAGACGATCCGCCCGACTTCTTATATAGCCAGTGGGCGGCAATGCCGTACTCGGCCTGCTCATGCATCTCGTAGGTTCGAATCTGAATCTCGAGTGGGCGGGCCGTGGGGCCGATAACCGTCGTGTGGAGCGACTGGTAGTTATTGACCTTGGGCATGGCGATATAGTCTTTAAAGCGACCGGGCATGGGGTGCCACAGCGTATGCACCGCGCCGAGCGTGGAGTAGCAATCGCGCACCGAATGCGTGATGACGCGCAGTGCCACCAGGTCGTAGATCTCGGAGAATTCCTTGCCCTTGCGCTTCATCTTTTGGTAGATGGACCAATAGTGCTTGGAACGGCCGTTGATCTGGAAGCCTTCCAGGCCAATGCGGTTGAGCTCGTCGGTGAGTGTCTTGATGGTCTCAGCCAGATAGCGCTCACGGACCTCGCGCGACTCCGCCACCATGCGCGCAATGCGCTGGTAGGCATCGGGCTCCAGGTAGAAGAAGGACAGGTCCTCGAGCTCCCACTTAATAGAGCTCATGCCCAGGCGGTCGGCCAAGGGCGCGTACACGTCCATGGTCTCGCGAGCCTTAAACAGGCGACGATCCTCGCGCAGGGCTGCCAGCGTTCGCATGTTGTGCAGACGGTCGGCAAGTTTAACGATGATGACGCGAATGTCCTTGGACATGGCGAGGAACATTTTGCGCAGCGTGAGGGCCTGTTTCTCGTCCATGCTGTCGACTTCGATGTTGGTGAGCTTGGTCACGCCATCGACGAGCTCGGCCACCGTATCGCCAAACAGGCCGGAAACATCGGTGAGCGAGGTCTCGGTATCCTCGACGGTATCGTGCAGCAGCGCGGCGCACACCACGTCACAGTCCATCTTGAGATCGGCCAAAATGATGGCAACCTCGACGGGATGGTTAATGTACATCTCGCCCGAGCGGCGCTTTTGGTTGCAGTGCTTCTCGGCGGCAAAGCAGTAGGCTTGCTCCACCTTAGAAAAGTCGTCCTCATTCATATATTTGAGGCACAGGCGCTCCAGCTTGTCGTAGCTGTCCGCCATAATCTCGGGCGGCAGCTCATCGGCATGCTTATAGTGCTCCATCTCCGAAAACGGCTGGAGGGTGGAATCATGGGCGGTACGGGCTGCGGCATCCATCGAGGTCCCCTTCCCCTAGGCCCGCGGTACGATCGGGCGGTTAACTTTGGCTAGCATATCAGAAGCGCACGAATCGAGCGCCCAGCTCCGGAAAGCCGAGAACTCCATGCGCGAGCGCAAGCCCTCCAAATAGCGAATTGACCTGCTCAATTGCACGCGGCCGGGGTTTTCGGCCATCGCGATACGACGAGTGTCGTCAAACCCCGAAACTCGACAGAAACCAAGCTCTTCGAAGATTCCCAGGCCGCTTTCCACCGAACGCTCGTCGACCGGCGTGCGAGCATCGATGGCAAGGCACATCTGCGCGATGTCGATATCGCTTGCGCAGAATGAATCATCCCCGGTCTTGCCGCGGTTGGAGCGCCACATGGTCTGCAGCGCGCGATAGAGTGTGACGAGCTCGTCGCGCTCGGGTGCGTAGCAGTCGAGCAGGCGCTCGTTAATGCGGGCATCGCGCGACGAATAGAGCAGGTGGATCACGGCGGGCTGGCCATCGCGACCGGCACGGCCGCTCATCTGGTTAAACTCAATGCCGCCAAACGGCATGTGATAGAGCACGACATGGCGGATATCGGGCAGGTTGACGCCCTCGCCAAAGGCAGATGTCGAGACGATGCAGCTGAGGCTGCCGTCTCGGAATGCTTCCTCCACGCGACGGCGATCGGAACGCACAAGCCCCGCGTTATAGAACGCGATATGGGTTGCGCAATCGGGCACACGCTTGCGCAACGTCTTGGCGAGCGCCACGGACTGGTCGCGCGAATTGACGTAGATGACGGTCTTTTCCCCCGTCGCCACAATCGACACCAAACGGTTCTCGCGACTTGCAAGATCGCGGTCGTCCTCGAGCCGCAGGTTCTCGCGCACCGTCTCGTCGACCACCGTGCGAGTGATCGGCAACATGCGGGCAAGCTCGGCCACAACCGGAGCCGTCGCAGTGGCCGTCGCAGCCATAACGACCGGGTCGCCCAGGGCTTTGAGGATATCGGGCATGTCGAGATAGGCGCTGCGGTCGCCGCCCTTGGCAAGACCGGCATGATGCGCCTCATCGATAACGACAAAGCCGATGCGGCCCGAACGCGCGAAGCGGTCACGGTGGATAGATAGGAACTCGGGCGTCGTGAGCACGATACCGGTGCGGCCCGAAGCTAGGCCGGCGAACACGTCATCGCGCGCGGCCTCCACGGTCTCGCCGGTAAGCACGCCAACGCCAATGCCAAGCGATGCCATCGTCGACGAGAGGTGATAGGCCTGGTCGGCAACAAGCGCACGCAGCGGATAGACAAAGATGCTCGCACGTCCGCGAAGCACCGCCTCACGCGCGGCATGCACATGGAAGATGAGCGACTTGCCGCGGCCCGTTCCCATAACCGCCAAGACACTCTGGTGATCGGCCAAGGCGTCGAGCGCCTCAACCTGCGCGCGGTGCGGCTGGTTCGATCCGATAAAGCTATGGATAAGCGAGCGCGTGAGCTCGGTATAGGAAAGCTGGGCGAGCGTCTCGCGCTTGCGCGACTCCAAGCGCAGGCCGGAATCCGCCGGCTGCACGCCACGACGAAGCTCGCATGCCGGATCGTCGACGCTGGGCAGCGTGCTATCGCGGACCAGAACATCCTTGACCATGAGCTTGGGCTTCACACGACCCTGCCAATGCTCGGCAACGGCCTCGAACACCAAGTCGACGGCGCTGTCGCAATTGATAAGCCTGTCGATCTGCGGTACACGAAACATGATGGCCGGCACACTCGCGGCGCCATCCGTCGCCACGAAGCGCATATGCTCGCCGGTCTTACCCACCACGGCGCGATCACACATCGTCACGCCCTCGGCGGCCAGCAGCGGCACCTTATTACCCTGGCCAAACGGCTCAAGGCGGGAAATCTGCTCTATAGTCTCGATATTCAGCTCGGAAAGGTCGACCGTGGCGGCAACCTCGTCGGTGTCCTCAAAGTCCTCGGCGGGAAGCTCGGACAACACGGCGGAAAGGCGACGGCGGAACTCATCGAGCTTGGACGCCTCGATGGTCACACCCACCGCGCCGGCATGTCCGCCGCGACGAATCATCAGGTCGGAACAGCGCTCGATAGCGTCAAACAGGTTAACTTTGCCCACCGAGCGACCAGAGCCGTGCGCGATACCATCCTCGATCGAGAACAGCAGCGCCGGCACGTGGTAGCGGTTGGTCAGACGGCTTGCCACGATGCCCTTGACGCCCTCGTGCCAGCCTTCGCCGCCCACGACGATCGCGCGTCCGCCGTCATAGGTCTCCTCGACCTTTGCCATGGCATCGCGCGTGAGCTCCGCCTCGATCTCACGGCGCTGGCAGTTGATTTCCTCGAGCTCAGCCGCCAGCGCGCTTGCTTCGATGGGATTGCGGGCAAGCAGCAGGTCGAGCGCCAGCTTGGGATCGGCCATGCGACCGGCAGCGTTTAAGCGGGGAATGAGCGAGAATGACAGGCCATCCGCCGTAATGCTCGAAAGGTCCGCCTTGGCGAGCGCGGCAAGCGCGATATAGCCGGGGCGAGCGGTTACGCGCATCTGCTGGATGCCCTCGGCAACCAGCGCGCGGTTCTCGGGCGTGAGCGGCATCATGTCGGACACGGTGCCCAGCGCCGCGACCTCGATTAGCGAACGCCAATACGACGGCTTGCCCAGGCGCTCACCCAGGACTTGCACCAGCTTGAGCGCCACACCAGCACCGGCAAGCTCGCGCGAGGGGCCCTCGTCCTCGAGCTTGGGGTCGGTCAGGGGCACACCCTGCGGCACCTGGTCGGAGGGCTCGTGATGGTCCGTGACCACCAAATCGATCCCCAGGCTCTCCAGATAGGAAACCTCTTCCTTGGCGGCAATGCCGTTATCGACGGTCACGATCAGCTGGGGGCGAGCGAGCTCGTTAACGCGGTCGAGTGCCGCGCGCGAAAGACCGTAGCCCTCATCAAAGCGATGCGGAATAAACGGCGTGACATCGGCGCCAAACGTGCGCAGCGCCTCGGTCAACAGGCAGGTCGACGTAATGCCGTCAACGTCAAAATCGCCAAAGACTGCAATGTGCTCGTGGTTGCGAATAGCGCGCTCAACGCGGTCGGCAACGACCGACATGCCCGGGATAATGAGTGGGTCCGCCCAGTCGCGATCGAGCGAAGGCGTCAAAAACAATTGGCCCTCTTTGATGGAGCCAATGCCGTGCGCGACCATAATGCGCGCCACCAGCCTGGGAATGCCCAGACCAGCCGAAAGTTCCTTTTCGAGCTCGGGATTTTGCTGAGCGACCGCCCAGCGATGCGTCGTCTTAAGCGATGACATAGGCACCCACCCCCGATAGGGGCAGGTCGCCGCGATACCTCTCACGGTTCATAGCGATGAGTCCTCTGTGTATGCCCGCTTCGGCAGGCAGATCTGTTGAACGGATTTATTATACCGTGCAGCGCGGACGCACAACGTCCAGCACGCCGCGGTTTCGGTAAACGATGCCGGTAATACCCTCGAAATAATCGAGCGTTTCTGACGCACGGACACATGTGAGCGTCTAGCATATCCAGTCAAAACGGATTCACGAGCAAAGGGAGTCACAAGAGCATATGAAGCAATGGGTTGGACTGGGCAAGTTTCTCGCGGGGCACATGCAAATCATCGTTCCGATTTGCGTGGCGCTCGGCGTGCTCTTTCCCCAACAAATCGGCGTTCTCAAGCCCATCGTTCCCACCTTGTTTGCCTTTATGACGTTCCAAGGTGCGCTCAGCAACACCTTTCACCAGGTAGCCGAGGTGTTCCACCGTCCGCTGCACCTGATTCTGGCGTTGTTGGTCTCGGCGGCGCTTATTCCCATCGCGGCCTATGCCATGGGATCGTTGTTCTTTGGTTCCAACCCCAACCTTGTCTGCGGCATCGTGCTCGAATACAGTGTGCCCGTGGCAGTCACCGCTTTTATGTGGATCAGCATGTTCGGCGGCAACGGCCCGCTCGCACTCACCATCATCCTGACGTCCTCGGTCATCTCACCTGTGACGATTCCGCTTACGCTCAAGCTCCTGCTGGGCGCCACCGTCTCGATCGACGTGCCAAGTATGATGCAGAGCATGGCCTTTATGATCGCCATCCCCGCCGTGCTCGGCATCGTGATCAACGAGCTCACGCGCGGATGGGGGCACGAAAAACTCTCCCCCGCGCTCTCGCCCGCCTGCAAGTTCATGATGATGGGCGTTATCGCCTCCAACTCCACCGCCATGAGCGAGTACATGCTGCACATGAACGCGGTGCGCTTGGAAGTAGCCCTCTTTATTTTGGTCTTCGCCATCAGCGGCTTTGTCGTCGGCATTCTGGTCGCCCGCGCGCTGCATCTGCCATATAGCGAAACGACCACCATGTGCTTTACCTGCGGCATGCGCAATATCTCTTCGGGCGCCGTCATCGCCACGCAATACTTTCCGGGCGAAGTTGTGTTTCCCGTCATGTGTGGAACGTTGTTTCAGCAGGTGCTCGCCTCGCTTATCGGGCACTTCTTTGAGCGTCTGACCGGCGAGGAGCGCGCCGCCCAGCGCAAGCGGGTCGAGGCCGGCCGCGACGCCATGGCACGCTAGACTGTCCGCATTACGCGGGGCTAGTCTTGCTATACGAGCGTTTCCAGATGCGCGCGCAGGCGCTCCGCATCGACATCGAGCGTGGTCTCAGCATTGACCTGAGCCAGCCGATACCCGACAAAGTAGGGTGAAACCACCCAACGCGGCAGCGCCTTGGCAATGGTCCGACCGTCCATGTGGTAGAAGAACAAGTTGTACGACTCTGCGCGACCACCATGGTGCTCGTTCAGGATATAGCGCAGAGCTACCTGAATCGCATCGGCGAAGAGGTCCGTCTCGGCCTGGTCTCGCGCGCCATCGCTGGCGGCGATTCCCTGCGGGGCTGAAACGTTGACCTCAAAGAACCCCATGATCGGTTCGGTTGAGATGTCGACCGAGATTCTCCCTTGTTGCCAGACACTGATGCCTTCAAAGTTGGCTGAGGTCAGCGCCGCATAGCCGTCCTCCTGTTCCAAGCCCACAATCTGCATGTGTGGATGGACGAGGCTGCCGCCCGAAAGCGGGCCTTTGTTCTTGTACATGAGCACACTGCGGTACTGTTGGGAATCGATCATCTGCTGCCAACAGCCCAGGGCAAACCGCATCACATGATGCAGCTCATCCGGTTCATAGGTCACCAGGTCGGCGTCGTGATTGGCAGACTCGATCAATACGGTCTGACGTGTGGCGCGCAGGGTCTTGAACTTATTCTCGAGCCAGATGCAGTCACCGTCGCGCTGGATGATGTTGGCGAGCCCCTCCGTGTTGCAAAAGGGACACGCGGTACCGGGGCGACGGTTGTCGTCGGGCTTGCCGCTCGCCTGCTGAACATCGAATACCAGCGCCACGGGTTATACCTCCAGCGGCACGATCTTGGTGCCATGGAGCTCGGAGACGTCTAGCGCCGCCGCGACCGCGTCGCGATTTGCCGTAGTGATGCCGCCGCCGGGAAGGATGGCCAAACGATCACCCGCATACTCGATTAAACGAGCCAGGTGATCGAAATTATCCTCGATCGACGTACCGGCAGCGCCGCCATGCGTGAGGATGCGCGTAACGCCGCAGTCGGCAAGTGTATCAATCGCATCGAGCTGAGCCTCGGGCGAGAGCTGGTCAAACGCCATGTGAAAGGTGATGTCGATGGGCTCACGCTTGCATTCCTCGGTCGCGCAGCCCGCGGCCATCACGAGGGCGCCAAGCGTAAGTTCGTCGAGCGCCCATCCGCCAGCGCAGGGCTTGCAGCAGCCAAAGACCAAGCCGTCAACGCCGGCGCTTACGGCAAGGCCCAGGTCCATCTCCATCATGCGCAGCTCGTCTTGGTTGTAATGAAAGACACCGCCACGCGGGCGAATCATGCACATCACTCGCGCGTCATGCTCGTGAGCATAGCTGACTGTAGCGCTGATAACGCCGGCAGAAGGCGTGGTGCCACCAACGGCGAGGTTGTCGCACAGCTCGATGCGCTTTGCACCGGCATCGATAGCTGCCGGCACCCGCTCAAAGTTCTCGGCACAAAACTCGTACAGCATAGATAGACCCCCAAAGACAGCAGATGTTTTCCGACGGGCATTGTCACACATCCCCATGAAATTGCGGTGGAATAGGGACTCTTTTGGCCTCTGAGACTCCCATTTAGTCCCTATTCCACCGCAACATAAGGGGGACAGAACCAAAGCAACGCCGCAGGCAGAGGACGGACAGCGAGCGGGCACCAGAGCGACAACTTGACATGAAAAGAGGACGGCATAGACCTTCTGGTCATGCCGTCCTCTTTGAATGACAAGTTGTCGCTCTGGTGCCCGCGCAGCGTCAACTGGTCCGCCGTTCGGTAGAACGGCGGAACTTCCTAGCCACCCAGGTAGGCTTTACGCACGTTGTCGTCGTGCAGGAGCTCTTGGCCGGTGCCGGTCATGGTGATCTTGCCAGTCTCGAGCACGTAACCGCGCGTAGCAATCGAAAGCGCCATCTGCGCGTTTTGCTCGACCAGAAGTACCGTGGTACCGGCCTTGTGCAGGTCCTCGACAATCTGGAAGATCTGTTCGATCAGAATCGGTGCCAGACCCATGGAAGGTTCGTCGAGCATAAGAAGTTTGGGGTTACTCATAAGGGCGCGCCCCATAACGAGCATCTGCTGCTCGCCGCCCGAAAGGGTGCCGGCGACCTGGCGACGACGTTCCTTCAGGCGCGGGAACTGCTCGTAGACGCGCTCCAGGCCCGGAGCCACCGTGGACTTGGGCTGCGTATAGGCACCCATCTCCAGGTTTTCCTCGACCGTCATCTGCAAAAAGGCGCGACGACCCTCGGGAACCTGAGCCAGGCCCTTACCAACCAGCTTATCAGCGGGCGTATGGGTAATATCCTCGCCCATAAACTTGATGGAGCCGGTCTTGGAGCGCAGCAGGCCCGAGACGGTCTTGAGCGTTGTAGACTTGCCGGCACCGTTGGCGCCGATCAGGGCCACGATCTCGCCCTCGTTAACGTTAAAGGAGATATCCTTGATGGCGTGGATGGCGCCGTACCAGACGTTGATGTTGTAGACGGAAAGCATCGGCTCTGCCATTTAGTTCTCCCCCTTATCCTGCTTACCCAGATACGCCTCGATAACGGCGTCGTTGTTCTGGATTTCCTCTGCCGTGCCCTTGGCGATGACCTTACCAAAGTTGAGCACGCAGATACCCTCGCAAATATTCATGACGAGCGACATGTCGTGCTCGATAAGCATGATGGCAATGCCGAAGGTGTCGCGAATCTTAACGATGTTCTCCATGAGCTCCGCGGTCTCGGACGGGTTCATGCCGGCGGCAGGCTCGTCGAGCAACAGCAGTTTGGGGTTGGTGGCAAGCGCGCGGACGATCTCCAGACGACGCTGGGCGCCGTAAGGCAGCGAGCCGGCCTGCTCGTTTGCCAGATGCTCCATATCAAAGATGGACAGCAGCTCCATGGCGCGCTCGTGAGCAGCCTTCTCGTGCTTCCAATACGTCGGCAGGCGCAGCACGCCCTCAAAGCCGGAGTAACGCTCCTGGTTATGCAGGCCGACCTTAACGTTATCCTCCACCGTCATGGTATTAAACAGGCGAATGTTCTGGAAGGTACGGGCAATACCCATGCGGTTGACCTGGTAGACCGACTTGCCCGAGGTGTCCTCACCGTCGAGCAGGATGGTGCCGTGCGTGGGCTGATACACCTTGGTGAGCAGGTTGAAGACCGTGGTCTTACCGGCGCCGTTGGGGCCGATCAGACCGGCAATCTCGGTCTTGCCGATAGTCAGGCTAAAGTCGTCGACTGCCTTAAGGCCACCGAACTCAATGCCCAGGTGGATGCACTCGAGTGCCGGGCGCTCGCCTAGGTCACGGTCGGGAACGATGGCGCCAGAAGGATACGGGACCATCTTGCCCTTGTTGAACTCAAATTTACTGGGCATCGGCTGCCACCTCCTTCTTGGAAGCAAAGCGGTCCTTGACGCGACCGAAGAACGCCTTGAGCTGCGGATTGTTGGTAAAGATCATGACCAGGATCAGCACGATGGCGTAGATGAGCATGCGGTAGTCCGAGAACTGACGAAGCAGCTCGGGAAGCACCGTGAGCAGCGCCGCCGCGATGACGGAGCCGCGCATATTGCCCAGACCGCCCAGGACCACGAACACCAGGATGAGAATGGACGTGTTGAAGTCGAACTTGGTGGCGGAGAGCTGCGAGAAGTTACCGCCGAAGAGGGCTCCGGCAGCACCGGCGAGGGCAGCGGAAACCACGAAGGCGATCATGCGGTACTCGGTGACGGAGATGCCTACGGACTCGGCTGCAATCTTGTTATCGCGCACGGCCATAATGGCACGGCCGGTACGGCTGCGAACCAGGTTGAGTACGATCACGAGTGCGACCATGACCAGGATGGCACCGGCGAGGAAGGTCGAGTACGTCGACACGCCCGAGGCGCCCTGGGCGCCCTTGATGATGGCGGTGCCGTCCTCGAGCAGGTGCAGGTCGTCGATCGTAGAGTTACCCGTGATGTTAAAGATCACGTGCAGGCCGCGGGAGTCGACGCCCACAATGAGGCAGGTGACGATCTCTTTGATGATCTCGCCAAAAGCCAGGGTCACGATGGCCAGATAGTCGCCGCTCAGGCGCAGGACCGGGATACCAATCAAGAAGCCCAAGATGGCAGCGGCGATAGCGCCGACCACAATGCTGATGATAAGGCGCACCGGATCGGAGGGAACGGCGCTCTCCAGCGCGACGGCGGTGACGATTCCCGTATAGGCGCCGACACTCATAAAGCCCGCGTGGCCCAGCGACAAGTCGCCCGCGATACCGACGACGAGGTTAAGGGAGATGGCCATGACGATATAGGCCGTGATGGGAACCAGCTGACCGGCGATCATGCGCGGAATCATGTGGTTAGACTGCATAAAGAACACGATGGCGAAGGCCACGATGCACATGGCGTACGTGACAAAGTCGTGACGCGTCTGCTTGTCTTTAAGAAACTTCATGCCGCTCACCTACACCTTCTCGGGGACGTACTTGCCCAAGAGGCCGGCAGGCTTGACGAGCAGGACGATGATCAAAACACCAAAGACGATGGAGTTGGCAAGGCTCGTGGAAATGTAGGCCTGCGCCATCGCCTCGATGATGCCGATGAGAATGCCACCGACAAAGGCACCGGGGATGGAACCGATACCGCCGAAGACGGCGGCGTCGAAAGCCTTGATGCCAGGCATGGCGCCCGTCGTGGGCTGCAGCACCGGCGAGTAGGAGCACAGCAGCACGCCGGCGATGGCGGCAAGGGCAGAGCCGATGGCGAACGTCATCGAGATGGTGCGGTTGACGTTGATTCCCATGAGCTGAGCGGCGGCCTTGTCCTCGGACACGGCGCGCATGGCTTTGCCCATCTTGGTCTTACCTGTAAAGAACATCAGGCCGGCCATGATAACCAGGCAGGCGACGATGGTGACGAGCGAGACGGCGCTTACGTTGAACTTGGCCAAGAACTCCGGCACCTGGAAGGTGACGAGCGAAGTGAAGTTCTTGGGCGTGGCGCCCCACAGAAGCTGCGCGGCGTTCTGCAGGAAGTAAGAAACGCCGATAGCCGTGATCAGAACGGCCAGCGGGCCTGCTTGGCGCAGCGGCTTATAGGCCAGACCCTCGATGAGAACACCGAGAACGGTACAGACCACACAAGAAAGAATTACAGATGCCCAGCCCGGGAGGCCGAGATACGACGTGGCACAGAACGAGACATAGGCACCGACCATGATGACGTCGCCGTGAGCGAAGTTCAGCATCTTGGCGATACCGTAGACCATGGTGTAGCCCAACGCGATGATGGCGTAGACGCTGCCCATGGACAGGCCGTTGACCAGGTATTGGATAAAGACCGTCATGTTCCACATCCCCCTTTCGAATAGGTTTCCATTTAATGTATGAAACAGGGACGTTACACTGTCCCTAGATACCAAGCAAGCAGGGAAGGCCAAAACCTCCCCTGCTTGGGATCAAAACCGCTCTATGTAAGGCGGCCAATTAGGCCTGTACGTACTTGCCGTCGGTGATGACGTACGCCGTGGGCTCCTTCTGGACCTGGCCCTTATCGTTCCAGGTGAGCTTGCCGGTCAGACCGTCAACGGTAATCTTGAGCATAGCTTTGGACAGCTTCTCGGCGACCTCGGTCGGGTCGGCGTCGACACCAAGACCGGCCTCCTTGACGGCCTCGGCCACCGCGTGCACGCCGTCGTAGGCGTCGGCGGCAAACTGGTCGGGGGTATCGCCGTACTTATCCTTGTAAGCGTTGACGAAGTCGGCGTTCTTCTCGTCGTCGGCGGAGAACGGGGTCATGAGCAGCAGACCCTCGGCAAGAGAGGTATCGAAGCCCTCAACGCCCAGGATACCGTCCATGCCGTCGCAGCCCATCATCTTGACGTCGTAGCCCATGTCCTTGGCGTTCTTGAGCAGGACGGACGCCGGCGTGTAGTAGATCGGCGCAAAGATCATGGTGGCGCCGGCCTGCTTGGCCTTGGTCAGCTGGTTGGTAAAGCTCGTGGCGGAGTCGTCCTTAAAGGTCTCCTCGTCAACAATCTCGAGCTTGGACTCAGCGGCCTGGGCCTTAAAGGAATCTGCGATGCCCGAAGAATAGGCGTCGCCGGAGTTATAGAACAGCACGAACTTCTCGTCCGCATACTTCTGCGCCAGGAACTTGGCAGCGTTGACACCCTGGTTGGGGTCGGTGAAGCAAACCTGGAAGACGCAATCCTTGCCGTCGGTGACGTCCTCGGAGGACGCGGACGGGGTGATCATGAACGTCTTGGGGTCGTTACCGCACTCTGCGGCGACGGCAACCGACGCACCCGTGGTAGTCGGGCCGACGAGGGCCTGCATGCCCCAGTCGAGCAGGGTGTTGAAGGCGTTAACGGCCTTCTCGCCATCGGCCTGGTCATCCTCGGCCTTGCTGGCAAGCGGCAGCTCCTTGGTCGAGAAATCCTTGCAGCCAAGCTCGACACCCTGGGTAACGGACTTGCCGTAGGACGCGTTGGCGCCGGTCAGCGGGCCGATGGTACCGATCTTAAACGAAGCGTCGCTCGAAGCGGAACCGCTGTCGCCGCCGTTGGAGGAGCAGCCAGCTAGAATGGACATCGCCCCCAGACCTGCTGCGCTCGCGATAACGCTCCTGCGATTCATAACAGGGTTCAATGACTTACCGGTGAGGCTCGACATGCGGCTCTCCTCTCAAATCTCGTCGGGTTTCGGTTACCCGACAGGCCATCCTTCGCCGTGTTCGGCGTTCGCAAAATAGTAGACGCTTTAGTTGAGAAAAGTGGCGATTATTTCAACTTTTCTTTTGCTTTGTCCATTTATCCATATTTATGCGTATTTCTATCAGTTTATGCAGTTTAGCCACTTTATTATGTGAAAGTAATGTTTCTGTTCTGTTACAAGCGTCCTTGCCTTGCATAGAACGGCCCCACCGGTCTCGTTATATGCACTTAGGCGGCGATGTACTTGCCGTCCTGAATCACATAGGCCGTAGCGGGCTTCTCGACTTGGCCTTCGTCGTTCCACGTGAGCTCGCCCGTCAGGCCCTCGATTTTGATCTTGCGCATGGCCTTGGCAAGGTCGTCGGCAATGTCGGCATCGTCGGCCGTAAGGTCGATGCCCGCTTTATCGATAGCCTCGACGATTGCGTGGACGCAATCGTAGGCGTCGGCGGCAAACTGGTTAGGCGTCTCGTCGTAGGCATCCTTATAGGCCTTGACGAAGTCGGCATTCTTCTCGTCGTCAGCCGAAAACGGGGTCATGAGCAGTACGCCCTCGGCAAGAGAGGTATCGAAACCTTCCACAGAGAGCAGGCCGTCCATGCCGTCGGTACCCATGAGCGTCATGTCGTAGCCCATGTCCTTGGCGTTCTTGAGCAAAACGGACGCCGGCGTGTAGTAGATCGGGGCAAAGATGAGCGTGGCACCGGCCTCCTTGGCCTTGGTCAGCTTGTTGGTAAAACTCGTGGAAGAGTCGTCCTTAAAGGTTTCGGTATCGACGATATCGAGCTTGGACGTCTTGGCCTGCTCGGCAAAAGCGTCGGCAACGCCCGAGCTATACGTATCGCCGGAGTTGTAGAACAGGGCGATCTTGGCATCCGCGTACTTCTCGGCCAAGAACTTCGCGGCGCTGGCGCCCATGGTGGGATCGGTGAAGCAAACCTGAAAGACCGTGGTCTTGTCCTTGGTGACGTCGAGCGACGAGGCCGAAGGCGTAACCATGAGCATGTCATCGGCAATCTCGCCCGAGACGGCGACGGCGGCACCAGTCGTGACGGGGCCGACGAGCGCCTGCATGCCCCAGTCGCACAGGGTATTGAAGGCGTTGATAGCCTTCTCGCCGTCGGCGACATCGTCCTCGGACTTAAGCGAGAGTTTGAGGTCCTTGGTCGAGAAATCCTTGGCGGCGAGCTTGGCACCCTTCTCGGCCGAAACGCCATAGGTTGCCGCGGCGCCGGTCAGAGGGCCGATGACACCGATCTTGAAGGTCTTGCCGTCATCGGCGGAGCCATCGTCAGAACCACCCGACGAGCAACCGGCAAGCGCGACGGTGCTGCCGAGCGCCGCGGCGCCAACCAAGAAACTCCTGCGGTTAAGTACGTTGTTGATGCTAAACATGGTGTCCCCCTTTTCGCTGGCCGCGGTGCGGCCGTCTTGCGGTACAGGGCAAACCTTATGGTGCAAACGTTGACAGTTTGTTACGGAGTTCCGTTTGTAGCGAGCATGTTTCCAATGTTTCCGCAGCGTTTCGGGGGTGCCGTTTTGTGCGACTCCTGTTGCCTGGCGAGCACGCGCCCTCGGTTCACGCTAGAATGCACTCAACCTTTAAGCGGTTAATCCATCCATAAGATGCACGAAGGAGCTATCTATGAGCGAACCCCTGCGCACCGTGAACGTCGGCCTCATCGGTCTGGGAACCGTCGGCGGCGGCGTGGCCCGTCTGATCAAGAGCCACCACGATGAGTACCTGGCAGCCTACGGCATCGACCTTAAGCTGACCCGCGCCTGCGCGCTTGCTTGGGAGCAGGCCGAGGCGGCAGGCATTGAGCGCGAGGCCTTTACGAGTGACTGGCACGACGTCGTCACCGACCCCGCCGTCGACATCGTCGTCGAGCTGATCGGCGGCGAGCACCCCGCGACCGAAATCTTCACCACCGCCTTCGAGAACGGCAAGCACGTCGTCTCTGCCAACAAGGCCCTGCTGGGCCGTCATGTTGAGACGCTCGCCGAGAAGGCGCGCGCGTGCGGCGTGCAGATTAAGTGCGAGGCCAGCTGCGGCGGTGGCATCCCCATCGTGAGCACGCTTGAGCACGACCTGGTGGGCAACAAGATCCTGACCATCGCCGGCATCCTCAACGGTACCACCAACTATATCCTGTCGCGCATGGACGCCGAGGGCGCCGATTACGCCGACGTGCTTGCCGACGCGCAGGCCAAGGGCTATGCCGAGGCGGACCCGTCCGCCGACGTCGACGGCTTCGATGCCGCCAGCAAGACAGCCATCCTCGCCTCCATCGGCTTTGGCACCCGCGTTACCACCGACGATGTGTACCAGCAGGGCATCCGCACCATCGGCGCCGAGGACATCGCCCAGGCCCGCGAGCTCGGCTACACCATTAAGCTGCTGGGCATCGCACGCAACACCGACGCCGGCGTCGACGTTCGCGTGCACCCCACGCTCATCCCGGCAGACCATATGCTTGCCAAGGTCAACGGCGCCATGAACGCCGTCTATGTGGTAGGCGACGCCGTGGGCGAGACCATGTTCTACGGTGCCGGCGCAGGCTCCTTCCCCACCGCAAGCGCCGTCGTGGGCGATATCCTGTCGCTCTCTGAGCAGATCAGCCGCGGCGTGGCTCCGCTGCCCGAGATTGAGCCCTATGGTCACAACCTCGCCTTTAAGCCCATGGACGAGCTCCAGACCAAGTACTATGTGCGCCTGAAGGTCGCCGACCGCGTGGGCGCCCTGTCCGAGACGGTCGACATCTTTGCCAAGCACAACATCTCGATCTCGCTCATCAACCAGGTCGAGGACGGCAAGTCGGGCGTCAGCGATGCCTGCTCGGTCATCTTCCTGACGCACCGCGCGCTCGAGAAGGACGTCCAGGCTGCCGCCGCCGAGCTTGCCAGCGTCGACTGCGTGGCCGAGGTCGCCAACGTCCTGCGCATTGAGGACGTTGAGGCTTGGACCGAAGGCGTTATGGCCAACTAGCCCGATTCTCGGCAAATCAAATAACGCAAAAGGGGCTCCTATCCGATTGGATGGGAGCCCCTTTTGCTACATCCTTTGAGCGAACTGGTCGACTAACGTTTGAACAACTTGACCGTTCGTCAACAACCGTGGATACCGTTTGCCGATATGCGACGGCAGCTGTATTTTGCCGCCGCTATGCTGTGCCGTGTATGTCCGCCCGCGATGAGAGGAAGCACCATGTTGCTCGAGGGCAAGAAAGCAATCATCACCGGAGGCACGCGCGGTATCGGCTATGCGATCGCCTGCCGTTTTATCGAGGAAGGCGCTGCCGTCACCGTCTTTGGCTCGCGCCAGGAGACTGCCGACGCGGCCGTTGAGAAGCTGGCGGCCGCCTATCCCGACGCCAAGGTCTGGGGCCGCTCCTGCGACCTCACCTCACTCGAGGCCGTGACCGAGGCCTTTACGCAGGCCGCAGCCGACATGGGCGGTCTCGATACGGTCGTCAACAACGCCGGCATCTCCCAGCGCTCGCCCCTTTTGGATTACACGGCCGAGGAGTTTGCAAAGGTCATGGACCTCAACGTCGTCGCTGTCTTTAACGGTCACCAGGCGGCCGCCAAGATTATGACCGAGGCCGGCCACGGCGGCACCATCACTACCACGAGCTCGATGGTCGCCAAGTACGGCCAGCCCTCCGGCGTCGGTTACCCCACGTCCAAGTTTGCCGTCAACGGCATGGTCCAGTCGCTCTCGCGCGAGCTCGCCCCCATGGGCATCCGCGTCAACGCCGTTGCCCCCGGCGTGACTAAGACCGACATGGTCGCCAACCTGCCCGAAGAGGTTATTAAGCCCATCATCGCCACTATTCCGCTGGGTCGCATGGGCGAGCCCGAGGATGTCGCCAACGCATTCGTTTTCCTAGCGAGCGACATGGCCTCCTATGTCACGGGCGCCGTGCTCCCCGTCGACGGAGCCGCCCGCTCCTAAAGGTCGCAAGCCACGACTTCGAACCTCAACGAGGCCCAACGCAAAAGGCGCGCTGTCTGCATCAACCGCAGGCAGCGCGCCTTGTTCTGTTTGTAAGGGAAGCTGCGTCCCGTTTCGAACGCCGATTCTGGGACACCGTTTCCGCAACGGGTCGGGACTGCGGAAACTACATCCCAATCTGGTTATCCATTCCGGGGCACAGTTTCCCGAAGGGCGGTTGAGTCATGCCATCCTAATCAAAACGAGACCGTATAGCACCCCTAAGATAACCAGCTCTCATTCTGGAGCAAGCGCATCAGGCAGCACGACCGCTCGCCGACGTGCAATTTGTTGCACAGTAAAATCGGCTAGTGGCACCCTTATCCTTTATTTAGCGAATAAGGTCAAGGAAGGGAGAGTATCATGCCAAGACGGCAAACACCGCTCGAGGTCATGTTCTCCCTGTTCAAGACTTCATTTACCCTGAGCCATCGCGCACTTGCTGAACTGTTACTATCCGATCTGCCGTTAACAAATGGACAGCCTACCGCCCAAATGGCACAGGACACCAGCTGGCTTTCGCGCACGATTGTGCACTCGCAGCCGGGCTCCCTAGAAGATCGCTACTTTACCGACTGGTCCTGCGCATCGAATCAAATCCTGCACAAGCTACAGGAAAAAGGGTATTCGAACGCCGACATCTATACCATGATTGCGGCAGCAACTGACGCGATGGCTCAAGCGCTCAGTGCCTGTGGGCGCAATGGGTTCCTTTACCGGAACGCCGCCTCGCGCCTCGTCAGCTGCCAGCCAGACAAAGATGACAGGGCTCTTATCTCAATCGCGCTCGTTGTTTCGACCGCCTGTTGGTGCGATCCGGCCCGTGCTATCGCGTACATCAGGAACCGCTTTGAATTCGCAGAGAATGTCAGGTCGTTTACCCCCTCAAGTATTTCTTTCTGTCCATGCGATTTAAAACAAACGGGCACCGAACATGCGATCGGCCTTATCAGGATCGATAACGAACTCGTCATCGGCGGCCCTTATGTCATTGAGCCTTCTGCCATGGGCACCACCATCGGAGCGCTCGCACTCGAAGACGGCGCTGTCACCGATGTTGGGCTGGATGTCTCCGCCAGACATCTCCGTATCTTCGCCGAGAACAATGCTTGGTACGCACAAGACCTCGGTTCGACCAACGGCACGCATCTGATTCGAACAGCCGACAACAACGAACTCGACATCAGCACCGGAGCACCCGCCCGGCTGTACCCCGGCGACATCCTGCGCCTGGGTCTCAGCACCACTTTTGCCGTCGTAGCAACGACGGCTATCTTAGCAAATCAACATTACTAACCATGGAAACAAGGTGACTATGAGCATCACGGATGTCATCAAATATGAGGGCAACAACCAAACTTTTATCTGGAAACACCCCTCAGAAGACTTCAATACGGGCTCGCAACTCATTGTTCACGAGACCCAAGAAGCAATTTTCTTCCTTAATGGACAGGCCCTGGATTCGTTTGGACCAGGCAGGCATGAACTTGAGACTCAAAATCTACCGTTACTGAACGGCATTTCGAAGATAACGACCGGTGGTGTCAGCCCGTTTCACTCAGAGGTCTACTTTGTTAACCTCATCGAGCAGATGGGCATCCGCTGGGGAACCAATTCCAGGATTCAGTTCATGGAACCGACTTATGGATTTCCGCTCTCGCTCGGGGCGTCTGGAGAGATGGCTCTTGCTGTAAAAGAGCCCCGCAGGCTCCTTCTCAAGCTTGTTGGAACCGAAGCTTTGCTCTCCCAGGACAAGCTGATCAGTTATTTCAAAGCTTTCCTGCAAACTCGAATAAAAACTCATCTTGCACAAGTAATTACCGAACAAAAACTCTCCATTTTCGAACTTGATGCACACCTTGAAGAGTTATCCGACTCGCTTAAGAACAAGCTGCTTCCCGACTTTGCCGCATACGGCCTCTCATTAACGCAAATGCTGGTCACCGCGATCGTCAAACCCGAAGGTGATCCGGTATACGAGAAGTTTAAGGACCTCCATTTCAAGCAATATGCCGACGTACGCGAAGCACAGATAAAACGACAGGTCAGCATTATCGAACAAGAAACTGCGCCGCAGCGCACCGTAATCTCCGCAAAAGCACGCGCAGAAAAACGGCAAATCGAGGGCTATACCTATCAACAGGAACGCAGCTTCGATGTTGCCGAAAAGATGGCCCAAAACGAAGCGACTGGCGAATACGCAAACATGGGAATTGGCCTGGGCGTAATGGCCGGTGTCGGCGGAACCATGGGGTCAGTTATGACCGATGCACTCTCACAAGCGACCGGCACGTCCGCGACGCAGCCCATCCCTGCGGATACCAATTCGCAGCAAAGTGCTGCAAAGTTCTGTTCCGAGTGTGGATATCGCTTCTCTGGAACCGAGAAGTTCTGTCCCGAATGCGGAGCACGGAGGTCATAATGAAGAACACGCAGGCATATATTGCAGCAATCCCCGTAGCCCTCTTCATAGTTATCGAAAGCGTGGCCGTACTTTTATTTGGACCCTCAACTACCTTTTGGATTGAGAGCGCATTCTCTTTGGTCATGCTCGCCCTGGTGGTTTCAACCTTGTTATTTGGACCCCAAAAGAATCTTAAGATATTTGGTATCTCAAAGATACTTGTTATTGGCGTATCGTTTACAGTCCAATTGTTGTTAGGCATGCTAGGGTCCGCGTTAAAAACAGAGGCGCTTCCAGCAATTCCAATTCTCAGTTTTCTGCTAGCAAGCGCTGCGACAGCCACGCTCTTTGCAACAGGCGCTTCCGAATCTCACGCATCTACTGTTGAAAACCAAGTTTCAAGCAAATCGCAATCCATGCAGAACCTTGAACTTCAGCTAAGACTGCTTCTAGATGAATCACCTTCAGAGTTGCGCGCATCAATGACCAGCCTCTTGGAAACTTCAAGCTTTGCCGACCCCGCCAGTTGTGAAGCAAGCGCTCAAATTGAAGATGAAATATCGAACGCACTTCGTGATCTATCGCAATCAATCGAATCAAACGATATCGAAGGTGCGAACTCGAAAATATTGCGCATGACTTCGTTGATAAGGCAAAGAGCGGCACTGGTTAAAGCAAGCAAGGACAGCTAATGATCGATAAGGATAAATTAATCTCGCTTCTTATTTCAAAAGAAATTCCGGTAAAAACGGCCCAGAGATACAAAACTATTGGCTATCGAATAAAGCTCGAGAGTGGAACAGCCGTATTTGTCTACGACAGCGGCGGCTTCTTTTGTCAAGGAAATAACGCTGATCAGGTCCGGAAAACCATCGAAGATGAAATCATTGATGAACCAAACAACAAAGTTTTCGTTGTTTACGGCCACGATAAAACCGCCCGAAACCAACTCCAACGTCTTCTCGAAGAGTTAAATCTCGAGCCTATTTTCCTCGATAATCAGCCTATAGGGGGCCGAACAGTAATCGAACAACTAATGGAATACATCCCTTGCGCTAATTTCGGGATAGTACTTATGACCCCGGACGATATAGGCTGTCCAAAGAATGAACAGGATCAACCGCAGCCAAGAGCTCGCCAGAACGTAGTTTTGGAGCTTGGGATGTTACTGATGAAATTCGGCAGGTCTAGGACCGCGATCCTTCTCAAAGAAGCCGACCCGCCGATAGAAAAACCGTCCGATATAAACGGCATCTTATATCTCCCTTACAAGGATGACGTTTTTGAGATAAAGCAGAAACTAATACGGGAAATGAACAGCAAAGGGTATGAAATGGAGCAATCGAAATGAAAGCGCTAAAATGCGAACTCTGCGGTAGCACAGAGATAATCAAGGATGGAGACTTTTTCGTCTGTCAAAGTTGCGGTATGAAATACACGCTTGAAACCGCAAAGAAAATGATGGTCGAAGGTGTTGTCCAAGTTGAAGGCACAGTGAAAACAGACCGCACTGAAGATGTCAATCGATATCTCGCCTTGGCCAGAACCGCTCAAAAAGCAGGTAACAACGCTGATGCTGAGAAATATGCCTCCATGGCCCTCGAGATTGATCTTAAGAACGCCGAGGCATGGTCAATAAAGGCAAAAGCGATAGACTGGCAGCTCACGTTTGACAACGATCGCTTGTCGGAATCAAATGCAGCATGCATCAATATGCTAAAGCTGCTAAATCGAGCCCCATCAGATTTTGATGAGATAAACGCCGCGCTAAACATAGCGATAGGTTTCATTGAGCATTTGCGAGCTATCACAAACTCTGAGATAGACTATTTCTGCCAGAAACTTGCAAATCTACCGAATGCGAAGAATCTAGAGTTAATTCAATCGGGGCTCATTCGTCACTTACAGTCGCGTGAACTCCAATGGAAAAATATAGAGGCCGTGTGTGAATTACAAACGGCTGCCGTAAAGAGGCTCAGCAAAGAGCAGGGGGAGAGTGCCGAGATACCCGAGAATATCGAAGAGCTCCTCGACGCCTTTACCGAAGACCTTTCCGGTCTTGCAGCGCGCAACATTTCATCAATGTATTACAATGCTGCAATCACGATCCTAAACTCTGCGGTCAACGGCTGCTCCACATGGTCGGAACGGTGGAACAAGGTCCGTGTATTTGATTACTACGGGACAGGTGATTTCGACTATGACAACGAAGAAGAAGCTCTTAATCTATGCATAAATGCGTACGATAGTTGCATAGAAGCGACTCGCTTAGCTATCGACCTCTTTGACAATAAAGTCGCCAAACAAGGCACTGCCACAGACGAGATGCTCTTAAGATGCTGGGGCATATTGTGCACTCTCGAGGAGCTATGTATCAAAGTTCGAACAAATCGCCGATACTACAGCCAGTACTCTAGCGGGCAAATAACAAACGACGGCTTTTTCCTTGGCGATGAGGCAAAACAGCTTCGGAGAGAACAGTTAGAAAAGGACATGGCAAAGCGTGACGAATACGACCCCGAGAAGAAGAAGGAACGTGAGCGCGCTGAAAAAGAAGCAGAGTTCCAAGCCAAATACTGGTTAGATAATCCTGTTAAAAAGACGCAAAAACAAGCGCTCGAAGATGAATTTGACCGGCTGGGGAACGAACTTCGAGAGCTTAAGAGCAGACGTTCCTTTTTCAGCCCGTTCGAATTCAAGGCAAAACGAGAATGTGATGCAAAAATCGAACAGGCTCGCGAGCGCAGGCGGGAAATCAAGAACTCTCTGAAGGCCTTAGACGATGAACTCCTGGCGTACGTGTCAAGCGAAATTGAATCATAACTTTCACCGCTCGCCGCAACGGTCCATTGGCGACCTCAAAGGCGCCTCAATAGGATAAGAGCGATTTCACACCATGGAGGAATGGCGGGCAAGCGCTCGGAATGTTCATTTGTCTGATAACCGATATTCACTCTAGCCCGAGCAGATTAAGTCCCGCCACCGTCATCTTGCACACGAGCGGCCTTGCGGACACCTTTTCTAAATATCCGGCAGCGATTAGGCTCGACAATGACCTACTCGCTGTCGGCTTTGTCACATCGAGATAGCTCGATACACCATCAAGCGTAGATTCGCCAAAGGCACCGAAGATATGCATCTGTGCCGCATAAAACAGAATATCTTTTGCCCTTTCGGTAAACGTATCGTCGAGCTCATCGATCGCCCGCTTAAGATCATCGAGTTGTACGCGCTTTTCAGCCAAATCGCTCAGAACGGCATCTTGCGTTTGCTCGACCAAATCAAGAATCATTGCAACAAACGGAGTTGCATCGCTACCATTAAGGGGCCTCTCCACCACGTCAAACGCCTTGTAATATGCGGTTTTATTCTCAGCAATCGTCCTGGAAAGCGACAACACCGTAGGCTGCGACAACGTCTCGTTCAGGCTCAACGCGAGAAGATATCTCCCCGTTCTCCCGTTACCGTCATAGAAGGGGTGAATATACTCAAAGAGAAAATGGCAGATTGAGGCTGCATAGAGGCTTGGGACATCTTCGCGATTGCCCAACTCTATCATCTTGCCAAGGAGGTCAATGATTTCGGGCTCCGAGGAAACACCCTGATGGAGAATCTTGCCCCGATTGTTCTCAATCACAACGGGACCCAAACGGAACATCTTGCCATCCGGACGGTCCTTCGGGTCAAGCACGCCCTTAGTGACGGCATCGAAAATCTCGCGGATATCCTCGGGTTTGCCGGGACGACTTGAACCATCCACCAGCTGAAGGTAGAGGCGAGCGAATTCAATAAAAGGAGTGTGCTCCTTTTCGGCGGCACCGCAAAGTTCGGCCGCGGCATCCTCCGCAGACTCCAGCGCCGCTTCAATCTGGCGCCGTGTGCTGTGCACACCTTCCATTTCGTTGCTGAAAACAACCTCCTCAAGCACCAGCGAACGAATCGAGGCCCCCAAAGCCACATAAGGCAAGCTGTTCCACAGGTTGGAAATCTTTCGCTCTTTTCTGAGGATCCGCTCGCTAGCAACGGACAGGTTCAAAGGAACACAAGCGAACAGTTCACCATGCTCAAGGTGAATTCCAGTCCGCACCGTGCCGTCGGCAGTAAGGCGCTCGCGCAGCAGCTCGTCATGGCAAGCATAACGATCGGAGCTTGAATCTGCATAAAAGAGTTTTTCGAGCGTCTTGTACGCCATCGCTTCATCGCCCCTTTGAAATCAAATAGCTTAATCGTCTTTCATTATTTCGAATTAATCCGATATTTGCAATTAAGACTCAAGAAATGCATTGTCTAATTTCAGAATTTGAAGTATTGGGAATTAAGGTTTCCTTATTTACATAGCGAGCTAATTTCAAACCTCAGCAGAGCTTTATGCAAGAGGCGCGCGTCCTGCATCAATAGCAGGCAGTGCGCCTTCTTCTGTTCGAAAAGAAAACTGCATCCCAGATTTTCGGCTCAGAATGGGGTGCGCTTTCCAAAGGGCCTTGTTCCGGAAAACGCGTCCCATTCCGAGCCTTCAAACCGGGATGTACTTTCCGCCAGGGGCTTCATCCGTCCCTGGTCTCTCCGAAGGACCGCCTCGCTACCTGCCGTCGTCGTCCTGGGCTTCTTCTCTTGCATAGAGCTCCAGCATGCGGCGGCGGTATTCGCGCACGGCGAGCTTGGCGCGCTCCAGGCGGCGGCGCTCGCGCGGAGTCAGCTCGGACGGGTCGACCTCGTCTCCATAGGTCTTATCGGCAAGCAGGTGCGCCGCGTCCACGATGCGGGCATCGATGTGGCCGCTCGCCGCCTCGGCGGAAAGACGCTCGGCAATCGTATCGAGCGTAGGCAGGCCCTCGAATACGCGACCATGGCCATGCGAAGTCAGCAGCTCATGCTCGCGCGCGAGCAAGCTCGCTAGGTCGTGATGGGCGCGCAGGATGTCGAGTGCATCGGATGGATGCTCGGCAACCTCTGCCACGGCGGCAACCGGCGCAGCATCCACCACGCGGTAGAAGAGCTGCGCGAGCAGCGGCATCAAGAACACCGTGATGGCGCCGGCGGCAACCATAACCGACGCGATGTCTTGCGACAGCGCGCCCGCGTTGACGGCAACGCTCGTAACGGCAACGATGATCGGTAGCGCCGTGGTGCAGTACAGGGCCACGGTAATGCGGCCATACGCCGACACATCGCGCGTCGCGGGACAAATGCCCATAGAGATGAGAATGGGCACGGCACGAATAATCAGCAACGCCACGATAAAACCCGCGAGCAAGCCCGGGCGCGACACCACGGCCGTCAGGTCGATCTTTGCGCCCGATACGGTAAAGAACACCGGAATCAAAAAGCCGTAGGCCAGGCCGTCGAGCTTGGTCTCGAGCGTATGGTTACCCTCGGGGATGATATAGCGCAGGACAAAGCCGGCGGCAAAAGAACCCAACACGATGTCGAGGTCAAAGATGGCCGAGAACGCCACGAGCGTGACCAGGATGAGCACCGTCAGGCGCACGAAGGTCTGCGACGTGGTGTCGGCGCGTTCCTCGACAAACGCAAAGAAGCGGCTGCCGACGCGCTTGGAGCGACTTGGGACCACGGCCAGCAACACGCAAACCGCCGCAAACAAGCCAAGGATTACGAGCGTTTGGATACCGGTGCGGGCAGACAGCAATACCGACATAGCAAGCACGGGCCCAAGTTCGCCCCAGGTGCCATACGCGAGAATCGAGTCGCCCACACGCGTTCCGGTCAGCGAACGCTCACGCATGATGGGCACGAGCGTGCCGAGCGCCGTCGAAGTGAGGGCAAGCGTCACGGCGATACCGTCGAAATGGCTGACCGAGAACCACGGGGTAAAGCGCACGGCGAGCCAGGCGATACCAAACGTGACGACCCACGTCGCCAAGCCGTAGCGTCCCTCGACGCCCGTGATGCTCTTGGGGTCGACCTCAAAGCCGGCAAGCAGGAACAAAAAGGCCAGGCCGAGCTCGGACACAAGCGAGACCTCAGCATCCACATGGATAATGCCGAGCATATGGGGTCCCAGCACCGCGCCGAACACGAGCAAAAAGACCGTCTCGGGAACGGGTTTCCCGGGAATCGCCGAGGCGATGAAGGGGCTTGCAAAGGCCACGAGCGCGATGATGGCGAGCGAAACGAATGCCATGTGATGCCTTTCTCTTGTTTGGGCTTCACTGTAGCACCCTCGCCGTCCTCAACGCGCCGCGAGCTGTCGTATCATAGTGAGGTTTACAAACATGTGGCTCAAGGCGACCGCAGGGCAGACCCCGCAAACCGACCGCTGCCGCATACCGTACCGTACGCCCAACCGATCAGGAAGGCAGGAACCAATGGTCTCTCGTATCTACGTGGAGAAGAAACCCGGGTTCGACGTCGAGGCTCAGCAGCTCAAGGGCGAGCTGACCGAAATTCTCGGCATCAAGGGCATCGAGGCCCTGAGGATCATCAACCGCTACGACGTCGAGGGCATCGACGAGGAGCTTTTCCGCTCCTGCGTGCCGACCGTCTTTAGCGAGCCCCAAGTCGATGTGACCTACGACGAGCTCCCCGCAAGCGATGGCGCTGTCTTTGCCGTCGAATTCCTGCCTGGCCAGTTTGACCAGCGCGCCGACTCCGCCAGCGAGTGCGTGCAGCTCATCAGCCAGGGCGAGCGCCCCGCCGTGCGCTCCGCCAAGGTCTATATGATCTCGGGCGCTCTGGACGAGGCCGCCATCGATGCCATCAAGCACTACGTGGTGAACCCCGTCGAGGCGCGCATCGCCTCGCTCGACCTGCCCGAGACGCTGTACATGGAGACCCCCGAGCCCCAGCCCGTCGAGGTGCTCGACGGTTTCCGCGAGCTCGACGAGGCCGGCCTTGCCGCCTTTATCGCCGATCGCGGCCTTGCCATGGACGAGGCGGACATCGCCTTCTGCCAGCAGTACTTCCGCGATGAGGATCGCGACCCCACCATCACCGAGATCCGCGTGATCGACACCTATTGGTCCGACCACTGCCGTCACACCACCTTCGGCACCGTCCTGGATGACGTGACGATCGACGACGCCGTGGTGCAGCAGGCCTTCGACCGCTACATGGAGATGCGCCATGAGCTCGGTCGCGACGCCAAGCCCGTCTGCCTCATGGACATGGGCACCATCGGCGCCAAGTACCTCAAGAAGACCGGCGTCATGACCGATGTCGACGAGTCCGAGGAGATCAACGCCTGCACCGTCAAGGTGAAGGTCGATGTCGACGGCGAGGACCAGGACTGGCTGTTCCTGTTTAAGAACGAGACCCACAACCACCCGACCGAGATCGAGCCCTTCGGCGGTGCCGCCACCTGCGTGGGCGGCGCCATCCGCGACCCGCTCTCGGGCCGCAGCTACGTGTACCAGGCCATGCGTGTCACCGGCGCCGGTGACCCCACCGTCCCGGTTTCCGAGACGCTCGAGGGCAAGCTGCCGCAGCGCAAGCTCGTGACCACTGCCGCCGCCGGCTACTCCAGCTACGGCAACCAGATCGGCCTTGCCACCGGTCAGGTCAACGAACTCTATCACCCCGGTTACGTGGCCAAGCGCATGGAGGTTGGCGCCGTCGTGGGCGCTACCCCGGCAAACCACGTTCGTCGCGAGTGCCCCGCCCCCACCGACAAGATCATCCTGCTGGGCGGCCGCACCGGCCGCGATGGCATCGGTGGCGCCACCGGCTCCTCCAAGACCCAGAACACCGAGTCCATCGAGACCTCGGGTGCCGAGGTCCAGAAGGGCAACGCCCCTGTCGAGCGCAAGCTGCAGCGCCTGTTCCGCCGCGGCGACGCCTGCCGTCTGATCAAGCGCTGCAACGACTTTGGCGCCGGCGGCGTCTCGGTCGCCGTGGGCGAGCTTGCCGACGGCCTGTATGTCGACCTTGATACCGTGACCAAGAAGTACGACGGTCTGGACGGCACCGAGCTCGCTATCTCTGAGTCCCAGGAGCGCATGGCCTGTGCCGTCGCCGACGGTGACGTCGAGGAGTTCATGGGCTACGCCGCCGAGGAGAACCTCGAGGCGACCGTTATCGCCGAGGTTACCGCCGAGCCGCGCATGCGTATGGCCTGGAACGGCGTCGCCATCGTCGACCTGTCCCGCGAGTTCCTCAACTCCAACGGCGCACCCAAGCACCAGGTCGCCCACGTGTGCGTCCGTAGCGTGTGGCAGCCCAGCTGGACCGGCACCACGCTTGCCGAGCGCATGACCTCGCTCGTCACCGACCTCAACGTCGCTTCCAACAAGGGCCTTTCCGAGCGCTTCGACTCCACCATCGGTGCCGCAACCGTGCTCATGCCCTTTGGCGGCAAGACGCAGCTCACCCCGAGCTCGGCCATGGTCGCCAAGTTCCCCGTGGACGGCGAGACCACCACGGCGAGCGCCATGGCATGGGGCTTTAACCCCTATCTGATGGAAGCCGACCAGTTTGCGGGCGCCTACCTGTCCGTGGTCGAGTCCATCGCCAAGCTCGTGGCTGCCGGCTTTGAGCACAAGCGCGCCTATCTCTCCTTCCAGGAGTACTTCGAGCGTCTGCGCACCGAGGCCGAGCGTTGGGGCAAGCCCACGGCAGCCGTCCTGGGCGCCCTTATGGCCCAGGTCGACCTGGGTGCCGGCGCCATCGGCGGCAAGGACTCCATGAGCGGCTCGTTTGAGGACGAGGCCGGCGAGCTCAACGTTCCGCCGACTCTGATCAGCTTCGCCGTCGCCGTGGGCAAGGCCGCCCGCGCCGTCTCGCCCGAGTTCAAGGGCCTCACGCACCGCGTCGTCCGCATCGCCCCCGCTACCTATGGCGAGGACTACCGTCCCGACGCCCAGCAGCTGCTCGCCGCGTTTGACGCCGTCGAGGCGCTCACCGCCAACGGCAACGCCCTGGCCATCTCCACGCCCGGCTACGGCTGCGGCGCCGAGAGCCTCTTTAAGATGTGCGTCGGTAACCAGATCGGTATCGAGCTTGCCGAGGATGTAGACGTGGAGAGCCTCTTCACCCCGCTCTACGGCAGCTTTATCGTCGAGCTCGCCGAGGATGCCGAGCTGCCCGAGGTCGCCGACGGCGTTGTCGTCGAGCCCCTGGGCACCACCGTCGAGGGCTATGTCATCGACACCGGCTCCGAAGTCATCGAGCTCTCCGAGCTTCAGGAGGCCTGGGAGAGCGGCATCGAGGGCGTCTTTGCCTACCGCAGCGCCGACGAGACCCCCGAGGTCGAGACCATCGACTTCCGCGCCAAGGACATCCACGTGTACGGCGGCGCCAAGATCGCCCGCCCGCGCGTGGTTATCCCCGTGTTCCCCGGCAACAACTGCGAGTACGATAGCGCCCGTGCCTTCCGCGCCGCCGGCGCCGAGGCCGACACCTTCGTGATCAACAACCTCACGCCCGAGGCCGTCGCCGAGAGCACCCACGAGCTTGCCCGCCGCATCCGTGCAAGCCAGATTGTCATGATCCCCGGCGGCTTCTCGGGCGGCGACGAGCCCGACGGCTCCGCCAAGTTCATCACGGCGTTCTTCCGCGCTCCCGAAGTCACCGAGGCAGTCCGCGACCTGCTCAAGGCCCGCGATGGCCTGATGCTGGGCATCTGCAACGGCTTCCAGGCCCTGATCAAGCTCGGCCTGGTGCCCTACGGTGACATCGTCGACGCCACGCCCGATGCGCCCACGCTGACGTTCAACACTATCGGTCGCCATCAGAGCCGTCTGGTTCGCACCCGCATCTCGTCCAACCTGTCCCCGTGGCTGTCGCAGTGTAGCCTGGACGACCCCTACACCGTCGCCATCAGCCACGGCGAGGGCCGCTTTGTCGCCAACGACGAGGTACTCGCCCAGCTTATCGCCAACGGCCAGGTCGCCACGCAGTACGTGGGCGAGGACGGCAAGCCCAGCATGGATCTTTCCGTCAACCCCAACGGCTCCGCACTCGCCATCGAGGGTATCACGAGCCCCGACGGCCGTGTCCTGGGCAAGATGGGCCATGCCGAGCGTCGCGGCGACAACCTGTACCGCAACGTGCCCGAGCATGTCCCCGGCGATAAGTTCATGCCGATCTTCGAGAGCGGCGTAGCCTACTTCGCCTAAACCTTTCCCATCGGGTACAATCCCCTCGGGTAACAACACCCGCCACCGGCACACCCGGTGGCGGGTTCTTTTTTGCTTCGCGCATACAGGAAGGACATCATGGAAAGCCGCAAGCCGTATCTCGCCACCCTGCCCGGACTTATCCTGGGCTGTCTTGTTTGCTGTGCGCTCTGGGGGTCGGCTTTCCCCTGCATCAAGATCGGCTACGCACTCTTTGGTATCCCAGCGCACGATAGCGCTTCGCAGCTGCTCTTTGCAGGTCTACGCTTTACGCTTGCCGGCGCCCTGGTTATCGTTGGGATGAGCGCGGCCCAACGCCGCCCCCTCATACCGCAAGCGCGCGACATCAAACCCATCTTTATCTTGTCGCTCTTTCAGACCATCGGTCAGTACTTCTTTTTCTATCTGGGCCTCTCGCGCGCCAGCGCCATGTCGAGCTCCATCATCGAGGCCAGCGCCAACTTCCTAGCCATCCTCTTTGCCGCCCTGGCGTTTCGCACCGAGAAGCTCAATACGGCCAAGGTGCTTGGCTGTGCACTGGGCTTTGCCGGCGTCGCGCTCGTCAACCTTTCGGGCGCGGATGGCACCTTTGGCTTCAGGCTCGATGGCGAGGGCTTTATCCTAGCCTCCACCGTCGCGGGTGCCCTTTCGACCTGCCTGATTGGCATCTTCTCGCGCGAGGACGACGGCGTCTTGCTTGCCGGGTGGCAGTTCTTGGTCGGCGGCCTTGTCCTCACCGCCATCGGCTTTTTGATGGGTGGCGCGCTCTCCCCCACGGCGATTGCCCCCGCCATCGCGCTCATCATCTACATGGCGCTTATCTCCGCGGTCGCCTACTCGCTGTGGTCGCGCCTGCTTGCCGTCAACCCCGTCAGCCGCGTCTCGGTCTTTGGGTTTATGAACCCCGTCTTTGGTGTGCTGCTGAGCGCGCTGCTGCTCGGCGAAGGCGCGGGCACGAGCCCCGTTACCGTCATCGTTGCCCTGTTGTTGGTCTGCGGCGGCATCATCATCGTCAACAAACCCAAAAAAGCCTAGCGAACTGCCTCGTTCCAAGAAAAAACCGAGGCGTATCTTCGACAGCCGCTACTAATCCCGCCAACGCAATAGGGGCGCACGACCATCCATGCGGTCGTGTGCCCCTTTTCCTAGCGTATCTGAACGCCGGCTTTCTTTTTCTCGGCCTTGACGCGGTAGAGCTCCGCATCGGCAGCGCGAAGTAAGTCTTGCCAGGTATCAACACTATCGCCGACCCGCGCGTAACCGATGGACATCCGCAATGCATACGGCACCTCGGCATGCGCGAGCTCGTCGTTGATTGTCGCGCACAGATGCATGATATCCTGTTCCGCCACTGCCTTTTGGAGCACCACGAACTCATCGCCACCGTAGCGTGCGATAAAGCCACCAGACGCCGAGCAGACCTCTTTGAGCGCAGCGGATATAACCTGAAGAGCATGGTCGCCCTCCACATGTCCATAGCGATCGTTAATGTGCTTAAAGCCGTCGGCGTCCATCATGAGCAGATACACATCTTCGGCCTGATCCACATTTGAAAAGAGCGACAGCATATAGGTCTCAAAACGGTTGCGGTTGTTGAGTCCAGTCAACGGGTCGGTCGAGATGAGCTGCTCCTGGCAGATGATATAGAGCAGCAACATGCTAATCATTATGCCGACACAAAGGCCGGGCACCGAGCATACGACCTGAAAGGTACCGCCCACCAGGGCCGGAATGGCGAAAAATGCCAAGGTTCGATAGATAGCCTTCGTCTGTAGGCTCTCGACCCTGCGAGATTGCACAAACGCATGCAGGGACGTATGTATAACGTAACAGTAGCTGACAATGGGCTGGATCATATAGGCAAAGCCGCGACGATACACGCCCTGCGAATCGATATAGAACAAGGCGTGCGTCCAGTAACTGGTAAAAGCCAGCACGACCACCAGAGCCGTAGGCAACGTTACAAGCACCACCCTATAGCGCGAGGTCACAAGGCGAGAGCCCTGCATCGTCTCGGAATAGATAAACCAAATGAGACACGCGATGGCAAAGAGCGAAAACGAAACCGCGTTGGAAATCCAGTTGGCAGCAATACCCAACGTGCCGTCCGCACCATCCGAAAGCGTCCAGATCATATCGAATAATATGTACGCGGCAGAGGTGTAGCCAAGCATGCTAAACAATAGCTGCAGGGTGCTCGAGAACAAGGAGCGACGACTTCGCGCGGCAAGCCCGATAAGAACAATCATGCATAGCAGGAATATCTCAATCTTGAGTGCCTTAACCACTAGACGCCATCCCTTCAATATCCGAATGGTCAGAATCGCCCAATTCGAATCAGGGCAATAAACACCCCTTTACTCCGCAGGGGTAAAGGGAATCATAGCAAAGCGCCCGAACATCACTGCAAAACAGTTTCTGTTCGGGCGCTCGGACGGCGCGAATTGCACGCCGGAATCAATTATCGGTAACGGCCGTTACTCGCCATCGATGTCGGTCGCGACGGCCTCCTCGATGGCCTCGACACCGGCAGGCGACAGGTCCTCCTTGCCCTGGCAGAACTTCTTGTCGACCCAGCCGGTCAGAATCGGAGCCATGATTGCCGTGATGATAACGGCAGTGGCGATCTGGGCGTACGCGGTGGGCGCAAGCTCGGCGTAGCGCGGCGCGACCTCGGCGAGAGCAACCGGCGTGGTCATAGCCGTGCCGGCGATGGTGGAACAAGCCACGGCAGCCTTGCCGTTACCACCGCACAGGCGCTCGAACGCAAAGGTGATGGGACCGACGACAAACAGCGTGACAAGGCCCAGCAAGATGCCGGAAATACCACCGGCGATGAAGCTCGAAAGGCTCATGGACGCACCGAGCTGAAAACCAATTACAGCGATCGCGGGATTGGCGCCGGGAACCAGCAGGTTCTTGATAAACGGGAACAGGTTGCCCAGAACCATGCCGATAACGAGCGGCAAAATGGAGCCGATGATAGTACCGACAGGGATGTTGGCAAGACCCGAAACACCAAGGATGATCATCGTGACGGCGGGGCCGGCCGTAAAGAATAGGATACCGACGGCGCCCTGCTCAGACTCATCGCCGAACTCGCCCATGATGCCCGTATAGAGCGCCATGTTGCAAAACGTAATGCCGCCGATGATAGACACGGAGCTCAGACCCAGGAAGTTGTCGTTAAAGAAATATGCCACGCCTAGGCCGAGAGCCGCTGCGACGACCAGCTTGGGAATCAGCACGACGATACCGGTCTTGATGGCGCCCGGCGTGGACTTAAAGCTGATGCCGGCGCCCACGAACAGCAGGATCGCGGCGACGATGGTATTGGAGCCACCGCGGCAGGCAGCCGTAAAGAAGCCGCCGATCTCAAAAACCTGCGGGCAGAAGGTGTTGAGCAAAAGACCGACGATCATCGGATAGATCATGATGTCGCCCGGGATGCGCGGAACCTTGAATTTCTTTTGCTCGTTGGCAGTCGCTTCCTGTGCCATGAAACCCCCATTTCCGCTGACGCGGAACAAAAGCCCACGTCATGCTTTGCTACAGTAAAGTTTGACCATGGTACCAGAAGAAATAGACCAGCTCGGTGAAAAATTCGACAAGTTGGGATGGAACGAGATTCGGCGCCCGCGACGCCACCCCTATATAAGGCTCAAGACGATATAGAGTACGATGCCCGAGACGCAGCACCACAGCATCGATTTTGTCTTGACCGCCACGACCACGACGCCGACGGCCGCAATCCAGGGAACCAAGGCAGGCCAGAGTCCCGCGTCGAACGCGCCGGGGCTCACCAAGTCGTTGGCGACCAGCGCGGCAAAGGCAGCGGGCGGGATATAGCCCAGGGCCTCGGTAATGCGGGGCGACAGGGTCCGCCCGCGCAAGGCGAACGCCGGCGCGATGCGAAAGAACGCGATAGCAGCCCACGACGACAGCCACAGAACCAAGAACTCGTTAACGGGCATCGCGGGCACCTCTTCCGTCAAATACAGCATCGCACGCCAACGCAATGGCAATGCCGGCCACGACGCTTGCCGGCACGGCAATATTCGTGAGGCCCAAGAACTTGCATACGGCGACGGACACCGCGCCCGAAACCGCCGCGACAACGTTGCCGCGCGACAGCCGCTGCGAAAAGAGCAGGCAGATAAAGAGCGAGGTGCAGACAAAGGCTGCAATGGCGGTGGGAACATCGACAACGGCGCCGACGATGGCGCCCATCGTACACGAAACGCCCCATGTTGCGATGAGGATCACGTTGAGCACAAAGGACTCGCGCGGGCCCCAATCCTCCCCTTCAACCAACTTGGCAAGCGAGATGCCATATGCCTCCTCGGTAAGTGTCGCGGCAACAGCCAGCGTCTGACGCTTCGAGGCACCCGTCAGATGCGGCGCGATCGATGCCGAGTAAAGCGCAAAACGCGAGGAGATGGCGGCAACGCTCGCGATAATCGAAGGTGCCGGTACGCCCGCCAGCCAAAGATTGCAGATCATAAACTGGCCGCTGCCCGTCACAAACGTGCTGCTCAGGGCAAAGACCATCCAGGGCTCCATTCCCGTCTGCCCCATGATCATTCCGCACGGCGCGCCTATTGCAACATAGGTAAGCATCACCGGCCAGACGGTTCTAACGATTTTGAGCACCATACGCTTCTCATCCTGACAAGGTCTCCGAGCCGCATGTAGCGACACGGCAGAATCATCATCCGACAGCAACCGAGTTCACCTACAATTGCCACCGGATCGAAAGACACAACTTTTTAGGAAGTCATTATGACAGCTATCAATCGAGACCGGGCGCGCGCGGCCTTCAAAAGCTACACCGATGCCTACGACGCCACCAACCCACGCATCGCACTCAAAATCGAGCATACATACCACGTGGCCGAGGCATGCGATGCCGTAGCGCGCGAGCAGGGCTGGTCGTCAGAAGATATTGACCTGGCATGGCTTTGCGGCCTGCTACACGATATGGGCCGCTTTGAGCAGCTACGACGCTGGGACACCTTTAAGGACGCCGAGAGCATGAGCCATGCGGCGCTGGGCATCGAGGTCCTCTTTGGCGAGAATCCCGCCGATGCACCCGCCACGACAAACATCCGTGACTTTATCGAAACCGGTGCGCATGACGAGCTCATCCGAGCGAGCATCGCCTATCACAGCGACTTTCGCCTGCCGGCACAACTCGACGAGCGTACACGGTGCTTCTGCGATATCGTGCGCGATGGCGACAAGATCGACATTATGCGTACCATCGCCGACAGCACCGTCGACACCATCCTCAAGGTGGACGAGAAGACGTTTCTCGGCAGTCGTTTCTCGTCGCCGACACTTGCCGCCTTTGACGAGCACCGCTGCGTCGCGCGCGACGAGCGCAACGAGCCGGCGGACTACCTGGTGGGGCTCATCTGCTTTATGTTTGAGCTCGTCTATCCAGCGAGCCGCGCGCTGGCGCGCGAGCAGGGCGATATCTACCGCCTGCTCGACGCGCCTTTTGGCATCACGCGGCCCTTTACCGACCCCGCCACGCAGGCAACTTGGAGCCGCCTTAAGGACGAGATGCGCGACTGGCTGGCGCGCGCCTAGCGCTCAAGCTGAGCCAGCAGCTCCTCGACGACCTCGACGGCATCGCCGACAACCTTGTACTGGGCAGTACCAAAAATGGGGGCATCCGGGTCCTCGTTGATGGCGATAATGCACTCAGCCCCACCGATGCCGGCAAGATGCTGGATGGCGCCCGAAACACCGATACTCACGAGAAGCTTGGGCGAAACCGATACGCCCGTCTGGCCAATCTGGTGGCGATACTCCAACCAGCCGGCCTCCACGACAGGTCGCGTGCAGCCAAGCTCGGCTCCCAGAGCCTCGGCGAGCCTTCGCATCAGCGGCAGATTTTTCTTGGAACCAATGCCGCGACCCACAACGACCAGGCGCTCGGCATCGGCGATCGAAGCCTGCTGTTCCCACTCCTCGGCGGGAATCGAGATCTCGACACGAGCCTTAGCATCATCCGCAAGTGATATCTGGGTGATCGTGCCGGAGCGGCCGTAGTCGAAGTCGTGAGCCTTAAAGATGCCGGGACGAACCGTTGCCATCTGCGGACGGTGGTTGGGGCAAATGATGGTGGCCATCAAGTTGCCGCCAAACGCCGGGCGCGTCTGCTGCAGTAGGCCCGACTCCGCATCCATCGAAAGCACGGTGCAGTCGGCCGTAAGACCCGTCTGCAAACGCACGGCAACGCCGGGTGCCAGTTCGCGACCAAAAGCGGTCGCACCATATAGGATGGCCTCGGGTTTGCGTTCGGCTACCAAATCGCAGATCAAGCGGGCGTAGACCTCCGCATCGTTTTGGCGCAGGCGCTCGTCGCGACAGGCCAGGACTTCGTCGGCGCCCGCGCAAACCAGATGCTCCAGGTCCCCAAGCGAGCCCTCGGGGCTTATGCCGACCAGTGCCACCAGACGGCAGCCGCGAGCATCGGCAAGCTCGCGCCCCTTGCCCATGAGCTCGTAGGCCACGGGAGCCACGGCATCGTGCTCGTCAGTCTGCACGAAGACCCAAATGTCTCGATATGCATCAAGGTCCACCGTACCAGCGGCCTCGTCACGCTCGATCGAGATAGCGTTGACGGGGCAGGCGTCGACGCACCCACCGCATAGGATGCAGCCGTCGGTTACGCGGGCGCATCGGCTGGGTCGCTCGCCTTCCACTACGATGCCGCCCGAGGCACAGGCGCGAACGCAGCGACCGCAGCCGATACAGGCTTCGCTATCGATAATCAGTCCGCTCATCTATGCCATCCCCTCGATAATCTTGGCAAGCTTTGCCGCCTGCTCGGACGCCGTCCCCTCAACGGTCTCGCACGTTTGGTCACGGTCGGGCACAAACGAGCGCACGACCTGTGTCGGCGACCCGGCAAGGCCGCAACGCGCGGGGTCGGCGTTCACGTCGGCGGCACTGACCACGCGCACGTCCGCCTCCTCCGCCGCACGAATACCGGCAATACTTGGCATACGCAACTGGCCAATCTCCTTGGCAGTCGTCATCGCGCACGGCATCTCAAGATACACCGTCTCCTCGCCGGCATCGCATCCGTGAACGAGCGCCAGCGAGCCACACGTCGTAAAGCCCGCGCTCTGCACGCAGCTCACGTCGGTCACGCAGGGAATCTCAAAGGCACCGGCAAGCTCGGGACCGATCTGGGCCGTATCGCCATCCACCGCCATCTTGCCGCAGATGAGCAGGTCGAAGTCCTCGTCGAGCGCTTCGATGCCGCACTTGAGGGCGTAGGTGGTTGCCAGGGTATCGGCACCTGCAAAGGCGCGATCGGTCAGCAGCAGCGCGTCGTCGGCACCGCGGGCGATGCAGTCGCGCAGCAGTGACTCGGTCGCGGGGATGCCCATCGACACCACCGTCACGCGCACATCCATGCCAAAGCCGATAAAGTCGTCCTTCAGCGCCAGCGCGCATTCCAAAGCACTCGCGTCAAAGGGATTAATGACCGCCTGCTTGCCATCGCGCACGATGGTATTGGTCTTGGGGTCCATCTTGACCTCGGTGCTGCCCGGCACGGCCTTGACGCACACCACCATATGGAAATCGCTCATCTTCACGCGCCCCCTTTCTGGACGAGCTCATCCAAGAGCTTCTCCGAAAACAGGTTACCGCGACCCAGCTGCCCGTCAGGATCGAGCTGGAGCTTGAGCCGCGCCGACTCGACCATGGCCTCGTGACCGTACATCGTCTCCAAGAAGCCCGCCTTGATCTTGCCGACGCCGTGTTCTGCGGAGACGGCGCCGCCCATGACCGTGACCTCGGAAGCCCACTGGGCAAAGAGTTCTCCGCCGCGGCGATAATCCTGCGCATCGCGCGGCAGAATGTTCACATGCAGATGGTTGTTACCGATGTGCCCCCAGGCGGCAGATTCAAGCCCACTTTCGGCCAACGTGCGGCGATAAAGGGCGATGACATCGCCCAAGCGTGCGTTGGGCACCGACATGTCCGAGCCCAATTTGGTGATGGTGGGATCCGTGCGGCGGCGCTCGTCGATGAGCATGTTGACGCTCTCGGGGACCGCATGGCGGAAGAATCGCTGACACTCGCGATCGACCTCGGTGCGCGCGACCCATGTCGCATCGTCACTGCCGCCCGCAAGCTCCAGTACCCACCCCAAGTGATACAGCTCCTCAGTCGCCTGAACTTCGTCGTCGCAGTCGAGCTCCACGTAGACACAGACCTTGGCCTCTTTGTCGAGCGCAGGCAGCGAGGCGAACGCGGTCGACTGTTCACGCTGACGACGCAGGATATCCAGGGCGCCCGCATCGAAATATTCGATGGCAGCCGCATGGGACAGGACGGGACGCACAGAATCGGTGAAGGACACGGCCTTGTCTTCGCTGTCAAAGAAGCAGCTCACGCCCCAAACGACCGCAGGCGCCGCCTGCAGGACAATCTCGAGCTCGGTGATGACGCCGATTGTGCCACACGCACCGATAAACAGATCGATGGCATCCATATCGTCAGCAACGAAATAGCCCGAAGCATTTTTGGTCTTGGGCATGGTGTAGTCGGGAAGGTCGAGCTCGAGCGCGCGGCCCTCTGCCGTCACGAGCGACAGATGGCGACCCTGGGTAAAAGCCTCGCCGCGCTGAAGCTCAAGCAAATCGCCATCAGCCAGCGCGACGTGGAGTCCCGTGATATGTGGGCGCATGGGGCCGTAGGCGTAGCTGCGGGCACCGGAGGCGTTACATGCCGCCATGCCGCCCAGACAGGCAGATGCCTCGGTGGGATCGGTGGGAAAAAACTGCTCGGGGGCCTCTTGGAACTCCTCGTAGGCCTCGAGCGATGCCTGGTCCCAACCAGCGGTCGGCAGCACCTTCTTGCCCAGCTGCTTGCGCAGTTCCGAAAGCACAACGCCCGGCTCCACGCGCAGCAGAAATTGGCCTTGTTCATCGCGGCGAAGGCCCAAGTAGCGATTCATACGGGAAGTATTGAGGATATGCCCGCCGTGGGGCACGGCACCGGCGGCAAGGCCGGTTCGGGCGCCCTGAACCGTTACCGGAACACGCTCGGCATGGAGCTTTTTCAAAATGGCGCGGACCTCGTCCTCCGTTGTCGGAAACGAGATGCTCGAGGCCTCGCCCGATGCGCGAGATTCATCGCGGCCATACTCTTCGAACTCGTCGGTGAAGGGTTTGATGGTTGCAGACACGCGAACTCCCCCTTTAGCTAACTACAGTATTTGCAGGGAGATGTTACCTCATCGTTTTGTCGACGTGTTCGAAACCGTCTCCATAATTGGCGATTTTTACGTTCGTGCAATTCGGCGAGCGGCTGGATTTCCTCGGCAGACGATGCTTTTGACACATATAGCCCCGCCGTCGCCGACCGCGCGATTGTCGCTTAAAAAAAGTTGGAGTATTTTTTGCCACCATTTACCTGCGGAGACGCCAATCCGTCAAGCATTTGGTCAGCAATTGGTCAAGTAGTGGCTGATACCGTCGGCATCGACAGCCAAAACCGACAGAAGTTTTGGCCCCAGAAGCAGGGAGGTTCCCATGGCATATTACTGGCCCCAGTACGGCATCGCCATCGAAGTCGACGACGATCCCCATCTCCTGCCTTTCGACGAAGAGGCATTCCCCGATACGACGGTCTACCACGTTACCACCGATGTGATCTGCGACCCCGAGTCGTTCTCGGCGCTCGCCCACCGCATCGCGCATATCCACAACATCGAGCTCCCTCCCGACTTCGACGAGCTTGTCTACTCACGCCGCCTGATGCTTCACATGCTCTTTGGAGCGAACCCGTCCACCTTTGCGCGCATCTATACCGCCAAGGATGCCGCATGAGCGCGAAGAAGCCACCCCACTTTGCAGGCCTGGGTCGTCGCAAGAAGCTCATCGTTGCCTGCTTGGCCATCGTCTGTGCCCTTGTCGCCGTAGGACTATACGCTTGGCAGTCGCAGCCCGTACCCGAGGCGGGCGCTTCGGTTACGACGGCCGAGGGCAAAACGCGTCAGGAAATCCAAGATGAGCTCGACGCCATCGTCCGCGACAACATGATGACGATTTCGGTCGCACCGGTCGCTCAGCTGCAGGAGGACGGCAAGCTGCGCGTCAACGTGCAAAACGTCCAAGACAATAAATTTCCCCAGCGATTCCGCGTCATCCAAAACGACGAGACCATGTACGAATCCGGTGTGGTCGAGACCGGCAAGACAATCGAGACGTGCCCCGCCGGCGACATCAAAGAAGGCGAGGCGTACATCGAGATCCAGGCACTCGATGCCAAGACCCTCGACAGCCACGGCAATCCGACACGTGTCAAGGTGCGGGTTGAGCAAGCCGAGAACTAGCTTTTCCGGCCGACGCGGCACCGCACGCAATTCACCAGCATTCGTCCAATCATCTCGGGGACGGCCCGCGGCGAATAGAAAGGAACGACCATGGACATCACCAGGAACATGAACGGAGCCAGAGCGCTCGTCGTGGGCGCGGGGCTCGCGCTCGCGCTCGCAATGGGCGCCGCCCCGACGCCAGCTATGGCGGCCGGGCGCGTTGGAACCACGAAAGTAATGGTCAGGACCGAGATCGACAACATCAAGTTCAACGCACCGACGGTTATTCCCTTCGTCGCCCAAGCCGACGGCACGCTTCAGGGTCCCTCAGAAGACGCGATCACCATCGACAATCTTTCGGCCTACGGCATCCATGTCACCAACATGAAAATCGACGCCATGAACACCTGGACCATTGCCGCCGACGCCAAGGCCGGAACCGCGCAGAACTCCATCGACTTTAAGGTCGGCCCCGACGGCGCACTCCAGAACGCCAGTGCCGCAACGCAGGGGACAGGCCTCGATCTTTCCAAGAATGCAGCCTTCGACATGGGCTACCAGGGCATTGCCGGCGGCACGGACAAAATTAAGCTCAAGACAAGCGGAAACGTCGCCCGCGTCACGCGCGATATCTTCCACGTAACCGGCGAAGGCGATCAGGTTGCAACGATCACCTGGACGGTCGAGCCCGGTGCGCACACGGCATAAGGCCGTCGCCCTGGCCGCCGCCGTCAGCATCCTAGCGTTTGGCCCAGCCATGGCCTTTGCCCAGCAAGAACAGGCGCAGGCCGCCACGCAAGTGACGGTCGACCTCTCGGGGCTCGACCGCGGCGACCGCGAGGAACCGTTGGCGCAGACAGGCGATGGACGATGGCTCTTGGCAGCAGGCGCCACAGCAGCAGGCGCGGGAACCGCCGGCCTCGGCCTGCACATCAAACGCAGCCAGAAACAAAACACGGACAGGCCGCACTAAATTAGCTAAGGAGACCCCATGGCATCGAAGAACCTTTTGCCCGTCGTCGCACTCTGCGGCGCGCTCGCAACCGGAACGCCTGTCGCCGCTTGGGCGACTCCCGTCATGGCAGACTCCTTACCAGCAGCCCTAAGCTCCGCATCAAATCCGTCGAGCGCCATTGCGTGCAAGCGTTTTTCGATCGCACAGGCTGCAATCTCAACCTCGGGATGCCTTCGTCGTAATACGGACGGTTCGATAGTCGTGGATATCAATCGTTCGAACAAGGCAAACGGCTCCCAGGCGGGGTACGCCGTCTGCACGTGGCGCTCGGTTGTGCTCGATGCAGATGGCGATCCATGCAATTTAGAGCTGCGCATCGACATCGCTTCGATCGATGACTCGGCGAACGGAGCGAAGGTCGCCTTCGACGGTACGTTTTTTGAGAAAGGAGGCGGTATATGTCTGGGCTGCGCCGCCGCGAATGCAGACGACACGCAGCCCACCCTCTCATTCACGGCATCGTTGCAGCTGACCAAAGCCGACACCGATGCCATCGCGGCGGGAGAAGCGTCCCTGCTGTTCTACGCCGTCAGCACCAAAGACACAGACGCTCATTTCGAGAAGCCAGCCGGATCACTCAGCCTTACACGAGGGATAGAGGCAGGCCCTATTGAAATCGATGCCCACGCGCAAAGCAGGCAACGCATTCTTGCCGACCCGGCGCTTCTCGAAATGGAGTGGAGCGGATCCGGAGCCATCGGAATTCTCCCCTCCGCGCTTGACGCCAAGACGCTCCCCTCAAACGACGAACCCATCAACGCAACCATACAAGAAGAGAGCGCGGACAAAGAAGCAGGTGCGGGCGACACGCCATCGCCGACAAACAACGTCCCAGCTTCTCTCGAAGCACCGAATGAACCCGCTACCGATCCAAACGATCCCGAACTCGCGGACAGTCTGGGGCTTGCTGATCCTCAAGAGATCGATGAAGGTAACTGCTGCGTGCTTGCCGCGCTCGACCACACAGAGGTCATCGACGCTGCGAACATCGAAGTTGCCGCCGCCAATCAGCCCGTCCGCAAGTCGGCTATCATCGCATTTCCCGAATCCATCGAAGTCGTCTTTTTGCCATCGGGCGAGGTCGTGGCCCCAACACTGCTCACCTTGTTGGGCGCCAAGAATACTCGAAACGAAATTAAAAAGGTCACGGTTGTCGACCCCGCAACCACCGCCAAGCTGCGTCTATACGCCGTTGCTCCAGATGGAGGCAAGACCTTAGAATTCGATGGTGACACACTCCTAGCCTGGCGACGTCTGGACATTATGCAAGACGTCTCGTATCAGATCGAACTCGAAGGGTTTGATCGTGCCCGCGATGCCAATATCATTGCCGCGGCTATTGAATCCCCACAGCGGCTTATGACACTGCGCTTTGAATACTATCCCTATGTCCCGACAACCACCTGAGGCTTAAATGCTGCGCGTCGTTGCTAATGCCACTTATATAACGTATTAGATGGGTCGCGATGTACCTCGCATTCCACTCTGCTACGATTGCCACGTTGGCATCAATACGGGAGGGCTCATGCCGGGCTTGGGAACAATCATCAACGTTGTGCTTTTGATTGCGGGCGGTCTTTTGGGATTAGCGGGCGGTCGCTTCATTACACCGCGCATCCAAGACACGCTCATGAAAGCATCGGGGCTGTGCGTCCTGTTTATCGGCCTGGGCGGCACCATGCAAAAGATGCTCATCATCGATGGAAAGGCGCTAGCGACCACCGGTACCACCATGCTCATCGTCTCATTTGCGCTCGGTTCGCTCATCGGCGAGGCCGTCAACTTGGAAGCCGCCATCGAGAACCTTGGCGAATGGCTCAAGCGCAAGACTGGCAGTGAGGGCGATAACGAGTTCACCAACGCTTTTGTCTCGACATCGCTGACCGTCTGCATCGGTGCCATGGCTATCGTGGGATCAATCCAAGACGGCCTGCTCGGCGACTGGTCCACGCTCGCCCTCAAGGGAGCGCTGGACTGCGTCATCGTCTGCACCATGACGGCGTCGCTCGGACGCGGCTGCATCTTCTCGGCCCTGCCCGTCGCCGTGTTCCAGGGGACGATCACGTTGTTTGCCGGCGCGCTCTCACCCATCATGACCACAGCGGCCCTCAACAGCCTTTCGCTCGTAGGCTCCATGCTCATCTTCTGCGTCGGCGTCAACCTCATCCGTCCTCAGACCTTCCGCACGGCCAATATGCTTCCCTCCGTCGTCATCGCCGTCATCTACGCCCTCCTGTTCTAAATCTATCAACACAGCGGTATCTCGAACATCTGTTTGATGCTGTGCTATGATATGAGGTCACCGTAGCTGCGTTCGAGAGGAGAAGCGGTGGCCGACCAGGACATCAAGATGCTCATCGAGCGCATTATGGCCGAGGCCCGGACCCATCAGTCTGCCCGCTTCTCACATGAAGTCTACGCAGACGAGCCGATTCTCAAGACCGGCCGACAGATGCAGAACTTCCTCCCCGACCAGTACCGCAAGATGCGTGAGATATCGCGTTGGCAAGAAGACCCCAAGGGCGGCGCGGGCCGTTGGCTTTCGGAAGCCGAGCTTTTCTACCGCCAAGGCCTGCTGATGGCCGACTTTGAGGACGACTGCCCGTACAACGGCACCTTTAAGTCGTACTTTCCCACCTACAACGCCATGAGCGATCGGCAGCTGCGCGGCTATTTTACCTGGCGCGCCCAAGTGCGGCGCGGAACTGTCGAGGAAACGTCTACGTCCTTTGCCTTTCTGTATCTCTATGAGCTGATCTGCGGCATTGGCGTAGATGACCCACTCGATGGTTTTAACATGATCAAGGCCTTTTGGGATGCCTATCGCGCCTTCGAGCCCGGCATCGATCGGTTTGCACGCGTGTGGTTGCAGGATTACGCCGTATTCCATGGGCTCGACCCCAAGCTGCTTCGCGACTCTAAAACCGTCATGTTCGATAACGCCCTTATCGAGCTGCGACGCGCGGCACGAGACCTTGTACCGGCACCGGCACCGTCCGGCCAGACCCCCAAGCGTCGCAAAACCTCCGAGCCCACGCTCCCCCTTCCGCCCGATGAGGTGCGCGAGGAGCGACTCATGGCCGCCATCAACGCCCTCTCTACGTACAACCTAAGTAACTCGCGGCTCGACCGCAGCCACCACCGCGATCTGCGCCACGTGGCATGCGCCGTGTATGTCCGCATGGCGCGCTACTATGACACGCACCGAAAGACCGGCATCGTAGCGAGCTTGTTTGGGGAGGAGACGGCCATGCCCTACACCATGTTTGCCTCGGCCGTATTCTTTGCGCCCGAGCGCCACGAGGACTGCGAATACCGCCTGGATCCTATCCATATCTACCGTTGCCAAAACGGCTTTTGGGAATGCATGCGTATCCACGGTAGTAGGCAAAAGAGCAGCAAGCTCGGTGAAATGATGCGCGCCTGCGACCAACGCCTGCGCCTGGCGCTGGACCCCGCCCATCCCCTTAAGGAAGAAAAGGTCCCCAAATATCTGGCCAAGATTATCGATGACGAGATTGTGGCATGGCTTTCGTGGGACGCCGCACACCAGCCCGTCAAGATCGATATCGATCTGAGTCAGCTGGGGCACATTCGGAGCGCCGCTGCGCAAACGCGCGAAGCGCTTTTGATCGACGAGGAACGCGAGGACGGCGCGTCCGCAGAAGCCGAGGCAGCGGACTCAGGGCAACCGGACGCCGAGCCCGTAACCGACGCGATTGTCGAACCGGTCGTGGCACCCATTCGGCAGGACTTGACCGACGAGCCGACCATATCCACCGAACAGTTTGGTGTCGTGGCACCGCTTCTCGCGCCGACGCCCGTGTTCGCAGCTGCTGCGCCCGCTGACGCCACAAACGAACTCGCGCCCGCCGCAGATGCCTTCCTTCGCGCACTGCTCGAGCAAAACGCAGCGCAAGCGACATCGGCAGTGGCGCACTCGGGACAGAGCGAGGACATGCTCGTCGATAGCATCAACGAGGCGCTCTTTGACCTGGTGGGTGACACCGTAATTGAATTTAGCGCGGCAGGGCCGCAGATTATCGAGGACTACAAAGCAGACGTGAGAGGATACCTAGACCATGAGTGATACCGCATCCGCAGCGCCCCGTGTACCCAAACGCGTCGCCGCCGTCATTCTTAACTCGCTCAAGGGCGGCGTGGTCCCGCGCATCGGCCTTCCCTACATTACCGTAGGGCGCGAGGTCGAGATCCGCGCCCTGCTCACCGATCTGAGTCTCATCGCCGACGGTGGGGCGAGCTTCCGCTTCCTGGTCGGTCGCTACGGCGCCGGCAAGAGCTTTTTGCTCCAGACCATCCGAACGCATGCCATGGGCGAGGGATTCGTCGTCGCCGATGCAGACTTGTCCCCCGAGCGCCGTCTGCAGGGCGGGCAGGGGCAGGGCCTTGCCACCTACCGCGAGCTCATCCGCAATATATCGACCAAGACGCGCCCCGAGGGCGGCGCGCTCAACCTTATCCTGGATCGTTGGGTCACCTCGTGTGCCGATGCCGATGAGTCCGTCGTTAATGCCCAACTGGCCCCGCTCGAGGAGATGGTCCACGGCTTCGACTTCACCCGCATGCTTCGCCGCTATCGCACGGCCGTATCCGAGGGCGACGAGGAAGCCATGAGCCGCGTGACCAAATGGATCCGCGGCGAATACCGTACCAAGAGCGAGGCTCGCGCCGAGCTGGGCTCCTCGACCATCATCAGCGATGACGACTGGTACGACTACGTTAAGCTCATCGCGCGTTTTTTGGTCTGCGGCGGCTACAAGGGTATGTTGGTGCTCATCGACGAGCTCGTGAATCTGTATAAGATTCCCAACGCCATCACGCGCCAGTACAACTACGAGAAGATCCTGACCATGTACAACGACACGCTCCAGGGCAAGGCGCAGTACCTGGGCATGATCATGGGCGGCACGCCAACCTCCATCGAAGACCGCCGCCGCGGCGTGTTCTCCTACGAGGCCCTGCGCAGCCGACTCGCTCAAGGCCGCTTTGCACGCGAGGACCTTAAGGACATGCTCGCGCCCATCATCCGTCTGCAGCCACTCACCTACGAGGAGCTGCTGGTGCTGATCGAAAAACTCATGCAAATTCACGCCGGCTACTTTGGCTGGACGCCCACGCTGACCGAGAACGACTTGGTGGACTTCCTCAAGATCGAGTTCGGTCGTGTGGGAGCCGACACACATCTGACGCCGCGTGAAGTCATTCGCGACTTTATCGAGCTGCTCGACATCCTATGCCAGAACCCCGACGCCAACGTAGCCGAGCTGCTGCAAAGCGTCGGCGGCGACGCGCTGGCGCCGGCAGCAGCAACAGGCGACACCGGCACCGCAGGCGGCGACCGTAACTTCGCCGAATTCACCATCTAACCTGCCAAAAAGGGATAGGTTTATTTTGGCAGGTTTTATCTGGGCAAACGTTGAAGCGGTAATGCAGCAAGCCACTGCCCGCCGCGTTGAGAGATTCGCTTTTGAAAGGAGGCCTCGTGAACGCCTTTGACCGCTACGCCCCGTTTATCCAAGACTTCATCTACTCCCACGATTGGGAGAGCCTGCGCTCCATCCAGGTTGCGGCGGCAGATGCCATCTTTAACTCGCAGGACAATGTGCTCCTGACGGCATCCACGGCTTCCGGCAAAACCGAGGCAGCCTTCTTTCCCATCCTGACCGAGTTTTGGGAGAACCCACCCGCAAGCGTGGGCGCCCTCTACATTGGCCCCCTCAAGGCGCTCATCAACGACCAATTCGTCCGCCTCAACGACCTGTGCGAAGAAGCCGATATCCCCGTCTGGCACTGGCATGGCGATGTCTCGCAATCACACAAGGCCAAACTCATCAAAAAGCCGAGTGGTATCCTTCAGATTACGCCCGAATCGCTCGAGGCGCTCCTGATCCATAAGCACATGGCGATCCCGCGCATGTTTTGCGACCTGCGCTACGTCGTCATCGACGAGGTTCATTCGCTCATGCGCGGCGACCGCGGCGGGCAGACGCTCTGTCTTATCGAGCGCCTCTCGCGCATGGCAGGCGTGCAGCCCCGCCGCATTGGCCTTTCGGCCACCATCGGCGACCCCGAGCGCACGGGTGCCTTTCTCTCACAGGGAACGGGGCGCAACTGTGTTATCCCCCGCTTTGAAGAACCGCGCCGCGTATGGCGCATCTCCATGGAGCACTTCTACAACTCGGGTCCCCAGGCACAGCAGCGGGGATTCGAGAGCACGGGTCCTCAAGAGGCCGAAGTGCTTGCGTGCGAGCGCATCGAGGCGGCATCCGCGGCACTGCCCGCCGGCGCCCAAGACATGCGTCACAGCGGACAGCTCACACAAGAGGAGCGCCGTCAACGTCGTGAGCGGGCACGAGGCAAAGCCGCTCCCAAAGACCGTCGCACTTCCTCGGCCCCCGAGGGCGAAGTCGACATCCCACGAGCGACCGAGCAGGCGCTTCTCAACCCCACCGACACGGCGCCCGACAACGCCGACCCCGGTATGGGCTATATCTTTGAGCATACGCGCGGCCGCAAGTGCCTGGTCTTTGCCAACTCGCGCGAGGAGGCAGAGGCCGTGTGCTCCATGCTGCGTAGCTACTGCGAGAACCGGCACGAGCCCGACCGTTTCCTCATTCATCACGGCAATCTTTCGGCATCGTTGCGCGAGACGGCCGAGGAACTCATGCGCGATGAGGAGCAGGCACAAACAACCGTCACCACCTCTACGCTGGAGCTCGGTATCGATATCGGCCGCTTGGAGCGTGCCTTCCAGATCGACGCGCCGTTTACCGTCAGCTCCTTTTTGCAGCGAATGGGCCGCACGGGACGCCGCGATCTTCCGCCCGAGATGTGGTTTGTCATGCGCGAGGAAGAGCCCGAGCCGCGCACGATGATGCCCGAGACCATTCCGTGGAAGCTCCTGCAGGGCATCGCGCTCGTACAACTCTATCGCGAGGAAAAGTGGGTCGAGCCGCCCGAGCTCGATCGACTCCCTTACAGTCTGCTCTACCACCAGACTATGTCGACACTTGCCAGCACCGGCGAGCTCACGCCGGCAGAGCTTGCCCAGCGCGTGCTCACACTCAGCTATTTCCATCGCATCTCGGCCGATGACTATCGCGTATTGCTGCGTCACCTCATTAAGATCGACCATATCCAGGTCACCGAGGGCGGCGGACTCATCGTGGGTCTCGCGGGCGAGCGCATCATTAACAACTTTAAGTTCTACGCCGTATTCCAGGAAAACGAGGAGTTCACCGTTCGTAGCGAGTCGGCCGAATTGGGCACGATCGTCAACCCGCCACCGCCCGGTGAGCGCATCGCCATCGCCGGACACTGCTGGATTGTCGAGGAAGTGGACTGGAAGCGCCACACCGTCTTTGCCACGCAGGTCAAGGGTCGTGTGCCGGCCTACTTTGGCGACTGCCCCGGCGACATCAATACACACGTACTCGAGCGCATGCGCGAGGCGCTCAACGAGCACGCGGCATATCCGTATCTCATGGGCAACGCACGGGCACGCCTTGCACAGGCTCGTCATACCGCCGAGATTTCGGGCGCGGGAACCAAACCGCTCATTAACCTGGGTGGCGACACCTGGGTGCTCTTCCCCTGGTTGGGCAGCTATGCGTTTCTGGCGCTCGAACGTATGCTCAAGATTAAATGCGCCGCGGAGCTTGGCCTTCGCGGGCTCGATCCGTCGCGCCCGTACTTTATGCAGTTTAAGATGAAGGCCGACGAGGAGACGTTCTTTGAGGTGCTCGCCGCCGAGGCCGAGAAGGACTTCGGCCCCATCGACCTCGTCTATCCTGGCGAGGTGCCTTACTTTGATCGGTACGACGAGTTTGTTCCCGAAGAGCTCGTGCGCAAGGGTTTCGCCGAAGGCGTGCTCGACATCGATGGCATGAAGCAGCGTGTCCGCAGCTGGCGCGACCACGCCTAAGACCAGTCTTTTTGGGACGGGGAGACTTACTTGTCGTGAAGGACGGTGCCGAGGAAGTCGGCGTCGAAGGGCACGGCTTCGGCAAAGGCGTAGTCGCCGTCGCTGGCGATGAGCAGGTAGTTCTCCTCGCCGCCGAACTTCGCATCGCCACATGGGACCACCCAGGCGTGGGCGAATACCTCGAGTGCCGTGGCAGCGCAATCGCGCAGGAACGTCACATCGCTCCCCTCGCTTGCGCTCACGATATTGGCAACGTAGACGCCACCGACATTTAGGCTGCCCCGCACCAAACGCAACGCTTCAACCGTCGCCAGCTCGCGTACGGGCTCGGCACCGCCAAAGCAATCGCTCACGACCACGTCGTAGCGGCGATGGCCCACACTCGTCACACCCAGATACGAGCGAGCCTCAGCAGTAATCACCCGCAAGCGGTCGCCCACCGTGCGCTCCAGCTCGTCCAGATAGAACCAACGGCGCGCCAGGCGCGTAATCTCTCCGTCATACTCGATGACGTCCATGCGCAAGTCCTCGTGCGACATCAGAGCGAACTTAGAATAGGCAAACCCGCCGCCGCCCAGCATAAGCATGCGGTCGATGCCGTGGCCATAAGCGTCGCGCATCGCATCCTCGGCCTCAAACACATCGTCAAATGCACGATAGTACGCAAAGACCGGCTCCGCCCAACGATCGCCAACGTAACTCGCGCTTTGGTAGACGCCACCTTGCACCAATACACGGACTTCGTCGCCGCCCTCGTCGTGCACGCGCTTCACACGCGCCAACCCATTGCGGGTTCGCGCAACCTGCAGACAGGCAGCACGAACAGCGACAGCGGCCGCACCAAGCGCCGCGGCTCCCAGAGCAACGCCGGCAACGACGCCGGCAGAAACACTCGGCTTGTTCATCTAGAGCTCCTTTTGCAGATAAAGGCCATGGTCATAAAATCCAAGATGGCGATAGTACTCGCGTGTGCCAATCGCGCTAATCACGTTGATACGCGCATAACCCGCATCCCGGGCAATCTCGCACGCACGCCCTACGAGCAAACGCCCCAACCCGTGATGCTGCGCCGCCTGGCCCTGGTCGCCCACGCGTGCCGCCATGCCATACACGTGTACCTCGCGAATCATCGCCTCGTCCGGCGTCGTCGGCAACTCGTCCGCATGCGCGGCAACAAACGAATGGTCGGGCAGTGACAACCGCAAAAAGCCCGCGATCTTGCCCCGCGGCGTCACCCACTGCAAAAAGCGCTCGTAAGTCACCGGCGTCTCGTACGCCACTTCCTCATCAAGAGAAAGCTCATCCAAGTCGGCACCCGCGGTACTGATCTCGCGATAGCGAATCTCGCGCACCACTGCGCCTTCTCCACGAGCCGCCAAGCGATTCTCGACGAGCTGACGCAGGTTGGGCTTCTTGTTGCCCACCATAATGTCGTCGGAACTAAAGTCGCGGATCATGCGACTGATACGACAGAACGCCGGCGTCACCACGATGTCGTCGGCTAACACATCGAGCAGCTCTTCCTCGGTATAGGGACGCCACTCGCCGCGCTCATAGCAGCCCACCAGACGCGAGCCCTCGATGAGCGCACACGGGTAGACCTTGACCTCGTCGGGCATAAAGGCCCCCTCGGTCATAAAGCGCTCGTAGTCGCGCTTGTCCCCTTCGGGCGTGGCGCCCAGCAAGTTGAGCATAAAATGCGCGTGAATCTTAAAGCCAAACAGGCGCGCAAGCGAAAACGCCCGCTCGATCTGCGCCACCGAAATGCGACGCTCGTTGATATCGAGCAAATGCTGGTCGAGGCTCTGAATACCCATCTGGATCTTGGTGCAACCCAGGCGGCGGATGAGCGTGAGGGCCTGTGGCGTCACGGCATCGGGACGCGTCTCGATAACGAGCCCCACCACGCGATGCTTCGCCGTCTCGTTGATGCGCTGTTGGCGCTCAAGCTCCTCCATCGTGGCCGTCTGCCACTCGGCGACCTCGCCCCACGGCGTGCCGGGGCCGTACAGACGACGCACCGCGCGGTTATAGCCGCCCACGGCAGCATCCACACGCTCCTGCTCGTCGGCAACGCCGCTCGCAAGCTCAACCTCATCGGTCGCAATACCGGCAGCGCGATAGCGTTCGCGTCGCTCCGCCACCACCGGCGGCAGCGCATTGGCAGGAGCATCGTCGAGCAGGCGCCCCGCCTCGGCACGGCTGATACCCGGACGCGCCAACATGGGGTTGGCCGCCACGCCGGCCACGGCATCGTCATTGAGCGCGCGGAAGAGCTCCGACATAAACCACATCTGATACCCTTGCGGATAGTCGCTCCAGGTACCGCCAAGCACAATGAGCTCGATCTTATCGGTCGCATGACCCATCTGCGAAAGCGCGGTCAAACGGGCGCTCACCTGCAGATATGGATCGAAGCAGTTTTGCTCTGCACGGGCACACGCCGGCTCGGCGTGCAGGTAGCTTTTGGGCATGCGCAGGTCGTTGGGGCAAAACAGGCAATCGCCCGAGCACGGCCACGGCTTGGTGATGACGGTAATGGTTGCCACGCCCGAAGCCGTGCGACGAGGCTTCATACGCAGCACCTGCAGCAGTTGACGTTCCAGCTCGGCATCGACATTCCACCCAGCCCAACGAGCCGGCTCCTCACGTTTAACCCGCTGGTAGAACGGCAGCAGACGGCGCTTGGCCAAATCGCGTTTGTCGGCACCCTCACGGCGCGCCTCGGCATGTATCAGTTTGACGAGCGCTTTGTCATCCACGGTCTCGCCGCGACGCAGAGCCTCGAGTATGTTCAAGATAATCTGTTCCATACCCCCATTGTAAAGGCAAAGGCGCCGGAGCCGATCTCGGCTTCGGCGCCTTCATCAAACAGCGCAGCTATGGTATATAAGTCTTCGATAACCGCCCGTCACTCTGAATCAAATGACATGTCGCCCGAACCGACCTCAAAACGATACGTAGCAGACTTATCGCCGTTATCGAATTCAAGATTCAAAATGGTCTCGCCGTCGTAGCCAAGCGGAAGGAAATCGCTCTCGAAGTCGCCGCTGCCCAAGGTAAGGCTCGCCTTAAAGCCCGTCGAGTTCGGAACCATCATCTCCACATCGCCCGAGCCCACACTCACGTCCATCGACTTCGCGGGGGCCTGGTAGAGCTCGAATGTCACATCGCCCGAACCGACCTCAGCGCTGAGCGCATCAGTCACGCTGCCCGTAAACTCCACATCTCCCGCACCCAGGAAAAGGTCGAAACCATCACAGGTGACACCGGCAATCTGCAGATCACCCGAGCCCACGTGCGCGTTGACTCCCTTCAGATGTTCGGCAACACGGCGCGGCAGCTCAACCGTAACCGAGCGATCGATTGCCTTACCGTCATCACTTCCAAACTGGAAAACCTTGAGCGTCGAGTCCTCGACGGATGCGATGTTTTGCGTCGCGACCTTGGAGGCATCCATACCCTTGGCAACGCGCCCCCGCTCGATAACACGAGCCTTGTTGCCATCAACAACCTTGACGTCCACCGAAGCCGCATTGATATCGAAATCGAGGTAGCGGAACTCATCGGCATCAAAAGTCATGCTCGAAAGTTGCTGAGGCCGAGCGGAATAGCTGCCGTCGTCCAAGAGATCGTCATCGTCAAACATATCGTCAAAATCAGACAAATGGCCAGATAGAATACCGGTCGTACGTACCATATCGGAATGAGCCAATAGCCGCGAAGTGCCAAAGACAAGTCCGATGATGAGCGCAAACGCTCCTATGCCAATGCCCAAGCGTACCTTGGATTCATGCGAAAGCTTCATCATTCACCACCCTCTTTGGCAATCGGCTCAGCGGTAGTCGCGGTAGCCACGTCAGTATCAACCGGAGCGGAAACATTCTGAGCCCTAGCGACCGCCGGTACCGGGCCAACCTGAATATCCCCACGCGCCCAATCACCATCGAGCGCACGTGCCACCCAGTGATAGATGGGAATCGTAAAGAAGATCAGTGCGGCAAAGGGGCCGGCACCAAACAGGAACATCAGCAAAAAGAACAGTAGCCAGCACACGGCCCAATACGGGAACGACTGGAACGGGCCCTTCACCGGAGTCGAGCCAACCGCGGTGCCACTCGTCGCCTGCGCCGTAGCGGCATTAGCGGCCTGTGCACTCCAGCTTGCCGCTTGCGCCGCCTTGGCGGCGGCGTCACTCGCCTGTGTTGCCGCCTCGGTAGCTCGTGCCGCCGCCTCATGGGTGCGTGCGCGCTCTGCCGCCTCGGCCTCGCGCTGACGAGCGCGGTCCTCGTTCTCAAACTCGATATCGTCCTCGATCTCGTCGCTCGGATTGAGCAGCTCGTCCAGGCTCACACCATAGAGTTTGGCGAGCGAGATCAGGTTCTCGGTATCGGGCGAGCTCTCCGCGCGCTCCCATTTACTGACCGCCTGGCGCGACAGTCCCAGCTTTCGTGCCAGCCCTTCTTGACTAAAGCCTTTGCTGCGGCGAAGGTCGGCGAGCCGCTGCGCAGTTTCTACATTCATGGTTCCTCCTATGTGATGCCAGCCGTACCGCCGGACCGCTTTTGTTCTTAAGGCGCCTTGCACAGTTAAAAATCTATCCGCCACCGCCAAAAGCATGCCACCTATTCTAGTGAGATTTTTGACAACCGGCGGTTGCGGGCGCATATGAGCTGCGGAAATGTGTCCAAACAAAGCAATGACCCGTAGCTTGGTTGTCCCCGTTGCGGCGTTAACGGTAGTATGGTCGTACTGTTTATTCCGCACCGCCAACGGAGGGAGTTCCGCGCCGTGAACCGCGATTTCGCCTCATCGCTCATCCAGCTCAACAACACGTTCTATCGCGAGCACTCCGCTTCCTTTTCCGATACGCGCCAGGCCCCGTGGCCCGGCTGGGTACGCACCATGGATATCGCGCTCGAACAGCTCGACGTCGCCACGATCGAGCATCCCGTCCGCGTCTTCGATCTTGCCTGTGGCAATATGCGATTCGAGAACTTTGCCGCCGGCGGCGCACTTGCCGCCAAGGGCGTCGATGGCGCAAACCCCTCGGCAGATGCCAGCTGCCCGTTTGAGTTCTATGGTGTCGACTCGTGCCAAGACCTGGCCATCGATGCACATGGCCACGCGCTGCGCATTCCCAACCTGCACTTCCAGGAACTCGACGTGCTCGACGCCCTTATGAAGCTCAACCCCGCCGAGACGCCCGACGTGCTTTTCGACGCCCCGCTCGCCGACATCTCGGTCTGCTTTGGCTTTATGCACCATGTGCCGTCGTGCGAGTACCGTGTACGCGTGCTCGACGCCCTGGTGCGCCAGACGCGCCCGGGCGGCATCATCGCCATCAGCTTTTGGGAGTTTATGAACGACGAGCGCATGGCGCGCAAGGCTGTTCGCGCCGAAGCCCGCGCCGAGCTCACCCCGCCGTTTGAGGGTTACGATTCCGCACAGTTTGAAGCCGGCGACCACCTCATCGGCTGGCAAAACGACCGCCACGCCTACCGCTATTGCCATCACTTTGACGATCAGCAGATCACCGACCTGGTGCGCGGCGTCCGTACGTTCTACAAGAGCGGCGAGGTCCCCGTGCGCGAGCTTGAGCGCTTCCATGCCGACGGTCGTAGCGGCGAGCTCAACCGCTATGTGATTCTCAAGCGCCTGTAGGCACCGACGACTCGCCGCCGAGCCGCACCACATCTTTCGGGCAATCTATGCCCGCCCTTTTCAACCCATTGACGGAACGCGCGGCCATGCGTTTCGCATTTATGACCAAGGAGCCTCATGGGAGCCGTCCACGTTCGCACGCCTAAGAACTTTGTGCTCGAGGAGCGCCTGGAGCGCTACGCCGATGCGATCGAGACGAACCCCGAGGCTTATGCCGGAGATTGGCGCGAGGCTTGTGCGCCAGCTGGCAGCAAGCCCTTCGAACACCTTCACCTGGATCTTGGCTGTGGCAAGGGAACGTACCTTGTAGAGCGCGCGGGCCACGAGCCAAACACCCTCTTTATCGGCATGGACCAGGAGCCCATCTGCATTGCCTATGCCGCGCAGAAAATCTGCGAGCAGGAGCTATCCAACGCACTCGTCCTGCCCCGAGGCGCCGCATCGCTGCCACAGCTATTTGCCGCAGGCGAGCTCGATGCCATCACCATCAACTTTCCCACGCCGCAGCCCAAGGCCAAGTACGCCAAAAAACGACTCGTCCATGTCGACCATTTGATGCTCTACCGCCCGCTCTTTGCAGCCAACGCCACCGTCACGCTGCGCACCGACAGCAAACCATTGCGCGATTACGCCCTGGGACAGTTTGCCGCGGCCGGCTACGACACGCTTTGGGTAAGTGACGACGTACGCCGCGACCATCCCGAGCATCCCGAGACCGAGTACGAGCGCCGCACGCGCGAGATGGGTGCCGCCGTCTATGGCATTCGCGCCACACCTGGAGCGCAGCCCAGCGATGAACAGCTCGCGGCGGGCCGCGCGCAGGAGCAAAGCCTTGCCTGCTACCTGCCCGAAAACCTCGATGCGCTCACCTATGTACCTCTGGGCATGGAAGAGGCCGTCGAGAACTTTAGAAACCGCGCCCGCAAAGGCAAGAAGCGCCTGCCGCAGGAGTCCTAGGGGCTTCTGATGGTCGCGGCGTCGGCAAACAAGTGAAAATAGGCGTCAGCGAACGACCCTCAAACCTAAGTGAGTAGACTTTTTTGCAATAGCCAAGCACAACCCGCATAACGAAAACTAAAACCGCAGGTAGAGCTCTTGCGCAAAAGCCATGTGCTCGCGATATTGCAAAAAGTCTACTCACTTAGCTGGCAACTGCACCAAACGGCTGGGCAGAACGCCCATTTCCTGCATTTTCTCGCGCGCTGGCACCCCGCGCCGCTGCTACGCCATAATAGTTGGCGGACAAACGGCGAGAGAAAGCAACCACATGGCACAGACCACGACAGATACTTCCGCCAGCACCGTTTCTGGCGCCGGCGCCGCCAGCTCGTTCTCGGGCGGCACGGGAACCGAAGCCGAATTCGGCTCGCTCGGCGCGCTCTCCCCCACCTGGTGGGAGCCCGAGGATGGTAGCGAGCCCGAACCATGGCTCACGCCCGATCAGGCCTTCGAACGCTTCTTTGAATGGACAAGCGACCGCGGTATTGAGCTGTGGGACCACCAGGAAGAGGCCCTCATGGATCTAGCCGCCGGTGACCATGTCATTTTGGGAACACCGACCGGATCGGGCAAGTCGCTTGTCGCGCTAGGCATGCTCTTTATGGGCATGGCACAGGGCAAGCGCTGTTATTACACGGCCCCCATCAAGGCTCTGGTCAGCGAAAAGTTTTTCGACCTTGTGCAGGTGCTCGGCCGCGATAACGTCGGCATGATCACCGGCGACACGCATATCAACACCAAGGCGCCCGTCATCTGCTGCACGGCAGAAATCCTTGCCAACGATGCACTGCGCGAGGGCGAGGGCGCCGACGTGGGCTGCGTCGCCATGGACGAGTTCCACTATTTTGCCGACCCCGACCGCGGCTGGGCCTGGCAGGTGCCACTGCTCACCCTGCCTCACACGCAATTCATGCTCATGAGCGCCACGCTCGGCGATGTCACTGCCATCGCCGCCTCACTCGAGGAACACACCGGCGCTACCTGCGACTTGGTCGTCGATGCCCCACGCCCCGTGCCGCTGAGCTACGACTACGTGACGACCTCCCTCGAGGGCACCGTCGAGCTCGCGATGCGCGGCGGAGAGGCCCCGCTCTATATCGTGCACTTTAGCCAGGATGCCGCCCTTGCGACGGCACAGTCGCTCGCCAACTTTGGCATTGCCAGCAAGGAGCAGCGCGAGGCCATCAAGGAGGCGGCCAAGGGCACGAGCTTCTCGACGGCCTTCGGCAAGATCCTCAAGCGTTTGCTTGGCTGCGGCGTCGGCGTGCACCACGCCGGTATGCTGCCGCGTTATCGTCTGCTGGTCGAGCGTTTGGCGCAGCAGGGCCTGCTGCCCGTCATCTGCGGCACCGATACGCTCGGCGTCGGCATCAACGTACCCATCCACACCGTGGTGCTCACCGCGCTCACCAAGTTCGATGGCTACAAGATGCGTCGTCTGCGCGCCCGCGAGTTCCACCAGATCGCTGGTCGCGCCGGCCGCTCGGGCTTTGATACCGAGGGCATGGTGATTGCCGAGGCACCCGAGCACGAGATCGAGAACGCCAAGCTCATGGCCAAGGCGGGCGACGACCCCAAGAAGCTCCGCAAGATTAAAAAGAAGAAGGCCCCCGAGGGCTTTGTCACCTGGAACAAGCAGACCTTTGAGCGCCTGATCGAGACGCAGCCCGAGACGCTCAAGCCGCGCCTTCGCATCACGCACTCCATGGTGATTAGCGTGGTCGAGCAGGGCGGCGATGCCCGAGTCCGCGTACACGACCTCATCGAGACGAGCCTGCAGACCCCCGAGGAAAAGACCAAGCTCGAGGTTCGCGCCGACGAAATCTTCGCCACGCTCATCGATTCCGGCGTCGTCGTTCGCACCGAGGTGCCGCCCGCGCCCGACGCCCCGACTGACGCCGCGCCAGACATCGACTATGCACTGACGGTCGACCTGCCCGAGGACTTTGCGCTCGACCAGCCGCTCTCGCCGTTTTTGCTTGCCGCGCTGGAGCTGCTCGACCCCGAGAGTGAGACCTATACCATGGATCTGATCTCAATGGTCGAGGCTACGCTCGAGGATCCCAAGCAGGTGCTGCGCGCGCAGGAGCGCGCCGCGCGCGACCGCGCTATGGCCGAGATGAAAGCCGACGGCGTCGAATATGAGGAACGCTTGGAGCGCATCCAGGATGTCACCTACGAAAAGCCGCTCGAGGATTTGCTCGATGCCGCCTTCGACAAGTACTGCCAGGAAGTACCTTGGGCCAACGACTACCAGCTCTCGCCCAAGAGCGTCCTGCGCGACATGTTGGAGAGCGCGAGCGACTTTAAGGGCTATATCCAAAAGCTCGGCATCGCCCGCTCCGAGGGCATTCTGCTGCGCTACCTAGCCGAGGCCTACCGCTCCCTCGATCGCACCGTGCCCATTGAGAAGCGCGATGAGCGCTTGCGCGACATCATTTCGTGGCTCGGCTTTGTGGTGCACTCGGTCGACTCGAGCCTGGTGGACGAGTGGGAGAACGCCGGCAACCCGGCGGCCCTCGACGCCGCGCCGCCGCAGGGCATCGACGAGGTCGTTGCGGACCGTCGCGGCTGCACGCTGCTGGTGCGCAACGCACTCTTCCGCCGCGTGACCCTTGCCGCCCGCGAGCACGTTCGCGACCTGGGCGAACTCGACGAGGACTGGGGCATGAGCGAGGTCCGCTGGCAAAAGGCGCTCGATGCCTACCATGAGCAGCACGAGGAAATCCTCACCGACGGAGATGCCCGCAGCGCCGCGATGTTTACCATCGACGGGAGCGACGAGAAGACCGATCACGTGTGGCACGTGCACCAGATTTTTGCCGACGAGGATGGCGACCACGACTTTGGCATCATGGGCGATGTCGACCTGGATGCCACGCAAGACGGCGGCGAGGTCATCTTCAAAAACTACCGCGTCGGCTTTATCGAGGACCTGCTCGAGGACTAGCCGTACATACTGGAACGAAGCGGGGCCGTTGGCAATATCGCCAGCGGCCCCGCTTTTGCACTATACGCTATCCCCTACTCGGCATCCTCGACCTCATACGAATCCGCCTCGGCGGGCTCATCGTTTGCCCCTGTCGCAGCCCCGCGCGCCTCGTCAAACGCCGCCTTCATGGTCTTGTTGCCCCAGGTGAGCTTGCGAATGGTAAGATCGTCGGCCTTCTTGTTGGCTAGACGTAAATTGTTCTCGGAGGACAGCAATGCCTCCTTGGTTTTCTGCAGATGGCTAATCGTCTTGTCAATCTCCTCGATCGCCGTCTGGAACTTACGGCTCGCAAGCTCATAGTTGCGGCCGAAGTCGTTCTTGAACTTCTCCATCTTGGCCTCGAAGTTCGTGACGTCGATGTTCTGTTGCTTGTACTCCGCCAGCTCCTGCTTATAGCGCAGCGAACCCATGGCGGCGTTGCGCAGCAGCGTGATCATGGGAATGAAGAACTGCGGGCGGATCACGTACATCTTCTCATAGCGGTAACTCACGTCGACTATCCCTGCGTTATAGAGCTCGCTTTCGGGCTCGAGCAGTGTGCAGAGCACCGCGTACTCACGGCCTTTCTGGCGACGATCGTGATCGAGTTTCTTAAAGAAGTCCTCGTTTTTGTGCTTGGTCGCGGTCTCGTCGTTCTCGTTTTTCATCTCGAACATAATCGAAATGACCTCGTTACCGCTTGCGTCGCACTCGCGGAAGATAAAGTCGCCCTTGGTGCCCTCGGACGCATCGTTATCCTTCTCGAAGTACGCGTTAGGAAACGCCGTCATGCGCAGACGGTTAAACTCGGTCTCGCAGTGCTGCTCGAGCGACTCGCCCACCATCTTGGTGGACAGGCGGACCTTCATGTCCTTAAGGCGCTCAATCTCTTCGTCCTTGTAGCGAATCAGGTCATCGCTCGCGCGCTTGGCCTGCGCAAGCTCGAGCTCGTGTGCCGCCTTGACCTGTTCCTCGCGAGAATCGCGCACCGCCAGCTCGCTCGTCAGTTTGGCACGCGCCTCATCGCGCTCTCGCTCCGCCGCGGCGACCGCCTCTGACAGGTTCATTTTTGCCATCAGTTCCTGCTCGCGCAGCTTGGCACGCAGGCCCTCGGCCTCTTGCTCGGACTGAGCCTTTGCGGCGGAAAACTTCTCTTGCACCTTCGCGCGATAGTCAGCAAACGCGCGCTCGGCCTCGCTGCGAGCGGCATCGAGCTCACGCTGCGACTCTGACGCGGCAGCGGCAAGCGCCATCTCCTGGGCCTTGTCCGCCGCGGCAAGCCTGGCCTGCAGCTCGGCAATCTGAGCGTCGCGTGCAGCTAAATCGTTTTGAGCAGCGTTGCGCGCCGCCGACTCGGCAAGCTTTGCTTCGTCATCTTTGCGCCCAAGCTGCGCACGCAGGCTATCAATCTCACGCTGGAGTTCGGCATTCTCTTTTTGAGCATTGGCTCGTGCCTCAACCGCCGCGCGCTGGCTTGCACTCTCGCGCTCTGCGGCAGCGCCCTCGAGCTTAGCGCGCAGCTCGGCAAGCTCAGCATCGCGCTTGGCAACCTCTTGCGCCAGTTTCTGATCCGCAGTGTTCTTCTGCTCGACAAGCTGAGCGTCGCGTTGAGACTCCGCCTCCTGCAGGGCAGACGCCGAACGCGAACGCTCAAGCTCCAGCGCCTGCTCGCCCTCGCGTCGAGCCGCCGCTACGCGCTCATCAAGATCGCGCGAGAACTCGGCATCGCGCACTTGCTTGACGATATCCGCATAGCCGGACGCATCGACCTTAAAAACTTCGCCGCAATGCGGGCACTTGATCTCGTTCATAGCAGCTCCTCGATGGACGCAAATTTCAACCGCCTACACTCTACCGCGCCACGCGGACAAAAAAGGCGCCGCCGCCATAATGGCAACGGCGCCAGAACCACCACAAAGGTGCCTGTCCCCTTTGTGGTGGTTCGAGAATTACAGTCCAAAGAAGCCCAGGATTTGATCGCGGCTTACGGGTCTGTAGTCGTTGGCATCAAGGCCAACGTCATAGCGCAGGATCGGGCGCTCGCGATCGCGGTTGCGTGCGTTGGTGCGGTCACCCCTGCTGTGGATATGCCCATGCAGCATAATGGCGCCACGTGCCTTGCCGTTCCAGCTGAGCATGGGGTAGTGGCTCATAACCAGACGATGGCCCTTGGCATAGCCGGGAGCAATCTCCAGGTAATCGCGCACGTCTTCCCAAATTTGCGGGGCGTCGGAATCTTCCCAGTCGCCGTCATGGTTACCGCGGATGAGCGTCGCATTCTTGCATTCGATACGCTCGCGCAGGCGCACCGCCTCCGCCATGGGCAAGCGATACGTAAAGTCTCCCAGGATATAGAGGCGGTCGTCCGCAGCCACGCACTCATTGATGGCATCGATGACCTTGCGGTTCATCTCCTCGACCGAATCAAACGGTCGATCCATGTCGTGCAAGATATTCGTATCGCCCAGGTGCAGGTCGGCGGTAAACCACATCATCGTCTATGCCCTCATTTCGCAATGCATCCAACTCGTGCTAAGTATACAGACACAGCGATGCGGCGGTTAGCCAAAGAGCCCGCCGAACAGTCCGCGGCGGCGCTTGTCTTGCTTTTTCGAAGCGTCACCCTGGGCGTTCTTGCCCTGCCGCTTCTTACGATCCCGCTCCAACTCATCGTCATCGAGTAGCGTATCCCACTCAAACGGATCGTCTGTCAGATCGAACAGGTCATCGTCATCAAACATGGCAGTCTCCCATACCGATTAGCGAGCATCCACCACATAGAGCCCAACGCGCACCTGATGCCACAGGCTGCGCTCGGGGGCAACCTGTTGCACGCGGGCCTCAAATACGTCCTCGTGGCCGTAATACATCATCAAGGACAGTGGGCCAACCTCGTTTCCCGGAACGTAGCCAAGTTTGGTCTTGCCATAGTAGATCGCAACTGCCTCGGGGTCATGGGGATTATCGCGCTCGGCACACAGCGTCAGTTTATCGCCCGCTTTAAGATCGCCCAAGACCAAGGCGCCATCGGTATACTGAAATCCTGCAATGTGAAATGACAGAAGAACACGCGAAGGCTCGTACATAGCAGCTCCTCTAACGGCCGGATAAACCGGTGTGTAACCTTATTGAGAAGTCTACGGTCCCGTGCGGACACAAATACATCCTGTCTGCGTCCTTCAATCGTTTGCCTCAACGCTTGCGCGACAGAACGCTTGCAGATAAGATAGGAACACGGATGGCACCCGTTGCCGCGGGTCTTGCCAACTCCGATACACGTTTTCATCGTGAGAAGTGGCCGTCTTCGCTTACGCGGGGGCGGCTATTTCATTCGGCCGATAAACAGACCGAGTTCGATAGCCGCAATCAACAACGCCAATAACGAAATAACATCGCTTACGTTCATACCAAATCCCTTCTAAAGGGAGTTGGCCCATCCGTGCTCCATAACAGTAGTCTAACGCAAAATGCAGGTAATAGGAACACTTGTTCGTATTACCTGCGCCCTTTTCTAATGCACAAACATGCGCACGAACTTGTGCTTCCAGCTTGCGTAAGGAGCATAGCGGAATGGCACGTCCAGCCACGTTGCCTTGTTCACGATGCTCTTCTTGTGGCTAAACGTATCGAAGCTCTCGCGTCCATGGTACTGCCCCATACCGCTCGCACCCATGCCACCAAAGCCCATATGGCTCGTAGCCAAGTGCATAATCGTGTCGTTGACGCAGCCGCCGCCAAAGGGCACGTAACGCACAAAGCGCTGCTGAACTGCGCGATCCTGGCTAAAGATATACAGAGCCAGCGGCGTCGGACGATCCGTAATAAACGTCTCGGCCTCGTCTAGGCTCTCAAACGTCAGCACCGGCAAGATGGGGCCGAAAATCTCCTCCTGCATCACGGCGTCATCGGGGGTCACGCCGTCCAAAATCGTCGGCTCAATCTTGAGCGATGACTCGCGCGCCGTGCCTCCAAGCACAACCTTATCGGGATCGATCAGCCCACGCACGCGCGCAAAATGCTTGGCGTTGACGATATGCCCATAATCCTCGTTATCGAGCGGATGCTCGCCAAACATACGGCGGGCCTCTTCCCTGATGAGGTCCAGCAGCTCGTCGTGCACGCGCGCATCGACCAGCAGGTAGTCGGGCGCCACGCAGGTCTGCCCCACGTTGAGCCATTTACCAAAGGCGATACGCCGCGCCGCAACCTTCAAGTTTGCCGTCGCATCCACGATGCAGGGGCTCTTTCCGCCCAGCTCAAGCGTCACGGGCGTAAGGTTTTTACTTGCGCGCTCCATGACGAGTTTGCCGACCGGAACGCTACCGGTAAAGAAGATCTTGTCCCAGCACTCATCGAGCAGCGCTTCGTTTTCGGCGCGCCCGCCCTCGACAACCGTCACCAGGCACGGATCAAATGCCTCTTCACAGATTTGCTTGAGCACCGCGCTCGATGCCGGAGCATAGGCACTCGGCTTGATGACCACGGTATTGCCCGCGGCAAGGGCGCCGGCGAGCGGCTCGAGTGTTAGCAAAAACGGGTAGTTCCACGGAGCCATGATGAGTGTGACACCATAGGGCACGGCTTGCGTTTTGCACACGCTCACGGCGTTAGCGAGATCGCACGGACGCAGGCGCGGACGACTCCATCGAGCCACGTGAGCGATCTGATGTCGAATCTCGGAAAGCGACGTACCAATCTCGCACATATAGGCCTCGTCATGCGACTTCCCCAAATCGGTCTTGAGCGCATGGGCGATATCGGCCTCGTGGGCCCGCACCGCATCGCGTAAACTCACGAGCGCGCGACGTCGAGCATCGACATCAAACGTGGCGTGCGTCTTAAAGTAGGCGCGCTGATCGCCGACGATGCGCGCAATTTCCTCGGTGTTCATGGACCCTCCTAATTCTCGTCCTCAAACATACCACCTGCAACGACTTCGTACATATGCTCGAGCTCCAAGCGGTCCATTAGAAGCGGAACGGGGTATAGCGGATTGGCCTCGGCATCGGCATGCGCCGCCATCTCGGGAATGTCAGAGTGGCGAATGCCCAAAACATATTTGGGGATTCCCAGGGCCTCGTTCATGCGGTCGACCCAATCGATAAAGGCCTCGGCCGCAAGACTATCCTGCGCGGTAGCCGGCGCAATGCCCGCCATGTGAGCAAGATCGGCAAGCTTGGGGGCGGCGGCGTCACCATAAGCGCGAAGCATGTGCGGCAGGATGATCGCGTTGGCCAAACCGTGCGGAATTCCGTATCGGCCGCCCAAACTGTGCGCGATGGCATGCACATATCCGACATAGGAGCGGGTAAACGCAACGCCCGCCTTATACGCCGCCAAAAGCATATTGCGACGAGCGCACATGTCGTCACCATGCTCATAGGCCTCGAGCAAATTGTCGTGGATAAGCTGCACCGCCTGTCGCGCCATCTTGCGCGTATAGGGCGTGGTGCTTCGCCCGATAAAGGCCTCAACGGCATGCGTCAGGGCGTCCATGCCCGTCTGCCCCGTAATGGAAGCGGGCAAGCCGCACGTAAACTCGGGGTCGTGGACTGCAAAACGCGGGATGAGCACAAAGTCGTTAATGGGGTATTTGTAGTGCGTCCCGTCATCGGTAATTACCGCCGCAAGCGTGGCTTCGCTTCCCGTACCGGCGGTAGTGGGAACGGCGATGAGCAGCGGCAGGCGACGATGAATCCGCAGCAGGCCGCGCATCTTGTTGATTGGCTTGTTTGGCTGCGCAATGCGTGCGCCCACGCCCTTGGCACAGTCCATGGCCGAGCCACCGCCAAAGCCGATAATGGCCCGGCAGCCGCTCTCTCGATACAGGGACGCCGCTTCTTCCACGTTTGAAACCGTGGGGTTTGCACGCGTTTCGGCATAGACCGTAACGCCAATCCCCCTGGATGCGAGCGCCGTCTCGAGCGGTGCCGTGAGCCCCAGACGGGCAATGCCGGGATCCGTCACGATAAGGACCTTCTGGATCGAGCGCTTTTGAAGCACCGCGGGCACATCCTCGGCATGCTCTAAAATGCGCGGCTCGGTATAGGGCAGGATCGGCAATGCAATGCGAAAAACCGTCTGATATGTTCGGCACCAGGCACGACGGGCTAGATGCATAAAGGAAACTCCTTCATTTGTTGATAGGTCAACATTTGCTCGACCGATTGTACTCAGCGGCGGTCAAAGACGGCCTGCCAATCGTTAATCAATCAACATCTTCATATCTCAAAATTGTTTTATTAAAAATCATTCCTAATAGGCTTCACATTTGGTTGCATTTATGGATAATAGGACTCGTCAAGACGCACGTCCGGAGAGGGCCCTTACGGGACCGGACGAGCGCACAATCGCCATCGATCGAAAGGATCGAATCATGAAGTTTGTTTGCCCCGTTTGCGGTTATGTGGAAGAGTTCGACGGCGACCAGCTGCCCGAGGACTTCAAGTGCCCCCAGTGCGGCGTTCCCGGTTCTCGCTTCCTGAAGCAGGAGGAGGGTCAGCTCGAGTGGGCTGCCGAGCACGTCGTGGGCGTCGCCAAGATGGAGGGCGTCTCCGAGGACATCGTTGCCGACCTGCGCGCCAACTTTGAGGGCGAGTGCTCCGAGGTCGGTATGTACCTGGCCATGGCTCGCGTCGCTCATCGCGAGGGCTATCCCGAGATCGGCCTGTACTGGGAGAAGGCTGCCCACGAGGAGGCCGAGCATGCCGCCAAGTTCGCCGAGCTCCTGGGCGAGGTCGTGACCGACTCCACCAAGAAGAACCTCGAGATGCGCGTTGAGGCCGAGAACGGCGCCACCGCCGGCAAGACCGATCTTGCCAAGCGTGCCAAGGCCGCCGGCCTCGATGCCATCCACGACACCGTGCACGAGATGGCTCGCGACGAAGCTCGCCACGGCAAGGCTTTCGCCGGCCTGCTCAAGCGCTACTTCGGCTAAGCCAAACGCCTGAGAGATAATCTTTAGGTCGATAAGGCCCGGACCGCATGGTTCGGGCTTTTTTTGTGTCTCGAGAACTCGCAAACGCCCTGAAATAGGACCGCCTTCGACATCGGTTTCTCGTCAAAAACCAAGTGAGTAGACTTTTTGGAACTTGCCGAGCACGCCGTCCAAAATGCTTTATAAAGCCGCAGGTAAATGACTTGTTGCAAAACGGCCTGGTCGCCATCAAGCCAAAAGTCTACTCACTTAGTTCCCCAACCGTCCACGATCGAGTTGTTTTGTGTCTAACGGGCGTCTTTCCGTCAATTACTCCCAATTTTGTCCAGTCAACGAATAGTTCAGACCGGAGTAATGCCTCAGCCCTTTGCTCATCCGAGCTTTTATCGCGATATTCAGCATCGAGCATCCTGCATACGGCCTTAACGATCGCGCGGAATCTATCCTCATCGGATATCTGTCTGTGTGTCAGGAGAAGTACATCATAGCCCATGGCCTGAAGGGCCGTCATGCGGTCAGCGTCACGCAAGCCATCCCCTGCGCGTCCGTGCGAGGCCTTTCCCTGACATTCAATGGCCACCTGTCGCCTGCCGTCCGGCGAAGACAGAAGTAGATCGATATACACACGGGACTTTCCCACAATCGCTCGAGCACTTGTGCTTAACGTCACTTCGACATTGAGCTCTATGCCGCAAAAACCTTCGCCTCCCAGGGCTCGCGGCAGTCCAAGCAACAAATACGCCTCGACCTCAAAAGGCGACGCGGCACCCAATGGAACGAGTTGCGATACCGCCATAAATCTATTGCCGTAACGCATCCCGCAAACATCTGAACAAAAACGGTCAAGGTCTCCGCCCAAAACCAAAGCGTCTCGACGCCATAAATTTGAGGCGGTGCCGTCCTCGGACGGGCAGCGCACCCAACCGACCGTTGTCGAAATCGCGCCCGAATCAATTGCACGCGAAAGCTCCGCCTCAAGTGCCGCCGGCAGGGCACACACCGCAAACAAGCCACACATCTCCGCCAATACCAAAAGAAGCTGAAGATCCGTCAGATGCCGCGACATGATGAATGTCGTCAGTAGAGGAGACGTAACCAAAAACCCATGCTCCGTTTCCAGCACGGATTCCCTGGGGAGCTCACCAAGAAACAGCCGCTGCCTAATGCTGGCAGGACAAGTCCGTTTGTTTCTCGTCCGAACCAATGTATACAACGGAAAACCGAGCGCGACCGCAGCCGTCGGGTTGCGGGCGAGATCATATCGCTGCCGGTCTTCTTCCGGTCGTGGAAGCGGCGGACACAAAGCGCGGACTTGAGGAGGCAAACGCCAGTACCTAAAAGCCGATATGTCACAAAGTAGATCCTTCATAGGCACAGGAAAACACAAATTTCAACCCAGTCAGTCACACATTGGCGCGAACGCGCCAAAAATGGTGCCGAACGGACTGCCAAGTTTTCAACAGCCCTCCCCAACTGGCCAAAAGCTTGCCGAGAGCTGGACGAAGTTCTGTTGAAACCCCATTTTTTCTCATGCAGAAGCTTTGCGCGACAAGTGAGTAGACTTTTTTGAACATCCCGAGCAGCCCGGTCATCCTGCTTTTCACAACCGCAGGTAGATAGCTTGTTACAAAACCGCCTGGTCGCCAAAGTTCCAAAAGCCTACTCACTTAGGTTGCAGAGTGCTCCCGTTAGCTGCGATTCCAAGGTATTTAGCGCTTTTGGACTCAAATCGTCATACTGAACAAGAATTTGACTTAAGTTTTCAAGGACAGATGCGCCATCGGCACACCAATAACAGTCACTGATATCGACAAAAGGGATACTCGAGCGCGTGAGGGCCCGCACAAAAGAGCTTCCGCCCGCTCCACGCTCCGCAACCACGATACAGTAAAGGCCCGCGTCTGCATGCTCGATCGAGACCTCTCCTGCCGGAAATACCTTCCGCACAAGCGCCATCAGGCCATCACGCGCCTCGCGAGCACGAACGCGCACGCGGTTCACATGTCGCTCGTAATCACCCGATTCCAGCAAACGCGCCAAAGCGACCTGATCAACAGAGCTCACCGACGAGGCGTAGAAACCAAGGTTGCGCCTAAACCGCTCCATTAACTCATCGGGCAACACCATGTACGCCAAACGCAACGCCGATGAAAGGCTCTTCGAAAACGTGTTGGTGTAGATAACCGACTGGGCGGCATCGATCGACGCGAGCGCGGGAATCGGCTTCCCGGCAAGGCGAAACTCACAATCAAAGTCATCTTCGATGAGATACCGACCTGGTCGCTCGGCGGCCCAGCTCAGAAGCGCATAGCGCCGCGCAATGCTCGTCACAAGGCCGGTCGGATACTGATGGGACGGCATCAGATGAAGTACATCGGTCCCGGTTTTCTGCAGAGCGCTCAAGTCCACGCCCTCATCATCCAACGGGATATGTCGAACTTTGCAGCCCATAGCCTGATAGATGCGCGTCAGACGTAAATAGCCCGGGTCCTCAACGGCATACACCTTGTCAGCGCCAAGCAACTGAACCAACATGGTATCGAGCAGCTGGGCGCCCGCGCCGATAACAATGTTATTGGGATCGACATTCATGCCCCTTGTCCCACGCAGGTGGTGAGCAATTGCGCGTCGCAGCCGAGCGGTGCCCTGCGCCGGTGCGGGCGAAAAGATTTCGCGCTCATCTTCGGATGCCAGCGTCGCCCGTAGTGCGCTTTGCCAAAGCCGCGCCGCCTCCAAAGAGGAAGGAGAAAGTGCATCGAATAGCTCGACCTGTCCGTTGACATCATGCGCGCTGGGACCCGCAGAGGCGGCATCTCGGTCGATGCCCTCCGCAGCCGAAGCCAAAACCGGTGCATCCGGAAGCTCGCAAGCGTAGTAGCCACGACGCGGCATTGAGCAAATATAGCCCTCGGCAAGTAACTGGCTATATGCATTCTCGATGGTAATGACACTGATTCCCAGATGACTGGCAAAGGCGCGCTTAGACGGAAGATGCTCCCCCGCCGCAATACGTCCAGCAACAATATCATCTCGAATTTTCTGGTAAACATACTCATAAAGCGATGCTTCGCCGCGTTTTTCCAAATTGTAGTCAAGCATGAGCCTATCACCTGACCTTATTAAGCCATTCAATCTGGTATTAGTCTGACCTTGTTATTATCTTGAAAACTGAGTATTTCGCCATACCCAGCTCCCCGATAGGATGTTCCGTCAAGCAATGCACATGCCAACCAAGGGAGCAACCATGGCAGAACAGACCAGCAAGGCCGATCGCGTCAAACTCAATCGCGAACTCGCGCAGATGCTCAAGGGCGGCGTCATCATGGACGTCACCACGCCCGAGCAGGCACGCATCGCCGAGGAGGCAGGCGCCTGCGCCGTCATGGCACTCGAGCGCATCCCGGCCGACATCCGTGCCGCAGGCGGTGTCTCGCGCATGAGCGACCCCAAGATGATCAAGGGCATCCAAGAGGCCGTCTCCATCCCCGTTATGGCCAAGTGCCGCATCGGCCACATTGTCGAGGCGCAGGTCCTTCAGGCCATCGAGATCGATTACATCGACGAGTCCGAGGTTCTCTCCCCTGCTGATGACGTCTATCACATCGACAAGACCCAGTTTGACGTGCCGTTTGTCTGCGGCGCCCGCGATCTGGGCGAGGCGCTGCGCCGTGTTGCCGAAGGCGCCACGATGATTCGCACCAAGGGTGAGCCGGGTACGGGCGACGTCGTTCAGGCCGTGCGTCACATGCGCAAGATCCAAAAGCAGATCCGCGACGTAGTTGCCCTGCGCGACGACGAGCTCTTTGAGGCAGCCAAGCAACTGCAGGTTCCGGTCGAGCTGGTGCGCGAGGTCCATGCCACGGGTAAGCTTCCCGTCGTGAACTTTGCCGCCGGCGGCGTAGCGACCCCCGCCGACGCCGCGCTGATGATGCAGCTGGGCGCCGAAGGCGTCTTTGTCGGCTCGGGCATCTTTAAGAGCGGCGACCCCGCCAAGCGCGCAGCCGCCATCGTCAAGGCCGTGGCAAACTTCACCGATGCTAAGCTCATCGCCGAGCTTTCGGAGGACCTGGGCGAGGCCATGGTGGGCATCAACGCCGACGAAATCGAGATCATCATGGAGGAACGCGGGCGCTAGTCCAGCAGAAAGGATCGCACATGAGCGATTATGCAGACCAGACGGTCGCCGTGCTGGCGGTCCAAGGTGCTTTTGCCGAGCACGAGGCAAGACTGTCCGAGCTGGGCGCACGTTGTATTGAGCTGAGGCAGGCGGCTGATTTGAAGCAGGACTTTGACCGTCTGGTACTTCCCGGCGGCGAGTCTACCGTTCAAGGGAAGCTACTTGATGAGCTGGGCATGCTCGAGGAGCTTCGCACCCACATTGTTGAAGGCATGCCCGTCCTTGGCACCTGCGCCGGCTTGATTCTATTGGCGCGCGATCTTGCCGCACACGACGATAAGGGAACGCCGCGCCTAGCAACCATGAACGTACTCGTTGAGCGCAACGCTTATGGCAGACAGCTCGGCAGTTTTCGCACCAAGGGCCAGGTGTCCGGCATCGACGGTGAAGTGCCATTAACATTTATCCGTGCACCCCGCATCGTCGAGGTCCACGGCGACGCCAAGGCCTTAGCGAAAGTCGACGGCCGTATCGTCGCCGCCCGTCAGGGCAACCAGCTCGGCGTAACCTTCCACCCCGAACTCGACGAAGACACCCGCCTCCACGAACTGTTCCTACAAATGTAGGTATCGAAATCAACAAACGAAACGAGAGTGGACAATCTCCAGCCTTGAGCATGAATATGGGCTCAAACCGGGAGATTATCCACTCTCATGCTATGTAGTCGTTGGGGACGTTCTTAAACGACTGGTCAAACAAGAACGTCCCCAACGACTATCTTTTAGCAGATCTGGATCATGGCAATGCCGATGCTTTGGCAACGACAGCGAGCGCCTCCCAGAGCGAACAAGTTGGCATGAAAAAGGCAGGGCATAGACCTTCTGGTCATGCCCTGCCTTTTGAATGACAAATTGTCGCTCTGGGAGACGCGCAGCGTCAACTAGTTACGCGGTTCGTAGAACCGCGTAACCCCTAGAAGCGGTTGCCGCGGAAGCCGCCGCCGTTGCGGCCGCCACGATCGCCGCCGCGACCGCCGCGGTCGTTACCGCGGTTGCCGCCGAAGCCGCCACGGTTGCCACCGCGATCGCCATAGCCACCACGGTTGCCACCAAAGCCGCCGCGACCGCCACGGTCGCCGCCACGGTCACCAAAGCCGCCACGGCCGCCACGATCGCCACCGCGACCGCCGCGGTCGCCGCCACGGCCACCGCGTTCGCCAAAGCCGCCGCGACCGCCGCGGTCGCCGCCACGGCCACCGCGATCGTCACGACCGCCGCGAGGACCGCGGTCCTCGTCCAGGCCCATGGCGACGAGCGGAGCGATGACCTTATCGAGAGCGGCCATCAGCTCGGTGGCCTCCTCGTAAGAAAGCTCAGGCAGGAGCTTCTCCTTCTTGTTGGCAAGCTCGACCAGGCCCTCAGCGGCATCCTCGGCAGCGAAGACAACGATCTTGCGCATATCGCCCTCGGCGTCGTCGATGCGGCCAACCAGATCGGCAGCCTCGGCCTCGGCCATCAGGCCATCGAGCTCACGAAGGCGCATGCCCAACAGGTCGGACATTTCCTTCTGCTCCATCTTGGGCTTGAGGTCAAGGAGCTTGATGGCGCGCTCGATGTTCGCCATGCGCTCGGCCTTGGCCTCCTCCTCTTTAGAAATAGCAAAGCGACGGCTACGCAGCAGGCGGGCGGCCTTCTGCATCTTGTCCATCAGCTCTTCGTCATCGTAATCAGCGGCGGCCTCGACAACCTCGGCCTCCTCCTCGGCGGAAACCTCGTCAGCAGCCTCAACCTCGGCAGCTTCGGTCTCCACGGTCTCGACTGCCTCGACCTCGGCAGCCATGGTCTCGTTCTCGGTCTCGTTCATAATCTCTTCGTTCTCGGACATGAGACTCCTTCTTGGCCCTCTCGGGCATCATCGCCCCATTCGCGGGGCCCGTCGCGCACTCTTTGCGCTTTAAACATTCATGCCTCTCGGCAAAACGTCCATTAGTTTATGGTGTCGCCATCCAATCTAGCTGCAGAATCTATGTGCACACATTAATGCGACATGTGCGACTCGCGGCGAGCGTACACAACCGATACCACAAATCCGACCAAGGCAATTACAGCCGCCACACGCACGGCTGTCGCAAATCCAATCGCCTGGGCAACGTCGGTCGCAACGCCAGCGGCGCCGGCAGTCGCCGCAGAACTCGAAAGCAGACCGATAAACAGCGACGGGCCAAACGATGCGGCAATCATGTTCCACGTGTTGAGCAATGCTGTTCCGTGAGGATGCTCGGCGGCAGGCAGCGTCTCCAAGCCGGCCGTCTGCGAGGGGCTTAGCACCAAACCGACTCCGGCATACACCACAACGGTCAGCGCCACGACGACGCCGATGTCCATGCTTGCCGCCGTCATCGAGATGGCAGTCTGTCCCACGGCAATCAGGGCAAAGCCAATCGGTAGCAGCGGCCATGCGCCACGGGCGTCCATCACTCGTCCGCCCACAATCGAGGTCACGGCGTTGCAGGCAATCGCTGGCAAAATGAGCAAGCCCGCAACAAGTGCTGTCATTCCGTATGCGCCCTCAAAATAGAGCGGCAACAAAACGCTCATCGAAAACGTCGTCATCATCGACACCACCACAAGCAGACACGCAGGCCAAAAACGAACGCTCGCCATGGGACGCACGTTAAGCACCGGATGCTCGAGCTTGAGCTGGCGGGCCGCAAACAGGCCGAGCAGCACCATGGCGGCGAAGAGCGTCACGATGCCAGCAATCAGATTGGTCGAGAACTCGCCTACGGAATACACAAATGCCGTAATGCCGGCGGCGAGTAAAACAACCGACAGAATATCGAGCGTGGTGTTCGAGCGCTCTCCGACATTCTGAACATGCTTTACGCCCGCCGCAGCGACCGCAATGCCGCCCACCAGCGGCACTACGAACACCGCCCTCCAGCCAAACAACGTGCACATAAGACCGCTGATCACGGGTCCAAACGCCGGCCCTAGCGTAATGCAGGCACCGCCCAGGCTCAGATACAGACCGAGCTTCTCGCGCGGGGCGCAAGACAGCACCACGTTCATCATGAGCGGGAACAAGATGCCCGATCCCGCAGCCTGCAAAATACGGCTTGGCAGCAAAACGCTAAACGACGGAGCGACCAGGCACAGGACTTCACCGGCGACCATGCATCCGCATGCAAAAAACAGCAGCTTGCGCGTCGAGAAACGGCCGGACAGAAAGGCCATGATGGCCGTAAAGATCGACGTCACGATCATGTAGCCCGAAACGAGCCACTGCGCCGTGGTGGCACTCACCGAAAAGGCCGCCATAATGTCGTGCAACGCCACATTAATGATGTTCTCGTTAAACGCGGCAACAAAGGCCGCAACATACATTACGACGAGAATCGCCGAGGTCGTCGACGGTGATTGAGTTTGCTTTTGGGATTTGGTCCCCATGAAATTCCTTCCTCTTAGAACGACAATCGCATCGCCCCAGAGGAACGGTCCAGGGCGAAAATGAGCCCTAGACTTACGCCAAACGCCGCACACGACGAATCTGGCAACATGGTCCAACGTCGAAAGATTGTAACACGGACGCGTAGCTTTCCTTCCGCGCTATTATTAAAAGTCCACGATAGCATAAGACATGAGGAGCCCGCCATGATTAAGCCCATCATGAAATCCGAGTTCTTTTTGCGCCTGCCTTCCGAAGACGCAGGGCCCGACGACGCCGTGACCGGGCAAGACCTCCTAGATACGCTCCACGAGCATGAGCACGAGTGCGTGGGGCTCGCCGCCAACATGATCGGCGTGCGCAAACGCATCATCTGCGTAAAGGACGGCAACATGGCGCTGCTCATGTACAACCCTCAAATTCTTGAGCACGTCAATGCCTATCAGACGAGCGAAGGATGCCTCTCGCTGATCGGCGAGCGTCCCTGTACCCGCTATCGCCGCATTAAGGTTGAGTATTTGGACGAGAACTTCGTCCACCGCATCAAAAATTTCTCGGGCTACACCGCCGAAATCATCCAACACGAAATCGACCACTGTTGCGGAATCGTTATTTAGACAGCCAACAAAAATAACCAGCTTTGCTCCGTTAAATGCGGATCGTGATAACGATGCCGGTTGAGCACACGACAGACACTATGACCCAATCCAAGGGCACGGAAACGACAGGAGCCCCCGCTCGTGACCGCGGGTCGGGGCTGCGACAATGTTGTTGAAGTGCCAGAGGCGCAGCCGCGCCGCAACGAGGTTGGGAGGCTCCCGTGCCTAGATATTCTACCGCCTTCGGAATGGACGTACACCTCAGGTCCACCACCGTCTGCGCGCTCGACGCGGAGACGGGCGAGGCAGTGACGAGGAGGTTCCGCGGCAACCCGTGGGGCGAGGTCGCGGAGTGGATGTCGGGCTTCCCCGGCCCGTCTCTCGCCGCCTACGAGAGCGGCTACCTCGGCTTCGCCCCGCAGAGGGAGCTCTCCGGGCTCGGCGTCGACTGCGTCGTCGCGGCCGTCTCCAAGGTCCCGAGGTCGGCGGCCGACCTCTCGTCCAAGAACGACCGCAACGACGCGGCCAGGATGGCCAAGGCGATACTGTCGCACGATATCTCCCCGGTATGGGTGCCGTCCCCCGAGATCGAGGGGCTCAGGGACCTCGCCGGGGCCCACGACGCGGCGACCGCGAGGCTCGCGGCGGCGAAGCAGCGGCTCCTGGCGTTCCTCGCCCGCCGCGGCTACGCCTACGGCGGCACGACGCCGGCCGGCAACCCCCGGAAGTACTGGACGTACGGCTTCCTCAGGTGGCTCGACGGCATACACCCCGCCGACGACGGCGGCATCCGGGCGCTTGCGGCGCTGAGGAGCGAGGTCGAGGCGGCCTCCGAGACGCGCGACGATCTCCTCGCCGAGTACAGGGCCGCCGTCGCGGCGGGCCCCCTCTCGGCGGAGGTCGAGGCGCTCCAGTCGATCAAGGGGTGCGGGTTCGCGCTCGCCGCCGCCTTCGCGTCCGAGGTCGGCGACTTCTCGAGGTTCCGCTCCGGCAGGCAGGTGACGTCCTACTTCGGCCTCGCCCCGAAGCAGAGGTCGAGCGCGGACTCCGTGCGCCTCGGCGGGATCAGCGGGGCCGGCAACGCGCTCGTCAGGAAGCTGGCGGTCGAGGGGTCCTGGTGCTACGCCCAGGCCGGCCACCAGCCGAAGCTGATGCCCAAGGGCAGCGGCGTCCCGCTCGAGGTAAGGATGCACGGGAGGAAGGGTTCCGAGCGCCTGCTCCGGCGCCGCGAGGAGATGCTCGCCAGGGGCATGCCCCAGGCGAAGGCGAACGCCGCCACCGCCGCCGAGCTCGTGAGGTGGCTGTGGGCCCTCGGCGCGATGTGCCGGGAGGCAACCGAATAGACATAGCCCCCGTCCCGGCGAGCCGGGCAGCCTTCGGGGATACCCCCGCTTTCGCTGGGCGCGCGGCGGCGGCCGCATGCGCGTAGTCAGACTTGGGGAGCCCCGCCGAAGGAGAGGATTGCGGGCCGCCGGAGCGGTATCCGCGGATATGAGACTGAGCCGAAGGCGTCGACGACATGCCGGGGGCGGACCGGGACGGGTTCAACGGCAGGCCCCGCCGACCGATTGCAAGCGGTCGGCGGGGCCATTGTGGCTCTTGACAGCGGATTGGGTCATATGAGCGAGCGGGCCGCATTTGAGACAAGGTGACGCGAAACGAAAGGGCGCTGACCTTCTGGTCGCGCCCTCGAAATTGAACGTCAGATTGGCGTGAATGCGGCTCGCGCAGCGTCAAGCGGTCCGCCGTTCGGTAGAACGGCGGAACTAATTAGCTCTGGCGGTAGTGATCAAAGAAGTCGGCGAGGTCTTCGAGGGACTCTTTGAGTACTTCCATGCGCGGCAGGTACACGATGCGGAAGTGGTCGGGCTCGGCCCAGTTAAAGCCGCCGCCGCGCGTGATCAGGATCTTCTTCTCGTGCAGCAGGTCGAGGGCAAACTGCTCGTCATCGGTGATGTTGAACTTCTTCACATCCATCTTGGGGAAGATATAGAACGCCGCGCGCGGCTTGACCACCGAGATGCCATCGATCTTGCTGAGCGCCTCATACACAAAGTTGCGCTGCTCGTAGACACGACCGCCGGGGCGGATGTAGTCGTTAACCGACTGATGGCCGCCGAGCGCCGTCTGGACGATCGACTGGGCCGGCACGTTGGAGCACAGACGCATGTTAGAGAGCATGTTGACGCCCATGATGAAGTCACTCATGCAGCGCTGGTTGCCCGAAAGCACCATCCAGCCAATGCGATAGCCCGCGATCATATGCGACTTGGACAGACCGCTAAACGTAATGCAAGGCAGGTCGGGGGCGAGTGATGCAATGGAGACGTGCTCGTAGCCGTCCATGCACAGGCGGTCGTAAATCTCGTCGGCAAAAATCATGAGCTGGTGCCTGCGCGCGATCTCGACAATGCCCTCGAGCACCTCACGCGGGTAGACGGAACCCGTGGGGTTGTTGGGGTTGATGATGACGAGGGCCTTGGTCGCGCTCGTGATCTTGGACTCCATATCCTCCAGGTCGGGATACCAATCCGCCTGCTCATCGCACAGATAGTGCACGGGATGGCCGCCGGCAAGGGTTGCGCACGCCGTCCAAAGCGGATAGTCGGGGCTGGGGATCAGAATCTCGTCGCCATTGTCGAGCAGCGCGTTCATCGAAAGCTGAATGAGCTCGGACACGCCGTTGCCCGTGTAGATGTGCTCCATCTGAACGTTGGGCAGGCCCTTGATCTGCGAGTACTGCATAATCGCCTTGCGCGCAGAGAACAGACCGCGCGAGTTGGAATAGCCTTCGCAGTCGGGCAGCTGCTGGCGCATGTCCTTGATGACCTCGTCGGGCGTGCGGAAACCGAAGGGCGCCGGGTTGCCGATATTGAGCTTGAGGATGCGCTCGCCCTCGTCCTCCATACGGGCGGCCTCGTCGACGACGGGACCGCGCACGTCATACAGGACGTTATCGAGCTTGGTGGATTTAGAAAAAGTACGCATGGTGGTGCTCCTTGCAATTTGAGCTGAGGGATGGGGTTCGGGTTTGGAATCGTTGCGGGGTGATGATGCCTCGCCTTGATCGGCGTCGCCGGCAAGCAGCCAGGTAACATCGACCTCCAAAATACGGGCGAGCAGCTCGGCCACATCGCGCCGCGGGATCGTCTTGCCGCTCACATATTGGCTCATCTGACTCTTGCCGAGTTTTTTGCCGAGCATCTCCGATGCGCGGATTACGTCCGACTGGCGAACGTCGCGATCGGACATAGTCTGTCGCAGGCGATCGCTAAACGTCTCTTGGGCCACCAGAACCTCCTTGCTGGCAAAGTTCAATTTATAGAACACGAATTGAACCTGAGTTCAATTTATGCAGCAGTATAGCGCGGCGCATTATCCGAAAGTTCAATTTCACAAGAAAATGTACCGAGCCCTGAGAATTGTCCCAAAGTGGACAACAGGTACGCGCTTTTAGAGATATTCAAGGAAGCGAGCCGCCGCGAGCGAAACGTCGGCGGTGCGGTATATGGCGTTGATCTGCCGATGAGGATGTCCCTCGAGCGGGCGCACGGCAACATCGAACTGGCAGCGGCGCAAGATGAGCGCGGGAAGAATGCTCACGCCCAGGCCGTCCTCGACCATGGCCATAATCGCATAGTCATCCCAGGTCGACAGCTTGGAGCGCACCGTCAGCCCCGCCCGACGGAACAGCGGCGTAATCTCGTCGTCGCTACCACGTTCCAGCAGAATAAACTGCTCGTTGGCCAAATCGGCAAGGGAAACGACCTCCGCGGTGGCAAGCGAGGAGCCCGCTGGCACCACGGCCATCAGCTCGTCTTGTATCAACGGCCGCGACGCCATGCCGGCGCCGCGTGGCTCGCGCGGAATAAAGCCCAGGTCGCAGCGGCCTTCCGCCACCCATTGCTCAATCTCGGAGTAATCGCCCATCAGCAACTCATAATCGACGTCCGGGTGATCGGCGCGAAAGCGCGCAATCACCGGCGGCAGCACGTGGGTCGCCACGCTCGAAAACGTACCGATGCAGATCTTGCCACGCATGAGCCCTCGCATCTCGTCCACGCGTCGCTGCAGGCGGCCAAACTCTTCGCATAACGCCTCGACTGCCGGCATGACCTGCCGCCCGTCGGCAGAAAGCACCACGCCCTCGCGGCTGCGATCAAGCACCTTAAAACCCCAGTCTGCCTCAAGGTCGCCCACCATGCGGCTCACGCCCGACTGCGAATAGCTCAGGCGCTCTGCAGCACGCGTAAAGCTGCCGGCACGCACCGTCTCGAGCAGCACTTGCATCTTTTGGATATTGGTCTCCACGGCACGTCCCCACCCTTGCATGAGTTTTTGTCATGTTTTCCATGCATTATATTCGCTTTTCTTCTAAAGCCAGTTCACCCATAGTGAACATGTTCGGATATAGAGGGGATGTCAGCGCATGAACAACGGACTGTTTACGTACTTAGCAGCATTGCTATTGTTTGGCTCCAACGGCATCATCGCCGCCGCCATCGCACTGCCGAGCTCCGATATCGTGCTACTGCGCACGTTTTTGGGCGCCCTCTCGCTTGTCACTATCCTTGCCATCACCCAACGCCATAAACTGCAGGCGCCATCTCGTCCCCGCGAAGCCGCAGCACTCCTTCTCTCGGGAGCCGCGCTGGGCGCCAGCTGGATTTTTCTGTTCCGCGCCTACCAGACGATCGGCGTCGGTGTATCCTCGCTGCTGTACTACTGTGGCCCCATCATTGTCATGGCGCTCTCCCCACTCATCTTTGGTGAAAAACTGACCGGCAGCAAAATCGCCGGGTTTATCGCCGTCGCCTGCGGTGCTTTTCTCATTGCAGCACAAGGTCTAGGCGGCAATATGCCCATTGCGGGTATCGTCTGCGGTATCGCCTCGGCATTTTGCTATGCGCTGATGGTCATCGCTAGCAAGGGTGCGCCGCACATCGAAGGTCTCGAGAACTCCGCGCTCCAGGTGAGCACCGCTTTTGTGACCGCGCTGGTCCTCACGCTCATCACGCAGGGCGCTCCCTCATTCCTGTCCGCCGGTGTCGCCGCCAGCATTGATTGGCGCGCCGTCGTCATGCTCGGCGTCGTCAACACCGGACTCGGTTGTCTGCTCTACTTTAGTGCCGTCGCCAAACTGCCCGTGCAGACCGTCGCGGTCGTCGGCTACCTCGAGCCGCTTTCGGCCGTCGTGTTCTCGGCCGTCCTTTTGGGCGAAGCCATAACACCGGTCCGCCTGATGGGTGCCGCGCTTATCATCGGCGGCGCGATTTTTTGCGAACTCGCCGGCAAACGTGCAAGCGCCAAGGCTGGCATCGCCCAGACAGCGCGTGCTTAATAGCCCTGCTCTGAAATGCTACCTGCGTATATGAATAATCCCCAGATGGGGATTATTGTCTAAAACACCCCGATGTGCCAAACTGCTCTTATATGTATAAAGATGGCATAAAGGTCTACTGCTCTTGGCAGAGACCGGATGTCTAAGGGAGTCCACGTGGCACACAACAAGCTGGAGGCAAGCCTCCAAGACCAGCATAGTCAGGGCGGGCATGGCGCCATCCCCCTCTCCGCTGGCATGTTGCTCGTAACGCTCGGCGTCGTCTATGGTGACATCGGCACGAGCCCCATGTACACCATGAAATCAATCGTCGCCAACAACGGCGGCATCGGTACCGTCAGCGAGGACATGATCCTGGGCGCGCTTTCGCTCGTCATCTGGACCATGACGCTCGTGACCACGGTCAAGTACGTGGTAATCGCCATGAAGGCCGACAACCACAACGAAGGCGGCATCTTCGCCCTGTTCAGCCTCGTACGCAAGGTGGCACCATGGCTGATTCTGCCCGCCATGATCGGCGGTGCGGCACTGCTTGCCGACGGCATCCTCACCCCCGCCGTCACGGTCACCACAGCCATCGAGGGTCTGCGCACCATCGAATGGGGCCATGCGCTTTTGGGTGACGGCCAGACTAACGTCATCATTATTACCATCATCATTATCTGCGGCCTATTTGCCATGCAGCGCGCCGGTACCTCGTCGATCGGTAAGCTCTTCGGCCCGCTCATGACGCTGTGGTTCCTGTTCCTGGCGGGCGCCGGCCTGTTCAACATGCTCGGCAACCTGTCCATCTTGCGCGCGCTCAACCCCATCCGCGGCATTATGTTCCTGTTCTCGCCCATCAACCATTCGGGCATTATGGTGCTCGGCTTTGTCTTCCTGTCGACAACCGGTGCCGAGGCACTCTACTCGGACATGGGCCACGTGGGCAAGGCAAACATCTATGCATCCTGGCCATTTGTTAAGGCGGCCCTTATCCTCAACTATCTGGGTCAGGGAGCTTGGCTACTCGCCAATAACTCCAACCCCCAGATGCTCGCGATGGATATCGTTAACCCGTTCTATATGATGCTTCCCGAGCCCCTGCGCCCCTTTGCCATTGTGCTTTCGGCCGTGGCGGCCATCATCGCCTCGCAGGCGCTCATCACCGGCTCGTTCTCGCTGGTATCCGAGGCAACGCGCCTCAACCTTATGCCGCACCTGCGCATCCACTACCCCAGCGACACCAAGGGTCAGCTCTATATTCCGCTCGTCAACAACATCATGTGGGTCGGCTGCATCTTCATCGTGCTGCTGTTCCAGAACTCCGAGCGCATGGAAAGCGCCTATGGCCTCGCCATCACCGTGACCATGCTCATGACCACCACGCTGCTGACGAGCTATATCGCCGGCATCCTCAAGCACAAGCTGGGCGCCTGCATCTTTGCCCTGCTCTTTGGTGCCATTGAGCTGTGCTTCTTCGCTTCGTGCCTCACCATGTTCTTTGACGGCGGCTACGTCATGATCTTCCTGGCCGCACTGCTGTTCGGCCTTATGTATGTGTGGCGTCGCGGCACCGCCATCGAGCGCACGCAGACGATTCTGCTGCCCGTCTCCAAGTACATCGACCAGCTCAACCGCCTGCGCAATGACGAGACCTACCCCGTGCTCGCCGACAATCTGGTGTTCCTCACCAATAGCCCCGACCCGCTCACGCTCGACCGCGACGTGCTCTATTCCATCTTGGACAAGCATCCCAAGCGCGCCAAGGCATATTGGTTCATCAACGTACACGTTACCGACGAGCCCTATACGCACGAGTATTCCGTTGAGACCTTTGGCACAGACTTCCTGTTCCGCGTGCGCTTGGACCTGGGCTTTAAGGTCAATCAGCGCATCAACGCCTACCTGCGCCAGATCGTTGGCGACCTGATGGCCTCGGGTGAGTTGCCGCCGCAGCACCACACCTACTCCATCTACGAGACGCGCGGCAACGTGGGCGACTTCCGTTTTTGCATGCTGCGCAAGATGCTTGCCCCCGAAACGGACATCAACCGCAATGACCACCGCGTGATGGCCATCAAGTACGCCGTCCGCCGCGCTTGCGGAAGCCCGGCGCGCTGGTACGGTCTCGAGAACTCTGCCATCATCATCGAGTACGTGCCGCTGTTTGCCCGCATGCGCCCGGCCGTTAAGCTCGTGCGCACCCAGGTGCCGCTCGAGGTTCAGATTGAAGAGGCCGAGGAAATGGAAGTCGACATCTTCTCGGACGACTTGGTCAACGGCAACGAGGCCGGTAGGGACATGAACGTCGATCCCACCGAGCTGCTCGAGAGCGTCGCCGATACGCCCGAACAGCAACAGCTCGACGGCCTCGAAAGTGAACAACTCAACGACGCCAACTTCTAGCGACGTCACAAATCAACGAAAGCGGCCCTGCACCTCACGGGAGATGCAGGGCCGTTTTGCATTGCGGTAAAGCTATCGGCTACGAACGGCGCGGCTCGGGAACCACGAGCCTATCGGGGCTCGCGCCCTCGGCATCCATCAGGCTCACGTAGCGAATCGACGGATCCCCATACATCGCGTAGTAATAATTGCCCGTGCGCGCGCTAAAGCATCCGGTGTAGATAGTCTTCTCGAACTTGCCATCGCCCATCCTGGACGCTCCCTCGATCATCACCACGCCCTCGAGCGAGCGGAACATGCGAACGACGTTTTCGGTCTCGCTCTCCTTTTGCGGGTAATTGGCATTGAGGTACGCCGCCTTTACAAAACGGCTCGGCGAATAGCAATCGCCCGGAATGCCGCGCATGCCGGCACCGGCTCCATAGGGCTTGAGCTCGGCGCCACGCCATGTCGCCGTCTGCGGAAAATCGCTTGTGGCGGTGATATAGGTGCGCAGGTTTTCCATGTGCCACGGAAAGGTCGGCTGGTTGGCAAGGGTGTCGACCGGATCGTCGTATACATGCAGGCCGTCAGCCATCATCTCGACCACGATGCTGCGCTGGCTGTCGCCGATAATCCAATGGAGCAGCGACACGCCCAGCCCCTCTCCGGCAGATTTGGCGACAATCACCGTGTCGCGCAGCGCGGCCTCGACCTCATCGACCGTCGAGAACGTCGCTGCCACCCACAGGGGGAACTCATAGGCCGCGATATTGGTCTTGCCGTCGACAGGGTCCTCGGCATACTCGGCATAACCCGGGAAATTGAGACCCGCCACGGCGAGGCCCGCATCGTTACCGCAATCGAAAAACATGGGATAGTTCTTGTAATCGATGCACATACCGATCACCGCGTGTGCCGCCGACGCATCGTCGATAAACGAATACGGAATGTGAAACCCGCGCGGCATCACGCGAACCTGTTGGCCGTAGTCAAAGCTCCAGTCGAGGTTGCGGCCCAGATACATGTGGCCAGAATTATCGGTGAATCGAATACTCGTACACATAGCGCCTCCTAGCTTTACGTTCTTGCTAATTTCATTGTCTCCAAACAAAAAGGCGCTAAACACAAAAGCCCGGACATGACAACAATGTCATGCCCGGGCTATTCAAGCAGGATAAACTCAACCAAGTTAACCCCGCAGGTCGTCTAAGGGGTCAAAGTGCCGCAGATTGCCACGAAAGAGGAGCGAAGCGTACTTAAGGTACGCGAGCGACGATTGAGCGGCAAGGTGCGGTGCTTTGGTCCCCTTAGACCAACTTTCCAAGACAGTGGTCGATCATATGCTGGACCATCTGCGCCTCGAAGCCGACGAAGTCCTGCTTGCGCTCGCGCATCTTGCCGTCGACGATCACGTCATAAGCGACCTTGCACTTGATATAGCGCGTGGACTTGGTGACCTCCTCGTGCGTCAGGCAGCTCTCCTCCATCTTGCTGGCGCCCAGGCCAAACACCAGACGGGGGTTGTAGAGTACGTGAGGCTCGCCGGCATCGTCCAGGTAGACGCAAACCTTCTTGGTAACGCCAATCTGGTTAGCGGCAAGGCAGCCGGCATCGTCGAGCGACTTGATGGTATCGATCAGGTCCTGAGCAACCGACTCGTCCTCGACGGTCGCAACCTCGCAACGCTGGGACAGGATAGCCTCGTCGTGGCAAAGCTCTTTAATCATACGTTCCTCCATAGGGGTCGTTGTAACCGCTTAAGTATACGGTACCCACACATTTTCATGCGAAAAATACCGTCCGTCTGCTACAAAGCGCCGAACATCAACATGCGAGGAACAACAGCGTCGTAAAGGGGCTATAGTAGTTGAGTTCGTGTCAATCGGCCTAAACTCGGGGCCGAACAAGGAAAGGGTATGCATGGACGAACTTTTTCACGTCAGTGAGCGCAAGTCCACAATCGGGACCGAACTCCGCGCTGGACTGACAACATTCCTGGCGATGGCCTACATCATCGCCGTCAACCCCGCGGTGCTCTCGGGCGCTGGCATCGATGCGGGAGCGCTCGCCTGCGCCACCTGCCTGGGCGCCGGCATCATGACCATCTGCATGGGCATCTTCGCCAACCGCCCGCTCGCCTGCGCGTCGGGCTTAGGCGTCAACGCGATGATCGCCGGAATCACCACCACCGTCTGCGGCGGTGACTGGCACGTGGCCATGAGCGTCATCTTCCTCGAGGGTATCGTCATCTTGCTGCTCGTGCTTTGTGGCCTGCGCGAGGCCATCATGGACGCCATCCCGGTTGTCCTGCGTCACGCCATCTCGGTGGGTCTGGGCCTGTTCATCGCCATGATTGGCCTGTGCGATGCCGGCATTATCACCGCTGGCGCCGGTACGCTCGTCGGCCTGGGCGACATCACCTCCCCCACCTTTATCGTCGGCATCATCTCCATCGTCGTGACGGTTGCCCTAGCTTCCCGCAACGTGCCGGGCTCGCTGCTCATCGGCATCGTCGTCGCCGTCATCGCCGGTATCCCCCTAGGTGTGACCCAGGCTCCGACCGGTATCATCGCCCCGCTCGACTTCTCGAGCATCGGTGGCCCCATCGCCGACGCCGGCGGCGTGCCTGCCATCGTCAAGGTCCTTACCGACCCCGCGCTCCTCGTCATCTCGTTCTCGCTGCTCATGAGTGACTTCTTCGACACCATGGGCACCGCGATGGCCGTGGCCAAGCAGGGCGAGTTCCTCACCGACGACGGCAACGTCGAGAATATCAAGGAGATCCTGATCGTCGACTCCGCCGCCGCTGCTGTGGGCGGTTTCATGGGTGTCTCCTCCATCACCACCTTCGTCGAGTCCACTTCCGGCGCCGCCGACGGTGGCCGCACGGGCCTCACCTCCGTCACCACCGGCGTGCTGTTCATTCTCGCTGCGTTCTTCTCCCCCATCGTCACCATCGTTTCCAGCGCCGCCACCTGCGGTGCTCTGGTCTACGTCGGCTACCTCATGATGAGCGAGGCCTCCGAGATCGACTGGTCCGACGTGTCGCAGGGTTTCCCGGCGTTCATGATTGTCGCCGGCGTGCCCTTCACCTACTCCATCTCTGCCGGCATCGGCCTGGGCTTTATCGCTTACGTGGTCGTCGCGCTCTTTAAGGGCGAGGCCTCCAAGATCAAGCCGCTCATGTGGATCGCAGCCCTTGCCTTCCTCGTCTACTTCTTCGTGGCGTAACGGCATAGTCTGCTAAAACAAAACAACAAGGCGCGGAGTCGCATCGAACGGCTCCGCGCCTTTCTTTTAGCGTCTGCCCCCGTGCCAGCGTGCGACAATTGAGGCTGTCAATATCACAACACCGAGAGAAGCCTGCCTTGGAAGCGCATCATAAGCAGATAACCGTTTATTCAGAGTGTGTGGAAGGCGCGCCCGTCATCTACCTCCCCGTGGTTATGGGCGACGGTGGTGAAGTCTACGAGCGCTGCCGAGAGCTCGACTGCCCGCCGTTCACCCTTGTCGCCATTGGAGGGCTCGATTGGAATCGCGAGCTGAGCCCCTGGGAATGCGACGGAACTATACGAGATGCCGAGCCCTTTGGCGGACAGGCTGCTGGTTTTCTTGACGAGCTGTTGAAGCAGATAATCCCCCAGGCCGAATCATCGCTCCCGCAACCGCCCGCCTGGCACGGCGTTGCAGGCTACTCGTTGGCGGGTCTTTTTGCACTGTGGGCACTTTGGCAAACAGATGTCTTTGAGCGCGTGGCGAGCGCATCGGGGTCGCTGTGGTTCCCCGGCTTTATCGACTACGCGCGCGAGCGTACGATGACGGCTACGCCCGACGCCGCCTATCTGTCGCTCGGTAAAAAGGAAACCAAGACGCCCAACCGCATGATGCGGCACGTACTCGATGATACGCACGCGATGGAAGAGCTGCTTATCGAGCGTGACATTCCAACAACGCTGGAACTCAACCCCGGCAATCACTTTGCCCAAACTGACCTGCGCATGGCGCGCGGCATCCACTGGATACTGACGCATTAAAAATGGCGTCCACGCGTACATACGCATGGACGCCATTTTTTGATTTAGCTGAACACAACTACTATTCGACAGTCTCCTCGAGTTTAGATACGGCGGGCGTCGAGGATTGGGACATGGAAGTCCTTTCATGATGGAAGGGCGATCAGGCATATCGGATAACCTGCCCGAACGATACGATCCGAACCATTGTACGTGATACGCCATGTCTCGCATGCGCCGTCACCTGCAAACGGTAGCGTTACTTCCAAACGCGCTCGGCAATGCGCTTGACCAGAGCGATCTTCGCCCACTGCTCGTCCTCGGTCAGCTTGTTGCCAATCTCGCAGCTGGCAAAGCCGCACTGGGGCGACAGGTACAGATTCTCGAGCGGCACATACTTTGTGGCCTCGTGGATACGTTCGACGATAACGTCTTCGTCCTCAAGCTCAGCCGCCTTTGTAGTGACCAGTCCCAGCACCACCTTCTTGCCGGGGGCAACGTACTTGAGCGGCTCAAAGCCGCCGGCGCGGGGTGTGTCGAACTCCAGATAGAACGCATCGACATTCTCATGTGCGAACAGGTACGGCGCGATGGGGTCGTAGCCGCCCTCAAAGGCATAGGTGGAATGGTAGTTGCCGCGGCACACGTGCGTGTTGATAACCAGATCGTCGGGCTTGCCCTCGATGGCGGCGTTGTTGAGCGCCACGCCCAGCTCGCTTACCTTTTGCAGGTCGACCGGGCTCATGCCGGTCTTGGACACAAAGTCGGTATCGCAATAGATGCCCCAGGTGCAGTCATCAAACTGGATGTTGCGGCAGCCTGCTGCGTACAGGTCGGTGATCACCGTGCGATAAGCGGCCGCAATGGCGTCGGCAAGTTCCTCATCGGTCTTATAGACAGCGCGCAGGCTCTCCTGCTGGCCGTCGCAGCGATCGAGCGTGACCTCAGAGAACGTCTGGATCGGCGCCGGAATGGTCTGGCGTGCGACCTGGCCCTCCCCCTCAAGCGCCTTGACGAACTTAAAATGCTCGACGAACGGGTGGTTCTCGCCGCTAATGAGACCGGTTACCACGGCGGTGTCGGCCGTCGTCTCCTCGTCATGGAACATATAACCCGTGCGTGAGGTGCGGCGCTCAATGCCGTTAAGGCCCCACATAAAATCGAGGTGCCAGTAGCTGCGGCGGAACTCGCCATCGGTGATCACCTGCAGGCCGGCGGCCTTCTGCTTGGCCACCAAATCGCGAATGGCATCGTCCTCGACGGCCTTAAGACCGGCGGCGTCGAGTTTGCCCGCAGCGTAGTCGGTACGGGCGTCCTTCACGGCCTGCGGACGAAGAAAGCTGCCAACGATATCGGCGCGAAACGGCGCGTTTGGTTGAATCGAAGTGCTCATAGATATCTCCCTTTGCATTGGTTGCTTTACTGGGACAGAGTATGAGCGCTCATATGACCATCGTAAAATATACGTTTATAACAGTTTGATATAGATGCTTCCTATATCAGTCTGGACTGCCATAAAGAGAATTGAACCGTGCGGAGCACAGCAGTCTAGATGTGCTGACGAATTGCGTCGATATAGGCCTGCCCATAGCGCGTGAGCGTCGTATTTTTGCGCGTGATAATGCCAATCTCCATGTACTCGTCCACGTCGAGCGGAATCGAGATAATGCCGGGGCCGTTGAGCTCGTGGCTGATCACGCCCGAGCATACCGTGTAGCCGTTGAGGCCCATGACCAAATTGAACAACGTCGCACGGTCGCGCACGCGGATATTCTTGCGACGCTCGAACGTCGAGGTCAGCTCCTCGGAATAGTAAAACGAGTTGTAGCTGCCCTGCTCGTAGGACAGGAACGGGTAGTCTTCCAGATCCTCGAGCGTCACGCTGGAGCGGTCCGCCAGCGGATGGTCGGCGCAGACGAAGACATGCGGCGTGGCGCAGAAGAGCCCTTCGAACACAAGCTCGTTGGCCACCAGCATGCGCTCGATGACCTCGCGGTTGTGCTCGGACAGATATAGGATGCCCAGCTCGCTTTTCATGTGCGCGACATCCTCGATAATCTCGTGGGTCTGTTCCTCGCGTAGGGTAAAGTCGTAACGCGCGGCATCGAACTCGCGGATCACGTCGACAAACGCGTTAACGGCAAAGGAATAATGCTGGCAGCTCACACTAAAGTGCGGCACCTGCTCGGATGCGCCCTTGTACTTGCCCTCGAGTAGGTCGGCCTGGTCGAGCACCTGACGCGCGTAGCCCAAGAAGGTCTCGCCTTCCTCGGACACAATGACGCCCTTGTTGGTGCGCTCAAAGATGTGCACACCCATCTCGTTTTCGAGATCGCGGATCGACGCGGTAATCGAAGGCTGCGACACAAAGAGTCGGCGCGAGGCCTCGGTAATGCTGCCGCATTCGGCAACTTTGACGACATACCTGAGCTGCTGAAGCTTCATGGCTTTCTCCCTAGACGTTCGTGATGCCAAGACCCGCCGTGTCCATCTGACGCATAAACGGCGGCATTTCCCCCGTCGCGGCGCAGAAGGCAATCTGATGCAGAGCCCCGGCGACCGCATCGTCTGCCGCAGCGCCGATATGCCAGCGCGCGGCAGCCGTGACAGCCTCGTTGGCATTGGCGACTGCAACGGAGTTGGGAACGGCATCGATCATGGGCAGATCGTTATCGGAATCGCCAAATACGGCCACCTCGTCGGGCGTCAGGCCCAAAGCGCGCGCCAGCTCCAGCGCAGCGCAACCCTTGTCCCAACCTGCTGGAAGGATGTCAAACAGGCGCACTCGGTTGTTGGGAAACACAAGCGAGAGTTCCGGCACCTCAGCGGCAACGCGCTCGCGTAGCTCCGCGAGTCCCTCACGTGAGCGGGCACTCCAGATATTCGCCTTAAAGACCGGCGCGTCATCGACGACGGGACGGCACGGGGCCTCTTCGCCTTTGAGCCACGCGTTGCCGCCCGACCCCATGGCGCGACGAACGCGCTCGGGATCGCTCGTCACACAATAGGCATCGTTGCCCCAAAAGTCATCGCCCAGGCTATAGACTTTTAGAAATGTATCGTCGGTCTCTTGCTCCAGATAGTCGGCCAAACGCATCAGAGCATCGTTGTCGATTGCACGCGAAGCGACTACTTCGCCGTCGACAAACATCACCTGGCCGTTACAGAACGCACCGGTCGAAAAACACTCGGAACGGTTTTTGAACATCCAGCCCATCGCGGACGGCTGACGGCCCGAAACCGGGCCAAAGTGCAGACCCGCCGCCTGCATGGCATGAATGCCCTCGATGGCGTAGTCGCTAGCGCCGTCATGCCCGGCTGGAATCAGCGTATCGTCCATATCGGTCAGCACAAGTTTAATCATAAGGCCCCCATTCGTATCGGTCCTACCTATTGTAACGACCTGCCAAAATAAACCTGTCCCTTTTTGGCAGGTGCGCTAGTATAGGGAACAACAGATTCGATGCGGGAGTGCCGGCGGTGCAAACCACAAGGCTGAGAGGGCGTGGGGCCCAATCCTTTGAACCTGTCAGTTAATGCTGGCGTAGGGAGCATGCCGCCTTTACAGGGGCGCTGTCTATGCACAGCGCCCCTTTTCTATGCCAAGGAGGCATGTGCAGTGATTGATTCGGAACTGCTTAAGCAACATATGGTCAAGGCCGTAGAGGAAATTCGCGCCACCAATCCGATGGCCGGCTCCATCACCAACACGGTGACGATCGACTTTGTCGCCAACGCGCAGCTCGCCGTGGGCGGTTCGGCCGCCATGGTCTATCTGCCCGACGAGGGCGAGGCACTCGTTGCCGGCGGCGGCGCCATCTATCTCAACATGGGCACGCTCTTCCCCATCTACGAGCAGACGATTCCCCGCGCGGCGAAGGCGGCACACGACGCCGGCAAGCCCTGGGTGCTCGATCCGGTGGGTCTGGGCATCGGTAGCCTGCGCACCAAGCTGGTAAACGAGCTCAAGCAGTACAAGCCCGCCATCGTGCGCGGCAACGCCTCCGAGATTATCGCACTCGCCGGCCTGTGGGGTCTTGAGGGCGAGGCGGCTGATCTGAGCCGCGTGCGTGGTGTCGATACCACCGACACGGTCGACGCCGCCCGCGATGCCGCCGTGGCGCTCGCTCGCCACACCGGTGGCGCCGTTGTGGTCTCGGGCGAAGTCGACCTGATCACCGACGGCACGACGGTGGCCAAGTCCCACGGTGGCAGCCCGCTCATGTCCAAGATCACCGGTTGCGGCTGCTCGCAAGGCGGCGTGCTGGCTGTGTACGCCTGCGCTGCCGACCCGTTTACGGCCGCCGTCTGCGGCACCGCCGTCTACAACGTTGCCGGCTCGCGTGCCGCCGCTGTCGCCGACGCCCCGGCAAGCTTTAAGGTCGCCTTTATCGACGAGCTCTACCGTGCGAGCGCCCGGGACATCGCCAACAACCAGCTCGACCTCGAGGAGGCATAGGCCATGTCCGAGCCCGCAACCAATGCCGGCATGAACACGCTCATCGCTGTGGCCATCGCCCCGTGCGGCACCGGCGATGAGCTGTCCGCCGAGGTCGCCGAGGTCGTGCGCGTCATTCGCGAGAGCGGCCTTCCCAACCGCACCACCTCGATGTTCACCGAGATCGAGGGCGACTGGGACGAGGTCATGCAGGTCGTGCGCGACGCAACCTTTGTGTTGGCGAGCAAGGGCATCCGCACCGAAGTCGTGCTCAAAGCCGATATTCGGCCCGGATTTACCGACACCATGACCGGCAAGCTCGAGCGCATGGAAGCGCAGATCAAAAAGCAGGAGGAAGCACGATGAGCATCCGCGACAACCTTGATATCTCGGCCTATCTGGTACTCGGCCCCGAAAATACGCTGGGACGCCCCGTGGGCGATGTGGTGGCCCAGGCGCTCGACGCCGGCTTTACCTGCATCCAGGTGCGCTCCAAGGTGGCAAGCGCCCGCGAGATCATCGCGCTGACCGGCGACGCCGCGCAGGCAATCGCACAGGCTGGCAAGACCGGTCAGGTCGCCCTGTTAATCGACGACCGTCTGGACTGTGTACTCGCCGCGCGCGAGCAGGGTATTGCCGTCGACGGCGTGCACGTGGGCCAAAGCGATATTCCCGTCGAGGTCTGTCGCAAGCTGCTGGGCCCCGACGCCATCGTGGGCCTTTCGGCCCGTTGTGAGGAGATGCTCGAGTACGTCAAGACCGCCGACATGAGCCTGGTCGACTACCTGGGCATCGGCCCGCTCCACGAGACCGAGACCAAGCGCGACTGCGGACGCGCGGCCGACGGCTCTATCATCACCAAGAGCTTTGAGGACCTGGCCGCACTCCACGCGGCAAGCCCCGTGCCCATCGTGGTGGGCGGCGGCGTTAAGACAGCCGACCTGCCGCAGCTTAAGGCCACCGGCGTCAACGGCTTCTTTGTGGTGAGCGCCGTCTGCAGCGCCGATGACCCCTACGCCGCGGCCAAGGAGCTTGTCGACACCTGGCAGCAGGCATAGCCATAAGCCGAGCAGCCGATTCGCAGCCTCACATCTTCAGCAATGGAAAGCGCATCCCAGTTTGGACCTCCATTCCGGGATGCGCTTTCCACATGCGACCCTTACCCCGCCAGATACGCTTCCAACGCCGGCAAAGTCGCCTCCGCATCGCGGCGACCAATCTGGTAGATGCGCTCAAGTTCATCGGGCTCACGACACAGCGACGGCACCTTCACCGATTCGCTCGGACGCACCACAAAGATATCGCCGGCGGCCTCACGACGCGCCAAATCATCGAGCGTGGCATTGTAGACCTCATGCCGATGCTCAAGCGCTGCGACAAACTCCGGATAGTGACGGAACACGCGACGCAGCATGGGCATCACGCTGTTGGGCTGCTTCACAAAGCCCGCCGGCTGCGTGAGCACCACGATATTGCGATCATACCCCTGCGCAAACAACCATGCGCTGGGAATAGAATCGGCCACGCCGCCATCCAGGTACTTGCGGCCCTCAATGGCGACAGGACGCGTCGCCACAGGAATCGCCGACGACGCCCGGATCCACTCGATATCGCGCTCATCGCCATAGGGCAGGTCGTGGTAGACGGCCTTGCCCGTCTCGATATCGGTACACACGCACGTAAACCGCATGGGGCAGGCGCGATATATCTCCAAATCGATGGGATCGCGCTCGATGGGCACCTCGTGATAGGCAAAATCGGCATTGAACATATCGCCGGTCCGCAGCCAGCTTGCTACACCCGCATAGCGCTTATCGGCACAATAGGCCTTGTTATAGCGAATGGCGCGGCCGATCTGGCGCGATTTAAAGTTGTAGCCAAACGCCGCGCCCGCCGAGACACCCACCATATGGTCGCAAGTTAAGCCGTGCTCCATCCAAACGTCGAGCACGCCCGCCGTATACATACCGCGGTAGCCGCCTCCCTCGAGTGCCAGCCCCACCGTGCGCGTCGTATTTGACTGTGCCATGCGACCATCTCCGTCCCCACAAATTCAAACGGGACAAGTATACCCGTCAACATATATCGTCCCAGTCGCATTTTTATCGAACATCGCATCGTCGCGCTACCGCTTGTCGAACAATAGCCGCCCACAGCATGTGCACCCATATATAATTGTGCACTATTGTTTACACTACTCAGCTGTTATCAACAGCGAACATTAGCCGGCAAATTAACTCAACAACGCGGCAAGGCGGGGGCCTGGATACATGCAAAGCGCTGAGCAACGACGCGTGTACACAACGAGCTCGCCCGACGCAATCCGCCCCGACCTCAGAAAGCCACTTAGAACATGGAAACTGTCAGCAATTACACCGAAACGCTCGAAAAGACCGTCCGCGACCTTCTCGAGCGGCAGGAGGATCTGATCAGGACCGCCTTTACCGACCAGCTTACCGGGCTTGGCAACCGTGGCGGCTTTGCCCGTTCCCTCGAGGAGCTCTGGGAGCAGGACGCCCCCGTTACCATGGCGTTCATCGATATCGACAATCTCAAGCACTGCAACGACGTCTTTGGACATGACGAGGGCAACCGCTATATCTTGCAGGTAAGTCTCTATCTTAATCTGTATATGAAGGTGGGCGAAGCGGCGTTTCGCATAGGCGGCGACGAGTTTGCCATCCTATCTACGATTGCAACCGAGGACGACCTCGCCGAACGTCTGAAACACTGCCGAACGGTTCTGCTCAAAAACAACGATTCCGAGATGCCCCACTCGTTTAGCTACGGAGTGTCACATGCCGACCCCGCCCTGGGCGAAGCTTCCAATCGCATGACGCTCGATGCCGACCATCGCATGTACGACTACAAGCTACGTCATGCCATGCACCTCGATCGACGCAATATCACGCAAGTTCACGCCGACGACTTCGAAATAAGCGATCGAATTTTTGACGCCTTTTCGATGCTCAATGAGGGCCGATATTTCTTTATCGAGAACTTGGACAAACATCGCACCCTTTGGTCACAAGGTGCCTTGCGCGATCTTGGCCTTCCCTCGGAGCACATAGACAACTGTCGCGATTACTGGAAAACGCGCGTCCATCCCGACGACCTTGAGGCCTGCATCAACGACATCGACCAAGTCTACAACGGCACCAAGCACCGTCGCGTCATGCAGTATCGTGTGCGCAACGCCGTCGGCGACTGCGTCCTTTGCCGTGCTCGCGGGTTTCGTATCGACGGCGACGGAAATGTCCCCTCGCTCTATGTCGGCGAGCTCGTCAACCACTCACTTGCCGAAACCGTCGACGCCGCCACAGGCCTCGGAACGCAGCGCATGCTGGCCAACGCCATCGACGCCTGCCGCCGCGATCGTTGCGAGACAGGGCTTATAGCGGTGCGCGTTCGTGGCACGACAAAGCTCAACGAGCTCTACGGGGCCGAGGCCGTCGACAACATGCTTGCCGAATACGCAGGCCGTATGCTGTCGATCACTCGCGGCAGGAGCCGGGTCTACCGTTCACGAAGCGTTCAGTTCGTCGTGCTCAGCAACGACCTAGACCACGAGGCATTCGAGCAACTGACCCGCCACCTTAAAGAGGCCGTTTTCGCTCCTGTTCGAATCGCAGGCGACACCATTACTCCCGTCTGCCTTGTCGTCCCGGCCTTTTACGAGCACTTAACCCATCAAGCGACCGCCGTTTTAGGCGAACTCAACCGTCGCCTTCGCACGGCCGGCGGGCTTGTTCCCAACGACAGCCTCCCCATACCCGAGGCTGAGCGCAAAAGCGCCATCGCCGAACGTATCGACTCGCTCACGGGTCTCTATCGACCCAGCGAGTTTATGCGGCGCGCCAACGCTTTTCTCGAGGCAAGACGCGACGGCGCCTGGTGCATCGCCACGGTCGACATGGGCCACATGCGCCTGTTTAACGAATGGTATGGACAGGCCGAAGGCGACCGCCTGCTTGCCGATGTGGGCACGGTCCTCAAGGACATCGAGAATGCCGACATGGGCGTCGCAGGGTACTGGGGCCAAGATGACTTTTGCGTACTCATCCCCTTTAAGCACATCGCCGTCCATCAAATCTACAACCGCGTTCGCGAGGCAGTAGCCAGGTATGATGGCGGCGTAGGTTTTTGGCCGTCCATGGGCGTTTACCCCATCGACTCCAATGAGGAGATCACCATCGATGCGCAGGCAAAGGCCATGTTTACCAATCGGCGCGCAAAAAACGACTTTAAGGAGCGCATTGCCATTTTCTGCCCCGCGGAGTACGAGCGCGAAGTCGCGTTCCACCACACGCTGACCGAATTCCAGTACGCGCTCTCAGATGGTCGTATTACCTACCACTTGCAGCCCCAGGTCGATATGGAAACCGGTGAGATTATTGGCGCCGAAGCACTCACCCGCTGGATTGACAAGGACGGCTCTCTCATTTCGCCCGCAACGTTTATCCCCGCACTCGAGGAAAGCGGCTTTGTGGTGACGCTCGACAAGTACATTTGGCAGGGTGTCGCCTCGTGGCTGCGCGAGCGCATCGATCGAGGGCTTCGTGTGGTTCCGGTTTCGCTTAATGTGTCGCGCGTGGATATCCTTGCCTGCGACGTTGCCGAGCATATGGGGGCGCTCGCCGCCCAATACAACCTACCGCCCGAGCTCATGCGTATCGAGATCACTGAGACGGCTTATACGGGAGAGTCCGAGGCCGTGGACAAACTGACGGCCGACCTGCACACCCGCGGCTTCTCGACCTATATGGACGATTTTGGCACCGGTCAGTCCACGCTCGCGATGCTCAAGAACGTCAACGTCGACGTCATCAAGCTCGACCGCGCCTTTGTACCCACCGATCGCGATCAAGGCCGCAGCACGCAAATCATTTCATCGATGCTCGAAATGGCGCAGTCGCTCCATCTGCCCGTCGAGGTCGAAGGCGTCGAGACAAATGAGCAGGCGAACATGCTACGACAAATGGGCGCCCGCTACGCTCAGGGCTTCCTCTACTACCGCCCCATGCCGGCGAAGGATTTTGAGGCATTGCTCGATGGTGGCAATAACAACTGATACGCTCGCGCGCAAAACGCCACCGCCGAAGGGGGAATTTGCCTCCATTAGCTGACTTATATCCCCAATTCAAACCGAATTGGGGATATGATACAAACCATTGTTCCGCCCAAGGAGGTTATCCATCATGAACGAGTCATATCGCCTGGGTGAGCAATTGATTATTGCCTATCTCCAACGACTTGCGAATGGCATCTCGACCGCCGAACTCGATGTTGCCGCGCTGCCTGCTGAGCTACGCGCCGTTGGTGAGCAACTGCAAAAGACACATGCCATCCTGCAACAAGAGCGCCAGCTGCTTGAGCGCAACGCCTATATCGATCCGCTCACCAACTTGGGCAACCGCAGCGGACTCGACCGTCACGTCGAGCAACTCTGGCGCAAAGGCGACCCCTTCACCTGCGCCTATATTGACATCGACCATCTCAAGCATTGCAATGATAGGTTTGGCCACGCCGAAGGCAATCGCTATATTCTGAGCATCTGCCGCACGCTCTCCGAAACCATGGAGCACGATGAGATGCTGTTCCGTATCGGTGGAGACGAGTTTGTGCTTATCTCGCTCTCCGCAAACGAGACTGAACTCGAGCAGCGCTTGGAGCAGGTACGTGCCGGGCTGATCGAGGCGAACTCAGATGGCAAGGCGCCCATGATCGCCAGCTTTAGCTTTGGCTGCTCGCGCGTCGATCCACTTGCCGGCGACACGCGTCGCCAGATGACGATGGATGCCGATCGCAAGATGTATCGCTATAAGCTTATGCATCGTGTACAGCAACCGGAAAACAATGACGCGCCGCAACGCCCAATCGTCGATCAGCTTCCCTGCAACGACCGGGTGTTCCAAGCGATCTCCATGAGCTCCGAGACGCGCTATCCGTTCATCCTTAACCTCGATACTGGAGAATCGCAATGGTCGGTTAACGCCGTGCGCGATTTTGACCTGCCTTCCCAGCACCCTTTTAACTCACTCGACATGTGGCTCGCCCGCGTTCATCCCGAGGACCGCGACAACGTACGCGCCGAGCTCGACATGGTGATAAACGGCACGTGGCACTTCCACTACATGCAGTATCGCGTAATGGATGCCACCGGAAAATACGCGCTTTGCGACTGCACGGGCTACCGCTTGGACGGCACCGATACCGAGCCCAGCATGTATGTGGGCATTATCGTCAACCGAAGCCTAGCGGATACGACCGACTCGGTAACGGGCCTGGGCGATGTCCACGCGCTGGTCAACGCTATTGGAGAGATGCGCCGCGTGCCGCACGAGGCAGGCTTTATTGCCATTAAGGTCGACGATATCGCCGAGGTCAATGCCCGCTTTGGATTCGATGCAGGCGACCGCGTGCTCGCCGAAAGCGCCGCCTGCCTCATGGATTGTTCGCGCGGCAAGGGCCGCCTGTTCCGCTCGACGGGGCCGACATTCGTGGCACTCTTCGATGAGCTCGGCCCCGAGGCGATCGACGAGATCGCAAGCGACATCGAACGGTTCCTGGGTTCCCCCGTACTCATCGGCTCGCTTGAATATCAGCCGCCCATTCGCGTGGCCACGCTTCATCTGGACGCTGTCGATCGACAGCCCGTTTCCATTTTGAACGAGCTCAAAGCGTTGCTTAAAGAGGCACCGCAAGTACCAGGCACCAAGCTGGACTAGCGTCATGGGGCGCGATGTGAAACACAAGCCGTTTCGCATCGCGCCCCATGCCATCTACCCTCTCGTGCGATAATCCTCCGCAGAAGTCACCGACAGCAGAGGGAGTTTGTGATGAAGGTTCTTTTGGTCAATGGCAGCCCCAAGGCAAACGGCAACACCGCCCGCGCACTCGCCGAGGTCGCCGAGCAGCTCAATGCCGAAGGCATTGATACCGAGGTGTTTCAGCTGGGCGCCAAGCCCATTCGCGATTGCATCGGTTGCGGCCAGTGCGGCAAACTTGGCGGTCGCTGCACCTTTGACGATGACGTGGTGAACGAGCTCATCGCTGCCGCCGAGCAAGCAGATGGTTTTGTCTTTGGCTCACCCGTCTACTATGCGCACCCCAGCGGACGCATCCTTTCGGCCCTCGATCGCGCCTTCTATGCCGGAGGCAAAGCCTTTGAGCACAAACCCGGCGCCGCGGTCGCCGTCGCCCGTCGCGGCGGCACGTCAACCACGTTCGATGTGCTCAACAAGTACTTCACCATTAAGCAAATGCCCGTAGTTGCTTCCACCTACTGGAACAACGTGTTTGGCCGCGTGCCCGGCGACGCCGATGGGGACGCCGAAGGCCTTGCCACCATGCGAAATATCGGCAAAAACATGGCGTGGCTCCTGCGCTGCATCGAGGCAGGACAGGCCGCCGGCATCAACGCACCCGAGGCAGATCACGCAACGACCAACTTCATTCGATAGAGCGGCGGAACCATGAATATTCAAATCTTCGGGACTAAGAAGTCCTTCGACACCAAGAAGGCACAGCGTTATTTTAAGGAGCGCCGCATTAAGGTGCAGTTTATTGACCTTAAGGAAAAGGAGATGAGCAAGGGCGAGCTCACGAGCGTGATGCAGGCGGTCGGCGGTATCGACAAGCTGCTCAACCCCAAGGCCAAGGACGAGGAGACGCTCGCGCTCATCCAGCACCTCACCCCTAGCCAGCGCTTCGACAAGCTGCTCGAGAACCAGCAGGTCTTGGCCGAGCCCATCGTGCGCAACGGCAAAAAGGCCACCGTCGGTTATTGCCCCGATGTATGGGGAGCCTGGGAGTAGCCTGTGTTATTTGCCGGCGCGTGGGTATAAGAGCAGGCGTTTGGCATATGATTCAACTGTAAGCCATGTCTAACAAAGGAGGGCACATGCCCAACAAACCCGTGAAAATCATCATGCTTACCGGATACCTCGGTGCCGGCAAGACCACGCTGCTCAACCACATCCTCGCTAACGACGGCGGTATCCGCGCCGCCGTGATCGTCAACGATATTGGCGAGATCAATGTGGACGCCAGCCTCATCGCCGACGGCGGCCTTTCCGAGACCGACGACCTCATCCCGCTCACCAACGGCTGCATTTGCTGCACGCTTTCGGACGACCTTGCTAACCAGCTGCAGGGCATCGCCGATTCGGGCAACTTCGATTACATCATCATCGAGGCCTCGGGCATTTGCGAGCCCATCCCCATCGCCTACACCATCTCGAGCTTCTGCGACGAGGCCAAGGTGGGCGGCGAGCCTAAGCTCGCGCTCGACAACATCGTGGCCGTGGTCGACTGTGCCCGCATGTACGACGAGTTCAACGGCGGTCGCGACCTGCTGGCTGAGGATATCGACGAGGACGACATCGAGAGCCTGCTCATCCAGCAGATCGAATTCTGCTCCACGCTGATCCTCAACAAGACCGATACCGTGACGCCCGAGCAGATCGCCGAGCTCAAGGCCATCGTGCGCAGCCTGCAGAAGGACGCCGTGATTGTCGAGGCCCAAAACGGCGAGGTCCCCATGGAGGAGCTGCTCGACACCGACCGCTTCGACTTTATGCGCGCCTACAACTCCGCCGCCTGGATCGAGGCCATGGAGCATCCCGAGGAGCACGACGACCCCGAGGTGCTCGAGTACGACATCGAGACCTTTGTGTACTCGCGCCGCAAGCCGTTTGACCTGCAGAAGTTCACCAATTTTGTTGAGCAGGAGTGGCCCGACGAGGTCATCCGCGTCAAGGGTCCGCTGTGGCAGACCGGCGATCCGGACATGTGCTACATGTTTGAGCAGGCCGGCCACCAGATGCGCCTGATGGAGAACGGCCTGTTTGTCGATTCGGCGCCCGAGGGCGAGAAGCAGAAGATCATCGACGAGAACCCCGAGATCATGCAGATTTGGGACGACGAGACGGGCGACCGCATGACGAGCCTGTGCATCATCGGCCGTCACATGGACAAGGATGCGCTCATCGCCTCCCTCGATGCCTGCCTGACCGACTGGCACCGCGCCTAGGTTTATCCAAGCGGGCATTTTTCCGCCTATGTAACCGCCAAACCACCACGAAGGTGCTCTTCGTGGTGGTTTTTCGTTCTGAGCCAAGGAGATTCATGTTCAACATTGTGCTGTATGCGCCCGAGATTCCGGCCAATACGGGCAATATCGGCCGTACCTGCGTGGTCACCGGCGCCCGCCTGCATCTGGTGGAGCCGCTGGGCTTCTCGCTCGACGACAAAACGGTACGTCGCGCCGGCCTGGGCTACTGGCAAAACTTGGACGTGACGACCTATGCCGGCTGGGAGGATTTCCTTGCACGCAACGGTCTCTCCCCTGCCGACGAGCGCCTACATCTGCTGACCAAAAAGGCACGCCGCACCTATGCGCAGAGTACCTACCGCGACGGCGACTACTTGGTCTTTGGCAGCGAGAGCTCGGGCATTCCCGAGCCACTGCTTGCCGCGGCGCCCGAGCGCTGCGAGCGCATCCCGATGCTGCGCGATTGCGACTCGCTCGATAACGCCGAGGCTTGGGAAGCCCACGAGGAATCGCTCGGGCATACCGAGAACGGCCATGAGGCCATCCTTCAGCAGGATATCTGCGGCAACTTCGTCAACCCGGACGACTACCGCATCAGCGCACTCAACCTCTCCAACAGCGCCGCCATCGTCCTCTACGAAGCCCTGCGCCAAACAGCCTTTCCAGGAATGTGACAAAGGAACTGTCCCTTTGTCACATTCAAGCGCCACGCCGATAGCACACACGCCTAATTGATGCTCAAGATAAAGAGCCCTCACTTTTAATCAGAATTAACTAAAGTAAAATGAATTTAAACGGCGGTGTGAAAGGAGAGCCTTGTGGAATATCTCGAGAACCCGTTTACCCCCAGTTTTGGTGAGGTTCCTGCCCATCTCGCTGGCAGACAACAGATTATTCGGGATTTGGACCGTGCCTTCTTGAGCCAGCGCAGGCGCCCAGAATTGACATCGATCTTCTCAGGCGCACGTGGAACCGGTAAAACCGCTCTCATGTCGTCGCTCGCGACAAGGGCGGAATCCCACGGCTGGATAGCCGTAAAGACGACCGCGCTCCCGGGAATGCTTGAGGAAATCGAGTTCGGGGCGAAACGTGCCGCAGCCCATCTCATCGACCCGTCCAGCCACTTCGAAGTCACCGGTCTCGGAATTGCACCGCTCGGCAGCATCGAGGTCAATCGCGTTCACGATGCCTCAACCTGGCGTTATCGCATGAGCGACATCATCGACCAGCTGAACGAGGCTGGCACCGGTCTGCTCGTTACGGTTGACGAGGTGGACCCGACACTCGACGAGATGATTCAGCTCGCAGCGTCGTATCAGCACTTTGTGACCGATGGGAAACGCGTCGCCCTGCTCATGGCGGGACTTCCCAACAACGTATCGACGCTACTGAACCACAAGACGGTCTCGTTCCTTCGCCGCGCCCAACAATATCATCTGGGTCGCATTGCCGACTATGACGTGCGCGAGGCCTTGATTCGCACAATTCAGGAAAACGATCGCCTGGCAGATGCTGAGGGAATCGATAGAGCCGTTCGCTCGATCTCTGGTTTTCCCTTCCTATTGCAACTCGTAGGCTACCGCGCCTGGGATCTCACAAGCGATTCGAAGGAAATCTCGTCACGCGACTTTGACCTGGGAATCAAAATCGCGCGCGACGAGATGGACGACCGAATCCTCGCGGCAACCTATCGGGAACTCACTGCAGAGGACAAGCGATTCCTCATCGCTATGCTCGATGACGAGGAAGAGACCACCACTGCTGACCTTGTCGAGCGCCTTAAGCGTTCGCCGCAGCAGGTCTCCCGCTACCGACGCCGCATGATAGATGCCGGCATCATTGGAGAACGCGGGCGCGGAATCGTCGCTTTTGAATTGCCATTCTTCCGCGACTATCTCGCCGCTCAATGCGTGAAATAGGCATCAATGAGGCAAAGGGGCTGTCCCTTTGCCTCATTGTCTATAGGTAGCGGCCGGTAATGCTTGCGGGGCAGGCCGCGATGTCGCCCGGCGTACCGGAGCAGACGATTTGCCCGCCCGCATCGCCACCGCCCGGGCCCATGTCGACCACGTAATCGGCATTGCGGATAAGGTCGAGATCGTGTTCGATCACGATAACCGTGGCGCCCTTGGCAACGAGGCCGTCAAACACACTCAGCAACACCTGAACATCGAGCGGATGCAGGCCAATCGTAGGCTCGTCGAATACGAATACGGCATCGTCCTGCACGCGGCCCATCTCGCTCGCAAGCTTAAGACGCTGCGCCTCGCCGCCCGAGAGCGCCGGGGTGGGCTCACCGAGTGTGAGATAGCCCAGGCCCAGGTCGTGCAAGGTCTGCAAGCACGCCTGAACCTTCTTGAGTCCCACCGTGGCGTCGAGGGCCTCGTCCACACTCATGTCCATGAGCTGCGGCAACGTAAGCAGACTCCCGTCCTTGCCCTCGCGATGGATATGCGAAGCCGCGTCTGCATAACGCGAACCGCGACATGCCGGGCAGACGATCTCGACATCGGGCAAAAACTGCACGTCGAGCGATATCGAGCCCGTGCCGTCGCACGTAGGGCAGCGCAACGCGCCGGTGTTATAGCTAAAGGCACCCGCCTTGTAGCCAGCTGCCTTGGCCTCGGGCGTACGGGCAAAGGCACGACGCAGCTCGTCATGGATGTCGGCATAAGTCGCCACCGTCGAGCGCACGTTGGCGCCGATGGGCGTGGCGTCAATCAGGTTGGCGCGGGCAATGCCTTCGGCGTCGACCCAGCGCACATGGCTTGGCAGGCGCTCGCCAGCTGCCTGGGCCCTAAGCGCCGGAATGAGCGTCTCGAGCACCAACGTCGTCTTACCCGAACCCGAAACGCCCGTAACCGCAACAAGGCGGCCGCGCGGGATATCGACTTCAAGCGGCTTGACGGTATGGATGGCCTCGGTTGCCATGCGGATATGTCCCTGATTGAACATTTCGTCGTCAGTCACCTGCGGACGCAAGCGCTTGGACTCTGCGCGCAAAAACGGGGCGATGCGGCTGCCCCGCGATTGCTCGACCTCGTCTACCGTACCGGCAGCGATCACGTTACCGCCGCCTGCTCCGGCAACGGGGCCCATCTCGACCAGATAGTCGGCTTCCGCCAGTACGCGCGTATCGTGGTCGACAACAACCACGGTGTTGCCGTCATCCACCAGATCGCGCATCACGCCTACCAAGCCGTCGACATTGGCAGGATGCAAGCCGATCGAGGGCTCATCTAACACATAAAGCACGCCCGTCGATCGGTTGCGCACCACGCGAGCGAGCTGAACGCGCTGACGCTCGCCCGTGGAAAGCGTGGCACCGGCGCGATCGAGCGAAAGGTAATCGAGACCCAGATCGACCAGACGACGGGCCGCGCCCAAAAATGAATCGCAGATATCCGCTGCCATGGGCTGCATCTCGGCCGGCAAGGATGCGGGCACCCCGCGCACCCACTCAATCGCCTCGCCTAACGTCATGGCCGCCGCCTGTGCCAGATTGATACCGCGCACCTGGGGCTGGCGCGCAGCCTCGGAAAGACGCGTGCCGGCGCAGTCACGGCATGGTCCCTCGCGCAAAAAGCGAGCCACACGCTTAAGCCCCTTATCGTCCTTAACCTTGGCGAGCGCATTCTCAACGGTATAGACGGCGTTGTAATAGGTAAAGTCGAGCGGCGTGGCGCCCTCGCCGTTTTTGGGAACGTAGAGAATGTGCTTCTTAACCGCCGGGCCGTGGAACACGATATCGCGCTCTTGAGGCGTGAGCTGGTTAAACGGCACATCGGTGCGCACGCCCATCTCGCCTGCCACCTGCTTCATCAGATCCCACATGAGCGTGCCCCAAGGAAGCACTGCGCCTTCATTGATGGTCTTTGACTCGTCGGGCACCAGGCTCGCTTCGTCCACCTCGCGCATGACACCGGTGCCGCCGCAGGTAGGGCACGCACCGCCGCTATTGAAAGCCAAATCCTCGGCACTCGGCGCGTAGAACTCGCGGCCGCATGTCAGACACGCGAGCGACAGGCCCGCAGCCACGTTAAGGCTCGGCTCCACACGCGCCCCGCAGTGCGGACACACGTGATGGGCGCAACGGCTAAAGAGCAGACGTAGGCTATTGTTGAGCTCGGTCATGGTGCCAAAAGTCGAGCGCACGCCCGGTACGCTCGGACGCTGGTGTAGTGCGAGCGCCGCCGGTACGTGCAATACCTCATCCACCTGAGCGTGCTCGGCCTGCGTCAGGCGACGGCGAGTATAGGTGCTGAGCGCTTCCAAGTAGCGGCGCGAGCCCTCGGCATAAAGAACCCCCAGTGCAAGCGAGCTCTTGCCCGAGCCCGACACGCCGGCAATACCCACGAGCCTTCCCAGCAGGATATCGATATCGATGTCCTTGAGGTTATGGACACGTGCGCCACGCACCTCGATAGCACTTGGTTGTTGCGACACCGCCATCGCTCCCCTTCCTGTTAGCCGAACGTGGCAAAGGAACTGTCCCTTTGTCACATTACTTGCACTGTGCCTGCCTGCGCCAGTCTTCGCGGGTCAAATACGTAAAGTACTCGGTACGCACATCGCCCATAAGCTCGCAGGGCACGTCGCGTTCAACGTGATGAGGCATGAAGCCGCATTTTTGCTGAACGCGTAGCGACTTGTTATTGCCCTCGTAGTATCCGCACCAAAATGCCTTGCAGCCAAGTGTTTCGAACGCATAGCGCTGCATGGCTTGCACCGCCTCGGGAGCAAAGCCTCGGCGCCAGAACGGCTTGGCGATCCAATAGCCCACCTCGAACTCGAGTCCGCCTCTTTGGCTGTTCGACTCACAGCGAGGCGGCATGAGCCCGATGCTGCCCACGGGCTCGTCTGTCTCAGGCAGGCAAATGGCAAAGGTATGGGGCGCCGCAAAGACTGTCCGAATGATCTCCCTGCTTTCCTCAATGCTTCGATGGGGTGGCCAGCCCGCAGCCGGCCCCACGTCCGGATCGCTCGCATATGTAAACAAGCTCGCCGCATCCGCCTCGCGCCACGGACGAAGCGTCAAGCGCTCAGTATGAATCGCCATTATTTAGCCTCTCAACTATCGACGTGACAAAGGGGCTGTCCCTTTGTCACGTCACTCATGCCATAAAACGCGGTCGCGGATGTACTCGCCCAGCATGGGCACGGTAAACCGGACGAGACCGTATCCGGCAGCCTCGATGACGCGCTCGCGAATCAGGCTTGCGCGATATTTACTCGCCCAGCTCTGGGTACGATCGCAGCGCTCAATGATATCCGCCATGCGCGTCGGCTTGTCCTCGTCAACCGCCATGGCCTCGATAAAAAGGCGCTGTGGACTGCGCAGCCCGTAATACAGGGGCGCGTCAACCGCTTCATAGAACTCGAAGACGGCATCCGCATGGCCATCCTCGACATCGCGCCTTTCGATGACCTGTGAGCCACGTCGGACAGCAGAGCGCCACATGTAATAGCCCACCAGCTGAACCATATAGGGATGCCCCATGCTCTTGCGTGCCGCAAGGTCCGCCGTCTCCGCGTCAACGTAAAGACCAGCGTCTTTGACCGTCTGGATATATGAATCGCGCACTTTGGGCAAAGAAATCGTCCCCAGCGTACGCTGCTGGGCGCGGCGCAAAAACGTTACGCTCGGCTCTTCGAGCAAGTCATCAACCATACTGGGCAAGCCGGCGAACACCAGCGCAAGACCACGCTGGTCGTTATCGGACAAGCCCGTGGCATCCTGATCTCCGAGCACTTGCTGATAGAGGACGGCAAGAGCCGCCAGCTCCTCGATAGACGCAGACTGCGCCTCATCAATCGCAAACAGTATGCCCTTGCCTGGACCGAGCTTCTTGAGGCGCTCGTTGACCAGCCCTCGTAGCGTCTCGCCCTTTGCCCGCGCCGCCTCGACCGACATCCGGCCAAACGACGGCCCGAACTCCATTGACGTCACAACGGGTTTATTCGAGCGAAGTGCGTCGGCCAGGCGGTCGCACAAGCCAAGCGAAGCGGAATCGGAGACAACCGCCCATCCGCGCTCGCTGGCTAGACGTTGCAGCTCCCGCAGGAGAACCGTTTTGCCGCAGCCGCGGTTTCCCGTAATGAGCATGAGCCTACCCGGCGCTCCGGCACCGTTATCGAGCCCTTCCTCGAAATCTTCGATGACCGACTCGCGGCCGATGAGTATCGGAGGCCGCTTACCAGCCGTGGGCTTAAAGGGATTTGGATTCATATCGGCCTCCTCGGATTGGCAAACCCTGGTAATAGTTATACCAACTTATACCGAGTTATACCAATAGGATGTGACAAAGGAACTGGCCCTTTGTCACATGTGGCCGAAAAACTCGGCGTCTGCTGCTCGCCAGGGGCGGAAGGTGGCGGGATCGACCTTTACGTGCGCCGCGGCAGGTACGTCGTACCATTTGACGGTGTAACCGGCGCCGTGAGAGCAAAAGACCGAGTCAGGCGTGTTGGGCAGATCGGCCTCGGGCTCATAGGCCGCCGTCTCGATTACGCACTCGGCGTCGTGGGAGGGCGCATAACCAGCAAACTCTAGGTACAGATGTCCGCGTCCGCTCGTGTAGGCAGCCACCTCCAGCGCGTAATCCTGCACCTCGGATGCCGGTACGCGACCCACAAGCTTCGCCCGGTCGCCCGCCATTGCCGGAGGCTCGTACTCGGCACCCATGCGCGTGACGTCTGACAACGCCCGGCCCACGCACTCCCCCGGCACCTCGAGCTCAAAGCGGTACCACGGCTCCAACAGCACCGCCGCGCCGGCCTCACGTGCCTGCATGAGTCCCTGTCGAATCGCGCGGTACGTGGCCTGGCGAAAGTCGCCGCCCTCGGTGTGCTTGGCATGCGCGCGGCCGCCCGTGAGCGTAATGCGCACATCGGTGATGGGCGAGCCGGTCAGCACGCCCAGGTGATCGCGCTCCATGGCGTTGGTGAGTGCCAAACGCTGCCAGTTAAGATCGAGCTCGTCGGTCGAGGTCACGGTACCAAACTGCACGCCCGAACCCGCCGGCAACGGCTCCAGGCGTAGATGCACCTCGGCATAGTGGCGCAGTGGCTCAAAGTGGCCCACGCCCTCGACCGGCTGCGAAATAGTCTCCTTATAGAGAATGCCGCCAGACTCAAACTCAACCGAAAGGCCAAAGCGATCGGCCAACACCCGCTGCACGACCTCAAGTTGCACGGCGCCCATCAACTGCAAATGAATCTGCTCTAGATGCGTATTCCAGCTTACGCCGAGCATGGGGTCTTCGTCCGCCAACTCGGTCAGCGCTTTAAACACCGCATGGACATCGTGTTCGCCCGGAAGCACCGTATAGGTGAGAACTGGCGCAATGAGGGGCGCATCGCCCGCAGGCTCCGCGCCCAAGGCGTCCCCTGGGCGAACGTGCACAAGACCCGTCACGGCACAAATACCGCCAGCAGCAACTTCTTGGGCAAGCTCATACTTCTCGCCGTTATAGATGCGGACCTGATCGACCTTCTGCTCCCATGCCTCGGCACCGGAACGTCCGTCAATCATCTGCTTGGCATGCAGCGTGCCGCCGGTCACTTTAACCCAAGCCAAGCGCTCACCGCGATCCCCACGGCTGACACGATAGACGCGCGCGGCAAACTCCGGGCGCCATGCCTGTTCGCGCATCAGCACGCATATGCCATCTAGCAGCTCGTCCACGCCTTGGTCCTTGAGCGCCGAGCCGGCAAAGCAGGGAAAGAGCTTGCGCTCGGCAACCATGCGCGACAGCGTCGCGGCGGAAAGCTCACCCGCCTCAAGAAACTCCTCGAGCGCCGCCTCGTCCAACGCAGCAGCGTCCTCCTGAACAGCCCCGCCCACCAGCAGTTCGCTGGCATCCAGGCAGCCCTCGGAGAGACGTTGCCCAAGTTGTGCCAGCAAAACATCGCGGCCGGGATTCTCCAAATCGATTTTGTTGATAAAGATGAACGTCGGAATGTCATAGCGCGCAAGCAGACGCCACAGGGTTTCGGTGTGCCCCTGCACGCCGTCGTTGGCGCTCACAACCAAAATCGCATAGTCGAGCGCGCGCAGTGTGCGCTCCGCCTCGGCCGAAAAATCGACGTGGCCGGGCGCATCCACAAGCATGACGCGGGTATCGCCGTGGTCGAGCACGGCCTGCGACGAGAAGATCGTAATGCCGCGCTCACGCTCGATCGCGTTAGTGTCCAGATGCGAATCGCCATCGTCCACGCGGCCGCGCTTGCGAATGCGGCCCGCGTTGAACAGCATGGCCTCGGCCAACGTGGTCTTGCCGGCATCGACATGCGCCAAGATTCCAACGACTGCCTGCTTCGACATGGCTCTCCTCTTATTACAAGCCCATCGCACGCGGCAACGGGCGTCCTCGTTCCACACTGGATGATACAATTTACGGGCCGGCGGGCGAAGCGGGCCCTATCCCCCGACCGAGCTCATCGCCCCGCGTTGCCGCGCGGCGATTTTCGTAGGTTCGCGCCTTGCGAAAGCCGGCATCTCCCCTTTTTGTCTGCCCGGGCCCATCTAGGGCAGTAACAACGCGAGCCCCACAACTGCGAGGAGCCACCATGAAGGCATTGCTCAACGTGTTCAAGGAATTCATCAATCGCGGCAACGTGATGGACATGGCCGTCGGCGTGATTATCGGCGGCGCATTTACCTCTATCGTGACCTCGCTTACCGATAACATCATCAATCCGCTTATCTCCGTGATTGCCGGCGGCAGCGCCACCGAGATCTCGGGGTTGGTGGTGCCGGGCACCAATATCGACTTTGGCGCGTTTATCGGCGCATGCATCAACTTTTTGATTGTGGCGGCGATCGTCTTTGCCATCATCAAGGCCTTCAACAAGGCGCAGGAGATTGGCGACAGGCTCGCCGGTGCCACCACCGAGGAAGCCGCACCTGCGCCCGTCTGCCCGTATTGTCTGGAAGAGGTGCACGAAGGCGCGACCAAGTGTTGCCACTGCGGAAGCGAGCTACCCAAAGCGTAGTTGCGAAGCTATAGCGTCCTCCCGAGAGCGACGAACACCCAACTCACCCCAATCAACCAAAAATGGCCCCACCCGGGGCCATTTTTCATTCGAATCAAGGACTGGTACGCATCCCGCTCTTATGCCTCACGCAGCCAGTCAAACGCAACACGCGGCGTGCCGTCCGACACATGCACGACACCGGCACGCTCAAACCCCGCTTTAATACTCGCGCCCTGCATGGGCAGGTTGTCCCGATGTGTATCGATACGCAGGTGGTCGGCACGCTCTTTGGCAAAGGCAAACATCGCAGCCGCGATACCGTGCACGGTGCCGTCGGATGCCACACGGTGCAACACGGCGTACGGAGTATCGCTGCGCCATTGCCCGTCCTCAATTACGTCATAGCACTCGTCCGGACCCGGCAAAAAGGCAAACGTCGCCACCACGCGACCGTCGACTTCGCACACATAGCTGCCACCGGCGGCAATATCGGCAGCCAGCTGCTCGGCCGAAGGCGTGCCCTCGGGCCACTGCGTGGCGTTGCCATGCGCGCGCATAAAGGCGCGGGCCGTGTCATAGATAGCCATAACAGCGGGAATGTCGGTATCGAGGGTTTTTCTGATCATCACGCGGCGACCTCACGTTAATTGGTATCACTTTGATTGAGCAATGATACCAACGTTTGGAGAGGGGCGCGATGCAGATGGGGAGCAAAAAGCGAGCCGCCTGGTCAAAGGCCAAAAGCGAGTTTTTGGGCGCTGCCACCGGCGGCGATATGAGCGACCTGTTTGCGCGCGAAGACGAGCGCCGCGATGCCCTGAACGCCGAGCGCGATGAAGCCTGGCGCTACAAGTCGTGCGAACGCAAAAACCGTTACGACACGCGCGCCGAGGCCGAGGCCGTTATGGCCGACTGCGAAAACCGCGGGCGGCGCGGCTTAGCCTGCTACAAATGCGAATACTGCGGCGGCTGGCACCTGACGTCGCACCCTTGGAAATAGGCTCCCCATTGGCGCAATGCCGGCCATTGCGCACGGGCTATGGACGCGGCGGCACCAACACATCGTAACGAACGGCCTTGCCCGCAAGCTGATAGCTCGGCTTAACGCCGGCAAGCAGTGGCCCCTTCACCGGCCGCTTGATAACGACCTTGCGCGGGTGCACCGCAAGCGCGGCTTCGACCAGCGTCTCCTCATCGGCGCACGGCTGTTCCAGATGATGCAAGAGTTGGAACTTCTTTTTCACCGCCGCGCTCTTGGTGCGCCCGGGAAACATGGGGTCCAGATATACCACGTCGGGAGCGGTGAGCTCGCCCTGCCCGATCAGCTCAGCTGTATGGCGAAGGCCGGCAATGCTGTCCTCGCCCGCATGTAAGCGCATGCGCGACACGGCAGCCGCAAGCGCCGGATCATCTGCCGCGCGATCCAAAGCATCCTTGAGGAGCGCCGCAATCACACAATCCTGTTCATATAGATCGACGGTAAAGCCCGCGGCAGCCAGCAGCAGCGAATCCTCGCCAAAGCCTGCCGTGGCGTCAATCGCCCATGGGCTCTCGATGCCTTTTGCGCGCGCAGCCTTTACCAGCAGCTCTTGCTGCAGACGGCCCTGTTTGAGCCGTGGAAGCATGCGGCCAAAATCGGCACGCAGCTCCATTGTGCCGTCGGTGAGCGTGAGGCCCTCGGACTTCCCGGTCAGCTCAAGCCCCGCGGCCCGAGCAACAAAAAAGGGATCGGCGACGCCCATGGACACTCCTTAACAAGCAAAACGAATACGCGAGCGCCGTTCATGACGACACCCAACCGTCCGCTATTGTCCCACATGCGACATGGCCCACAGCATCCCAATGCAAAGCACCGCCATCAATCCCGTGCACACGGCAGCGATCACAGAATCACCCATGCGCCTTCCCAACGACCGCGGCTCATGCACTTGCCCTGTTCCGTACATCATGGCTCCTCCTTGAGACCAGCTCTTACCATGGACCCATCATCGCAGCGCCGCGCATACGCTGCCATCGATTTGACTTACGCCCAGCTTTCCTTTTTGAAAGGTTGGGTTTGGCTGCGCGGGCTCAATGCGCTTTCAAACGCATGCATCGCCGCGTTGAACTACAATGTGCTTCACCATATGTGCAGTACATTGGGTACGCCAAGTTGGCGTACTCGTATCGAAAGGACCAGCCATGAGCTTCACTCGCAAGACTCTCAAAATCCTTGCTCTCATCTACTTTGTTTTGGGCATCGCCAGCCTCGTCACCGCCGGCGTCGGTATCGCCACGGGCGGTCTCGATTCCACGTACGGTTCGTACGCCACGCTCGCAGCGGTCGTGCTTATCGCCAAGGGTCTCGTCGACCTTGCCGCAGGCGTCGCCGGTATCAAGGGCGCCAACAAGCCTTCGCAGGTGGACGGCGCGTTTAAGCTCGGTATTGTTGCCGCGGTCGCCACGCTTGCCCAAGCGGTGCTCACGCTTCCCGCGTTTGGCGGCGACGCCATCAACTTTGGCGCCTTTGTCATCGTGGTGTACGACCTGTTCTTTGTTCAGCAGGCACACGCCGTTAAGGCCGAGAACAAGGACCGCCTATAAGCGCTCGCTTCTCATAACCTCTGCAGCCAAGCAACTAAAAAGGGCCGATCGCGCATCTCCGCGGTCGGCCCTTTACGTTTGCCCAGATAAAACCTACCAAAATAAACCTGTCCCTATTTGGCAGGTTGTTAGCTGTGGCGGTACTCGGCGATGATGAAGTCGATGTCAGTCTGAAGGGTATCGAGGTTTGCCAGGCGCTCTTTGTCGGCGGGGCGCGTGCGGTAGTAGTACGGCGTCATCTGGAACACCGCCTCGATGTCCGCCTGGGTCTGAAGCGTAATATTCGCAGACACCCGCTGCGTTCCGACCAACTCGAGCTCGGTGGTCTGCGGCAGCTTCTCGTCATTAAGATATGGCGTGTCGTAGAGCACCTCCTTGAGCCCAAACAAATGACGGGCACCCGGTACCACGGTATAGAGTGAGCCCTCTGGCGCCAGCACGCGGGCAAACTCACGCTCGTTAAAGGGAGCGAAGAGCTCGGTCACCATATCGAAGGCGCCGTCCGCCACGGGGATGTCCTTCATGTTGGCCACGAAATAGGTCGCATCGCCGCGCTTGGCGGCCAGGCGCACCATCTCTTTGCCCAAGTCGAACCCGTAAGCGCCCACGCCCGGCACCGCGCCCATGGCGCTGGTGTAGTAGCCCTCGCCGCAGCAAATATCGAGCAGCGTCATGGGGCCGTTCGCAGATGCTGCACGCCCAGACACCCGCTCGCGCACGAGCTCGACCATCGCATCGCGCAACGGCGCATAGTAACCACGGTTCAAAAAGTCACGACGGCTGCGTGCCTGCGACTTGGGATCGCCCATGGAGTCGCCGCTCTTGGACGAGCGCAGTAGATATAGATAGCCCTCGCGAGCACGGTCAAACCGGTGTCCGCCCGCGCATGCAGCACCGCGCTCATTGCCCACCAAAGGCTCATGGCAAACGGGACACAACAACATGGCAACTCCTTAGCGCGAACAACACAACGCCCACCATTGTCGCATGCCTTCCCCACCTAGTCATTGGGTGTTCCTATAGTTTTGTCAACCGTCGGGGCTACTCCCGGTAGGGCACCCGGTCGCGCATCACGGCGTATATCGCCCTGAGCCGCTTCCTCGCGACGGCCTTGAGCGCCCGCCCGTGCCCCATGCCCCGCGCCCTGCAGGCCCGGTAGTACTCGCCGTAGCGCCCCGAGGACCTCACCAGGCTGTTGCACGAGAAGATCAGCAGGGACTTGAGCCTCGCGTCGCCGCGCCTGGACGCCCTGACCGACCTCACCGACGTGCCGGAGCTCCTCACCCTCGGGGCTATGCCGCAGTACGAGGCCAGGTGGTCGTGGTCCGGGAACCTCCCGATGTCGACCGACACCGCGAGCTGCGCCGCGGTCCTCGGGCCGATGCCGGGCACGGTGAGCAGACACGCGTGGGTCTCGTCGCCCTCGAGCAGCGCCGCCGTCTCGGCCTCGAGGGCCCCGGCCTCGTCGAGGGCCTCCGATATCCGGGCGGCCAGGAACCTGACCTGCCTGTTCTCGGCCTCGACGAGCGCCGGCGGGGGCGCGGTGGAGGCGGCCGCGGCCTCCCCGGCGGCCTCGGCCCGCGGGCCCTCGGCCCCGGAGCGGGCGATCCCCCACGCCCCGCCGAACCCGGCGAGCAGCTCCAGCCACCGCCGGTCCGACAGGTCGACCGCGGCCTCGAGGGCCGGGCAGGACTCGAGCAGCACCGCGCGCAGGCGGTTCTTGTCCCTGGTCGCGCAGGCGACGACGTGGTCGCGCTGCGACGAGAGGGCGCGGGCGGCCTCGAGGGCCTCGCCGCGGCCCGGGACCCCCGACAGGGAGTCCGGCACGCCCAGGGCGGTCCGCGCGATCACCGCGGCGTCGCGCTCATCGGTCTTGGCCTCGCCGGCGAACAGGCCCGCGGCGCGGCTGGCGGCGAGCCCGGGCAGGTGGGCGACCCCGAGCCCTGCGGCGCGGGCCCGCCTCACGGCGAGGGACCCTATGTTGCGGAACTGGTCGACGACGACGAGCGTGCCGGCGGGCGCGGAGGCGAACAGCGCGTCGAGCTCGGCCTCCCTGTTGCGGACGGGGGCGCTGGCCAGCACCTCCCCGTCGCGGTCGATCAGGCAGGCCCAGTGCGATGACTTGCCGACGTCCAGGCCGAGCACGGCCGCGGGTCTGGTGGATGGCGCTTTCACGGTGGTATCCTTCCGGTAGTCGTTCGACCGGATGGCCTCCCCCTCGGCACTCACATTACCAGCCGCGGCGCCTGCCCGGCACTTTCCTATCAGCCGTCGGGGGCGGCGCGTCCCGCGCCGGCAGCACCCAACAGGCCCTCTCGGGGGCAGGGACGTTCGGCCGTGCGCGGGCGCCCGGTCGGCGGCCCGTTCTGGGCGCGCCTCAATCGTAGCCCGAGACAGTCCCGGGCTGACAATTTCGACTGTAATGGACGTTCTTGAATGACTAGTTAGAAGAGACGTTCTTGAATGACTAGTTAGAAGAGATAAGGAGTGTCCCCAGCTGCCGACAGAAAAGGAACGTCCCTAAGTGCCGACTGGTTGCATTAGGAGTATCATCGTCTGCGCAAATAAGCACGATATAGCATGTTAGAGATTGAGAGCGTATGGCTGATACTGCATCTAAGCACATTGACATGACCACCGGCTCGTTGTGGCGCAATATTCCCCTGTTCGCCTTCCCCGTGGCCGCCACGAGCATCTTGGAGCAGCTGTCGAACCTCATCGCCACGGTCATTATCGGTAACTTCTCGGGCGACCAGGGAACCCTCGCCATGGCGGCGGTCGGCTCCAATGTTCCGCTTACCAGTCTTATGCTCAACCTGTTTATCGGCATGTCGCTTGGCTCCAACGTGGTCATCGCCAATGCTATCGGCCGCAACGATCAGAACATGGTCAAACGCGCCGTCCATACCTCGATTCTTATGGCACTTGTGGGCTTTGTCGTCATCGCTCTGGGCGAGATCTTTGCCGAGCCCATGCTCGCCGCGCTCAACGTTCCCGCCGAGACTATGCCCCTCGCCTCGCTCTACCTGCGCGTCTTTTTGCTCAGCATGCCCTCGATCTTGCTCTACAACTTTGAGGCCGCGATCTTCCGCTCCGTCGGCATCACCCGCATGCCGCTGCAGGCGCTTGCCGTATCCACCGTCCTCAACATTGGTCTGGACCTCATCTTTGTCCCCGTACTCCACTGGGGCGTCGCGGGTGTCGCCATCGCCACCGCCATCGCCTACACCGTCAGCGCCACTACGCTCTTTATTCGCCTGCTCAAGACCGACTCCGTCGTCCGCGTCACCCTTCGCGACCTGGCTATCGACCCCGTCGCCCTCAAGCGCATCGTCAAGATCGGCCTGCCCGCCGGCATCCAAAGCGCCGTGTTTGCCGTCGCCAACATCATCATCCAGTCCGCCATCAACAGCTTGGGCACCGAGGTCATGGCGGCATCGAGCGCCGCCATGAGCCTGGAGTACGTGTGCTACAACCTGCTCAACAGCTTTAGCCAGGCTTGCACTACCTTTGTGGGACAAAACCACGGTGCCCGCCAGATCGGCCGCTGCACTAAAACGCTCAAGGTCTGCCTGGTCGAAGGCGGTATCGTTGCACTCACCACGATTATCGTTATTGTCGGCCTGGGGCGCGAGATCTTGTCGCTCTTTAACAGCGATCCCAACATCGTCTCGATCGGCTATATCCGCGTGTGTTCGATCTTCCCGGCGTATGCCTTTAGCATGTTCTACGAAAACATGTCAGGCTACCTGCGCGGCTTTGGTATCTCGCTCACGCCCGCCCTCATCACCATGATCTGCGTCTGCGGCATCCGCTTCTATTGGGTATTCTGCGTGTTCCCGCACTTCCGCACCTTTGCGAACATTATGATGGTCTACCCCATCAGCCTGGGCACCACGGCGTTCTTTATGGTCGTGGCGGTACTACTTTGCCACCCGGCACGCACCTATCGCGCCACCCAAGCCAAAGCGACAGCCCGCTAAACACCGCACTCAACACCACGCCAGTCATTAATTGACAATATGCGAGCTCATATAGTCGATAAAACGCCTCGTGGCGATAGGCATGGTATCCCAGCTACGCCAAGCTGCCACCACGTCGCGCGAGGGAGCATGCACGATGGGACGTACACGAATATCGGCCCGCATGCCCTCAACGGTACGACGATACAGCATACTCACGCCTAGGCCCTCCTCCACCATCGCCATGATGGTGTAGTCGTCGGTTACCTCACTCGTCACGTGTGGCGACAGCCCATGCGCCGCGAATGCATCGAGCACCAAGCTCTGTTCGCCCTCATCCAGCAGCACAAACGGCTCGGACGCCAGGTCGGCAAGTGTCACCTTTTCCTTTGCCGTCAGCGGATGCGCGGTCGGCAACAATGCCACCAACTCGTCGTGATAGACCACGCGCTTCTCGAGCCCAGCGGTAAATCCGCGTGCCGTAAAGCAAAAATCAACCACGCCATCGTGCACCCACTGGGCGTTGCGCGTGTAATCGCCCTGCTTGAGGGTAAAGCGTACGCCCGGGTGCAGGGCTCCAAAATCGCGGATCACGCGCGGCAATACGGTACGACTCACGTTGGTAAACGTCGCGATACGAATATCAGTCGAGGAGAGTCCCAGCAACTCCTGACGTTTGCCCTCAAGCTCGGCCTCGGCAGTTACGATCTGTCGCAGATACGGCAGATACTGCTTGCCATCGCGCGTAAGCGACACACCCTGCTTACCGCGCTCGATAAGCGTGGTACCCAGCTCGCGCTCGAGCGCCTTGACGGCCTGGCTCACCGCACTTTGCGTATAGCCCAGCTCGTCCGCCGCACGTTTCAGACTGCCGCAATCGACCACCATACATACAATCTGATACCGCGATGCCATCGTGCCTCCCCATCGATGTTGCCGTAAAACGTTTTGCCAGGGCTTTTTCTGTCAACATTAGCATTTCTTAATCATACTGATGATACATTCGCTTTACTACATCCACATCTGGGAGCAGAATCCTTTTTGCGAAACCGTTCTGTAACAAAAGGAGTCCCATGGATCGCAAAAAAGCAATCGCGCTCTCATTTTCCGTTCCCGTCGCATGGGGCTTTTCGTATCCCCTTATGAAGATCGGCATGGACAGCATGAACGCCACGAGCATCGTCGCGCTGCGCTGCATCATCGCCTTTGCGGCTTGCCTGCTGCTCTTCCACAAGCACGCGTTGCGCATCAACCGTAACCTTATGGTCCGCGCCGCCATCATCGGCGCCATTATGGCAACCGAGCTCACCTGCATGTGCCTGGGCTCCAGCCTCACCTCCGCCTCCACCGCCGGCTTTTTGCAGAGCCTGACGGTCGTGATCGTGCCGTTTGCCAACGCCGCCCTGCTGCGTCGCGCCCCCGAGCGCAAGGTGCTCATCGGCACGGCCATCGTCACCTGCGGCATGCTGCTGCTCTCGGGCGCCGACTTTACCAGTCTGAATCCCGGCGCGCTCATCATGCTGCTCTCCGCCTTTATCTACGCTGGACACATCATTGTCGCCAAGCGGTTTGTCGAAGAAGTCGATCCGCTTGCTCTGGGCGTTTGGCAGCTGGGCTTTGGCGGCTTGTTCTCGGGCATCGCCGCATTCACCTTTGGCGGCTTCACGCTTCCCAGTACGCCCAGCGAGATCGTGGTCGTCGTTGCCCTCGCACTCATCTGCTCTGCCTACGGCTTTATCACCCAGACGCTCGTGCAGCCCCACGTGCCCGCCGAGACTACCGGCTTCGCCTTCTCGCTCGAGCCGGTCTGCTCCGCCGTCTTCTCGTTCTTCCTGGTCGGCGAGGTCCTGAGTCCCATCGCCTTCTTTGGCGCCGCCCTCATCCTCACCGGCGTCATGGTGGCAACCGTCGAGCTTCCGCGCCTTCGTGCACATGGACAGGCCCGCATGGCAGGAGCGCCCGAGCACGTCTCGTAGACCCCACTCCTTATGCAGCCGCGGCATAAAGATCTCCAGACGCCTTTACAATAGATGTCAACAGAGCATCTGCCATAAAGGAGCCCCATGGACACCGCAACCCGCGACCGCAACATAGCAACTTGGTTGAGCAATGCGCCGCGGCCGGTACGTGAAACTACGAACCAGCTGCTCGAGCGCATCGCCCTTTTGCGTGCCAAGCAAACCATCTACCCGGCACAAGACGACATCCTCAATGCCCTCGCCTACACGCCGGCCGACCAGGTCAAAGTTGTCATCTTGGGTCAAGACCCTTATCACGGACCCAACCAGGCCATGGGGTTGTCGTTCTCGGTCCCCGCGACGCAAACCAAGTTGCCGCCGAGTCTGCGCAACATCTATAAGGAACTCAAAGCCGATCTGGGCTGCCCCATTCCCGCCACGGGAGACCTAACCCCCTGGGCACAACAGGGCGTCCTGCTCCTCAACACTACGCTCACCGTGCGCGAGCATGCCGCGAACTCGCACGCCAAACTGGGCTGGAGCACGCTCACCGACTACATTATCGAACGCTGCTGTCAGCTGCCCCAACCGGTCGTCTTTTTGGCATGGGGCCGCTTTGCCCAGCAGATGGTCGATGGTAAGCTCGCCGCGACCGGCGCGGGCAAGGCAACCGGCAAGTTCTGCCTGGCATCCACGCACCCCTCGCCGCTTTCGGCCAACCGTGCCACGGCAGAACTCCCCGCCTTTATGGGGTCGCGCCCCTTCTCTGCTGCCAATCGGCTACTCGAACAGCACGGCTCGACCCCCGTCAACTGGGCTTGCCTCGGCTAAAAATCGATACATCAAAAACGCGCCCGACGGCTTTCCATCGGGCGCGTTTCCTATTCGGGCCAAATAAATTGCGTGCGGCCGGCCTCGCCGCCATCGATCAACAGGCTCTGCCCGGTCATAAACCGGTTGGTCACGCCCACAAAGTAGATCCACTCGGCGATCTCTTGGGCGGTGGCCCAGCGTTTAAGCGGCGTGAGCTCCATAATCTGGTTCCACAGGTGTTCGTCTTCCATCACGCAACGGTTGAGCGGCGTTATAACGCCGCCCGGGTCCACACTGTTGGCGATGGCCTGCGGTGCCAGGCGGTTTGCAAGGTTCTTGGTGTAGGCGATAACACCGCCCTTGCTGGCGGCATAGGCGGGAAACTCCGATCCCGTATGTCCGCTCGCCGACCCCACATTGACCACGGATCTAATCGCCGGCGCCGGCTTGGCGGCAAGCCCCTCCCCCACAAAGGCGTAGCGCTCGGTCACGTTGATGGTGCCACACAGGTTGGCGGCGATGTCGTCGGCCGAATCCTGCGTACCGGCAACGTTCACGATTACCTGAGGCTCAAGGTCGCTTGGAAACGAGTCCGGCTCGCGGACATCAACGATCAGATGGCGGTAGCGCTCGTGTTCGATCGCCGGCGACAGCAGATCAAAGCCCACGACCTCGTGGCCCTCATCCAAAAAGCGCTGCACGCACGCGGCTCCGATACCGCCCGAAGTGCCCGTGATCAAAACCCGCATACTTGCTCCTTAGGCGGTTGCGTGGCGCTCGAGGTACTCGGAGCCCACATTCTCGCGCTCCCAGCCGCGCACGACCTTGTAGCCCACGGGGCTCAAGAAGACCTCGCACAGCAGCTCGGCAACAGCACCGGTCAGCGAGCACATAAGGACCTGCACCCAGGTCCAACCAAAGAACGTGTGGCTCACCACAATGGCAAAGACCAAGTTGTCGATAAACTGGCCAATGCCCGTGGACACATAGGAGCGAAAGGCAAAGCTCGCAAAATTATTCTTTTTGAGCATGCGGCCGAGCGACTGGTTGAGCGTGGAGTTAACCACGGCAGAGACGAGCATTGCCAGCGAAGAGCCCAGTACCACGTACCAGGTGCCACCGATGGTGGCGTTAAGGGCAGTGTTAACCTCGATCATGCCCGTGTCGTAGTAGGCGCCCCACATACCGGGCGTGAGCGAGCATGCCCAAAAGCACAGGCTCACGGCCAGGTTGACCAGCAGCGCGAGGATAGAGATTTTGATGGATGCCTTGGCGCCAAAGCGCTTGCAGATCATGTCCTGGCACAAAAACGAAACCCAGCTCACCACAAAGCCGCAATCGAGTGCCAGATACGGCAGGCTGATGAGCTCTTTGTTGGCCAGCAGGTTCATCATGATGACGCTCACGAAAAACAGCGAAACCGTTGCCGCGGGAATGCTCCGCAACAGGACCTTATAGTCCTCCATGACCTTCTTGATCATTATGTACTCCTTTGGTTTTAGGTTTAACGAGCAGGATATCGGACCCGAACTGCTCGGACGCCCCGGTCTTGAGACGACGGTGGGTATGATAGCCGCTCGCGCGGCATAAGGCAAACAAACGGCGCGGCAGCCCCACAGGACCACCGCGCCAATGCGTTAAAAGGCTACGTTGCCAAACTCCGACAGGATCAGGTCGGGGTTGTGGTCGGTTGCCCAATCCACGTTCCACGGGCTCGTGAACAGCAGTAGCTTACCGCCGCGCATGTCCTCGACACGCAGCGTGTCGCGCGTGAGCGAAAGGCCCGGGATATCGATGGTGTCGGGGTCGTTCTGGATCCAGCGGATGTCCGTATAGGGCAGTGGCTGGCGACGAACCTCAACACGGTACTCGGCCTTGAGGCGGCGCTCGAGTACCTCAAACTGCAGCACGCCGACCACGCCCACGATGACGCTCTCCATGCCGGCGCCCAGCTCGCGGAAGATCTGGATGGCACCCTCCTGGGCAAGCTCCTCCATGCCCTTGACGAACTGCTTGCGCTTGAGCGTGTCGACCTGCGTAATGCGAGCGAACATCTCGGGGGCGAACGTCGGGATCTGCGGATACTGCACGTGGCGCTTGCCGGAGCACACGGTGTCGCCGATGCTAAAGATACCCGGGTCGAACAGGCCCACGATATCGCCCGCGTACGCCTCGTCCACGATGGCGCGATCGTCGGCCATCATCGACGTGCCCGTGGCGAGCTTGAGCTTGCGGTTTCCCTGCACGTGGAAGGCGTCCATGCCGCGCTCGAACTTGCCCGAGCAAATGCGCACAAAGGCGATGCGGTCGCGGTGGTTCTTGTCCATGTTGGCCTGGATCTTAAACACAAAGCCGCTAAAGTCGTCGCGGCAGGGATCGACCGGCTCGCTGGTGAGCGTATCGGTATAGGCGCGCGGCGTCGGGGCCAGACGCAGGAACTCCTTGAGGAAGGGCTCCACGCCAAAGTTGGTAAGCGCCGAGCCAAAGAACGCCGGGCTCAGCTTGCCGCAGGCCACGGCATCCAAATCGAGCTCGTCGCCGGCACCATCGAGCAGCTCGATATCGTCCATCAGGTTCTTATGGTTCTCTTCGCCAATAAGCTCGTCCATGGCGGGGTCGCCCAGCTCGGCCTCGACCTCGGCGACCTTCTTGGTGGCGTTGGCGTGGCCGTCGCCCTCAAAGGCAATGACGCGACGGGTCTGACGATCGAACACGCCGCGGAAATTGCGGCCGCTGCCGATCGGCCAGTTCATGGGATACGTATTGATGCCCAGAACGTTCTCGATCTCTTCCATGAGCTCAAACGGATCGCGAGCCTCGTGGTCGAGCTTGTTCACAAAGGTGAAGATGGGAATGTGGCGCAGCGTACAGACCTTAAAGAGCTTTTTGGTCTGGGCCTCGACGCCCTTGGCGCCGTCGATGACCATAACCGCGGCGTCGGCGGCCATAAGGGTACGGTAGGTATCCTCCGAGAAGTCCTGGTGGCCGGGGGTATCGAGGATGTTGACGCAGGCGCCGTTATAGGTGAACTGCAGCACCGAGGAGGTAACGGAAATACCGCGCTCCTTCTCGATGTCCATCCAGTCCGAGACGGCATGCTTGGCCGAGCTCTTGCCCTTGACCGAGCCGGCGGTCTGAATGCTGCCGGTATAGAGCAGCAGCTTCTCGGTAAGCGTAGTCTTACCGGCGTCCGGGTGGCTGATGATCGCGAATGTGCGGCGCGACGAGATTTCATCCGACAGGCTTGCCATGCGGATCCTTTCTTGCATTGAGTGCATTACGTCGTTGTAACCGCACTATTGTAGCCGCGAAATCCCGCTCTAGGGCACCTATCAGGACAAATTCATCAGTTGTGGCCTAGGGCAGCAGTCGATGGCGGCACTCCGCAGCAGTTCGTCTCAATCTGTAACGGTAAGACGGGTTTCGAGCCTCTACCTGTTACAGATTTAGACAAACAGGTGGATGTCCCAGAAAGATCTCAATCTGTAACATCTAGCCACTCAAAACGGGTCCATCTGTTACAGATTGAGATATAAGGATAGACGGTTGGCCAATGTCTCGATCTGTAACATCTAGCAGCCAAAATCTTCTCCAGTTGTTACAGATTGAGACAACCAGGTGGGGCCCGCCAGCAAGATCTCGATCTGTAACAGGTAGACGTCCAAATCGGTTCCAGATGTTACAGATTGAGATGAATGAACGAGCGGACAATCCCTATTTGCCTCTTGCGTAACTGTGCATAGTGTATATATACTGTGCTTACCGGTTATATACACGTGTAGTTCAACAGCTAAGGAGCCGCTGTGGATATCATCCTATCCAATTCGAGCGATAAGCCCATCTACGAGCAAATAGCCTCGCAGGTCAAAGCTCAGATCCTTTCGGGCACGCTCGCTGCGGGAGCCAAACTCCCCAGCATCCGTGCGCTCGCGAGCGATCTTGGCGTGAGCGTCATCACCACCAAGCGCGCCTACGCCGACCTGGAGCAGCTCGGGTTTATCTGCACCGTGCAGGGCAAGGGCTGTTTTGTCGCCGAGGGCAACCAAGAGCTCTTGCGCGAAAACCAGCTCTGCCATATCGAAGATCTGCTTGCGAAAGCGGCAAGCCAAGCCGAAGCCCTGGGCGTCACGCGCGACAAGCTGCACGAAATGCTCGACCTTGTAGCCCCCGAAACCATGCAGTAGTCATCTGCAAGAAAGGCTATACCATGCAAAACTTGCTAGAACTCAAAGGTGCATCGCGCCGTGTGAGCGACCGCTTTTCGCTGCGCAACGTCACGTTTGCCGTGGAGCCCGGCCAGATCGTTGGCTTTGTGGGGGCAAACGGTGCTGGCAAAACAACGACGATTCGAGCTGCTCTCGAGCTTATAAAGCTCGATGCCGGCGAGGTGCACCTGTTTGGGCAGCGCTGTGGCGCCGACGCACCCGGTGAAGCGCAGCGTTGCCTGCGCACCCGTGTCGGTCTCGTGCTGGACACGTGTCCTTTCCCTTCCACACTCAAGGTGACCGAAGTTGAGGCACTCGTAAGACCGGCGTACCCCGCCTGGAGCCATGGCACCTTCGCCGACCTCATCAGCCAATTTGGCCTCGATCCTAAGACAAAGGTCAAGGACCTCTCCCGCGGCATGGGCATGAAACTGCAGCTTGCCTGTGCACTCAGCCACAATGCCAAGCTGCTCGTTTTGGACGAAGCCACCGCGGGCCTCGATCCCATGGCACGCGAGAAACTGCTTGATGAGCTGCTTGCCTTTGTCGCCGACGGCCAGCGCAGCGTGCTGTTCTCGAGCCACATTACGTCCGACCTCGATCGCACCGCTGATCGCGTCATCTGCATCGATGCTGGCTCGATTATGTTTGACCTGCCGCGCGAGGATATTACCGACCGCGCTGGCATCGCCCACTGTACCCAAGCACAGGCCGCCGAGCTAATGACTTGCGTCGAAGGCGCCCGTGCCGCCCACCACGCCTATAGCGTGGACGTGCTCGTGCCCAACCGTCGCGAAACGCTCGAGGCCTTCCCCGAGATTCCCTGCGATCGGGCAACCATTGATGACTATCTGCGCCTCATGCTGAAAGGGGCTTCGAAATGAAACGCGCCTTTATGTCCGAGCTCGCCATCGTTCGCACGCTCACCCCGAGCATCGCGGGCGTCGGCCTGTTCATCTTCGTCGTGCTAACCCTTGCCAACGCGTCGGATGGCGATTCCGGCATGAGCGCCGGCGCCTGCGCGGTCAGCGCCATGTCGCCCATCATGGTCATGAACTCGCTGGCCGGCTTCGACAATCAAAACGGATGGGAGCGTTATCGGGCAACGCTGCCTCTCACGCGCAAAGACATTATTTGCGCACGCTACCTGAGCATCATTGTCTTCTCGGCTGTCATGGCGTGCGCCGCCGCGCTTCTGAGCATCGTCTCCATCCCGCTATTCAACAGCGTGGGCATCCCCTCGACGGGACAGACGGTCTTTGAGATCGCTATAGCCTCGGCAGCATCGATGCTCATCTCCCTCATGATGGTGTTTTTGGCACAGCCGCTGTTCTTCCGATTTGGACACATGGAGGCACTGCGCCTATCCGTCGGCCTGTTTGCCCTGCTCTGGTGCCTTGCCATTGCCACGTTGAGCTCCTCCAACCCCATCAGCAACTGGCTCATGTCGATTGCCGGAGCGAATCCCGATCCCGCCGTCCTCGGCTGTCTGTGTGCAGGAATTGCAGTACTGGCGCTCGCACTATGTGCAATCAGCTGCGCTGTCAGCACCAAGGTTTATCGAGTACGCGATCTGTAATCGACAGCTAAAAAAGCTTAGGTGGTACCCCGCTTATTTTTTCAATGAAACAAGGCGGCATAGCGTCGCCACCGCCCCTCACGGCAGGCCGTCTAGTTCTTGGCAACCAAAAAGACACCGTCAGCATATCGAAGGTGAATACTTTTCCGAGAAGTGAACGAGTAAAAACAGTGCCCTGTAGCATCGACATTTTTAAGGACTCAATTCCTGCGGTTTTTGTCTAGGATCCTGCAGTTTTGTTCGAAAAAAGTGTGCATGTTCCAGGGGTCCAGATTTACTCGTTCGCTTCGCGGAAAACCATTCACCTTCGATTCGAGCCTTAACCAAATGCCCTCTCGAACTATTGCCCCTGTCTCACCACAGCGATATCAAAGCTTCATGGCGGGACGGTATCATCGGACGAGCGCCGTAAATCTGGCGCGGTCGTTCTTTGGGGAGGCATTTCACCCGTGTCGTGGGTCGCAGCAGCATTTGTGTCGGCTTTCTTTGCCGGCGTCACATCTGTCCTGGCCAAATGCGGCATCAAGCAGACCGACTCCGATGTCGCGACGGCCATTCGCACCTGCGTGGTGCTCGTTTTCGCCTGGGCAATGGCGGGCATTTCTGGATCCATTGGAACCATCGGCAGCATCGAACCCAGATCCTGGCTCTTTCTCGTCCTCTCGGGACTCGCTACCGGTGCTTCGTGGATCTGTTACTTTAAGGCGTTGGGCATCGGAGACGTCAATAAGGTCGTACCGGTCGACAAGATGAGCACCGTACTCGCCGCACTGATCGCCATCGTACTTTTTGGCGAGACGAGCAACCTTGCGGTTAAGCTCGTGGGAACCGCTGTCATCACCCTTGGCACGTTTTTAATGATCGAGAAGAAGCAGCCTGCCGGACCCGAGCAGCAGCAAGACCGGACCTGGCTCGCTTACGCCCTCGGCGCCGCCGTGTTCGCGGCGCTCACGTCCATCCTTGCCAAGGCTGGCATCGAAGGCGTCGAATCCAACCTGGCCACGGCAATCCGTACCTGTGTGGTACTGGTTATGGCATGGGCAATCGTGGCAGCTAAAGGCAAGATGGGCCAAGCCGTGCACGTAGACCGCTACGAACTCGTATTTCTCGCGGCATCGGGCATTGCGACTGGCGCATCGTGGCTGCTGTGCTACTACGCCATCGCCACAGGCCAGGTGAGCGTCGTGGTGCAGATCGACAAACTATCGATTGTCGTATCAGTACTATTTGCGCGCCTGGCATTCAACGAAAAACTCTCACGACGCAGCGCCATCGGTCTCGCCCTCATCGTACTGGGCACCGCCGCGCTCGCAGTTTGGAAGTAGCGCGGCCAGCAGCCGCTACATCCTCACACCTGGCTTGGGATGCCTGTACTGACCGTGGGATGCCGTGCGCTTACCGTGCGAGATGGCAAATTTGGGACAACAGTGCAGGCAACGAAGGCAGGCGGCGCACTCCGGCTTTGTCCAGACGGGAAGGCCGTCGCGCATCTCAATCGCCGCCATGGGGCAGCGCTTGGCACACAGGCCGCAGCCGATGCAGCGATCGGCATCGACGGCAAACTTGCTCGTCTGTTGCATGCGCGGCAGCCCAATTGCGTGATACGCGCACGATGCAAACAAAGGCACGCGATGGCGCATCATGTTGCCCGTGCGGCGTGCCCGCACCGCCTCGATCACGGCATCAATCTGCGCCTCGGCAGCTCTATTGATACCCTCAACCTTTTGAGGGTCAGACAGGTCGAAAACAGGCGTCCAGGTATCGGGCATCTTGACGCTCATCGCCGCATCTAACTCGAGCCCACGCTCGTGTAGCAGATCGCGGGCAAACTTGGCCGATTGGCCGGTCGTCGAACCGTACGTCGAAACATAGAACGTATAGGGGCGCTCGCCGCCCTTTGTACCGGCAACAATCGACAGGTCGGCAGTCTTCAAAAACTCGATCATCGGTGTCGGCAGACCCCAGGCATACACCGGAGCAACAAATCCCAGTTGGCGGGGACCTTCCGCCAAGGCAAGGCGAAAGGCCTCGGCATCAAAACGCTCAATCGACATAACCCTGTCGTCCGTCGCCGCCGCAATGCGACGCGCCACATGCTCGCTGTTCCCTGTCGCGCTAAAGTACAGGATCATCTCGTACCCCTGGAGTTGACTCGCGATTAACCGCGCTATTTGCGCAGCGGCTTGGGCAGTGGAATGCCGGCGGCGATGACGGCGGCGATGATCATGCAGACGATACCCTTGAGTGGGAAGCACATGAGCAGCAGGCCCACGACCATGACCGGCTGACGCATGACCGCACCCATCGTCGATGCCGTGCAGACGGCGACGCAAAAGACCGGATCTGCGCCGGTGAGGATGGCAAGGCCATAGCCCAAGCTTACGCCTGAGAAGATAACCGGGAAGAAGTGGCCGCCGCGCCAACCAAGGTTGATGAGGGCGGGCGTCAGCATGGCCTTAACAAGACCGGTCGCGATAAGCACGCCGGCGGGAATGGTGAGGTAGGTCTCCATAAGTACATCGGCCTGGGTCTCGCCGGCAAACATGGTGTAGGGCAAAACCGTGCCGCAGATGGCGAGCGCCAGACCGGCCAGCATGGCTTTGACGACAGGGCGCTCCCCTATGGCATGGGCAAACGCTTCGCTCGCGTGCTCAGAGACAAAGTACAGCCAGCCGCAAACGGTGCCAACCAACGCCAGCGGGATGAGCCAGGCAAGCTCCAGGTTGCCCACCTCGGCGGCCTCGAACCTGGGCATGCCCATGCCGCCGCCCATAACCTGGCCGAGCAGCAGGTAGGTGCCCAGACCGCCAGCGATCGCGATACCGTAGACCACAGTCTTCTGTGCCTTGGGCAGCTTGATGGTGATCTCGCCGGACGCGGACCCATCGTCGGCGTCTTCGCCCTGGCCGTCGGCGCTACCGGCGAGCGGCGCCACAAAGCCAAAGACGGGCGCGGTAAAGAGCGCCGTCAGCGCGGCCTGGGTGCCCAACAGCGTGAGCTCCCTGAACTCGGCGCCAAAGCGGCGCATGCGGTCGCCGACCCAGCTGCACAGACCCGCGATAACGCCAGTCAGGCCGGCCTCCGGTCCAATACTTCCGCCAAACAGCAGCGGCAGCAATGCCGCGAGCGAAAGTTTGCCCAGGTTGTCGTACGGGTAGCGCCCGTCTTGCTTAACCTTAGCCATCACCTGGTTGAGGTCGTCGGTCTTGGTGCCCGTAAGCTTTTCGTACAGGCCGATCAGCAGGCCGCCCAGCAGGCAGACGAAAAACGGATACGGCAGAAAACCGAACGGGCCGCTGGCGAGTTCGGGCGACGCCGCGCCCAGCATGTGGGGGATCTTGGTCCACAGATAGTCGATACCGTGCTCCATCGCAAAAAAGAACAGCCAGACCGCGGCACCTGCGAACGCACCGGTCACGGCAACGCTAACTAAAAACAGCGCGCGGTTTGTGGGTTTGGCAAGGTTGTCCATCGGGTCCTCCCGCGGTCAAAGTCGACATAGCTACGTTTTATTGTAGAGCGAGCGTTGCCCAGACAAGCCAACCATCTGCGCCACAAACGGCACCATTGGGAGTCATAGTGGGGCAGGCTCAAGACTTATCCGTTGATAATCGAGACAATCTCGCGCAAATCGCCGGCAAAGTAGATGCCGTGCTGGCGCCTCGGGCTCGAAAGCCCTTTATCAATCATGCGCCCGAGCAGCGCCTTGAGGTCGTTGTAGTAACCGTCAAGGTTATACAGGATGCACGGAGCACTCAGGTGCTCCAACGACACCGCGGACATGACCTCGGCAATCTCCTCGAGCGTGCCCGTCCCACCGGGAAAGGCGATGAACGCATCGCCGAGCTCAATCATCTTGGCTTTGCGCTCGGCCATATCGCTCGTCACGATGAGGTCATCGATGCCGTCGTGCTGAAACTCGGCCTCGATAAAAAAGCTCGGCTCCACGCCCGTCACATGTCCGCCAGCATCGAGCACGCTATCGGCGAGCGCGCCCATCAGGCCCGATTTGGACCCGCCGTATACCAGCGCGTGGCCGTTGGTGCCAATCCAGTTGCCCAGCTCCTGTACCGCAGGCAGAAACGCCGGGTCATTACCGACGCTGGCACCCAGATACACGGTGATATTCATTTCAGTCCCCCTCGTCGTGACGCGCGGCGCCCGTTCTAGCGTTGGCGCCGGCGATATTCGCGCACGCGGCGCGACAGGTCGGCGAGCTCGTCACGATCGAGCTCTTCCAAATGCTCAAGATCGTCCATAAAGCGCGCCATGGTGTCCTTTTGGCGCAGCTTGATGAGCGTATTGCAGTAGTTCACCGCCACGCCCGTAAGCATGGCGATATAGAAGATACTGATGACGCTTAGGATAACGGTAATGCCGCGGGCAACCGGCGTTTCGGCGGGGATATCGCCAAAGCCGATCGTCGAGACCGTCTCAAAGCTAAACCAAAGTCCATCGCCAAACGTAAGGGTCGTGGGCTCGGACAGCCAGACGGCAGTCGAGCACAGCAGGTAAAAGATTAGAAACAGGCCCGTGATGCGCGCAAAGCCAGCCTGTCGCAGCACATCGGCAAGCGTCCTCAACCTGTTCATCGCGACCCCTTTCCCAGACGCCCAATCTCGTTCGCTCGGTATTGTCCCACGCCTCCCCCGCAAACGAAACTAGTCATTGGGAACTAGTCATTGGGGACGTTCTTAAATGACTAGTCAAACAAGAACGTCCCCAATGACTAGTCGTTTAAGAACGTCCCCGATGACTGCCGGGCGGGAGCGTTTAGCGGTGCAGCTGCCGACTGGGCAGGTTGAGCTGGTATCCTTATGCGGTAATGTCTCGATTCGTTAGGATTACATGTGAGAGCTGCCACTGTCCTTCGTTCAGTTATATATCGCGCTCTGGCCATTGTGCTTGCCGCGCTTGCCGTACTAAGTTCTATTGCGCCTGTCCAGGCTTTTGCCGATGACTCTAGTCAGCAAGTCAAAACGGTCCGCGTCGGCTGGCTCGTCAACAACGAGGGCTTCCAGAACGGCACCCCCGGCGAGCGTCTCTCGGGATGGGGTTACGAGTACCTCCAGACCCTGTCGTACTACACGCCCGGCTGGCGGTACGAATACGTCTCCGGCACCTTCACCGAGCTTATGGACATGCTCGAGGCAGGCGAAATCGACCTCATGCCCAACATCTCCTACTCCGAGGAACGCGCCCAAAAGCTGCTCTTTTCCTCGAACCCCGAGGGCACCGAGCGCTACTACATCTACGCCAAGCCCGATCGCGACGACCTCGCAAAGGGTGACCCTCAAGCACTCCAGGGTCTCACTATCGGCTGCAACCCCGGCGTTATGCAAACCTTCGTTGGCCAGCAATGGCTCGCCAACGAAGGAATCGCCTGCGCATACAGGGAGTATGACGGAGGATCCGATCTCTTTAACGCGCTCGCAGACGACGAAGTCGATGCCGCAATCATGAACGACACCATTTCGTCGCCCGAGGCGTCGCCCATGTTCTACGTTGGTTCAAGCGACTACTACCTTGCCGTCCCCAAAAGTCGTTCCGACCTGATGAACGACATCAATGCTGCCATGACGGCAATCGCCCGCGTCAACCCACGCTATAACGACGAAGTCAAATCTAACTACTCGACCCAAAACAGCGGTTCATCATCGCTCAACAGCCCCGAACGCTCCTGGCTCAAAGCAAATGGCAACACCATCACGCTCGGATACATTACGGGCAAACTCCCCTACTGCAACGAAGACGAAGACGGCGAAATGGAAGGCTCGCTCGCATCGCTTGCAACGACGCTGCACGATCAATTTGGCATTACGGTCAAAACCGTCGCCTTTGATAGCTACAAGATGATGTCGAAGGCCCTGTCAAAGGGAAGCATAGACGTTGCGCTGCCGGTATACCGAGATTACTGGTTTGCCGAGCAATCGGGCGTTGTGCAGTCGGTATCGTTGGGGACTATATCCCTCACCGCCATCCACACCGGAAGCAACCTGAACAAAGACCTTCAGAACATCGCCTGTACCAAATCATCGATTATCAACCGAAATGTACTTGAAAGTCTGTTCCCCACAGCGACCGTGACCGAATACCAATCCGACGATGAAGCGTTCGACGCCCTCAGGAAGGGAACGGCGCACTGCATCGTCGCTCCCAGTTCACGCGTAAAAACCATCGGTGACCGTTATGATCTCGAGGACTGCGAGACGGCCGAACTCCCTGACACCCGTGAGCTCTCGTGCTGGATTTCGCGCGGAAAACCCGAGCTGTCGGGAATCATCAACAAGGGCATCATCAATGCCGGAGAATCGCTCTCCGCAAGCAATTACTCCTCAACGTCGTACACGGCGCAAGAATCGGACACGTTCCAGTTTCTCCACCGCAACCGCACCGCCATTGCAGCTACCCTCATCGGTATGTTGTCGGTCGGCATCGTCCTGCTCATCTGGGCGCTCGTGCGCGCTCGAACCGAGCGCAAAAAAGCCGATGCTGCCAACGCTGCTAAGACGGCATTCCTCACGCGCATGAGCCACGACATCCGTACGCCGCTCAACGGTATCCTGGGCCTTATCGAGATCGAGGAATTGAAGGAAGGCGATATGCAAGTCGCCCGCGAGAGCCGTGCCAAGGCGCGCGTTGCCGCCAATCACCTGCTCTCGCTGATCAACGACATCCTCGAGATGGGCAAAATCGAAGACCGCAAGCTAACACTGGAGCATGCGCCTTTTAACCTCAAAGAGCTCTGTGACAATACGCTGGTTCTGTGCAAGCTCCGCGCATCCGATAACGGCATCACCATGCAGGACAATAGTCTGCCGTACGCCACGGGGCCATACATGGTCGGCAGTCCCATCCATATCCGACAGATCATGATCAACCTGTTAGACAACAGCATTAAGTACAACAGGCACGGCGGCTCCGTCACCTTTAGCTCAAAGACCAAGCCACTCGATAACGGGCGCGCGCTCTTTTGCTTTAGCGTTTCGGATACCGGCATTGGCATGGCTCCCGAGTTTTTAAAGCATATCTATGAGCCGTTTGCCCAAGAAGGTGACGATGCGCGCAGCAAGTTCCAAGGAACCGGCATGGGCATGCCAATCGTCAAGTCGCTTATTGAACTGATGGGTGGCACCATCGAAGTCACCAGCGAACTCCATGTGGGCACCACGTTCTACGTGGAAATTCCGCTCGATATCGACAAGAACCCCCAGACGCGGGCGAATACGGTCGAGAGGGCGCTCGACTGCTCGCTCGCCGACATGAACGTGCTGCTCGCCGAAGACAACGAATTGAATGCCGAGATTGCCCAGACGCTGCTAGAATCCGAGGGCGTTGTGGTCACCCGCGCCGCCAACGGCAACGAAGTTGTCGATCTGTACCTATCGCATCCCGCCGGCAGCTTCGATGCGATCCTGATGGACATTATGATGCCGGACATGGACGGCTACGAGGCAACCCGCGCGATTCGTCTGAGCGAGAAGGTCGATGCAGCCGATATCCCCATCATCGCGCTCACCGCCAATGCCTTTGCCGAGGACGCCAAGGCGGCACACGACGCCGGCATGAACGCCCATCTGTCCAAACCGCTCGACTTTAACAAGCTCAAAAACATACTCGCCCGCATCAAGAAAAACGGAGCTGTTTCGCTATAGTTTGTGCTCAACAACCATACGCAGCAGAAAGGACGCCAACGATGTTTAGGCCCTTACGTCGAAAGAAACGAGCCATCACCGACGAGGAAGCGCGCGAACTGCTCGCTACATGCAAGCGCGGCGTCTTTGCCGTCAACGGCGACGATGGCTACCCGTACGCCATTCCCGTCAACTACTTCTTCGACGCCGAGCACGACAAGATTTATTTCCATGGCGCCAAGGCTGGCCACAAGGTCGACGCACTCAAGCGCGATGACAAGGTCTGCTTTACCGTTTACGGCAACGAGTGGTACCAGGACGGTGACTGGGCTCCCTACGTTATGAGCACCGTGGTCTTTGGCCGCTGTCGCCTGGCGAATGACACCCCCGCGTTTATCGAGGATAAAGTCCGCCAGCTCGCGCTTAAGTACTACCCTTCTGCCGAAGAAGTCGAAGAGGAAATCGCCAAGGACATTAAGGGCGTCCAGCTCTACGAGATTACGATTGAGCATCTTTGCGGTAAGCAGATTCAGGAAAAATAGGCCTCAAGAGCAGACCTCACAAATAGCAATAGGGCCCGGTTCCAACCCACCTTGGAACCGGGCCCTATGCTTATGAAGCGTCGGCGGCGATGTGCGCTAACACCTCAACGAGCTCCTGCGAACTCACGGGTTTACTCAGGTGCGCGTCCATGCCCGCCTCACGCGAAAGCCTGCGGTCGTCGGCAAAGGCGTTGGCACTCACGGCGATAATCGGCGTAGTCGCGGCATCCTCGCGATCGAGTGTTCGAATTCGACGCGTGGCCTCAAGGCCGTCGATACCGGGCATCATGATGTCCATCAACACCACGTCGTACTCGTACGGCACGCTCGCGGCAAACATCTCGACGGCAGACTCGCCATCCTTAGCATGCGTCACGACGGCACCGGCACGGCTGAGCGTAAACTGCGCGATCCCGGCATTCAGATCGTTATCCTCTACGAGCAAAACGCGCAGGCCCTGGAACGCATCGCCGTCGCCCGCATCTACGCGAACTGCCTGAGGAATCTCGGAGCGGTCGCACTTCTCGAACGGCAGGCGGATGGTAAACGTCGTCCCCTGCCCCAAGACGCTCGTAAAGCTTATGGTTCCGCCCATAAGCTCGACCAACTGTTTTGCGATAGGCGCGCCCAGGCCAGTTCCCGATGAAGCGCCTTCCACCTGTTGCTCCTCACGGCAAAACGGCTCGTAGAGGCGCTGTTGGAACTCCTCGCTCATGCCAATACCGTTGTCGGCGATCGTGTATTCATAGACGGGGACGCCATCCGCTGGCTCCACCTCGCGGCACACCAGGCGAACATAGCCGCCCCGGCGGTTGTACTTGACGGCATTGCCGGCAATATTGAGCAACAAGCGCTTGAGGTGCGTCACGCTCACCCGCACATAGGGATGATCAAGCGTCAGCTGGTCGCAGATAATTGTCACCAGACGCTCCTCGGCCTGGCGCTCCAGAATATCGCGCACCTCGTGGTTGAGGGTCACCAAGTTTGTGGGAACAAGCTCCAGATCGACCTGCCCGCTCTCCAGGCGACTCATATCCAGGGCCTCGTTGGCAAGGTCGAGCAGCAGTCCCGATGCCGTCCAGATCTTTGAGCGGCACTCGGTCTGCTTTTGAAGATCGTCCGCATTGGCATCGCCGACCTCAACCATACCGCGAATGCCGTTGATGGGCGTGCGCAAATCGTGGCTCATGCGACGCAAAAACTCCGTCTTTGCCGAGTTGGCAGACGAGGCCTCACGCGCTGCCTTTGCCAGCTTGTCGCCATAGTCGCGCTCCTGCTGCAGCAAGTCCGTCAAACGTCGACGATCAGCGCGGCGACGCACCATCACAACAACGGCTATAACACCGCTGTAGAGCACCAGCACGCCGGCAGCAACAGCCGCGACGACCTCAAAGTAGCGCCGCGCCGAGGCATAGGTGTACACGTAGAACCCGCGCGCTTTTCCAAATGTGCCCAAATACCACTCGCCGCTGGCGTTGACCAGTCGGGCTTTGCCGGGCAGGCATCGATCCTTAATACCGTCGACAATAAAGACATCCGTTGCAGGCAGATTGAATACGCCCAATATGGTGGGTTCAACGGCATTGGTCGCAACGACTTTGCCATCGCTTTCGATCACGATATTGCCACTGTCGATGGTCTCATAACCACCGAGCAGGCTCTGCAGTTTGAGCGTATTGCTTGCAACTGCCTTCGCGCTCTGATGCCTGACCGCGATAACGATGCCCTCGCCATCTTGCCGGGTCACGCAACCAATGTCTGCAACCGAATCATCCGAAAGCGTAATGCGGGCGGTATAGGACTTAAGCGGATGGGCTGCCACCTCCAGCACGGGTGCTTCCTTGAGATACGTAGCGAGCGACTCGTAGCCCACGCCATCCGTCGAGGATTCGGACACCAAATTGCCCGATGCGTCCGTCACGATCAGTGCGCTCACGTTGAACTGGTCGGCATATTGCTCCAGCATGGCGTTATCCACCGAACCGTCGCGCTCAATATCGCGCGCTGTCTCTCCGGCGATCTCCATAACGCGAATCAGGTTTTTGGTCGTATAGGCGCTATTGAATGCATCGTAGGAAAGGCTCTGCGTCGCCACGTAATCGACAACGTCGGCAAAGCGCTGCTCGGCTTGGGCCGTCGTGTAGCCGTAGCTCATCATGCCGGCAACAACCGAGAGCGCTATCCCCAGCAGGGCGACAAGGAGCCATACCCCTGTCGAACGATTGCCCCGCCCCTGAGCGGCGTGGTCGGGCGCATCGATCATGACAGGCCCTCCATATTCAAAAATGGCGAAGGGTCATCAAAGTACTTTGACACCAGACGTTCCATGGTGCCATCGACAAGCATTTCTTGGTAGGCATGAGTGAGCTTAACGTCGATGCCACGCGTATCGTTGATATCGAAAGCGGTGCCCAAACCAACCTCTAGCAGCGGCTCATCCAAAATGCGATACGTTACGCCATAGTCTTTTTCGTAGGTGAGCAGCGAGGACTCATGCGCGGCGATGGCGTCGACCAGACCCTCGACGAGCGCCGGGTTCAGATACGAACGGTCCGAAAAGCAGTAGAGCTCTTTGATCTGCGGAACGTTTTCATTTGTATGATTGAGCAAAATGTCCTCGGGCTTGGTGGTGGACTGGACCGCCACGACCTTATCCTCAAGATCGGCAAGCGTGTAGATATCGCTCTGGGGATCGACCGCGACCACCCGGCGGCTCGCAAGGTACGGGCCGGCCCAACGATACTCGTTTTCGCGACCCGTCATGCTAAAGCTGCCCATGACGCAATCGAGCTCGCCGCTCGCCAGTAGCTCGTTCTTCTTTTCCCAATCGATCAGCTGGTACTTTGGCTTGTAACCAATGCGGGCCAAAGCCTCGGTCAATATCTCGACATCCAGGCCAACGATATCGCCGTACTCGTCGGTATACACAAACGGTGGATAGAGGTCGCTGCCGACGTTGAGCGTCTTAAGGTTGTCGTCTTTGACTTGCGAGGCGTCCAAACCTTCTAATGCAGACGTCGAGGCTTCGTCATTACGCCCAGAACAGCCAGCTATCGCTACGACAAAGGCGCACGCTACCGCAAGCGCAACAAACAACGATATGGCAACCGAGCGACGGGGTCTTTTCATCGAGCTCCAGACGATCCTGTTTACAGACTGAAATGGTTAAAGATAATAGCAAACGAAACCACGCGAGTGCCCAATGGTTACAGACGTTCTACCATGCGGGGCCTTCCAGCCGACTTGGCAGAAGGTCCCGCATGCAGCGCACGCCTACCGTGCATTAAAAACGTAGCGGTCCAGGCGGTCGCACGCTTCCCTCACGCGCGAAAGCGGCAGCGCCAGATTCACGCGAATGTGGCAGGGCCCGTGGAACGGACGGCCATCCTGGTAGCCAACGCCCACGCGCGCCCCCTCGTCGAGCAACCACTGAATATCGCGGCCATGCTCGCGGCACCACTCGGTGCAGTCCAGAAACACCATGTACGTGCCCTGCGGACGCGAAAACGCGACGCCCTTCCAATGTTTTTCTGCATACGTGCAGAAGTACTCGATATTGCCGGCAAGCACCTGGTTGAGCTCGTCCACCCACTCGTAGCCTTGCGGCTGGTAGGCACCGATAAGCGCATGCATGGAGAGGACGTTCATCTCGTTGTAGTGAGTCTTGTTGGACACGGCGCACACGCGGTCGCGCAGCGTCTCGTTATAGATAATGTGGTAGCTGCCGACCAGGCCCGCCAGATTAAACGTCTTGCTGGGCGCGTAGAGGGCAACCGTGCGCATGCGGGCATCCTCGCTCACCGACTGCGTCGGGATATGCTTGTGTCCCGGCAGGATGATATCGGACCAAATCTCATCCGAGATCACCACGCAATCGTGCTGGCGATAGATGTCCATGGCGCGCTCGATTTCGTCGCGCTCCCATACGCGGCCGCAGGGGTTGTGCGGCGAGCAGAACACCGCAGCATGAATGTGGTTTTGGGCGAGCTTGTGCTCCATGTCCTCAAAGTCCATGCGCCACACGCCCTGGTCGTCGAACTTAAGCGGGCTGTGGACAATACGATAGCCCGCGGCCTCGATGGACTTGGTAAAGCCGATGTAGGTAGGGCTGTGGACCAGCACCGCATCGCCTGGCTGAACATACGCACGCAGCGTCGACACGACACCGCCCAGCACGCCGTTTTCGTAACCGATATGTTCAGGGCGCAGGCCCTCGACGCCATTGCGGCGGCTCTGCCATTCGATGATGCGGTCGAAATACTCGGCGCGCGGGTTAAAGTAGCCAAACATGGGATGCTGGGCGCGCTGAATGATGTGTTCCTGGACCGTGGGCACCGTGGCGAAGTTCATGTCCGCCACCCACATGGGAATGCGATCGAAGCCCTCGTCGGGTGCGTTTGGAGCCATGCCGGGGATCTCACCCCAAGAATCAACGGCGATGGAGTCCATGCCGTGGCGGTCGATAAGCGAGCTAAAGTCGTATTTCATGCTGAGCTCCCGTGCAAAGTGATTGTTTTGGTAGGCGTTATTGTCCACCAGCGTGGGCGGTTTTGGCGCGGAGTTTGGCGCTTAATTTGACGGGTGCGGACGAATGGCTGGTTAGTCGTGCGCGTCGTTGACGGCGACTACGGTTAGCTGGGTTTCGTCGACCGTAAACGATATGTCGAGCCCGGCGTAGGCCAGATGGTAGACGCGGTTTGGCTCGTGCTTGCTGCCCGCGCGGCGCGGATCTTGGCGAAGGACCTCGACCAAGCCGGGGAGCTTTGCGGGCGGGACCATATCCTGCAGTGCTTGCGGAAACTTAACATCGAGCTCTTGCCACGGAGCATCCTCGATCCAGCCGCCGGTCGCATCCGAGTGGCAGTCCGCAAACGGAATGTAGGGCTTAATGTCGTAGATGGGCGTGCCGTCACGCAGGTCGGCCCCCAGCACATGGATGATGGGGCCATCGTCGGTGAACTCGACGCGATCGAGCTTGACGCAGGTGAGACCGATGGGATTAGGGCGAAACGGGCTGCGCGTGGCAAAGACGCCCACACGCTCGGCTCCACCCAGGCGCGGCGGACGCACGGTCTTCGACCATTTTGCGTTGGTACCGGACCTGTCCTGCGTTTTGGCATCGGCGGCTATGTCCTTAGCCGTGCCGCCGGGCGTTCCGTTTTCGAAGCGCCACAACAGCCACAGGTGAGAGAAGGAGTCCAGACCCTCAACCGCTGCATTGGAGGCAAATTCCGGCTCAAAAACGATGCGTCCCTGCAGATGGGGCGCCAAAAAGCTGTTGCGCGGAATGCCGAACTTCTGCGGCAGGTCGGTATGTATGTGTGCAATAGGTTCCATGCCGGTCATTGTACGGCATGGAGGCGTGGGGCGTTGCGCGCAATTCTTCGCCGCGGACTCCTGTCATGCAACCAACGGTTGCTTGGAAGGGCGCCTGCCGCCGCGTATGCTTAAGCCATCAACCAGCAGAAAGGAGCCGCTATGGCCTTTGCAGAAAAGCTCATTGCCATCCGTCGCGCCCATCACCTTACCCAAGAGCAGCTCGCCGCCAAACTCTTTGTCACGCGCCAAGCCGTCAGCCGTTGGGAGCGCGACGAGGTCACCCCGGGCATCGACATGATGAAGCTCATTGCAGCCGTAACCGGAGAGCCGTTGTCCCACCTGCTCGAAATGCCCGAGCATTATTGTCAGAGCTGCGGCATGATACTCACGCCCAACGACTGCGGCACCGATGCCACGGGCGCCACGACCGACCATTACTGCAAGTGGTGCTACGACCACGGCAAGTACACCTACGGCACCACCATGGAGGCGATGATCGAGGATTGCGCCCCGCGGCTGGCGCAAAACACCGGCATGTCGCTCGACGAAGCCGTCTCGCTCATGGGCGCCGTCCTGCCGCAACTGGAGCGCTGGCGCACCGTGCAGGAAAACGAGGAGCGCTACGGCGCCGAAGCGCGGGCGCGCTATGGCGATGAGGCTATCGATGCAGCAAACGAAGCACTGCTGGATATGGACCCCGAGACATGGAACGACATGAAGGAACTTGAACGCGCTATTCTGGGCCAGCTTTCGATTGCCATGGGCATTGGCGACCCAGAGAGCAACGAAGCCCAAAAACTGGTTACAATGCACCGTCGATGGATTGCTCTCAACTGGGGATGCGAGCCCCAAGACGAGGCGTACCTGGGCCTCGCCCACGGCTATCTTGCCGACCAGCGCTTTGTTGACTACTACGACAAGCCCTGCGGCACCGGAGCCACGGCGTTTCTGGTCCAGGCCATCGAGTCGTCGTTGACGTGCGCATAGACCGCGGCGGCTTTGGGTATTTCAATCGAAACCTCAACCGATTGGAGACCCATGGCTACTAATCATGAGCTCACGCTGTACGTTATGACCGGCTGCCCGTATTGCATAAAGGTCAAGCGCTTTCTGGCCGATAACGGCGTGACCATTCCCGAGCGCAACATCTCAACCGACTCCGATGCCGAACAGACACTCATCGCCGTCGGCGGAAAGCGCCAGGTTCCCTGCCTGTTCATCGACGGCAAGCCACTCTACGAATCGAGCGACATCATCGCGTGGGCGCAAGAGAACCTGCTCTAGTACGCGCATCCCGTCCGTCCAAGGCCCCACCCCATACGGCCTAAACATGTACACCAGCATCCAAAGTCGACATTTTTCGACATCTTTGGATGCTGGTGTACAGCTTTTGCAACATAGTCATTGGGTGTTCTTAAATGACTAGTCGCTAAAGAACGTCCCCGATGTCTAACTAGCCGCGGAAGCGAGCTATGGGTGCGAGTGGCTGCTCGCGAAAGACCCGCTCGACGGCGGCGCGGTATTCGTCGACCTTTTTGGTCTTACGTACGAGCTTGTGAACGGTAGTGGGGTCGACGAAAGCGCACTTGGCGTAGAACCACCACTCCTTCATGCGAAAGACCGCATTGCCGCCAATCTCTTCTGCATAGGCAGCAAACAGCGTGTCATGGAAACGCTGCAGCTCGGCTACCGTGGCAGCAGGGCCACCCTTAACCATGCGAGCCAGAGCGGGATTCGCAAGCAAGCCACGCCCCAGCATCACATGGCGTGTCCCGGAATAGGCCTCCACCAGCGCATCCATATCCTCAAGATCAAAAATATCGCCGTTGTAGGCGACCGGAAACGGCGCGCGCTCCAGCGTCTCGCCATAAAACTCCTTGCGCGGCGAGCCCGTATAGCGGTCCTTTTGCACACGCGGATGCACGATTAGCTCTGCCAGCGGCATGCGGCAATACAGATCGAGCACGCGCTCATACTCGTCGTCGTCCTCGAGCCCCAGCCTAGTTTTGACCGATACCGGCAGCGGAGAGCGCTCACACACGTCACTCAAAAACACCTCGAGCTCGTCGAGATTGCGCAAGAAACCCGAGCCCTTGCCCTTGGCGACAACCGTTCCCGAAGGGCAACCCAAGTTGAGATTGACCTCGCGGTAGCCCATGTCGGCGAGCACCTGTGCCGCCCACACAAACTCGTCCGCGTTCTTGGACATCAGCTGAGGCACTACGTTGAGCCCCTGGTTATTGGCAGGATCGATCTCCTTAAACGCCTTGCCGCCAAAGCGATTTCCCACCCGCGGCGGCGGCAAAAACGGCGTGTAATAGCAATCGAGCGCGCCGAAGCACTCCGCATGCACGCGACGGAACACATGCCCGGTTATCCCCTCCATAGGGGCCAACGATAGAATCATCTACTCTTCTCTCATATCAACGAACGTGACAAAGGGACTGCCCCTTTGTCACATTATTCGGAGCGCAGGGCTTCGACGGGGTCCTTCTTGGATGCGCTGCGGGCAGGCAGCAGGCCGGCAACGACCGTCAACAGCACCGAAATTGCAATGAGTACCAGCGCATCCTGCACGGGCAGGCTCATCAGATTGGGTACCTGTTTGGCAGCAAGCGCCCAGGCATTGACCGGGAAGCTCACGAGTACCACGACGACAATAGCAAAGACGCCGGCAATGAGGCCCTCGATAAAGGTCTCGGCATTGAATACGTTGGCCACGTTGCGCTTCGATGCGCCGATCGCGCGTAGAATGCCAATCTCCTTTTTGCGCTCCAGCACGCTGATGTAGGTGATGATGCCGATCATGATGGAACTCACCACCAGGCTGATACTCACGAATGCGATGAGCACCAAGCTGATGGTGTTCACGATGTCGGTCACTGAGCCCATGATGATGCCCATGTAGTCGGTGTACGAGATTGCCCGATCATCGTGGCCAGCGGCTTTGACCTGCTTGTTGTACGCATCGATGTGATCAAGCACGCGCTCCTTGGCCTCAAAGTCGCGCGGGAAAATCTTAACCGAGATGGGGTCTGCCTCATCCGCATAGCCCAACGTGGTCAGATTGTTGTCGTAGGTGAGCTTCGAAGCCTTGGCATAGCTCATCATGAGCGAGCTCAGGTCCTCGGCGTCCATGTTGAAGTGAATGGCATGAGCAAAGGCACTCGCATCCACGCGCATGGCGCTCGCCAGGTTAGCAAAACTCGAAGACATCTGCGTCGCCATCTGGTCCATAAGCCCCGCTGCGCCCGCCTTGAGCTGGGACGATACCGTCGACGCTATCTGCTCGCTGATTGCCTTCATCACCTGATCCATAGCCTGCTGCAGATACGGAGCCAGCTGCTTTTGCACATAGTCGCTCATCACCTGCTGCAGACGCTCGGCCAGGGCATCGCCGCCGAGCGCTTTGAGCTGGGCCAAGATTTGCTGAGCTGTGTCATCATTCTCAAGATACGTCGAGAATGCGGCAGAGAGCTTTGACGCGTCCTTAAGATCTTCGGGCGACAGCGCCTTAAACTGATCAGACTGCAAAAAGCCCTCAAACAGCTGGTTGGCTAGTGTTCCCACCTGCTGCATTTGCTCGGGCGTAAGTTCCAGACCGTCAAAGATACCCGAGAAATCTGGGGTTGGCGCTCTTGCCATGATGTCGCTGAAGTCGATGTCCTTGCCAACGCCCGAAAGGTCAATGTCCAGCCCCGACAGATCGATGCCAGAAAGGTCCATACCGCCGGCCGAACCCGAGAGCGCAGACGCATCAAACGAGAACGCGCTCTTGAGCGCCGCCTCGTCCACACTGAACATGCTACCCAGATCCACGCCTTGCTTGGCCTCGCCTTGCAGTTCGTCGAAGGTTTTGCCCGTAAAGACATCCGTCTCGGGGTGAGCAAGCTGCTCTTGCACAATCTGCGAATTTGCGGCGCGCTCCATAAGCTGGCGAGTCAGCGCATGCGTATAGGCAATGCCCGGAGACAATGCGCTCGCGTTGGCCGTCTCGTTAGGTCGCACCACGCCCACAATGTGCACGTCGATACCGTCGGCAACCTTGGCGGCCATAAAGTCGGCATCACCAGACATGTCGGTCCATATGCCGGTCTCTTCGTTTTTGCGATACGCATCGGCCGGCGACAGCACCTTAAACGTCGTGGACAGCGCATCGTCGTAGGTAAAGTCGGTACCGGTCTCGGGCGTCTCAATCTTACCGTCAGCCGTCATGGCGCTGTTTACCAGATCGTTGAGCTCATCGATATCCAGCGCACCGATGCTATAGAGCGTGTAGTCGCCCACCGTACCGCGGCTCGAAAGCACCATCACGGCTTCGTTGGCAGACGTGGGCCAATGACCGGCGACGACATCGTACTGGCTGTCGAGCAGGCTCTGGTCGTCAATCATCTCGTTAAAGACCGAGGTTCCCATGGATTCCATGTTCACCGTTGCCGCCGAGCTCGCGCCTCCGCTCATGGCCTCGGTCATGGCGTTGGGAACAAGCCGAACGGGCTTCTCGTCACCCTTACCCGCACGATAGACAACCGGCGTCACACCGTAGCCGTACTGAATGGCGTTGACCTCTTTATCGATGCCGTCGCCACCGGCATCGAGCCATGCCTTAAAGCTCGTCATGTCGTTGGACTTAACGCTTGCAAACATGTCCTTTACGGCCGTAACCACGGGGATCTTATCGGTTCCCTTAGCCTTGCCGCCGGCGCTGTCGTCGGACGAATCCTCGCCGTTGGACGTTTCGTCATCCGTGGCCCCCTGCCCGCCCATCATGGACGACAGGTCGTAATCCTGCTTGGAAATGGTGAGCGGGTAGCTCGAGAGCGTATCCTCCTCGACCTTTTTGATGTAGCCGTTTACGCCATTGGACAGCGCCAGAATCGCCGCGATACCGATAATGCCAATCGAGCCCGCAAAGGCCGTCATGGCCGTGCGGCCCTTCTTGGTCATGAGGTTTCGGGCAGAAAGGCCCAACGCCGTCACAAAGCTCATCGAGGTTTTGCGCGTAGGCTTGGCCTCGCGGCGCGTGGCCTTGGCAACATCGAAAGGATCGGAATCGTCGGTGATCTTACCGTCCGCCAGGTTGACGATGCGCGTAGCGTACTGGTACGCCAGCTCGGGATTGTGCGTGACCATGATGACCAGGCGGTCGCGTGCAACATCCTTGAGCAAGTCCATGACCTGCACGGACGTCGTAGAGTCCAAGGCGCCGGTTGGCTCGTCTGCCAGCACGATCTCGGGGTCGTTGATCAGGGCGCGGGCGATGGCCACGCGCTGCATCTGCCCACCCGAAAGCTGGCTCGGGCGCTTGTTAACGTGCTCGCCCAGGCCAACCGCCTCGAGCGCCTCGCGCGCACGCTGGCGGCGCTCGGCATGCCCCACACCCGTGAGCGTGAGCGCCAGCTCAACGTTTTCCAAGATGGTCTGATGTGGGATAAGGTTATAGCTCTGGAACACAAAGCCGATGCGGTTGTTACGATAGGCATCCCAATCGCGGTCACGGAAGTCCTTGGTCGAGATGCCGTCAATCAGCAGGTCACCAGAATCAAAGTGATCCAGTCCGCCGATAACGTTGAGCATCGTAGTTTTACCTGAGCCCGAGGGGCCCAGAATGGCCACGAACTCGTTATCGCGAAAAGACAGGCTTACGTTGTCGAGCGCCACCTGCGTAAACGACTGCGTAACGTACCTTTTGCAAATACCTTTGAGCTCCAGCATGGACGGCAACCTCTCCTGCGCAGGCACCCTGCCCGCTCTCCTCCGCCGTTCGTATTCGACGCGTTTGTCCTACTCTATCCCCATTTTTTGCCGGCGCCAGTGAGGAATGTAACGAACCGCGCCAAAAAACGAACGGGGCAGTGCCAAAAAAAGAGGTCCCGAGCGGGACCTCTATATGGTGGAGTTTATCTTGAAAGGTAGCGGACTACTTTGCACAGCGACACACGATCCTCGCGATGCTTTACGCGTTTTCTACTGCTCGCTATTTGCAATCGCCTGGTCGATAAGCTTGTTGAGTGCTGCGCGCTGCTCAGCGGAGCTGATGGCTCCCACGATTGGATCCCCTACGATGTTGCCATTCTGATCGATGACATACGTTGTCGGGAACGAGAACAAATTTGACGTAAACTTACCGGCCTCGCTATCCGACTTGAACCAGATGTTCTTATATGTCACGCCCTTCTTGCTCAGCACGTCCTTGGCATCTGCAATCTCGCCCTTGTTGCCATCGAGCGTAAAGGAATTGACGCCCACGACCTGGCCGCCCTTCTTGGCAAGCTCCTGATTCAGTTTCTCAAGATCGCCCAGCTCGCCCACGCACGGCTTGCAAGTAGTGAACCAGAAGTTCATGACGGTGACCTTGTTCTTAGAGAACAGCTCGTCGCTGTTCACGTCGTTGCCATCCAGGTCCTTGCCCGTAAAGCTGGGGAACTTCGTCGCCTCGCTCGAAGCATTGGCACCAGCCGTCATGCCAGCGGTCGAAGCGTCGACGCTCTCGCCTGAGCTCGGCGTGCTTCCACAGCCGGGGAACTCCTTCTCCAAGCTCTCGAGCTTGTCCTCGATCTCCTTGATCTGCTGTGCACCGGCCTTGAGCGTCTTAAGCTCATCCGCCGTGAACTCATCCTTGGCGCCGTCGATGGTCTTGAGCAGGAAATCGCCGTAATTGCTGCCGTCCTCAATCATTGTCGAGTCTTTATTTGCCGCGTTGAATACCTTTTCCCACAGCGCGTTATCACTCGAAAAGATCTCGTTCTCCTTCTGCATGAGTTTTGCATACAACTCGGCGGCCTCGTCGGCATTGGTCGGCTTCTGCGCAGTGAGTTCTGCGATCTTAGGATCGGAGCCCGCAGATTCACTCGCATTGCCACCGGGTGCCGAGCACGCCACAAGGCACAAGGCCAATACCGGCACCATAAACAGGGCCGCAATCTTAGAAAGCTTCATGGTCATTCCTCCGTTTTGTCGAAGCTTGTTTACTTTTTATCGGCGGTCAAGGGGAGCTTTTCCGCCGACACATCCAGGCCATAGCGATAGCTGATGGCATCGACGGGACAGGCCCCAATGCACTTTCCGCACCGGATACATTCGGCATGATTGGGCGCGCGGACCACATCAACGTCCATCTGACAAACCTTTGAGCACTTGCCGCACGAGACGCATTTGCACGCGTCGACCCGTATCCCCAGTAAGGACACCTTGTTCATGAGCGCATAGAATGCGCCGAGCGGGCAAATCCATTTGCAGAAGGGGCGATAGAACAAAACGCTCAGCACTGCCACGACAATGAGAACGACAAGTTTCCAAGTAAAGAGCTGTCCCAACGCAGATCGAATGCCGGCATTGGCAATGGCCAGAGGAATGGCGCCCTCGAGCACACCCTGTGGACAGATGTACTTGCAAAAGAACGGATCGCCCATCCCCAGATCGTTGACCAACAGCACAGGCAGCAATACCACGGCAAATAGCAGCACAACGTATTTGATATACGTAAGCGCCTTGAGCCTTTTCGTCGAAAGCTTTTTGCCGGGAATCTTATGAAGCAGCTCCTGCAGCCAACCAAACGGGCACAAAAACCCGCATACAAAGCGTCCCAGCAGCACGCCGAGCAAAATGAGCGTACCGGTGACGTAGTAAGAAAAGTTGAACTTGGATGAACCTACCACCGACTGGAACGACCCGATGGGGCACGCACCCGATGCCGCGGGGCACGAATAGCAATTAAGTCCAGGTACGCAGACTGTTTTTCCCGCGCCCTGATAGATGCCGCCTTTGGCAAAGTTTGGCAGGTGAATGTTGGTGATGAGCGTCGCCGCCGCCTGAATGAATCCGCGAAATCGGGCCAAAACATGCGACGCAGTGTTTTCTCTTTTATCCAATTCCGATACACTCCAAGCACAGCCTAATCGCTTTGGCCAGCACGGCATCCGCCTCGCCACGCATAACGCCAAAGCACACCATGGCAATTCCGACGATCAACAAAGCGACCTGTACCACGGGTTTTACCGCTTTTAACAACACGACCACTCCTTTCGTTACGCGACCATTGGACCATATCGACTATAAAATCCGTGTTAAGCGCGATTTGAAATGTGCAAGGAGACTGTTATGCGTATTTTGATCGTCGAAGACGAGCGAGCACTGTGCGATGCAATCGCACGCAGCTTGCGAAACTTGGCGTACAGCGTCGACTACTGTCACGACGGACAGGAGGCGCTCGACCTACTGGACGTTGAGGCCTTCGACCTCGTAGTACTCGACCTCAACCTTCCCCGTATCGACGGCATGACCGTGCTCAGGGAACTTAGGAAAACCGACTGCGAGACCAAGGTACTGATTCTGTCCGCGCGTGGCGAAGTATCCGATAAAGTCGCCGGACTCGATGCCGGCGCCAACGATTACCTCACCAAGCCGTTTCATCTGGACGAGCTTGCGGCAAGAATTCGCAGCCTTACCCTCAGACGCTTTACACAAAGCGACATAGTTTTAACCTGCGGAAAGCTCCGCTTTGACACCAAGGCGCGCATCGCTTCCGTGAACAGCGAGGCTTTGTCTCTTACGCGCAAGGAAACGGGAATCATGGAATACCTGATGCTTAATCAGGGACGTCCGGTAAGTCAAGAGGAGCTTATCGAGCACGTTTGGGATAGCAGCGTGAACAGCTTTAGCAATGCAACCCGCGTTCATATCTCGTCACTCCGCAAAAAGCTACGCAGCGCTTTGGGATACGACCCGATTCGCAATCGGATTGGAGAGGGCTACGTTATGGAGGATAGCGAATGAAAAGGCTTTCTCTGCAATGGCGCATAACGATTATGACGGCGCTGCTGACGTGTGCGGCGTGCGTGCTGACGAACTGCCTGGTCGGCTATACGGGCATGCGCTACATGGACGCCATCGGCAGTGACATCTCGGCCCTTAACGCAACCGGCGAAGACTCGCCCCAGGCGTTCGACCCAACGAAGGGGAGCCTCGATGACAAGGTCACGATCGTCGTAAACGACGCGCAAGAGTCTTTTGGCACGACAGCCTGGTACATCACGGCTGGAGTCACGCTCCTTGGCGGCGTGCTGACATACTTTGTGAGCGGCCGTGCGCTCAAACCGCTACGGGCTTTTGCAGCCCAGGTTGAACGTGTGCAGCCTGACAACCTAAGCGAAATCAGACTCAGTGAAGATGTGCCCACCGAGCTACAACGATGCAGCGCCTCTTTCAACGACATGATCGCCCGTCTTGGCGAAGGGTTCTCTGCGCAGCGTCAGTTTACCGGCAACGCCGCACACGAGCTGCGCACCCCGCTCGCCCTTATGCAAGCACAGATTGAACTATTCATCTCCGAGCACTCCGGTTTGCAACCCGAAACAGCCGAGCTGCTCGGCCTGCTACAAGAACAAACCGAGCGCATGTCTCGAATGACCAAGGTATTGCTCGAGATGAGTGAGCTCCGCAGCGTTCCTTGCGAGAACGATGTTGAACTTGGTCCCTTGTCCGAAGAGGTCCTCACCGACCTTGCGCCACTTGCCGAGAATAAGGACGTAACCCTCGATTGCACCGGAGACGCTTTGACAATCGGAAGTGATACGCTCCTCTATCGGCTGGTGTTCAATCTGGTCGAAAACGCCATCCGCTATAGCCGCACCGACTCGAGCGTTACCGTCTCCATCAGCGACAGCGACAGCCACGTGCTCCTGCGAGTCAAAGATGAGGGCCCGGGAATACCCAAGCAGTACCGAGAGAGCATCTTCCAGCCGTTCTTTCGTCTAGACAAATCCCGCAGTAGGGCATACGGCGGCGCAGGACTCGGGCTAGCGCTTGTTTGGGAGATTGCAGTGCTTCACGGTGGCACGGTAGAGGTCGAAACAAGTTCCGAGAACGGGACCGTGATGCTCGTGACCCTCTCAAAGGGGGCCACCACGTGATCCGACTGTCCAGGGGTCCCACTCGGCATTGCGAAACGCCTCCCAAAACTTGGACATGAGAAATGGGGGGCAGTTCGCATCTATGCCGAGGACGAAGTCCTGGCGGGGATTCAGGATGCGCAGAGGAAGCTTACGGCAGAAAACCCCGACAGAGTCGTGACCGTCGGCGGCAACCGCATGGTGTCGCTTGCCCTCTTCGATTACCCGCACGGGAAATACGAGAACGTTGGAATCGTCTGGATCTATGCGCATCCGGATGTATCCACGCTGAATGATGGCTACCCCAACGCTCGCGCCATGGTACTTGGCAGCCTTTTGGGACTGGGTGCAACGCAACTCGTTTCGCGGATGCGGCATCCGGTGTTTAAGCCGAACGACGTCCTGCATGTCGGGCTACAGCAGCTCCACGACTATCAGGAGGTTTGCTTAAACAAGCATAGGTGTTGCGGTTTTAGCCGATGTCCTCATGGAGGAAAACGACATGCTGGGTCTGTCTGATTAAAGTCCAACAGTTTCCATGAGGCACCGAGCGCGGTAAAAGCTAAAGACCCGGGAGACCCCAAACTGTCAACCATCTTTACGGGTTTAAGGGGAACGGGCAAGACGGCCCACTCTCGCTCCTATCCGAAACGGCGCTTGAACACGGCTGGATTGCAGCGAATGTCTCCGCCATGCCCGGCATGCTCGAAGATATCATCGAGCACACAAAGGAGGCCGCAGGCCGTTACCTCTCGCAGCCCCATACACGCGTGAGCGGAGTTCAAGTTGGGCAGCGGGGCGGTTTAGCGCGCCAATATAATCAAATCGTGCACTTCCATAGTCTCTCGTCTACGTGGTGTACCGTCGTCTCCCCTTTTATCAGAGTTGGGCGATTTTCAGGCACCCGAGCTGAACTCAAATTGAACTCAACGATGCCTTATCGGTCGAGGGCGTCCTAGCGAGAATATACAGAGGCGCACATTTCGCAGGGAACCTCCCATTCGTTATCATATCGGGATACTGTCAAGGCAGCGTCAATGCGTTCGACCTACACCTTCTCGCTTTTCGAGGCCTCGTCTGCAGGACCATCGGAATCGATACGGAATCGATCGGCATACCATTCATCCGAAGCAATCACCTTATGGAGCATCTGGAGATGCAGGTCGACATAGTGGCAGAACGCCTTGCCGCATTCCACGAGAGGCGCATTGTTTCTCTCGTTGGGCTCGGCTCCAAAATTAAACTCGACCTCATAGCCCTCCCCAGGCACACCCATGCTCGGCAGAATATCAATGGAAAAGTGGACGAATCCAGACGTCACCTTGTATACATCTTTTACCTTTGGATCGAACTTCTCGAGTAAGTCTTGAAGTCTTCCATCGGACATCTTCTCACCCGAGAAATCTTTCAGCTTGTTCACAGGCACACCTTGAAACACCTGCTTGAGAAAGTCATCCTGGTCTTCGGCGGCGAATAATGCGAATGTCCGCAGGCAGACTCCAACCTGTGCGCGGAGAAGCTGGGCGACGCAAACAAGATTCCTCGACTCGAGCATGGAGATGAATCCGTCTATCAGTCTCATCGCATACTCAGAGGAGGATGCCAGATATAGATCCCATTGGGTAAAGTCGCCGTTCATGAAGGGAATCACTGCATTGCGCTCGGCGACTCTCAAGGCACTCAGGCTTTGTTCTATTTTCTCAGCTTCTTGTTTGAACTGTTCGCTATCCAAAATGCCCCCAAATGCCGGCTTCTCAACAAATCAAAAAAGCAAGAGAGACAGAGATTAGGTTCCTGCTCCACTGAACCCGCGCTTCCAGTCGAGACACTCCTCCTCGAAGATCTCCCCAGAGTCCCGTCTCTCGCGCCCCTCACGGAACTGTCCATATCAGTGTAGCCAATCCAAGCACAGCCCCACCGCACGGCCCAGTCGCTTCCGGTCCTGCGTGGCCCCGTGAAGGCGGAAGGGCGTGGTTGTCGTCATCGCGTTCCTTTCTCCTCGTACCTTTTTAGGCATGCGTCACGGGCCCCCGCGCGGCGCTGAGAGCGAATCGGCGCAGGCTTGGGGCCAGTTGCGTAGAGGTTGAGGTTCGGGTTTCGCCGGCTTACGCAGCTTGGCGGGCAGAGCGCCCGGGCTCGCTGCGCCTAGGGCGCGGCGGGATCCGCGACGCCGGAGGTGTCGATCTCGCCCAGATTGGCGAGCTGGCTGATGAACGGGATACTCTCGTGTTCGTCCACCTCGACGCCGCCGAGCACGATGGTGCTGTAGCGCGTGTCGACTTGGGTTGTGAACACGGCCGGGTCGAAACCCGAAGCGATAAAGCCAATGCCCGCGAGGACAACACCCGCGGCAACGAGCCCGCCCGCCACGGCGAGGTAGATCTTCTTCGCACTGGTCATGGTACTCACTCCTTTCTACGCCGCGAGATGCGCGGCAGCGCCGCCCTTCTCGCCCTTACCCTTCCAGAAGGGCGAGGCGGCCTTCCTCGCCCAGAGCGCCGAGAGGCGCGCAATTTGTTTTGAGGCGGCCCAAGCGCCAGCACCAACGAAGAGCGCCACGCCGACGAGGCCGAGCCCCACGCCCGCCGAGGCGAGGGCGTACGGGAAGTGGCCGATGATGACGCCGCTTACGGCAAGCAGGAGCCCAACTACGCCCACGCCCCCGAGTGCCACCGCGACGATCCACACGCAGAGCGCCAGCACCCAGATGCAGATATAGACCGTGACGGCCACGGCGGCGAAGGCGGCGAGCAGCGGCACCCACACCGGGGAGCCCACGATGGCCAGCACCCACAGCAGCGCGGTGCTGCGCCGGCGCGTCCTCGCGATCGCGCGCGGCACGGCGGGCAGGTCGTCGAGCGTGGCCTCCGCCACCTCGCCGGGCGTGCCCATGGCGGCCACGGCCTCCTCCTCGCTCATACCGTCCTCCATGCGGTCGGCGATGGCCTCCGCATAGAACGCCTTGGTCTCCTCCACCTGCTCGGCCGGCAGGCAGGCGAGCAGCTCGCCCAACCGGCCCAGAAACTCATCGCGCGTCATGGTGCGCCTCCTCAACGTATGCGTAAATCTCCCGTACGGACGGCCACTCGGCCAGGAACTCCTCGATGCGCGCTCGCCCGTTGTCCGTGATGCGGTAGTACCGGCGCAGCCGCCCGTTGTGCTCGGCGGAGCGCGCCGTGATGCACCCGGCCTTCTCCAGGCGCTTGAGCAGCGGGTAGAGCGTCGACTCCGTGAGCCCCATGCTCGCCGGTACGTCCTTCACGATCTGGTAGCCGTAGGACTCCTCGCCGGAGACGGCCGCGAGCACGCAGGCCTCCAGGAAGCCGCGCTTCATCTGTGCCTCCATCCGCACACCTCCTCTCGTCATATACTATGCTATACACACTATACGATGCAAGGTATTAGACGTCAACTCTCATCGCGAAGATTCTCCGGCCCCTGTGCGCTGCGAACGTGATATCGCGGGGCGGTTGGCATTATGCATGAAACGTCAAGTAACGCTCTTTTGATCCACTTCCACTCGGCCCCATATGCCTTGTACAACAGCCCCTTCAACCTTGGGTTCAAGGGAGCCGCTTGGCTGGGCGTGCCGGACGGTAAGGTCCTGGACGCGATGGTGGACTTCTCCGATGCCATAGGGGTCATGGGTCTACGCCGATGGAGGCCCACGCACGCGGCAGGGCTCGCCCGTCACCGCTGGTCGCCGGACGGTCCCCACGCCCCGCTCGCCAACGCGCAGGCGACAGCAGCAGTCCAGCGCTAGCTGGAGACGCCGGAATGCCCAGAAGATGCGTTTCCCATCACTGCGACAGAGCTTTTTGCAGGGGTGGCAATTTTTCCTAATATCGAGGTCAGCTTGGCTTCGGTAGCCACCTTGAGAGCATCGCCAATAGACTCTTCCTTTATGCGTTCGGCATAATCGTAGGCAATGCCCAACAATTCCAGTCCCGAGTAACAGGAGTACAATTGCTGCCAGTGTTGCCAGCTGTTGGGAGATGGAAGATGGACTGCGATGGTTACCCACGCGTTCCCATGCCGTTGATGTGCACCGCCTTTGTGCCGGGGCAGATTGACGCTGCGGTTGCAAGCATTTCCGACCCCGATTCGCGCGCCATTGCCACGGCAGAAGCGCTGTACTTTCGCGGACAGGCCGCCCTCGCTGCCAAGACGGCGCGCCCCTATGTTGACGCCACCGATCCCGCACTGCGCTATTCCGCATGCTTTATCTGCGGATACGCCAGTCTATCGCTCAACCGCATCGCCGACGCCCGCCGGTGCCTTGCTGGCATCCTCGATACGCCGGCCGACGAGGAATCGCCCGCCATCCACGCCACGCATATCCTGTTCGCCTCGGCCGCGAGCGTCCTGCTGCACTTGCCTTCCCCGTATTCCGCCGAAGAGTTTTATCCACTTGCGGCGCATCTGCCCGAAGGCCTGCGCCTATTCGCCAGCTACGTGATGGCGCACGCCTTGTATCTGCGCGGCGAATACGGCCGCAGCCTGGGCATGGCGGAAAACGCCCTGATTATGAAACAGGGAAGCTATCCAATCTCGGAACTGTTCCTGCACCTGGCAGCTTCCATGGCATGCATGAGCCTCAAGGACATCGACGCCGCAAAAACGCACTTCGGAGCCGCTTGGAACATTGCGCGCCCCGACGGCCTTATCGAGCTCATTGGCGAGCACCACGGCCTTTTGCAGGGACTCATCGAGGCATGCCTAAAATCGCAATACCCTGACGATTTCGCACGCATCATCGAGATTACGTATCGATTCAGCTACGGCTGGCGGCGCATCCACAACCCCGATTCGGGCGAGGACGTAGCCGACGATTTAACGACCACGGAATTCACCATGGCCATGCTCGCCTGCCGCGGGTGGACCAACGCCGAAATCGCACGCCATATGGGAGTATCGTCGGGCACCGTCAAAAACCGCCTATCCGGCGTATACGCAAAGCTTGGCATCGGCACACGCGCCGAGCTGGTCGCGCATATGTTACGTTAGCGACCGGACTACCAAGCGCATCGAACGCGTTCCGGAACCCGGCGCTTCGCTCGATCAATTTGGACATTTTGACCCTTGAACGGCACTACCGCCACGGGGCGCCTTCTCGCAAAATTGGATTATTTCCACCGATATTTGCGGGATGGGAGCCAAAGATGCTTGATCGCCGTTCGTTACTTGTTGCCGGAGTGTCCTCGCTGGCGAGCATTATGTTGCCGCGCGTGCCGGGAAGCACAAACGCCTTCATATTGCCGTTCGCGCCCACCGAAGCCCATGCCGACGAAAAAGACCCCTTCAGGGTGCTCGTGCTCTCGCGCACCATGTTCGGTGTGGTCGTGGTCGACGTCGCCAACAAGAATACGCCCATCACGGGGGCCCAGGTCACGCTCACATCGCGCTATGCCGCAGGCAAGCACCTCACCGCCACTACCGATGACGAAGGCACGGCCATCTTTGAGGTCGCGCCGCTTTCGGAAGGCTACGTGGACGAGGCGACGCTTCTCGACGCGTACGACTTTAACGGCGGCATCTCCATTAGCATGGCGGGCTACCGCGATGTCGAGATTCCCCTCTCGCGTGTCCAAGGCGGCACCGCCATTACCGCACCCACACGTCCGCTCTCCGATGGCGAACCGTACTTTCGACAGCTCACGTTCGACGAATGGGACATCCAGTACGCCGACGCCACGTTTATGGCAATGCCAGCGGACGAAGCAGCAAACGACCAGCCCAACACGCACGCTTTTACCGTGCAGGCCCATCTGCCGCAGGGCGGGCAGGCAACGCTGCGCATCAACAAAGTGATGCCCGCTGCGGGCAGCTCATCCGAAACCGTCACGCAGATTGGCCAAGTCAAGGCCAGCGCATCGGGCGCGGATAATCTGGCGACGTTCACGCTCGAAGACAAGTTCCTCGACGCGGCATCGAGCCTTCTGGAAGAAGGATGCAAGCTGCGCTTTGTCCTCGACTACCAGGGCAAAACCTACACGCTCTCCTCCCCCATGGCCGTTGTCACCGCGCCGGCGGCAAAGGCGGAATCCGGATCGACCACTATCGTCCCCACCACCATGGACCAAGAGATCACTCCGTTTGATTTCCCCGCGGCGTTTCCCGGCATCGGCGGCAATAAGTTCACGTGTTGGATGCCCACATTTCCGATCCACCTCGATTTCTCGTTTGCCGGATACGTGCTGTTTGGCGGAGGATACAAACCAGCCAGCTATATGAACGATTCGGGCAACCCTGATCCGGAATACTGGAAGAAATCGCCGCGTGAGTCGGGCGCCAAGCAGGCAAACCGCTACCTCGACGAGATGGAGGGGAAGTGGAATCAGTACAAAAGTATGAGTGCCGGTTCGGGCACCGATCCAAGAAACACCAAGCTCCTTCGCCACCATTGCACGCCGCTGTTCACGATGGATATCGCCACACAGCTGTACGGCTCGCTCGCCTACGATTGGGCGGGCAAAACCTGGGGTAACAACAACGACCCCGCATACGGCAATATTAAGGCCCTCTTCCAGGTAAGAACCGACCTCAATTGGACCGAGCGGTTTACCCTAGGACCGGTGCCGTTTTTCCTAAACGTCAACCCCTGGGTGCTGGCGAAGCTGGCGCTCGCCGTGGGTGCCCACACGCACGGCAGCGGCGCGGCGTTTTTTAAAAACATTTCGCTCGACTATTCAAACACCTCAGGCTCATTCACCATCCCAATCGGGCTTGCCGTCACCTTTGGCGCCGGCGTTGCAGGCGTCGCTTCGTCTGCCGTGCGCGGCGCCGCATCCCTCACGCTGTTCATTGGGTACGAGAAGGCAGATGGACACCAGCTTCCGCGACTGCGCGTAGGTGCAGACGTCGATGTCGACGTGATACTCCAATTCATCATGTTCAAGTGGACCACCAAGGCTTGGTCGGGGTCGTGGCCCACACTCCTCGATTCGTGGAATATGTCGGTGAACAACGGCGACCAGTATGTACTCCAGCGCTCTGAGCTCGCATTGGGTGGAGATACGCCCTATACACTAGATGCCTGCTTCGGCTCAGCCGGCAACGCCGAGGCGGGCGGCGTGCCGCAATTTATCGCATCGGCCACCATCGTCACCAACGCCGAGCTGCTCGCACGCGCCGAGGTTAAGGCCACTGCCGTAAACGTCGCTTCTGTCGTACGCGATTGGAATCAAGCGGTCACGCGTATTGAGCTCGAGGCGGATGCAGAGAGCGACGACACGGGACAGGTCGAACATTTCGTCCATGCACTGATGGAAAACGACGAAAACGCCGCGCCGATGTACGAGTACGCCTATATCGGCCAGACGACGAACGCCGTTGCTGACCCGAACGCCAATTCTGCCGGCGTGTCGGAGGACGAGCGTGGCGGCATCAAACCCTCGAGCGACAACGTGCTGTTTGCTGGCGTGCTCAGCGAAGCTCACATGAAGCTGGCAAGGATTGCCGGCGTAGAATGCCTGTTCCGTATCGCCTCGGTGCGCTACGGCGACAATGGTCGCTCGCGCCTGGTGGTGCACACAAAGGCAAACGGCACGTGGTCCGCTCCCACGCCCGTGGACTTTCCCCTTGGGTTTGGCGAGGGCGATGTGGAGCGCAACGGCATATTCGATTACGACTTCGACGTGGTGGAATATACAGACGGAAGAGGAAACCAGGACGCCTACGTGCTGCTGGTCTCGGGCGAGCGCCCCGCCGGCGACAACACCCTTTTCGATACGGCGAGCACATCCGGCATACTGTCCGTTGTGCGCCTGCGCATAAGCAACGACGGAGTTCGCGTGATATCGCACACGTCGTGGCGCAGCATCTCGCGCGGCCGCCTTCAGGAGGATGGCTACCATTGCCTGCAGTGCCCACGCATCACGGTGGGCAAGACACTTGTCGACGGACGTCTGTCGGGCGCCTACCTCCACCGCCACGGAGCCACCGCAGAGAAGGCGCTCGGCAGCGAGGCCGAGGTTGCGCTGGAGTGCTTTGCCCTGTGGTCGGATGATTTGGGCGACAGCCTCACGTTCCGCCAAGTTCTCCGCTTTCCGCAGGCACCGTCGAGCATCGAGCTGGGCGCGCCCGAGAATATCAACGGCAAAATGGTGGTGCCCGTTGCATACGAGACTGCAGGCGGTTGTGGCTGCGCATCGTACGCCGTGATCGGCCAGTCCATTGCGGGCTGGGGCGTTATGTCGCCAGATGCCACAGTACCCCACGCGGTGCCGTGGCCGCAGCACACGGGCTTTTTGGCTACCGTCAACGAGCAACTGCAGCATATTACTTGGACGCGAGGCGCATCGGCATTTGCAACGCAGCCCGTGGGTGCCGCAGGCTGTGGCCCGGCATCGTTTAGCGTAAGCAACAACGGCAGGTGCGCGCTCTATGTAGAGAACACCGATGGCAAGGTGGGGCAAACCTACGACGAAGAAGGCAACCCGGTAGCAGTGATGGGCAAGCACTTCCGCATCTTCGCCAGCACCTTGGCAGGCGATCTGTTTACGGAGCCGTTCGTGATGTGCGAGCTGGACCATCCCGTCGATCAGATAACGACATTTTTGACGTCGGGGAGCATGCTCTCCGCGCTCGCCACGCACATTGTGAGCGCGGAGAAGAGCGAGGCAGAACTACACGGCATCGAAGTGCCCTTGGTGGCGTGTGCCACTCCGACGGGCGCAGTCGCTACCTCGGGCGCGGTGGTGCCCGGAGCAGCAGGCGAATCCTTCATGGTCACGGTGCGAAACGACGGCAACACCTTGCTGACCGCCGGCACAATCGATCTGTACCGAGAGGGCTCCAGCCAGCCGTTCTCCAGCGCATCCATCGGGTTCGGAGCGAACACACGCATGGCATCGATCTACGATCCAGAGCTTGCCGAGGACGCTTCGGTCAACGACATGGCACACGTGAAGTACGCGCTCGAAACGCTGGGCACACCTTTTGCAACGCACCCGCTGGTAGCCGACAGTGGCAACGCCGTGCTGGCACCGGGTTGCACGGCACAGTTCCGCATGAGCTTCGCCATCCCCGAGAGTTGGAGCGATGAAGTGGGCAAACGTGTAACGCTATATGCGAAGGCGCGTAATCTGGTGGCGCTCGATCCCGTAACGCTCGAGGAAATTCGACCGGGCGCAAACTCGGCGCTGGGTGCCGTGCTGCACGAGCTTCATGTGCCCGACGCGGCATGCGAACGCTCGGAAGTTCAGGTCGGCGTATGCGACAGCGCTGATACGACAGGACTTCACGACGCCCCGATGACGGTCGACGGCGATGGCGGCGCGAGTGGCGGCGGCACTGACGAGGGCGGCGGCTCCGGCGGAAGCAGCTCCGGCAGTGGCAAGGACCACGGCACTAACAAGCGCTCCGGAAAAGCGGGCGCGCTTGCGGGCACGGGCGATGTCAACGTTCCCCTTACGGCAGCCGCTGCTGCACTCGCCGCGGCAGGCGCCGGCCTCATCGCCTACAGCGCCCGCCGCACGGCGCTCGAAAAAGACACCGCCGATGAGGTCAATTCTGATAAGCCTCACTAGCTCTCAGTTACCTTTGCGAGAGACGCCGACTCGGCTCATCGACCATCAAAATGGGCTGGTTCTGGATACCCAGAGCCAGCCCATTACGCATTAGATATCGTCAGAGGAGTCGAGTTCTGCCTCGAGCTTGGCACACCGTCTTTTCGCCAACAATCCGCACGACACGTCTTCGACAGCGTATCCAACCGCAAACGCAGCAAGACACATTCGGCCGTCTTCAAACTTACTCGGACAGAGCCGACTCGGTTTTGTCCAAGTAAACGAATCTCCATCGAACTCCGAACGATTGTTCGATGGATTTCGTGTTGGGTGGAATCGTCTGTGGGCTGGGCTATGCTACCTTGACTATCTATATGACTTAAACGCAGCAAAGGAGCACCGAGAGAGCGAGTATGGCAAAAAACACCGCAAACTATGGTAACGACAGTATCCGCCAGCTCAAGGACGAGGAGCGCGTACGCCTGCGCCCCGCCGTCATCTTTGGCTCGGACGGACTCGACGGCTGCGCGCATGCCGCCTTCGAGATCCTGTCCAACGCCGTTGACGAGGCGCGCCAGGGCTACGGCAAGCTCATCACCCTTACCGCCTTTCGCGATGGTTCCATTCAGGTAGAGGACAACGGCCGCGGCTGCCCGCTCGACTGGAACCCCTCCGAGAAGCGCTTTAACTGGGAACTCGTCTTTTGCGAGCTCTACGCCGGCGGCAAATACAACAATAACCAGGGCGGCGACTACGACTTCTCGCTCGGCACCAACGGCCTGGGCTCATGCGCAACCCAGTACGCCTCCGAATACATGGACGTCACGGTTTGGCGCGACGGCAACAAGTACTCCCTGCACTTTAAGAAGGGCAAGGTCGTCGGTGCCAAAAAGAAGGCACTCGAGATTGAGCCCAGCGACGAGGATCGCACCGGCACCACCATTAAGTGGCGTCCCGATCTTGAGGTCTTTACCTCCATCAGCATCCCCCACGATTGGTATCGCGAGACAATGCGCCGCCAGGCCGTGGTCAACGCCAACGTGACCTTCCGCCTGCGTATCGAGGGCGACGATGGCGAGTTTTCCGAAGAGGATTTTTGCTATCCCAAGGGCATCGAGGACTACGTGCTCGAGAAGGTCGGTACCGACTACCTCACCGAGCCCTTCTTTATCGAGGCCGACCGTCGCGGTCGCGATCGCGAGGACCTGCCCGACTACAACGTGAAGATTACCGCGTGCATGTGCTTCTCGCGCACCTTCATGATGCAGGAGTACTACCACAACTCATCGTGGCTCGAGAACGGCGGTTCGCCCGAGAAGGCCGCCCGCAGCGCTCTGACCAGCGCCATCGATGCCTACATCAAGCAACAGGGCAAGTACAACAAAAACGAGAGCGGCATTAAGTGGCAAGACGTCCAGGACTGCCTGGTGCTGGTGACCAACTGCTTCTCCACCCAGACGTCCTATGAAAACCAGACCAAGAAGGCCATCAACAACCGCTTTATCCAGCAGGCTATGACGGCCTTCTTTAAGGAGCGCCTCTCGACTTACCTGATCGAGAACAAAGACGCCGCTAACAAGATCATGGAGCAGGTGCTCATCAACAAGCGCTCGCGCGAGAACGCCGAGAAGACGCGTCAGAGCATCAAGACCAACCTGCAGCAGAAGACCGACATGGCCAACCGCGTGCAGAAGTTCATCGACTGCCGCTCCAAGGACAAGAGCCGCCGCGAGATCTACATCGTAGAGGGCGACTCGGCAGCAGGCGCCATTCGTACCTCGCGCGATGCCGAGTTCCAGGGCGTTATGCCCGTCCGCGGCAAAATCCTCAACTGCCTAAAGGAGGACTATCCACGCATCTTTAAGTCCGACATCATCATGGACCTCATGCGCGTGCTGGGCTGCGGCGTGGAGATCAAGGACAAGCGCATCAAAAACCTCGGTGCCTTTGACCTTGACAACCTCAACTGGAACAAGGTCATCATCTGTACGGACGCCGACGTCGACGGTTATCACATCCGTACGCTCGTGCTCACCATGCTCTACCGCCTGGTGCCCACGCTTATCGACGAGGGCTACGTGTATATCGCCGAATCGCCGCTCTACGAGATCAACTGCAAAGAAAAGACCTACTTTGCCTACACCGAGCTCGAGAAGAACGGCATCCTCAAAGAGATCGGCGACCAGAAGTGTTCCATCAACCGCTCCAAGGGTCTTGGTGAGAACGATCCGGACATGATGTGGCTCACCACCATGAACCCCGAGACGCGTCGTCTGATCAAGGTGGAGCCCGAGGACGTCACCAAGATGGAAACCATGTTCAACCTGTTGCTGGGCAACGACGAGGCGGGCCGCAAGCGCCATATCTCGGAGCACGGCAAGGAATACCTGGACCAGTTGGACCTGCAGTAGCAGCAAATCGATAACGACGGCCCATAAGAAGTTCAAGAGGAAATCGTGGCAAAGAAGAAGACGAAGAACCAGCCAAAGAAAAAGCAGGTTAACGCCGAGAACGTCATCGGCCTGCACTCCGAGGTCACCGACCAGCCGATCACGCAGACGCTCGAGGTCAACTACATGCCCTACGCCATGAGCGTCAACGTCTCGCGTGCATTCCCCGAGATCGACGGCTTTAAGCCCTCGCACCGCAAGCTGCTCTACACCATGTACAAGATGGGTCTGCTCAAGGGCGAGCGCCAGAAGAGCGCCAACATCGTGGGCCAGACCATGAAGCTCAACCCGCACGGCGATGCCGCGATCTACGAGACGATGGTGCGCCTGGCGACGGGCAACGAAGCGCTGCTTGCGCCCTTCGTGGAGTCGAAGGGCAACTTTGGCAAGTACTATTCGGGCGACCTGAGCTACGCCGCCTCGCGTTACACCGAGGCCAAGCTCTCCCCCATCAGCGCCGAGATCTTCAAGGACATCGACAAGGACCCGGTCGACTTCGTCGACAGCTACGACGGCGCCATGAAGGAGCCGCGCCTGCTGCCCACCACGTTCCCCAATATCCTCGTCTCAGCCAACAAGGGCATCGGTGTCGCCATGGCGTCCGACATCTGCGGCTTCAACCTCAACGAGGTCTGCACTGCCACAATGCACTACCTGCAGGACCCCGACTGCGACCTGCTCGAATACATGCCCATGCCCGACTTCTCGACCGGCGGCGAGATCATCTACCGCCGCGAGGAGATGGAAAAGATTATCGAGACCGGCCTTGGCAGCTTCCAGATCCGCTCCCGCTGGCGCTGGATTCCCGAAGAGCGCATCATCGAGGTCTACGAGATTCCCTACACCACCAAGACCGATGTCATCATCGAGCGCATCGTCAAGCTCTCCAAAGAGGGCAAGGTCAAGGAGATCGCTGACATCCGCGACGAAACCGACCTCTCGGGCTTGCGCATCGCCATCGACCTTAAGCGCGGCGTCGACCCCGACAAGCTCATGGCCAAGCTCTATCGCTCGACCACGCTGCAGGATTCGTTCTCGTGCAACTTCAACGTGTTGGTCGATGGTTACCCTCGCGTTATGGGCGTGCGTCAGATCCTGCACGAGTGGGTCAAGTGGCGTATTGAGTCCACGCGTCGCCGCATTAACTTTGACCTGGGAAAAAAGTCCGAGCGCCTGCACCTGCTGCACGGCCTCGAGGCGATCCTGCTCGACATCGACAAGGCGATCGCCATCATCCGTGGCACCAAGCTCGAGGCCGAGGTCGTGCCCAACCTTATGCGCGGTTTCGACATCGACGAGACCCAGGCCGAGTTTGTTGCCGAACTTAAGCTCCGCAACATCAACGAGGAATACATCCTCAACCGCACCAAGGACATCGCTAAGCTTGAGGGTGAGATTGCCGAGCTTGAGGAGATTCTCTCGAGCGAGGACAACATCAAGAAGGTCATCAGCGACGAGCTGGCAGCGGTCAACAAGAAGTATGTGATGCCGCGTCGCACGGGCAGGATCGAACCCCATGAGGTCATCGAGGTAAGCCTGGAGCCCGAGGTCGAGGAGTACCCGGTTACCATCATGCTCTCGCGCGATGGCTATCTTAAGAAGATGACGGACCGCGTGCTCAAGAAGGCGACCACGCTCAAGTACAAGGACGGCGACAAACCCTTTATCGAGTTCCCGTCCTCCAACACCCACGAGCTGCTGGTCTTTACCAACAAGAGCCAGGTGTACAAGTGCAAGGTCGCAGCATTTGAGGACACCAAGTCGGCCCAGCTGGGCTCGTACCTGCCGACCGATCTTGAGATGGAACCCGACGAGAGCGTGATCTGGGTCATCGACCCCGAGGACTACAAGGCCGACGTGCTGTTTGTCTTTGAAAACGGCCGCGCGGTGCGCGTCGCACTTGCCGGATATGTTACCAAGACCAACCGCAAGCGCCTTAAGAACGCCATCTACGGCGGCAGCAAGCTGCTGTATGCCCAGGTGCTCAAGGAAGATCGCGACATCGCACTGGTCTCGAGCGACTACCGCCTGATGAACTTCAACACGTCGCTGCTCAAGACCAAGACGACCACCAACACGCAGGGCGTCCAGGCTTTCACGGCCAAGAAGGGCCGCTCGGTCACCACCGTCGGCACGACCGAGGAAATCCTTGGCGCCGGCGTCTCCGCCGAGAAGTTCACCACGCAGAGCCTCCCCTCCGCCGGCGCCCTCATGAAAGAAAACGACATGCCGAGCCTGTTTGACTAGGTACCACGGCAACGAGACCGTTAGACACTTCGCAAAGCGACGAGGCCCGGAGCGCAACGGCATTGCGCCCGGGACTCGTCGTTTTTCTTCTCAACTATTTCTTAACGCAGATTAATTGATTTCTGCTTATTTTTCTGCGTTAAAAAATGTCAGCGTCACTGCTTCGATGCCCTTTGGTCGGTCGTTAGCAAAACTTGCAAAAATTAGCAAAACTTGCAAAAATTAGCAAAACTTGCAAAGGAGACACCATGGAGTACAGCAAGAACCCCTTTACCCCGACGTTCGGAAGTATCCCTCCCTTTCTAGCGGGTCGCGAGCATATTCTGCGTGACATCAACCGTGGTTTTATCAACGGCCCGGGAGATCCAAACCTGTCGACTATTTTTACGGGCGCAAGGGGAACGGGCAAGACGGCGCTTCTCTCGCTCCTTTCAGAAACGGCGCTTGAACACGGTTGGATCGCAGCAAATGTCTCCGCCATGCCAGGCATGCTCGAAGATATTATCGAGCGAACCAAAGAAGCCGCAGATAGCTACCTCTCACAGCCTCACGCGCGCATAAACGGTGTTCAAATTGGCCCAGTGGGCATCGATTGGACATATGCTCAAGAGGCTCAGGGCAACTGGCGCACGCGCATGAATGGTATCTTTAAGCAACTCGAAAAACATGACATCGGACTTCTCATCACCATCGATGAAGTCACCGTCGATCTCGAAGAAATGCTTCAATTTGCCTCTGTTTACCAGCACTTTGTACGCGAAGGTAAAAAAGTTGCCCTACTCATGGCAGGACTGCCCTACAAAGTATCGGCGTTGTTGCGTAACGATTCCGTCTCGTTCCTCAGGCGTTCCCAATATCATCAGTTGGGACGAATCACTGACGTTGAAATTGCAAACGCATTCCGCAAAACCGTTGAGGCCGGAGGCCGCTCAATCACGCCAGAAGCGCTCGAGGATGCCGTGAAGGCCGTCGACGGATTTCCCTATATGATGCAGCTCGTCGGATATCGCACATGGGATGTTTCGGAGAACTCGCCCAAAATCAGTGCATCTGATGTACAGCAGGGTTCTCTGCTTGCCCGCATGGAGCTGCGCGATCGAATTCTCGAAACGACCTATCGGGAGCTTTCCGATAAAGACATTGAGTTTTTGCTCGCGATGCTGCCCGATTCTGGCCCCAGCAGGGTCTCGGAGATAGCCAAACGCATGGGCGTCGCCAGCAACTACGCAAGCCAATACAAACGCCGCCTCCTGGAGGACGGCGTCATTGGAGAGCGCGGGCGTGGTCTCGTTGGCTTTGACATTCCCGCGTTCAGGGAATTCTTGAACGAGAAGGCGTTTTAGCACGCCGGAATTGTCCGCGGAAGCATCAACGCATGGCAATCAGCATTCCTCTTGATAAGGACAGCAAGCATTTCCACCAACACCGATTGCCATGCGTTCTTCTTGTCCTTAGGCGAGCTTGCGAGCGAGCTCTCGCACCTCTTCCAACTTGGGCGACGATGCCATGCTTTCGCGCTCGGTCATACCGCTGATGGTGATAATGCCCTGGTCCTCCCACTTGCAGTACGCGCAGGTTGACTTGTACATGGCGATCGCCGCGTCATAGACGCCCTCACTGTGACTATCGAGTAAAAGGGCCGTCTTGGTGAACGGGAAGCCCGTAGCACCGAAGGCGTATAGGCGATCGATGGCGGCCTTCTCCTGCGCAGTGATATCAAACCAGTAGATAGGCGAAGCGAAGACAACCATGTCGGCGTCTTTCAGCGACTCGATCACGTTGGCCATGTCATCCTTCTGCACGCAAGTGCCCTCGTGGGCGAAGCAATACTGACACCCCAGACAACCAGCGATTTTCTTACTGGCAACGCGGATGACCTCGACCGTATGGCCACCCTCACGCGCAGTCTCAGCAAACGCCTCGACCATGGTGTCGGTATTGGCGCCCTTGCGCGGGCTACCGCTCAATACAACGATATTCATAAGAATCTCCCTTCTTCATGCCGCAGGCGCGCGGCATACATTTCGTTGTAACCAAAACGGATGGAGCTATTCAGTCGTCTGCAGGCCACATCTCTCGTCAGTGTTCTCTAGACATAATCTCACCGCCTGATAACTCCTCGACTGTCTTGACTCTCTCTCCGAAAATTGAACAGCAAATCGTTGCTCGCAAAGTATCGACTGTGAGAAAATTAGCTTGAGCTTTCTCCCTGCTCGCATAAGCGTTCGCGTGAAAGAGCCTAGCCGCATCGGCCAGGCGCAATATAGATCCGCGGAAACCGGCCTACGAACAAGGAGCGTCTTATGTATGGACAGCATGTTGCACCGCAGACCCATAACAAACGGACTGGCCTGTCTATCCGCGACGTCAAGCGTCATGCAGACGCCAGAATCGCCGCCTTCGGAGTAAGCATTCTTGTGGCAGGACTGCTTTTGCTACCCTGCGCAGCACTGGCGACAGAAATGCCCGAAACCGATGTCGCAGCACCCATTACCTGCGACGAAGCCAACGCAGAAGGCAGCCTCACAGCTACCACCGTTGTCGACCATAACTATGACCTGGAGCTCCCTCCTGCCTTCATGTTGGTCCAGAATGAGGCGTTTGTATACGATTTCCCCGACAAACCCGAGGACTTCATCTACGGGCTTAACGACACCGTCCATCTCTTCAAGATCGACACCGATACCGAAGGCCTTATAAAAACCGAGAACCCCAAAGAGGCCAGCGTCTCTATTGCCCTGACCATGATCGACAATCACGTTAGAGCAACCGCTGTCTTTACAGGCGGCTACGCCGACGACCAAATCCCTTACAGACTGAACCTCACCAGCTCAACCCGCCTTGGCACACACGTTGACCGCGACTTCGACAGCGGGCAGGGGATTATGCACGAGACGCGGCACGATTACTACATCCGCTACGTCTTCGACAGCGACGTGCACTTGATTGCAACCGATACGAGCGGTTCCAAACCCGATCCAAGTGTTAAACCGCGCCCAGAGGTCGAACCCGAACCGGAAACCAAGCCCGAGCCCACACCGCAGCCCAAGGCAGAAAAGCCCGCGGCAAATCCCGTTTCCGCTAAGGCAGTAGCGGCGGTTAAACCAGCCGGGACCACCCTACCCGCGACGGGCGACAACGGTGCGTTGGCTGTCGCCCTGAGTGTTGCCGGTGGCGTAATTGCAGCAGTTGGCATTTCCGCAACAAGGCGTCGCAACCACTAGCCAGCATTTCGTACCCCGCAGACAAAGCTCTATCCCCGCTCCGATGAGCTTTACTCACCGAGAAGTTTCTTCCCCACGGAAATGAGTTTCTTTCCAACGGCCGCCTTCACGCCATCAACGCCCCGCGAAACCGTCGAAACAGACTGTGCCGAACCGCCATCGAGCTCTACCCCATCGCAAACAGTGTCGACGGCGTCTTCTGGCAACATTTTTGGTCGCCATAGCTCCGATTCGGCAGGGCCCAGTCTCCGCTCGATCTCGAGCAAGACTTGTAAGGAGCCCACAGTCAAGATCAACTACGGGAATCGTGACGAGCCGATACCGCCCGCATGCCCCCTTCGGAATAGGCGCTGAGCAGCTCCTGGGCGTAGGCGAACTCGGGCCCTCGCCTCCAACCGAGCAGGCGGTTGACCGCGAGATTTCCCTGGACGTTGTGGACGAAGAGCAGAGAGGCGTCTGCCAGCCCCAGCTCCCGGGTCGCCCGGTGAAGGCGAGGAAAAAGGGCACGAAGGGAGCGAAGAGCGTTCCGTCGGAAAGTCGGAACGCTCTGTTTGCATTTTTGGGATCGTCCCAAATCCTTGCCAGCTCTGTGGCGGATATCGAAAGCTGCAGATCGATTATCTGCGGATAGTATTAATCCATGCCTGAATATCTTTCTCAGAGGTACGGAGCATGGATTCATCGAACTGCACATCGAGGCCCGGCATCACGATTGCGCCTTTGCAGGCTTCCTCAAAGTCCTTCAGCGCGTGTCCCAGCCAGCCGCCATTGGTGGCAAACGGATACACGGTCTTCCCGGTCAGATCAGCCCGCTCCAGGAAACTGCGCATGGCGGGCGCAAAGGTGTACCACCAGACAGGAGAACCCAGGATGATGGCGTCGTAATCTCTCCAGCCAATGTGCAGCGGCTTCAGTTCCGGGCAATAACCCTCGGCAATCTCACGCTGCCCCTGATTGACGACTTCATCATAATCGCCATCGTAAGGAACAACCGTATCCATACGAGCAATATCCCCGCCGATTTCCCTCTGAATCATCTCGGCGATGCGCTTCGTATTGCCTCCGTAGGAGTAGTACAGAATCAAGGTTTTCATTTCACGCATTCTCCTCATGCAAGAGGCTTTCCGCTGAACACGGGAAATGCGCTGAATTCACCATAGTTGGCGATGCGCTCCATGTTCTTGAGAGTTTCCATGTCTTCCTCGGAGATCGCGAAATCCACGTCCGCGTTGCTTTCCATGTGGGCGGGATCTGCCGTCTTGGGAAGCGCGACGGTTCCAAGCTGAAGGACATAGCGGATGCAGAGTTGGGCGGCAGATACGCCGTACTTCACTGCCATCTTAACGATCGCCGGATTCTTCAGCGCCTCGCCGTGGGCGATGGGAGAGTATGCCTCCACCTGAATGCCCTGCGCCTTGCAGAAGTCCACCAATGCCGAATCGGTATTGGTGATATGCAGGAGGATCTGATTGACCATGGGCATCACGCGACAAGAGCCCAGGAGGTTCTCAAGGTCATCTTGCAGGAAGTTGGACACGCCGATTACCTTGACCTTGCCCGCCGCCCGCGCATCCTCCAACGCACGCCAGACCTCTTTGTTCTCCTCGAAATAGCGCTTCTCCACACGGAACTCGCTCCACGGCTGGGGAGAGTGGATGATCATCTGGTCGAGGTAGTCGAGCCCCATCCTCTCCAGCGTCTCATTGATGGACTTCGCCGCATCCTCGTAGGTTTTCATCTCTGCTGCGATCTTGCTGGCAACGAAAAGCTCTTCCCGGCGGACGCCGCAGGTGCGCACACCCTCGCCGACGCCGCGTTCGTTTCCGTAGGCCTGTGCGGTGTCGATCAGGCGATAGCCCCGCTTTACCGCCTCACGAACGGCTTCCGCCGCCTCGGCATCGTCGATGAACCAGGTGCCCAGTCCCAGCTTGGGAACCTGAACTCCGTTTGCCAACGGGTAGGTTTCATTCAAGATCATCGTTCTACTCCTCGCCCCAGATATCCTTTGCCATGCGGAAAACCGCCCACGCCTTGGGCCAGCCGCAGTAGAAGGCTGCATGGGTCACGACCTCCGCGATTTCTTCTTTTGTAATACCGTTCTTCTTTGCCTCCATCAGGTGATAGCGGAAGCTCTCATCGGTAAGCCCCTGAGCCATCAGCGCGACGACGGTCACGAGGGAGCGGTCGCGGAGGCTGAGCTGCCCCTCTCGGCTCCAGACCTCTCCGAAGAGCACGTCATCGTTCAGTTCCGCGAATTTCGGGGCGAATTCGCCCAGGGCATCTCTGCCTGCCGTCTGCTTGACTGCCATGTTTCGTTCCTCCCTACAGCCTTGCGTACTCTTCGTGGGATACCGGCTCGCACCACTCGTTCTCGCAATTCTCGCCGGGAACCTCCACGGCGATATGGCTGAACCAGCTGTCCTTCTTCGCTCCGTGCCAGTGCTTGACGTTGGCGGGGATCATCACGACGCTGCCCTCGTGCAGGCTGACGGCAGCCTTGCCTTCCTCCTGATACCAGCCCTCGCCAGCCGTGCAGAGCAGGAGCTGACCGCCTCCTTTATCCGCGTGGTGGATATGCCAGTTGTTGCGGCATCCCGGCTCGAAGGTCACGTTGGCGGCGAACAGGCCGCCTTCCGGATCGGTCAGCGGATTCAGGAACGAATCGCCGGTGAAATACTGGGCATAGGCGTTGTTCGCCGTTCCCGTGCCGAATGCGTTGACCTTCTCGAACTGCTCTTTTCGTTCATACCTCATAATTGAAACCTCCTGCTAAGTTTGAACTTCATGTGCATCCTAGAACTTAGAGTTAACTTCAAGTCAAGGGTGTTCTGGAATAATTCGGAGGGGTTTCAGATGGTCTATACGGTGGGGGAAATGGCGAAGCTGCTGGGGGTTGCGGCGTCCACCTTGCGCTACTACGACAAGGAGGGGCTGCTACCCTTCGTGGAACGCTCCTCCGGTGGCATTCGCATGTTCCGGGAATCGGATATCGAATGGCTGCAGGTGATCGGCTGCATGAAGAAAGCCGGGATGTCCATCAAGGACATCCGGCAGTACATCGAGATGGCGCTGCAAGGAGGCGACACCATCGATTTGCGCCTTGCCATGTTCCAGCGCCAACAAGAAGTTCTGAAACAGCAGATGGCAGAATTGCAGCACACCATGGAGATGGTGGATTACAAGTGCTGGTATTACGAAACGGCGAAGGAAGCGGGTACGGTCGATGCCCCGCAGAAGATGGAGCTTGCCGAAGTCCCGGAACGCTTTCGGAAGATTAGGCAGGAGCTGCGCACTGCGCCGGGGACTGCGGCAACGATGTGACAAGACCGCTTAGGCAACGGCAGCCAGCCGCCTGATTATCACGGTAACTTTATCGTTCAAAAAGTACTACTAACAAACGACCACCCCGGCTATCCGCTGTTCGCGGAAGAGCAGGGGAGCTCTTGTCGCCGGAGTGGAACCTTTTCAACTCGCAGAATAGCAGAATCGCCTCGCAAGCCAGAATCAGCACGGGACGGCAGCGGGCAGAACCGCCACCCCTAGATTGCCCTCACGCTGCCACTGGCAGCCCTGATTAAATATGCTAGGTATCTCGGGATAATGCTTTCGGTCGCATACGCGCAAGAGTGTCCGCTGATTGCAACTGGCTGTTCCCCTTCCTACGCCAATGGTGTGCAGACATCTTCGATATTCTTGCTCGTTATGGCGAAAATCACGTCTCCAGGGTTTGCCTTTTTCGATTTAGCGTATTGCTCTTCAGATCATCGTGGTGTGCTCGTAGCCGCGCTCCACGAGGAGCCGCTCAGCAACGTCGAGAATCTTCTCGACCGTCTCCTCCAGGTACTTATTGCGTGCCACGGGCACCTCCATCCTTGTTATCGCGTAAACATACCATGAGTGGCGTACGGGTCGAGAAGGGCTGGCGTCAAAAGAGCCCAACGGCCGTTACGGCTTCGTTAGAAACGCGTCCCACCATGGATGGTAAACCCGAAAGGTAAGGCGCGCGGGCACGGCGACTCGGCCCGCGCGCCCGGAAGAGAAAGGACGAACCCATGGGTTACATGCTCGAGACGCGCGGGCTCACCAAGCGCTTCGGCCGCGGCGACCAGGCGCAGGATGCCGTGGCCGACGTGAGCCTTCATATCCGCGAGGGCGAGGTGTACGGGCTGCTCGGCCCCAACGGCGCCGGCAAGTCGACAACGCTCAAGATGATCTGCGGGATGCTGCGGCCGACGGCCGGGGAGATCCTCTTTGCCGGGCACGCCTGGCGCCGCGAGGACCTCTACGCAATCGGCAGTCTCATCGAGGAGGCGCCGCTCTACCCCAACCTCACCGCGCGCGAGAACCTGCGCGTGCGCACCACGCTGCTGGGCCTTCCCGAGAGCCGCATAGATGAGGTGCTCGCCGCCGTGGACCTCGCGGACACCGGGAAGAAGCGCGCCGGGCGCTTCTCGATGGGCATGCGGCAGCGCCTGGGGCTCGCGCTGGCGCTGATCGCCCGGCCACGCCTGCTCGTGCTCGACGAGCCCACCAACGGCCTCGACCCCATCGGCATCGAGGAGCTGCGCGACCGGATCCGCGGCTTCGCGGCGGCGGGCACGACGGTGATCGTCTCGAGCCACATCCTCTCCGAGGTGCAGCAGATGGCGGACACCATCGGCATCATCTACGGGGGGCGCCTCGCCTACGAGGATGCGCTTCGACCCGGGCAGGACCTCGAGGAACTCTTCATGAGCGTCTGCCGGGAGGGGCGACGAGCGCGCGGGGAGGTGGCGGCATGACGGGCGAGAAAGGCGGCCTGCTCGCGGGCCTGCGCGCCGAGGCCCTGAAGTCGCGCCACGCGGCACCGGTTCGCCTGGCCGTGCTCATGGCGCTGCCGATGCCGCTGCTCGGCGCGATGCCCTACCGGGGCGTGCAGATCTTCAGCGCGTGGAACTACTGGTACGCGCTCTTTCTGCCCGTGTCTCTCTCGCTCGTGGTGGCGTGCGTCGCGCGGGCGGACACGCGCACGCGGATGCGGGGGCTTCTAGGCTTGGGCTTCCCGCTCGGGCGCGCCTGGTGGGCCAAGGCGCTCTGGTGCCTCGCGCTCTGCACGCTCTCGAACCTCGTGGTCTTCGGCATCTACCTCGCGGGCTCGGCGTTCTCCTCGCAGGGCCTCACGGCCGCGGGCACGCTCACGATGCTCCTCTGCGCGCTCGCCAACACGGTGACCGCGGCGTGGATGATCCCCGCAGGGCTCTTCCTCACGGCGCGACTCGGCATGCTCGCGGGCATCTTCTGCCCGCTCGCCGCGCAGCTCATGGGTGGGTTCGCCTGGTCGCTGGTGCCGCTGCCGCAGCTCTTTCCGCCGTCGGCGAGCATGGTCATCCCTACGAGCTTCATCCCCGTGCTGCCGAGCGGCGAGCCACTCGCGGCGGACATGGCGCTCGGCGGGGCGCTCACGGCGGACGGCATGCTCACACTGGCGGGCCTTGCGGTCTGCGCGCTCGCGTTCGTCGCGCTCACGGCGGCGGGCGCGGCCTGGTTCGCGCGCTCCGAGGAGAGGTGATGGCCGTGACACGACTCTCCGACCCGACGCCACGCATGACTCTCTCGCGGGCCCTGCTCTCCGAGGCCCTGCGCCTGGCGCGCTCCCCGCTCACGGCGGTGCACCTCGTCTGCGGCCTGGCAGCCGGTCTTGCCTGCGGCGAGTACTTCTCCATAACCCGATGGGACCCGGCACTGGGCGCGGACGCCTACGCCCAGTTCCTCGGCGCCCTCATGCCGCTCATGTCCGCCATCGTCTGCGGGCTCGCCGTGGACGAGGAGCGCGCTGCCGGGCGCCTCGCCAACCTCACGGCGGTCCCCTCGCGCGGGCGCGCCGTCGCGGCGAAGCTACTCGCCCTTGCGGCGCTCGGCGCGGGCGCGCTGGCCGTGGCGCTCGGCGTGTTCGGGGCCGTGCTCGCCCTCGCCGGGCGCCTGCCGCTCGGGCCCGCTCCGCTTGCGGCCGCCTGGGCGGGCATCGTGCTGGGCAGCCTGCCCCTCTACGCGCTGGGGCTCGGCGTGGCCCTGCGCCTCGGCCGCAACGCCGCCATCTGCGCCGGCGCGGCGGGGATGCTCCTCGCGTTCTTCTCAGTGGGCGGACTTGCGCACGGCCTCATGACCGGCGAGCTCACCGGTGCCCTGGCGACGCCCCTGAGCTGGGTGCCGCTCGCCTGGCCCGCGCGCCTGGGGTCGCTCGGGGTGGAGGCCTTCATCGACGCCGCACGCGCGGCGGGCCCTCTCCTCACGACTGCGCTCGCTGGCCTCGTGCTCACCCTGGCAGCCGCCGCCGTCCTTATCGCCTGGTTCTGTCGCTTCGAGGACGGGAGGGCAGATGCGTAGGAAGCCGCTCGCCGCCGTGCTCGTCCTCCTCTCCGCAGCGCTCCTCCTGGGCGGGAATGCCCTGCTCGACGCCGGCTGGGGGTTGGGCAGCGCTCGATCGCCGACCGCGTGCTGCCCAACCCTGAGATCGCCATGTGGGCGCCCGCGCCCGCGGCTGCGCGCGGGGCTCTGGACCGCCGAGCGCGGCGCAAGTACAATGCCGACGGGAGTTTCAGGAGGTCGAACATGGCGAGGATACTGGCAGTGGATGATGAGCGGGCGATCCTCGACGCGCTCGCGCGCGTCCTCGGCCGCGACGGCCATGAGGTCGTCAAGGCAGCGGACCCGACGGCGGTCCCGGGGATGGACCTCTCGCGCTTCGACCTCGTGCTCTGCGACGTCATGATGCCGGGGCTCGACGGCTTCGAGCTCGTGCGGCAGATCCGCCCGGACTTCGACGGGCCCATCATCTTCCTGACCGCGCGCGTGGCCGAGGAGGACGCCGTGGCCGGCTACGGCCTGGGCGCCGACGACTACGTCCGCAAGCCCTTCGGGGCTGCGGAGCTGCGCGCCAAGGTCGCGGCCCATCTACGCCGTGAGCGCCGGCCACGCTCGCACGCCCTCTCCTTCGGGGAGGTGCGGATCGACCTCGGGGCGCGCGACCTCGCCGTGGGCGGCGAGGCCGTGCCGCTCACGCCCACCGAGTACGCCATCTGCGAGTACCTCGCCCGCCACCCCGGGCAGGTCATGAGCCGCGCGCAGATCCGCGAGGCAGTGCTCGGCTGGGAGAGCGACGCCGACGACGCGGCCATATCCATGCAGGTCAGCCGCGCCCGGAGGAAACTCTCCGAGGCCGGCGCCGACCCGATCGCGACCGTCTGGGGGATGGGGTACAAGTGGCAACTCTGAGGACCGGGGCGCGAGGTCACGGGGGCATGCCGCTCTCCTTCGTCATCGCGCGCTACTTCGCCTACGCGTTCGCGGCGGTCGCCACGGCGTGGCTCGCCTCGTTCATGGCGCTCTCCGCGGCGATCAACGCGGGCTTCGTCTACGAGGCAAGCTGGGGGCCGGCCAATGCGCGCGAGGTCGCGGAGGGCCTGGCACGCGACGGCGTCTGCGGGCAGCAGGACGTGCCGACGGCGTACCGCTACCTCATCCTGAACAAGGACGGATACGTGCTGATGACAGACCTCGAGGGCACGCGGCTCGAGGGCGCGGCGGAAATGGCCCGTGCGGCACTCACCGCGGATCCGGGCACAGTGGAGATCGAGGGCGGGGGCTCGGGCCTCACCTACGCCGCGTTCCCGGTCAAGGGCGGCGGGGCCTGCGCACTCGTCAGCGAGTACCTGCCGCAGTGGGTCTCGCGCGACCTCGCCGGCCTGCTTCCCAACCCGCAGAACCTCATGCTCGTCGGCGCCGCGGCGGGAAGCGCGCTCGCGCTCGCGCTCGTGGCGCGCCGCGCGAGCCGCGTGATCTCGCGCAAGATGGCGCCGCTCGCGGAGGCGGCGGGGCGCGTCGGCGCGGGGGAGCTCGACTTCGCGGTCGGCAGCACCAACGTGCGCGAGGTGAACGACGTCCTCGCCGCGATGGACGCCATGCGGGCCTCCCTCGCCGAGTCGCTCGAGGCCCGCTGGGCCGCGGAGCGGGGGCAGCGCGAGCAGGTGGCGTCGCTCGCCCACGACCTCAAGACGCCGCTCACCGTGCTGCGCGCCAACGCCGACTTCGTGGCGGAGGAGCTGGAAGACGAGAAAGACGCCGACCTCGCGGCCGCCGCGCGCGACATAGCCGGTAGTGTCGAAAGGCTCGACGGCTACGTGCGCCTGCTCATCGAGGCCTCGCGCGGGTCCGGCGGGGCGGAGAGGGCCCCCATGCGGCCGGCCGAGCTCTGCGAACAGGTCCTCGCCGAGGCCGCCCAGATCGCCCGGGCGCGAGGCGTGACGCTCGACGCGGCCACGGGCCCCGCTGTCGCGGGCGCGCCCGAGGCCCCACTCGACCGAACCACCCTGGCGCGAGCCGCCGCGAACCTCGTGACCAACGCCGCCGAGCACGCGCGCTCGCGCGTGGCGGTTTCCTGCGACGTCGCGGGCGGACACCTCGTCATCGAGGTGTCCGACGACGGACCGGGCTTCTCTCCCGCCGCCCTCGAACGCGGCTGCGAGCGCCTCTTCACAGACGACTCATCCCGCTCCTCGCGCGACGGAGGCCGCCACTACGGGCTCGGCCTCCACGCCGCCTCCGAGGCCGCGAGCGCCCACGGGGGCTCCGTCTCGCTCGCCAACAGCCCCTCGGGCGGCGCGGTGGCCACCATCGCGGTCCCCCTGTGAGGGCCTGACGACTCAGGCCCTCACACCGGAGTGCCTCGCAATCAAACGCTTCCCGGATAATAATACCCGTTGCAGGGATCGCCCTGGCTAGTCGCCGCCCATGCGCATGAGCATGTCGGCGATGCGAGTCGCCATCTCGTCCGCCGCTGCACGGATGTTGGCGACCCAGGACGCAAGGCCGGCCTGATCGGATGCCTCCGCCTCAAGCACGTCGCAGTTCGCGGTCACCGTCATGAGCGGGATAACGAGGCCGTGCGAGGCGGTGCAAACGAACGCGCGCTCCCGCGCCTCGGCCTCCGCCACCGGTCGCAGGGCGCGTCCCGTTGCCGACCACGCCACGGCGAGCGCCGCGAGGAAAATCGCGATGCAGGAGGCGAGGCACCCCAGCCCAAGGCCACATAATCATCGCCATATCGAACGGCGTAAGTGTTGAGCACTGACTCAATGGCTTCATTTTGATCCTCACGGGTAAAGGCCGAAAGGTCGACCATTGAGGTAAAGTTGACGGAAGGAAAGACAACGTCATAAGCAGCAATATAGCGGGATAGCGGGTATTTGTAATAATCCCCTATCGCCTCAAATTCCGAAGAATCAAACAAGTCAACCGAGCTTAGAAGTGAGCATGATCCAATATGGATTCTTTCGAGCTGTCCGGTGTCGACTGTGTCCGACGCAAGCCAATCCGATAGGTAGATGGCTACAGAGTCCTCATCCGTCGCCTGGAGGAAAGAGAGCAGAACGGATTCTTCACTTCGGAAAAACAATACTTGGGTTATCGTTGAATTTCGAAAAAACTGCATGAATATTGTAGGCGGCCTCGCTACGCAAGGGACCAGCGTCTTTTAGATCAACAGCGTAGATATCAACGTTAGCAGATGGCTCTTCGTAATCGACGCAATAAAAACGGCAAGTTTCGCGCACTTATCAATCAGGCTCAATGCGAGCCTGTCCTCGTCGGTGAGAAGCTTATCCTCGGATAGAAGTGAATACACGAGCCTGTTGGGCGAACAGGTGGTTATATCAGCTTCTATATCCTCGTCTAGATACCCCACTAGCGAAGGCGCGTGCGTCGTGCCGTTCGTCTGTCCCCTCGTCGCGCAACCGACTCTTTCAGTAGGCTGCGTCCCAACGGATGGGTACCATTTACCCGGGTGCACCTGGGGCAACGGGCCGGCAGGCCCGCGCAAGGTCGCTCGCAGAACACGCAACATCAAACACGACAGAAGAGGCGAACGACAGATGCCGGACCCCAGACGACAGCACCGCGGAAGACGAGCATTCCGACCACAACCGGACGAATCTCGTTCCCGGACAGCCCACTCAACAACCCCGAACTATCCCCGCAGGGCACCGTTCAAACAGTAACGAAACAATCTTGTTGACAAACCGACCCCTCGACGGCCACCGCAGACGGCGAGCAAAGCGAGCGATCCCGCTCCCCCACCCAAGGGCGACTTCAACGAGCTCGCGCCGTTGATAGAATGGGCCATGACGAAGCCCGCGTAGGACCATGCGCATACGCGGAAGGTGTTCGAGAGGCGGGATCGCGATGCGCGAATTGGACAACAGCGTGTTCAGCTTTAGCATTGTCGGGCTATTTCGGGGTTACTCCTCCCTTGAGATCCGCAGGGACGGAGACGCCTACTCCTACCATCACGACAAGTCGCTTCACGCGAATTCGAAAGAGCGCCGGGGGGCGCTTGACAAGGCGCAGGTAGACAAGCTCATGGCATTCCTTCGCGACCTTGGCATCCACAATTGGTTTAGCTCCTACTATTCGCCAGCGCTCGACGGCGAACAATGGCGGCTCTTCGATGGGCACCGCTCGCACGATGGGTCTAGCGCATATCCCAAAGGCTTCGAGAAGCTGCCGAAATACCTGGCGGACGAATTCGGCTGCGAGGAGATGCGACCGCAGCCCGGCGACACCTGCGATGGCCCGACCGAATCGGAACGCCTCGCGATGCTGGCCTTTTACGACCTGTCGGGCGGCGAATCCGCCTGTGATTGCCACGAGGATTGGCGGCAGACCACAACGTCCATGTTCTCAATACCGGTCTATTGAACATTAATCCCGAGCTAAAAAGAAACGTTATCAGCGTATTTGACGGAGTAGTAAGAAATGGGCGCAATATCGACGAAGCGTTGGATTGCATTGATGCAGAGATACTCGTTGGTATACTTAGATTCGATGAAGATACCCGTCGCGCATGTAGACGCATATGGAAAGACATTGAAAGCAAGGCGCCTCAGCAGAGGCACAAGATAGGCAGTGACTATAATGACCAGCACAAAATTTACTTGGATTAGCTTTTATAAAGAGTTATCTGACAAGCTGCTGGCCTATCGAGACAGGCGCGACGATCTGATAAACAAGCTAGCAACTGTCTATGAATCGATCGGGATGAGTCTCCCTAAGCTTGAGGCAGATGAGCTCCAAGACATCGATCCGTTCACCGTCTTCGGCCTCTTCAACAAAGGCATCACAGACGCAAACCGGCAAAAGATCATCGCCGGCATCGCCGAGGTGTTCGACATTGGGGCAGATCAGCCCACGGACTTCGAGGGCATCCCCGTGCTCAACAACCTCAACGCGACCTTCTATGCCTTCGCCAACGACGAACGTCGCGGCGAGCACGACATCGATAACCTCTGGCACGTGTTCGAGGCCGAACTTGCACTGGCCGTCGATGACAACGAGGAAACCCGGAAGGCCTTCGTCGAGGCATTCGATACCACCGTCATCCAGTTCACACTTGGCTGGAAGCTCACCATGGGCCTCTACTGGGCGAGGCCCTACAACTTCATCAGCCTGGATTCGCGCAACCGCTGGTTCATGGCCGACGTCGCAAAGGCTGGCACCGCCATCGCCGGCATAGTGCCGAAGGAGAAGGACTCGCCAGTTCATGACGGAGATCGCTACCTCGCCATTTGCGACACCATCAAGTCGGAGCTCGGAAGCGAAGAGTGCTCGTATGCAGACTTTCCCTCGCTGACGGCTGCCGCCTTCGTGGAGTCTGAGCGCGTCAACCGCGAGAGGAAGATCGCCGAGAAGGCTGCAGCCGAGAAGGCGGAAGAAAATTCCCTTGGAGACGAGGGGGTCAAGACCACACATTACTGGACCTACTCCCCGGGAGACGGTGCCGCGAGGTGGGATGACTTCTACGCACGTGGCGTAATGGGTGTCGGCTGGAGCAAGCTCGGCGACGTCGAGAAATACGCCAGCAAGGAAGACATCCGCAAGAACCTGCGCACCCTGTACAGTAGCAAGTACTCGCAGAAGAACTCCGCGCTCGCGCTCTGGCAGTTCTCGCACGAAATCAAGCCGGGCGACGTTGTCTTTGCTAAGCGGGGCCGCAGCGTAATTATTGGTCGCGGCATCGTTGAGGGAGATTACCAATTCGACGAAAATGGCGACTCCTATCCGAACATCCGCAGGGTACGCTGGACGAACAGAGGAGAGTGGCACACGGAAGACTTCCTCGCCGTGAAGACCCTGACTGACATCACCGCCTATCCCGACCTCGTTGAGAAGCTCAACTCGTTCTTCGAGGACGAGGGCGGCGAAGTCGAGGAAGACACAGAGGAGGTTGAATACCCGGCGTACACGCCCGAGGACTTCCTCTCGGAGGTCTACATGGACGGCGAGCACTACAGGACCCTCGTCAACGTCCTGCGCGCGAAGAAGAACATCATCCTGCAAGGTGCCCCAGGCATAGGCAAGACCTTCGCCGCAAAGCGCCTGGCCTACTCCATGATGGGCGTGAAGGACGCCGAGCGTGTGATGATGGTGCAGTTCCACCAGAGCTACAGCTACGAGGACTTCATAGAGGGGTTCCGCCCGAACGCGCAGGGCTTCGACCTCGAGAAGGGCGCGTTCTACAACTTCTGCAAGAATGCGAAGGACGATTCTGACAACGACTACTTCTTCATCATCGACGAAATCAACCGTGGCAACCTCTCGAAGATCTTCGGCGAGCTGTTCATGCTCATCGAGAACGACAAGCGCGGGCCCAGGAACACGCTGCAGCTCCTCTACTCGCACGAGCTGTTCTACGTCCCGAGCAACGTATACCTCATTGGAATGATGAACACAGCGGACCGCTCGCTCGCCATGCTCGACTACGCCCTGCGCCGCCGCTTCGCGTTCTTCGACCTCCGTCCCGCCTTCGACACGGAGAGCTTCATCGCCTATCAGGAGGGACTTGCCAGCGAGAAGTTCGATAGGCTCATCTCCTGCGTCGTGAAGCTGAACGAGGCGATCGCGTCCGACGAGTCGCTGGGAGACGGCTTCTGCATCGGCCATAGCTACTTCTGCCGCATGTCCCTGGACGACGTAACGGACGATAAACTCTCGGCAATCGTCAACTACGAGCTCGTGCCGATGTTGCGCGAGTACTGGTTCGACGAGCCCACCAAGGTCGACGAGTGGGCCGGCAAGTTGCGCAGGTCAATCCGGTGATCCGGATACAGAACATCTACCACATGCTCGCCTATGCGTTCCAGACGCTGCAAGGGCAGGGCTACCGCGACATCGCAGCCGAGGAGTTCGACAACACCGCCGACCTCCTCGCCGAGATACTGTCACGGGGCGTGAGCCTGCAGCTTAAGCGCGGCCTTGGCCGAGAGTACGTCGACCGCAAGGATATGCTCTCCTCACCGAGGGGCAAGATCGAACTTTCCGAGTCCTTGAAGACGCGCTCGATTCTGCGCAGGCAGCTGGTTTGCAGCTACGACGAGTTCAGCACGGACACGCGCATGAACCGCATCCTCAAGGCGACGATTATGCTCTTGACTCGCTCGGGCATCGACAAGGCGCGCAAGAAGGCACTTAGACGGCTGCTTCCGTACTTCGTGGACGTGGAAGACGTGAACCTTTCGGGCGAAGACTGGCACATGCGCTTCGACCGGAACAACCAGACTTATCGCATGCTCATGAACGTGTGCTGGCTGGTCGTGAAGGGCCTTCTCCAGACGCGGGAGAGCGGGAGTCTCCGCATGATGGACTTCCTCGACGAGCAGCGAATGAGCCACCTGTACGAGAAGTTCATCCTCGAGTACTACAGACGTGAGCACCCAGAGCTTTCCGCGGGGGCGCCGTACATCAGCTGGGCGCTCGACAACGGCTTCAGCGATATGCTCCCCGCCATGCACACCGACATAACGCTCACACGGGGCAGGACCGTCCTCATCATCGACGCGAAGTACTACAGTCACACGACGCAACAGCAGTTCGACAAGCAAAGCGTCCACTCCGGCAACCTGTACCAGATCTTCACCTACGTGAAGAACAAGGAAGCGGAGCTCGCCAGCACTCACGAGCAGCATAGCGTGTCAGGCATGCTGCTCTACGCCAAGACCGACGAAGACGTGCAGCCTGATGGTGTGTATCAGATGAGCGGTAACCAGATAAGCGTGAGGACATTGGACCTGAACCAGCCCTTCGAGACAATACGTTCGCAGCTCGACGGTATTGCTGAAGCTCATTTCTCAAAAGAGGCGGCTTATGTTTGAGAGCCTGACAAAACATCTGCCTGCGATTGAGAATACCGAGGGATTTGGCAACTGGGTTGTAGACCGAGAGAGCAAGGGCACCATGAACGACCCAATCAAGATGCCCTACGTGAATTACGGAACGACGGTTGCTGACGTTGAACAGGCAATCTACGACTTCGTCGACGAGCATCCCGAGTACGAGCTCACGCATTACCGCGACATACTTGAACGCAACGGACTCGAGTGGGACAGCCAAGCAATGTCTGGGACAGATGTATCGGAACTCGACGGCCGGGCGGTGATGGCGCTTCTGCTCGGAGCCGTGAGAGCAGAACGCTTCTGCGACGGAGCTCTGCTCGGCTTCTTTGGGGACGGGAGCATGAGACGCTGGCTGTTGAGGTTGAAAAGAGATTGACGGGCGAGACAGGAATGAAGTGCGACATGAATAAAGATAACGCCATCGCGAAGCTTGAGTTGTTGATCAAAGAGGGCGAGACAGTTCTTGCTACTTCGCACTATATCGAAGGCGTAATCGGAGCATCTTATGTTAAGTCTGAGCTATTTATCCCCTGGAGAGCGAAGGCATCCATTGCGCTCCATGAGCCACTTCCTGAGTCTCAGCAGGACGCGATGAAAGACCTTGAGAAAAAGGCTAACGGCCACACCGGGATTGCAAGACAATGGCAAGGACTTCTCCAGGGAACTTTGGAGGGAATACAGCAAGGCTTCATCGTCCTTGAAGACTCGAATGATAGCGACGGTGACATTGTCATTGAGCAGATATTGGACAGGTTCCCCGACATCGTTGCTTCCATCAATCGTAGACATGCTGGTAGAGACGGATTTGCGATCAATGATGAATACGACGTCCAAGACCTTCTCAAATCAATCTGCCTGGCCTACTTTGATGACGTACGCGCTGAGGAGGCGGTGCCCGGCTTTGCTGGAAAGAACTCGCGCACGGATTTCTATCTCAAAGACGAAGCGCGCTTCATTGAGGTGAAGATGACACGTGATGGCCTACGTGACAAGGAGCTTGGCAAGGAGTTAAGCATCGACATTCCTCAGTACAGAGAGCATCCAGGATGCGAGCGGCTTTTCTGCTGCATCTACGACCCAGGTAGACTTGTCCGAAACCCAACCGGTCTCAAGCGTGACCTCGAGAAGATAATCCCGGGATTCGTTACCGTCATCATTGCGCGGTAGACAGAACAAGCAGCCTTTAGAGCTAGCGCCCCCGGGAGCCGAAGCTCCCGGGGGCGCCCTGCGCTTAGGGCGTCCGAGCGCGTTGAGATGGTGGCGGAAAAGCGCCCGGCTCTCACCGACGATGAGCATGCTCACGACGTCGAATCTGATCCGGATGTCCTCGGATTCCAGGTGCTCAGCGAGGTAGGCCGCCGCCAGCCGTTCGAGCGCCGCGCGGTCCGCGTCCTCCTCGGGGAATCCCTCGCCGCCGTTCTGCGTGATCTGGCAGTGAACGAAGAGCAGGTCGTCCTCGTCGCGGGCGATGAAGTCGGCTACGTCACCGCCGCGCGCCCAGTCTTCCTCCAGAATCTCGAAGCCCCTGCGCTCGAGGTAGACCCTAATGCCCTTCTTGGCCTTGGTGTCGATGTCCTCCTTAGCTCCCGGCCCGCCCTGGTGGCGCGCCTTGTGGCTCGCATGCCGACGGGGTTCGCGTGGGTGCAAGGGGGAAAGCAAAACCCGGAGGGCTCGAGTTTTCGCAAGGGCGCTCCGTACCCGGCGAAAAGTTTTTGCGGCCCTTGCGGCCGCAAGCGGTTCCCGGCGAGCCTACAAGAGTCCAAGGAGAGCCCCTGGAGGTGGGCAAGGTGCAAGGGGGCATTGTCCCTCACTTGACCTAGTGGTTTCGCGATGAATCGCATGGCCCTAGAGGAAAAAGTCCCTCGCGCTCAAGATGCGAATGCCGTCGATGTCCGTGTCGTAGGAACCCTGCCTCACGACCACGATCTTCTCGTGGTTGTCTCGTATCGACTTCAGAGAGGCGATCTCGCGTTCCCTGGTCTCGCTTGCGAACATCTCGTCAGTCGCCTGCACGTAGAGCACGCGCCCGTCCTTCGTCGCGACGAAGTCGACCTCCTTGCCATAGAGCTTGCCCACATGCACGCTCCACCCCTCGTAGAGCAGCTGGAGATACACGGCGTTCTCGAACAGGCGCCCAGTATCCGTGACCCTATAGCCGGCCATCCAGGTCCTGAAGCCGGTGTCGACGATATACTCCTTCGGGTTCGTCTTGAGGAGCGCCTTGCCGTGCAAATCGTAACGCGTGACACGATAGAACAGGAAGGCCTCCTCGAGCGCGTCTACGTACGAGGAGACAGTCTTGTTCGTGGTCTTCGACCCCGCAGAAGTTAACGCGCCGGCGATTCGATTCGACGAGCACTCGTTACCGATGTTGTCCGCCAGGAATACGGCCACATGGCGCAGCAGGTAAGGGTCGGTCACCGCGCTTTTGCCCTTCCCGCGCTCGCGGTTGACGATATCGCGCACGGCGATGGCTTCGTAGACGCCGGACATGTACGCCGAGTGCTGCGCCTGGGTCGTCGAGAGGGACGCAATGGCTGGCATGCCCCCGTACTCAAGGTAACGAGTAAGCATGTCGTCGAAGAGAACGGGATCCCCCTCGGAAGTGAGAGCCACCGAACTTCCCGATACGAACTCGATTCCGCAGAAGTCAGCGAACTCGGAGAAGGACAGGGCAGCATCTTTACCTCTACGTAGCGCCCGGACAGATAGGTGGCCAGCTCGCTCGAGAGAAGATACGCGTTCGAGCCCGTGAGGTAGATGTCGCAATCGAAGTCGACCCTCATCGCGTTGACCGCATCCTGCCAGCCCTCGATTCTCTGGGGCTCGTCTATGAAAACGTAGGTGCGTCCCTTGTCCGACAGGCACCCGCGAACGTAATCATAAAGCTGGTCCTCCGTCTTGATGCCCGTACCCTTGCTTTCCAGGTTGACGCTCACAAAGCCGCGGCCAGCGACTCCCTCGGACTCGATGGTCATCCTGATTAGGTCGAGAAGGCTCGACTTGCCGCACCTGCGCACGCCTGTGATCACCTTGATGAGGTCGGTGTCACGGAAGACCATCGCCTCCTCGAGGTACCTGTCGCGGTTCCTGAGCCTGCTGCACTTCAAGGACTGCTCCTAAAACTCGAATCTGGTTACACTTTTAGGAGTATCGTAACTCCACGCCACAAGATGAGCAAAGAGCGCACCTCGAGACGGATCGACTAAAGGAATTGCGCGCCTGCCGGGAGGCAGGGCAGCTTGCTCGATCGACGCGGACCGACAATTGCTAAACCCCAATAGCCGAAGCGATCGGCGTCACTCGCTTCGCTAAATCAACTTTATGGGATGACGGATCACGGTCTTGAGCTTCTCTGGCGCGCACTTGCGCGGGTCGGAGAGGTAAATCTCGTGATGCAGACGGGCTTCGGAGAAGTCGGGGGCGTAGCCCCGTTCCGCCGCAAATGCGCGCATGGCGCTTACGGTCGCCGGTTCGTCGTCGTAAGGCCCGGCGTGCATGCATTGAACGCATAAGCCCTCGTCGACCCTCAGCAGCTCAACTGCCGAGAAGTCCAGCTTCTTCTTGGCGGCAGCTTCCGAAACTGCCCAGTCGAAGTCCTCGCGAGTGACGAAATCGGGCAGACGGATGCACGAGATGAAGTTGAAGTCGTCCTTTCGCGCATAATCGATCTCGCCATCGGCGCGGTCTTGCCACCAGAAGCCCTCAAGCGGAGGCACGACGAAGTCGAAATAGCCTTCAATCTCTCGCGGGCCCTTCTTCGACATCTTGATGGCATAAGCGACGCCGTAGAGCAGCGGCAACGCGTTCTGGTACTCGCCGCCTTCGGCATTGGGATCGCCCTTGCCCCGCACGGCGACGTAGCTCATAGGCGGAACGGTTACGACGCCCGGCTTGCCCGACGGCCTGTAGAGCTCCCTGAACTCCTTCTTGAAATCGTATGCCATCGCAACAAACCTCCCTGAGCTTGGGTTTCCGTCGATATCCGACCAAATATAGCAATGGGCGCGGCTTCGGTAGACGCCGCGCCCATTGCCTGATATTATAACACAGAATCGAACGTCTGTTCTATTCCCACTCGATGGCGTCGGTTCTGCCGTCCCGTCATTCCAGTTGCACCCAGTTTTCGGCATCGACACGGAACGCCTGCCGCCGAATGACGCGATGTCGCGTTTCGTCGGCTTCGGGGACAAAAGTTGGGACAACCTAAAAAACTTTTTTCAAACTCAGGGCTTTGAGTTTTTGTTTTTGTCCCAAAGTGCGCGGCGGGTCGCCTTTGGAGGCTCGATGGCGCCGAAAACGCCCGTTTTGAAACTCAAGCGCCCTTTTGCCTGCAAGCCGCCAGCCGCAATCGCAAGTGAATTAACGCGGGTGGCTTGCGCGCCATTTGCAAAACCCCAGGTCGCAGGTCTTCGCCATTCGTGAACAAAGTGAGTAGTCTCAGGTGGCTTGCTTATGAGTTGGCGAACGGGCCTTCAGGATTCAGGGCAAACATGCTGGTAGAATAGGATTCTCAAATCAATGACAGGAGACCGAGCATGGCCGAACCCCACGATAGGAAGCCGATCCTCACGATCGAGCAGCAGATAGAGCACCTCAAGCAGAAGGGCGTAGCCTTCGAGCTGTGTTCCGAGGAAGAGGCCGCGGACTACCTGCGCGACAAGTGCAACTTCTTCAAGCTCGCATCCTACCGCAAACTCTTCTCGAAATACGAGGGAGGCCCGCGCGACGGCCGCTACGTAGACCTCGACTTCGGCCAGCTGCGCCTGCTCGCGGCGCTCGACCAGGAGCTGCGCCACGCCCTGCTCGGCATGACGCTCGACATCGAGCATTTCCAGAAGGTGACACTGCTTCGCGAGATGGAGGACCGTGGAGAGGACGGCTACGCCATCGTGGCCGACTACATGGCATCGCTTACCACTGCAAACAGGGAGTACCGCCTGCGCGAGCTCAAGATGAGCGGCCGCAGCCCCTACAGCTCGAGCCTCTACGCGAAGTACTCCGGCGACATGCCTGCCTGGGCCTTCCTTGAGCTCACCTCGTTCGGCACCCTCATCGACTTCGTGCGCTTCTGCGCCAGGCGATGGGGCGACAGGCGCCTCGAGGCCTCCCACTACGACCTCAAGCGCGTGAAGTCCGTCCGCAACTGCGCCGCGCACGGCTCGTGCCTGATCAACTGCTTCGCCGAGAGGGGCGCCGCCCGGGGCTCGGCGTCCAGCGGCGTCTCCCGAAGGGTCGCCGCCGTGGGGATTCCCAAGGCGACCAGGAGGAAGTGGATGGGGAATACGGCCATGCAGGAGGTCGCGACCGTGCTCGTGGCGCACTCCGGCTTGGTACCCGAGGGCTCCTCGCGCTCGCGCGCCGCATCCGAGCTCGCCGAGATGTTCGCCAGGGCCGACGGCGAAACCGAGGCGCTGCCCGACAAGGGGCCCGACGCCGCAGCTCGCTCCGCGCTCGAGTTCCTTCGCAGGTTGACAGAATCGCTCGGGTTGGTAGAATAGCCTGCAGATAGCAAAACCTTCACGGTTTTAGGGGCGGACTTGCGCAAGCGACTCTGCCCTATTTTTATATTCACTCGCTATAGGAGACGGGTGATACCTGGGTCAATGACAGAACTGAGAAGCCCGGAATAATGGAGCCAGTTAGAAACCCTCGGGTTTGCGGGGCGGGATCGTGAGAGCGATTCTGCCCTATTTTTTTCTCCGTCTGCCCCAAACCAAGTAGTTCGAAGATAGCCTGTAGGTGTCCTTGTGGGCGCCTTTCATCTTCAGGGAATCGGCCGCTTCATGAACGAGCGACCGGCTTGACCTAGATCGAACCGCCTTCATCTTCGTCTAGACGCCGGCAATCAACATCGTGAATCCGCGCGTGCTACAATGCGGGCATCAGAGATGAAAACACAGTCCCCGTCGGGTAGTCGTGGGCGTGCGGGAGTCCGCATCAGTAACCTGCCTCCTTGGTTGTCCCTTCTCTGCATGGTCATCTACATAAAGGAGGAACCAGCCATGCAGATCAGCGTGTCGTCCACCCTGACCGTATATCACGACGGTCAATTTTGGGTCGGGCTGGCGGAGCGCGTCGAGGGCGGCAGATACGGCGCCGCCCGCATCGTCTTCGGCGCGGAGCCGTCCGATGAGGAGATCCTGCGATTCGTTGTCAACAAATGGACGAAGCTCGCGTTCTTCGGCGACGAGGCCACTGAAACAAGCAAGCCCGCGAAGAACCCCAAGCGGCGCGCCCGCGAGGCGTCGAAGGCCCTTAAGCGGCCCGCAGTGAGCACCAAGGCACAGCAGGCTCTCGCGGCACAGCGGGAAGCGATGAAGCGGGAGTCGGCTCAAGCAAGAAGCCAGCGTCGCGCGGATGAGGCGGAGGCGCGCTTCGAGCAGCGAAAGCTGAAGCGCAAGCGGAAGCATCGCGGTCATTGATACCGCTATCGACCAGTATATATAGCAGCAGGCGTAGCTTCGATTGAAACTACGCCTGCCACCTGGTGCTATAACGTTATACAGAACGTATGTTCTATTCCCACTCGGTGGTTATAGTTTTGCCGTCTCGTCACTCCAGTTGCACCCAGTTTTCGGCGGCATCTCGAAGTGAGTGCCGCTGAATGACGCGACGTCGCGTTTCATCGGCTTCGGGGACAAAAGCTGGGACAACTTCAAAAACCATTTTCAAACTCAGAGTATTGAGCCTTTATTTTTGTCCCAAGGGGCACGGAGAGCCGCCTTTGGAGGCTCGATATCGCCGAAAACGCCCGTTTTGAAACTCAACCGCCTTTGAGCCTGCAAGCCACCAGCTTCAACAGTAAGTGAGTCGACGCGGGTGGCTTACGAGCCGTTCACAAAACCGCAGGCCACAGGTCTTTGTCAACGATAAGCAAAGTGAATAGTCTCAGGTGGCTTGCCCATGAGTTGGCGTAAGCCTGTTTAGCAAAAGGCTAATCGGACACGACAGGCCGCCCGCATGGCGACGGCGTTTCCCGTGCGGGCACAAACAGCCCTGCGTGCCCTGTCGCGCGATATCCCAATGCGACGTCCAGAACCCTACCCGCCAAGCAGCCACCTCGCGAAATTCAGCACGAGCACGCCCTCCCGGGTATGGGGCTCATGCCTCGTGCGAGTGATGAGAATCTTCGGGAATGCATCCCCGATGGATAGAATCGGCGCAATCTCCCTCTCGAGCGTCGAATCGGCGCCGATATCGTCGCTCACATACACTCTCCTTCCCGGTTTCGAAACCTGGAAGGCAGTATGCGCAAGGATGCGTCGAGGTGCGATCCCAGTCGTACCATGCCAGCAGAGATGTCGAGGCACATTCGTTCATGCTGCAATGCGGGCATCGGAGATGAAAAACAGCCCGTCGGGTAGTCGTGGGCGTGCGGGAGTCCGCATCAGTAACCTGCCTCCTTGGTTGTCCCTTCTTTGCATGGTCGTCTACATAAAGGAGGAACCAGCCATGCAGATCAGCATGCTTGCCCTTCTTGGGTCACGGACCGGGGAGGCGAGGGCCTCCGTCGGGACCGCCCCGAGCAACCGGCATATCCAAGGAATGACAAGGCTCGATCGCTGTGCTGGTCAGGATGCCGAAGCGGGCCGTCCGCCAATCGGAATGCGGGTCAGGATGCTGCAACGTGATTCCAGCTGCAGGATACGGCTCCTTTGCGGTTGCCGCAAAACCTGCTGGCAACATTCTTACTATCCGAATGATGTACGCATCCCTTGGAATCGTTTCGCCTGACCAGGGCCATCTTCAGCGCCTCATCGGCCAGCTCGGCAGGCGCCTCTTCCACGCGTAATAGCCCTGGCGGGTCACCTATGCAACCAAAGATACAAAAGGGATCGAATGGCCAGAAAGGATTGTCCTTGCCGACAGGCAATCCTTGACAAACGAGCTTCAGCCTCCTAAAATTGCGTGGTTTGCCGAACTGAGTCAGCGAAGGAGGGGTGTCGTGGTTGGTCTTTTCCGCACGTGGGTGAGCGCCTAAAAAGCGGCGCTGTTATGGCGTCGCGCTGTTTTGCACGCCATTCCACGATTGGACATAACCATGATGTTTGAAACCTCTCGGCGCAGGTCTGTTTCGCTGTGCCATTCATGGCAATTTAAGATTTGTTTCGTATGGGGCGGGGAGCTCGTGTCGACATTGACGAGCTCGATTCTCCAAATGGGTCTCATTTGGCATATCGCCCTCACGACAGGATCATCTTCCCTCCTCTCCCTGGCATCGTTAGCAGGCTTTCTGCCGATTGCTTTGTTCGGAGTCCTTGCGGGCGCCGTTGTCGACAGACTGCCTTTGAAACGTGTTCTCATCGGCGCCGACCTCTTCGTTGCCGCGGTGGGCGCCGCCTTGGCGATTGCCTCGTTGGCCGGCAGCTTACCTGCGTGGTCAATACTCATCGCCCTGTTTCTCCGCGCAGCTGGCACTTCGTTCTACACGCCGGCCTCCCAATCCCTCACGCCCCATCTCGCCCCGCCAGAGCATCTCGTTCGCCTATCGGGAGTGATGCAAGCGATTCAGTCCGCCGGATACATTCTTGGCGCCGCGCTCGCGGCAGTGATTTATCCTGTGGCGGACATTACCGCCATGATTGCCCTCGACGTGCTGGGGGCGCTTTTCGCTTCTCTAGCTGTCCTCGCCGCTCAGATAGACGCAGGAGGACTCGACGAAGCCGACCGCAGCTCGTCCTTTTCCAATAAAGTTCGAGAACTTTTCTCTGAGATTTCGGACGGCTACAAGCTGATCAGGGGATACAGGGGGCTGTTCGCCCTTCTTTGGTGCGGGTTCGTCTTCGCTTTCGCGTTCTCCCCACTCGCGGCATTGTTCCCAATAATGACCTTGGGACATTTTGGCGGTAGCATGGGGGATGCTGCTTTGGTGGAGGTCCTTTTCTCCGCAGGCATGCTGGCTGGGTCCGGCATTTTGGCGGCCACGGGAGGGTTCCGCAATAGGTCGCTCACCATGGTCGCCGCGATCGCCGGCTTCGGCGTCGTCGCAATCGCATCCGGATTGCTCGGCCCGTCGCTGTTCGCCGCTTTCCTACCGGCGAGCTTTCTTATGGGCGCATGCTCCCCGCTGTACGCGGGAACCCAGACTGCCCTTATGCAGGAGCAGATACCTCCTGAGTACCTAGGCCGCGTTTTTGGTCTCTATGGAACCATTATGGCGTGGGCCATGCCCATGGGCCTCGCAGCCCCCTCCGTTTTTGCGGACCTGCTCGGAGCTCCGTTGTGGTCCGTCGGTTCTGGAGCGACCATGACACTGCTTGCGTTGGCGATGCTTCTCGCTCCAAGCGTCCGAAACGTGGGGAAAAAAGATTCCGGGCAGATTCAATAGCCCAAGCATTCGAAAAAAGAGGCGGCAGCCATCGGTTCGCGCGTCAGCCTTCAAGCCCTTGCGACGACGAGGTATTGCGCCGACATCCCACATCGCGCTCCTTATTCCCCGCCAACTATCATTTTCGGATTTGCCGGCTTGCGCAAGGCCAAAACGCTCACGCCGGCAATCGGGCAAAGGCGAAAAATCGACGTGAACGATTCTTTATTGGCATGGCTGCGCTTCCAGAAAACGACAATACACAAAAGGTGGTTCAACTTATGGAACTCATAGTCAAAGCTAAAGACATCTTTTTGGAATATGCCGGCCGCGATATTCTGGACATCGAAGAATTGGAAATCTACCCCTACGATCGCATCGGCTTGGTAGGAGACAACGGTGCAGGCAAAACCAGCCTGCTAAAAATCCTGAGCGGCAATCTAACCATTGCGGACGCCGACGTCAGGCGCTTCGGCAGCATTGCCCTCATCGGCCAGCTCGACGAACTCGACCTTGATGCGGCTCAGGACAACGGCGAGATGCTCTCCCGTCTCAACGTCGCCGAAGTGGCGCAGGAGACGATGAGCGGCGGGGAGGAAACACGCGCCAAGATTGCCTCTGCGCTCTCCCAGCATGCAAGCGCGATCTTCGCCGACGAGCCTACGAGCCACCTCGACCAAGACGGCATCCGCCTTCTCGTCGGACAACTCAAGGCATTTGATGGGGCCCTGCTCATCGTGAGCCATGACCGTCATTTTCTCGACCAGGTGGTAGACAAGATCTGGGAGCTCAAAGACGGCGGTATTTCCGAATTCTGGGGTGACTACTCCGACTATCTGCGACAGAAAGAAGAAGAGCGCAAAGCTCAGGCGACTCGATACGAAGAGGCGATGCGCGAGCGCGATCGCCTCGAAGCCGCCATCGAAAAACAGCGGAAAAAAGCACGGCAGGTCGACGCCAAGCGGAAGGGTGCGAAAAAAAGCAACGAGTATGCAGGTCGCTTGGGGCATCAGAAAACAACCGGCACCAAGCAGAAGAAAATGCATCAGGCAGCTAAGAACATGGAGAAGCGCCTCGAAGCGCTCGAAGGGATCGAGGCCCCAGATAGCATTCGCGCCGTGCGCTTCCGCCAGAGCAAGGCCCTGGAACTGCACAGCAAATTTCCCATCTCGGCAGATGATTTCAGCTTGAGCTTCGGCAACTGCGTGCTCTATGACCACGCGAAATTCGAGATACCGCTCGGTGCCAAAGTGGCCATCACCGGTGGCAACGGCACAGGAAAGACCAGCCTGCTGAAGGCAATCGTTCGACGCGCCGACGGTATCAGCATCTCTCCCAAAGCAGAGATCGGCTACTTCGAACAGACAGGTTACAAGTTCGACGCCCGCCAGTCTGTGATCTCGTTCATGCAGAATGGTTGCGAGTACAGCATGACCGAAATTCGAGGCATCCTCGCCTCTATGGGAATCGGACCGCGCGACCTGACAAAGGACGTTGGCGTTCTCTCGGGAGGCGAAGTCATCAAGCTGCTACTCGCGAAGATGCTGCTGGGCAGATACAACATCTTGCTCATGGACGAGCCTGGAAATTACCTGGACATCAAGAGCGCCGAAGCCCTCGAGCAGATGATGAGCGCCTATGCCGGAACGATAGTGTTCGTCTCCCACGATAAGAGGCTGGTCGAGAACGTCGCAGACATTGTCTACGAAATAAAGGACACCAAGCTAGTCAAAATCTTTCAGCGCGAATAGCCCTAAATGAGCAGGAAATAATCCCCGAACGGAGACAAGGGAGTAAAACGGCAAAGAAAGAGCCTCCGTCCCAACGCAGGGAACGGAGGCTCTTTAATCGCTTTTACTCATCTCCGTCGCTGGTGGCTTTGTCATGACTCTCGTACGAAACGAAACTCAGCGGCATAGTGCGGCACTCAAAATCGCAGGTCAGAACCCTGTCGTCCTACTCCCACTCGATGGTCGCGGGCGGCTTGGACGTGATGTCGTAGCACACGCGGTTTGCGCCGGGAACCTCGGCCACGATGCGGCCGGAGATGCGGGCCAGCACGTCGTAGGGCAGCTTGGCCCAGTCGGCGGTCATGGCATCGCTGGACTCGACGGCGCGCAGGATGATCGGGCGCTGGTAGGTGCGCTCGTCGCCCATAACGCCAACGGACTTAATGTCGGGCAGGACCGCAAAGTACTGCCAGCAGCTGTGCTCGGAGTTGCGCTCGCCGGTCTGCTCAAACAGGCGCTGGTTGTAGGCGTCGAGCTCCTCGCGCACGATAGCGTCGGCGTTCTTGAGGATCTCGAGTTTCTCCTTGTCGACCGCACCGATGATGCGGATGGCCAGACCCGGGCCCGGGAAAGGCTGACGGAACACGATGTGACCCGGCAGGCCCAGCGCCAGACCAAGCGCGCGGACCTCGTCCTTAAAGAAGTGATCGAGCGGCTCGATGAGGTCGAAGTGCACGCCCTCGGGGAACGGGATCAGGTTGTGATGGCTCTTGATGGTGGCCGTCTTGCCGCCCGTCTTGCGAGCGCCGGACTCGATGATGTCGGGGTAGATGGTGCCCTGAGCCAGGTACTTGACCGGCTTGCCATCGGTCTCGAGCTGCTGCGCCACGGCGAAGAACTCTTTCCAGAACTGCGTACCGATGATGCGGCGCTTCTCCTCGGGCTCGGTCACGCCGGCCAGAAGCTCGGCATAACGGTCCTCGGCGTGGACGTGGATAAAGTCGACGTCAAACTGCTTGGTGAAGACCTCCTCCACCTGCTCGGGCTCGCCCTTGCGCAGCAGGCCGTGGTTGATGAACACGCAGGTCATCTGCTTGCCCACGGCGCGAGCGCCCAGCGCAGCCACGACGGAGGAGTCGACGCCGCCGGACAGGGCCAGAATCACGCGGTCGTCACCGACCTTCTCGCGGAACTCGGCCGTCATGGTCTCGACCAGGTTGTCCATGCTCCAGTTGGGCTCCAGGCCGCAGATCTCAAACAGGAAGTTGCTCAGCAGCTGCTGACCGTACTCGGAATGCTTGACCTCGGGGTGGAACTGCGTGGTGAAGATCTTGCGCTCAACGCACTCCATGGCGGCAACCGGGCACACGTCAGTGCTGGCGGTAACGGTAAAGCCCTCGGGCACCTCGGAGACGGCATCGCGATGGCTCATCCACACGGTCTGCTCCATGGGCGTGGAGTTAAAGAGCTTGGCGCCAGCCGTGCGTGTGATGGTGGCGCGGCCGTACTCGCCCACCTCGGAGTGGCCGACCTTGCCGCCGAGCGTCACGGCCGTGATCTGATGGCCGTAGCAGAAGCCCAGGACGGGAAGACCCAGGTCAAAGATGGCAGGATCGATGGACGGAGCGTCCTCGGCGTACACGGAGGCCGGGCCGCCAGAAAGGATGAGCGCAGAGGCGTTCATCTCGCGAATCTCGTCGGCCGAGATGTCGCAGGGGACAATCTCGGAATACACGTTGAGGTCGCGGACGCGACGGGCAATGAGCTGACCGTACTGCGCACCAAAGTCGAGTACGAGGACCTTTGCGGAAGCCTTTTGATCCATGGTTTCCCCCTCTTGTTGGCGGGGAGCCGGTGCCCACCCGCGTGAATGAACGAAAATAACCTCCATAGTGTACACGTTATATGGGGTTTCTCGTCCCTCGCAGCCATCAGCGCACGGCAAACGCACGACCCGGGCCCCTATTTGCCAGCAATTGAAGTGTTACCAAACGTTACAGATGATGTAATACGTTTGAACATTGGACGCCCTGTGCCACAATACTGCCGAACGACTCCGCCTCTGCGGCGGCAAATACGATAGGAATACCAGCATGAAGCGCATCCTTCTCATCGCCACGGGCGGCACCATCGCATCGACCGAGGACGGCAACGGCCTCTCCCCCGCCCTGACCGGTGAGGAGCTCGCCCAGAGCGTCCCCGAGATCTCGGGCCTCTGCGAGCTCGACGTCGTGCAGCCCATGAACATCGACAGCACCAATATGCGCCCCAGTGACTGGATGCGTATCCGCGACGTCATCGTCAAGGGCTATGCCGACCACGACGGCTTCGTGATTCTGCACGGCACCGACACCATGAGCTACACCGCGGCGGCGCTTTCCTATCTGATTCAGGACAGCCCCAAGCCTATCGTGCTCACCGGCTCGCAAAAGCCCATGGGCAATCCCTTTACCGACGCCAAGCTCAACCTGTACCAGAGCCTGCTCTATGCGCTCGACGAGCATTCGCACGATGTGTCGATTGTGTTTGGTGGCGTCGCCATTGCCGGCACGCGCGCCCGCAAGCAACGCACCATGAGCTTTAACGCGTTCATTAGCGTCAATTATCCGCCCATCGCCTATATCCGCAACGACCGCATCGTGCGCAACGGACTCCACGGCACGCATCAGGGCGAAAACCCGGTGCGTTTCTACGACAGCATCGACCCGCGCGTATTTGTACTCAAGCTTACGCCCGGTGTGAACCCGGGTATCCTGGACGCCCTAGCCGATAGCTACGACGCCGTGATTCTGGAGACCTTTGGCATTGGCGGTATCCCCGAGTTTGGCGAGTCCGGCGAGTCATTCCAGGAGGCGATTTTCCGCTGGGTCGATTCGGGCCGCACCGTCGTTATGACCACGCAGGTCCCCGAAGAGGGCCTCGATCTGGGCGTTTATGAGGTCGGCCGCGCTTACGCCGATCATCCGGGCATTCTGCGCGGCGATGACATGACCACCGAGACGCTTGTGGCCAAGACCATGTGGGCACTCGGCCAGTCACGCGATGCCACCGAAATCCAGCGCCTGTTCTACAGCCAAGTCAACCACGACCGCGTCCCGATGGCGTAATCCCTAAGGCAGCTCCACTTATCGCAGCCTTAAACGACAGGTGGTCCCCCTCGGGCCGTGCAAAAATCGGAGTATTCTGCAATTTCTCCTCCGGAGGCATAGAATCGGCCGATTATTAGACGAACTTTTAGGACGAAGGGTCCGTCTAATAAATATTTATTCCTCATTTTTATTTTGCGTGTGGATTATCTACTGTCAAAAAGGCAAAGCCAGCCGCTCGAGCTACCATCTACGGCCGAACTGGTGCTGAATACTCGCGATTTTGCACATCGCAACCAGGGGGACCCGCCCAAAGAGCGTCAAATAGCAGCGGGGAACGCCCTATTCGATACCCTCGAGAAGCTCTGACACCGTCATGCCAAGGGCGGGCGCGATCTTAAATAGAACCTTGAGCGTGAAATTTGCCGTCCCATCTTCGATTCGGTCGAGGTAGGGTCGGCTGATTCCTGTCGCCACACAAAAATCAACCTTGGAGATACCAAGGTCCCTGCGTGTCTCTTCGACCCGCCTGCCAAGAATCTGTTTCGCACGTTCGTCCATGCAGCCGAGTTTGAAATGGAGCCGAACATAAACGTAAACTATAGTTTACGTTTTGCCGAATACACAGGAGTTTTCTATGTCGGGTTCTTCGGTCCGCACGTACCGAGCCACGCTTCGCACAAACAGCGCACCGCCCAAGCTCGTCGTCGTTGAAGCAGAATGTCTCTCGCCCGATGAGCGCACAGCATTTGCATTGCTATCAAGTCGCGTCGCCGCCGTTCTGGTCCCTTGCCCGGCGCAAGGTGAACTTGCCATCCAATGCCAAGCGCACAGCTGCTCGCTCAATCAGGCTGCCGTAATCGCAACCAGCCAGCGTGGCCTGCCCCTTCTCCTGGAAGCCGGTATCGCACTCGCCCTTCGCGGCGCCGGATACGAAAACGAGGCCGCCGCCGATGTAGTCTTTCAACCACGATCGAGCGGCGGCCTCGCAGCAGCCATCGAATATGCTTGCAGGCTCGTTGCCTAAAGGCGCAAGCTAAAAGCCCAGGCCAAAGCCCATACCGGTAATCGCCGAATACATAAAGTAGACGTTGATTACGTTGAGAAACACACCCGTGATGCAGCCGTTTCGCAGGTAGCGCTCGCACACGATGCGCGCCATGGCGGCGGAGTCATCATTGTTTTTAGCCTGGCGTCCCGCCGTAAAGTACGTCGCCACGCTCAGCAGCAGATTGAGCACCGGCAACGCCAGCAGCTCGTAACTCTTGCCCCAGCGCGTCGCCTCGCCGGCGGCATTAAACTTCGTTGCCACCTCGGGACCAATGTTGGGGATAACACACGCTGCGACCACCAGCGGAATCACCGCAAGTACGAGCAGCGCAATACCCATGTAGCCAGCTTTTTTGCCATATTTGAACATGCGCGTCGCCCTTACACGTTAAAGCGGAAGTGCACGACGTCGCCATCGGCCATGACATAGTCCTTGCCCTCAATACGCAGCTTGCCGGCGGCCTTGGCGCCCTGCTCGCCGCCGAGCTCGATGTAGTCGTCGTAGCCAATGACCTCGGCCTTAATAAAGCCGCGCTCAAAGTCGGTGTGGATGACGCCGGCGGCCTGCGGGGCGGTCGCGCCCTGACGAACCGTCCAGGCCTTGACCTCCATCTCGCCAGCCGTAAAGAACGACTGCAGGCCGAGCAGCTTGTAGGCTGCCTGCGCGAGCACGTCCAGACCGGGCTGCTCCAGGCCCAGGCTCTCCAGGTAGTCGGCGGCGTCCTCGGGATCGAGCTCGGAAAGCTCGGCCTCAATCTTGGCGCAGATGGGCAGCGGCTTGACGCCATCGATGGGCGCCAGGTCGTCGTTGAGCATATCCTCGTCTACGTTGGCCACATACAGGATGGGCTTCATGGTGAGCAGGAACAGGCCCTTGGCAGCGGCGCGCTCCTCGTCGGTCATCTCCATGGACGCGGCGCGCTTACCCTCGTTGAGCCAGGCAAGCAGGCGCTTGGCGACCTCAAACTTGGGCATGAGCTCCTTATCGCGCTTGGCCTCCTTCTCGAGCTTAGGCAGCTGCTTCTCGAGCGTGCCCATGTCGGCCAGGATGAGCTCGGTCATGATGGTGTCGGCATCGCCGGCGGGGTCGACGAACTCGCCTGTGCGACCCACCTCACGCATGACGTTGGGGTCCTTGAAGTAGCGCACGACCTCACAGATGGCATCGGTCTCGCGGATGTTTGCCAAGAACTGGTTGCCCAGGCCCTCGCCCTCGTTGGCACCCTTCACCAGGCCAGCGATGTCGACAAACTCGACCGTAGCCGGCACAATGCGGCCGGGGTTGACGATGTCGGCGAGCTTTTGCAGGCGGCTATCGGGCACATCGACGATGCCCACGTTGGGGTCGATCGTGGCAAACGGGTAGTTGGCGGCAAGGCCGGTCTTTTTGGTAAGCGCGGTGAACAGCGTCGACTTGCCCACGTTGGGCAAGCCCACGATACCGATGGAAAGGGACACGACAGCTCCTTTTGGTACAGGTACTTCAAACCGTATAAGTATAGCGCCGCCGCAGCATCCGGGCGAATCCGGACACCGCGGCGGCGCAAATGAAGCAGAGATGCGTGAGGGTTCGAGACAGTAGTCCTTACTTAAGCTCGGGCCAGAAATCCTTGTTGGCCTCGATGAGCTCGTCCAGGATCTGCTTGGCAACGCTCGCCGAAGGAATGGTCTTGGAGAGCGTGAGCGCCTGCCAGAGCTTCTGGTAGCTGCCCTCGACCCAAGCCTGGACAACGAGCTTCTCGACGGAAACCTGCTGCTCCATCAGGCCCTTCTGGAACTGCGGGATCGGGCCCTGGCAGATCTTCTCAAAGCCGTTGGAACCGACGATGCAAGGCACCTCGACCATGGCCGTCGGGTCGAAGTTGGGCACAGCGCCATCGTTGGGGACGATCAGCAGGAAGCGCTCGAGCGTGTTCTCGGCCAGTGCGCAGGCAAGGTCGACGATGTAGTTGGCATGTACATCTGGCTCAAAGCCGCCGTCCTTGGCAGTACCCTTGGCGATGATGTCGCGGCAAGCGCCAAAGACCTTCTTCTCGCGGCCGTCCATAACCTCATTGGCGCGAGTGTAGTTGGGGTCAGACGTCTCGACGACATAGTCCGGGTACAGGTAATACTTGAGGTAGGTATTGGGAATCGTCTCGGGATCGACAGCATAGACATCCTTGGCCTTGCCGAAGGTGTGAATCCAGCTCTCCTCGACATGCTGCTCCTTACCGGCCTCGTGCTCGATGCCGTCCAGGTAGCCGTTCTTAGCCATGTGCTCCTTAATCTGCGGCATGAGGTCGTTACCGTCCTTGTCGTAGATCTTGCTCCACCAACCAAAGTGGTTAAGGCCGTAGTAGCTATACTGCAGCTCGCGACGATCCTTGATGCCGCACATACGGCTCATCTTATCCATGAGGTCGATCGGCATGTCGCAGATGTTGATGATGCGGCTGTTGGGGCGCAGCACGCGGCAGGCCTCGGCGACGATGGCCGCGGGGTTGGAGTAGTTGAGCATCCAGGCGTTGGGGCTGTACTTCTCCATGTAGTCGAGGATCTCGATGACACCACCGATGGAGCGCATGCCGTAGGCGATACCGCCGGCACCGCAGGTCTCTTGGCCAACGCAGCCGTACTTGAGAGGAATCTTCTCGTCGAGCTCACGCATGGCGTACAGGCCGACGCGGATGTGAGCAAGGACGAAATCGGTCCCGGTGAATGCGGTCTCGGGGTCGGTGGTGTAGCTAAACTCAACCTCGGGGGCGTTCTCGTGGAAGTAGATCTCGCAGGCCTTGGCCACGGTCTCCTGGCGCTCGGCGTTGTTGTCGTAGAAAGTCACCTTGTTGACCGGGAAGCGGTCGCGCTCCTCAAGCAGCATCAGAGCGATGCCCGGGGTGAAGGTAGAGCCACCGCCGGCAATGGTCACGGCATAGTTTTTCTTGGACATGATGTCCTCCTCATTCTGGCCGCTTGCTCAATCCATCCCCGTACGCGGCCTGCACGGTTTGGAATTGTTACCTAGAAGTGGAGTTTTTTATCTCTAGAATCGGCCTTGCGGTGCATACCGGCTCTGCAAGGCCGATTGTTTCGATGGACGATGGTTTACAGAAGAGTCTCGAACTTCAGAAGACTCTCGAACTTCTCGCGAACCTGCGGGACGCTAAGGCCGACAATGACCTGGATTGACTGACCTTGGACCACCAAGCCATGCGTACCGATCGCCTTGAAGGAAGCCTCGGGTGCAACGACGCTCTTGTCCTTGACGTTAACGCGCAGACGGGTAGCGCAGTTCGTTACATCGATGATGTTATCCGTGCCACCGAGCAGATCGAGGATGTTCTCGGCAAGCACCAAGCGCTCATCATCTTTACTCTGGGCGGCCGATTTGCCAGCAGCAGCACCGCCCTGCTTTTGCTTGTAGTCGGCCTTGGACTTGAGCTCGACCTCAACATCGTCATCCTCGCGACCGGGGGTCTTAAAGTCGAACTTGACGATCAGGAAACGGAAGACCACAACCCAAAGAGCGGTAAAGCACAGACCGACAAGGATGGAGATGGCGTACTGCAGACCGTGTGCGGCCCAAAGGGGCAGCCAGTCCCACGAGAGCATCGAGATGATGCCGCCGTCGAAGATACCCACGACGCCAAGGAGGTTTTGAGCCATGCAGCCAAGCGCTCCGAGCACGCAGTGGACGACGAACAGGCCGGGCGCGATGAACAGGAAGGTGAAGTCAAGCGGCTCGGTAATACCGCAAAGCATAGCGGTAAGGGTGACCGGGATCAGCAGAGCCTTGACGCGCTGCTTGCGCTCGGGTTTGGCGGTCATATAAAACGCAATGGCGACGCCAAGCGAGCCGAAGACCTTAGTCCAACCAGGGCAGGTATAGGCAGCCCAGGGTGCGGCATCCTTAAGAGCAATGCTCGGATCGGCAGCCAGTTGGGGCAGGATGTTGGCCCAAGCAGCAAAGATGCCGCCGTTGACCGCCGCGTTGTCGTAATAGAACGGCGTATAGATAAAGTGGTGCAGGCCTGTAGGGATCAGCACGCGCTCGAAGAAAGCAAAGACACCCACGCCAAACGTACCGGCGGAAAGGATGAATCCCTGGAAGGCAGAGATAGCAGCCTGAACATGCGGCCACACCAGGCAGGCGATAAGAGCGACCGGAACCATAACGAAGAAACCGATCATATAGATGAACACGGAACCCGAGAACACGCCCAACCACTCGGGGAGCTCGGTGTCGAAGAACTTATTATGCAGCATCGTGGCGATACCAGAGATAATGAGCGCGCCCATGATGCCCATATCAAGCGTTTTGATGCTTGCGATAGTGGCAAGACCAGTACCGCTGCCCGCCTCGACAGAGTAGTCGACCCCAAAGACAGGGCCCCACTGCCCCAAGATTGTGCTAACAAAGTAGTTGAAGGTAAGGTAGATGGCCAAAGCCTCCATGCAGCAGCGAGCGTTCTGCTTGTTCGCGAGCGAGATTGGCAACGCTACGCAAAACAGCAACGGCATCTGGTTAAAGAGCGTCCAACCACCCTGGAGCAGCACATTCCAGCAATCAAACCAAAGATGGCCCGCAGTGGCCATCTCGCCAAAGATCGCCTCGGTGGTAAACAACGTACCCAGGCCGACGACGATTCCGGAAAATGCGAAAAGAATTGCAGGCGTGTACATTGCACCGCCGAAACGTTGTATCTTTTGCATCATGACGGGGAATCCCCCTCTCTTCATTCGGAGCGGCTGCGGTTTTGGCTTCACTCGAGACCGCAGACGCGCCGTTTGCGTGTACCTCGTGCAATAGGACGGGTGGGCCCGCTTCCCTGACTTCTTGCGCTTCCATTTTTATCATATCACTTATCTAGACAAGTTAATACGGTTTCCATGTTCGGTCAGCGGTCGATATTTGACGGTGAACGGTTTATTTCAAAGGTTTTGCCTGTTATTGCCTGTTTGTCTAAAACTTCTAAAACAAAATATTTATCGACTTGTCTAGATAGGCTTGTATAAGGATGTTTGCATACCTATACTTCATTACAACATTCACCGCCACGTTAAGGAGTCACCATGAAAAGCGCGGTCTTCTATGGAAAGCACGACCTCAGAGTCGAGGAATCGGCAAAGCCGGCCGTGGGCAGGCGCGACGTTCTGATCAACGTCAAAGCTTGCGGCGTCTGCGGTACCGACGTTCATATCTATGAAGGCGACAAGGGTGCAGCCGACGTTACCCCGCCTACGATCCTTGGTCATGAGTTTGCGGGCGTTGTCGAGGCCGTAGGCAGCGACGTCACCGACTTTAAACCGGGCGATCGCGTGTGCATTGACCCAAACCATCCCTGCGGCTGCTGCGAACCCTGCCGTGACGGAATCAACCACTACTGCGAGCATATGACCGGCTACGGCACCACCGTTAACGGCGGCTTTGCGGAGTACTGCTCCGTCGATATGCAGCAAGTCTACAAGTTGGGCGATCACACCAGCTTTGAGCAGGGTGCTATGACCGAGCCCGTCGCCTGCTGCCTGCACGGCATCGATATGTGCAGCATCAAGCCCGGCAGCACAGTTGTCGTTATCGGCGGCGGCATGATCGGCCTGCTCATGATGCAGCTTGCCAAAAACGCCGGCGCCACCAAAGTCGTCTTGCTCGAGCCTGTCGAGGGCAAACGCGAGGTTGCACTCAAGCTCGGCGCCGATCTGACGATCGACTCCATCCACGAGGACGTCCCGGCCCGCCTGAAGCAGGAGGGCGTCGGCAACGTCGATGTCGTTATCGAGTGTGTTGGCAAGCCCGTCACCATCGAGCAGGCCATCCAGATCGCCGGCCACAAGGCTACGGTCATGATGTTCGGCCTCACCAAGCCCGATGAGACAATCACCGTCAAGCCCTTCGAGGTCTTCCAGAAGGAGCTTGTGCTTACCTCGTCCTACATCAACCCTTATACGCAGCGTCGCGCGCTCGAGCTCATCGACTCTGGCAGGCTCGACGTATCCTCGATGGTCGCCAAGGTGGCTTCCCTCGACGAACTCGGCGCCATCCTGTCAGACCCAGCTCTGCGTGCCATGGGTAAATATATAATCGACCCCAGCAAGTAAATCGATCGGCACCTGCGCGAGCGGTCCTCATCCACCGCTCGCGCACTCAGCTCTAGGAGACCGTCATGGCGCGAGCCATCTTCCAAACTATTTACGACAACGTGAAGCAGTCGATTGACGACGGCACATACGCCTATCAGAGTTATCTGCCTTCGGAGACTGAGCTCACGCAGCTGTTTGACTGTTCGCGCATGACGGTCCGTCGCGCCATCTCGATGCTTGCGGCAGATGGTTACGTGCTCCCCCAGCAAGGCAAAGGCATGCGCGTCATTCGCAACATCAGTGACGAGAAGAGTCGTGGTGGCGGCGGACTCGAGACCTTTAAGGAAATCGCGGTCAACCGAGGCTTTGAGCTCAAGACTGTCACCACCGTCTTTGAGCTCCTCATCTGCAGCAAGGCGCTCTCCAAGATTACTGGGTTTCCCGAAGGCTGTGAGCTCACACGCGCCAAACGCATCCGTTATGCAGACGGACAAGCCGTGTGCTCCGACGACTCCTATTACCTAAGCTCACAGGTACCGGGGCTGACACCCGAGATTGTCAACGACTCGATCTATCGTTACCTCGAAGAAGATCTTGGCATTAAGATTGCCACGGGCAAACGCGATGTAACGATTGAGCATCCCACGCCCGAGGATGCACGCGTGCTCGATCTCGACGACTTTAACGCACTCGCCGTTGTACGCGGGCAGACCTACAACGCCGACGGTATCCTTATGGAATACACCGAGACAAAGCAGGTTCCCAGCTTCTTTTTACTCCACGAAACGGTCACCCGCCGCAATAACGGCAGCGAGACCCATCAGAGCAGTATGAGCTAACCATCTATTAGTTGCGGTGGAATAGTTCCTAGAATGGCCAGCTTAAGGGCAAAACAGGAACTATTCCACCGCAACTTTTTTGGCCGGCGGGGCAGTACCTGTCCCACCGGCCATCATTTACGCTCTTTTAACTAGTCCGCGAGCTTTTCCACCTGGTCGAGCATCTTGTCCAGCTTGGCCTTTGCCTCGGCCTTGACCTTCTCAGCTTCTTCGTGAGCCTTCGCCTTCTGGGCGGCCTTTTCCTCGGCTTCGGGATCGACGACGACCAGATTGGACGCGTCGTGTTCAACAAGCTTGAGCGCATGCTCGGGACAAACCTTGACACAGGCGCCGCAGCCTAAACAATACGTAGACTCCAACGCAAAGCGGCCGCTTCCCACCAAATCGCAGGCGAACGTGGGGCACACGTTGACGCACTCGCCGCACGACGTGCACTTGTCAAAATCGCACTCCGGCGTGCTCACCTGTATGTTCTGGGCAAGCTCGGGATGGTTTTGCAGCGTCGAGAGTACCAGTTGGCGCCCGTGCGTGAGCGAACGGCGACGCTTGGTCGTCGTAGTGCCGCACATGGTGTTGAGCGTGCGCTCCAGCTGGGTAATCTGATGGCGATGGGCCTTGAGCTTTTGCGTCACCGAGGCCAGCGCCGCCGTCGCCGGGTTGAGCTTGGTCACCGTCAGGCCCGTGGTGCGGGCAATCTTTTCCATGTACTCCTTGCGCTCGTACTCGCGGCGCTTATGGCACTTGAGGCTCTTGGGGTCGACCTCCAGGCCCATGCCCGTGCCAGTCCACTCTTCGGCCTTCGCAATCGCCTCGCCCAGAATGTCCTCACCGCCGGTGTTGCGGCATTTATCGCACACACCCAACGGCAGGTACACACTCACGTTGGGATAGTCGGCCAGTACCGAGAACCAGGTCTCGGCAGTAATATCGCCCACGCAGGCAACGACGACCTCGTTCTCACGCGGCATGCGCTTGAGGGCGCGCGTGCAGGTGACGTAGGCGGTCTCGTGGCTCGTAGCAGCAGAGACGATATCGTCATACAGGTTTTTGGGCGCCAGGCGCGGCGAGATGATCGCCTCGGTCGGACAGGCAGCGGCGCACAGGCCGCACTTGCGACAGGAGTCGAGGATCTCGATGGAGTCTTCCTCGACCTCGATAGCGTTGACCGGGCACACGTCCATGCACGCGGTGCAGCCGCTCTTTTCGTTTTTGCAGGTCAGGCATGGAATGGTGTTGCCGCGCGGACGCTCCTTGTAGTCGGCAGGATTCCACTGCGGCGCCGACGGATCGAGTGCATTGGTCACGCCGCCAAGCGGATTTTTAAGAAAGTCGAAACCCTTGCTGATCTCGATAATGTCATCAAACAGATCGTGTTCCTGCGCCATGCGCGGCCCCTCCCTGAGCAGTGCAAACAAGCAAGAGATAATGATACGCCATCGGTCCACGCCTCGGGCAAATTACACGCGGCGCATCTTTGCGGCAAATAGCCCCTTGATTATCAACTTTATCCGAACACCTCCCACATTCATCCGCACATGTGCGGATGAATGTGGGAACCCGATAC